>NZ_JNWQ01000057.1 GCF_000716875.1 Streptomyces novaecaesareae | reverse complement strand
GGGCTGGGGGGCGGCCGCGGCCGCCTCGGCGGTGGCCTGCGGCTCCGCCGGGGCGGTCGGGGCGGGGGAGGCCGGGCCCTCGCCGCCGTTCCACGCCGGGTCGGTGGTGTGCTGCGGATCGACGGTGCCGGGGTGCGCGGCCAGCGCCCCGGGGTCGGCCCGGCGGGGTGCGCCGGTGCCGCAGGCGGCCAGGAGGCCGCCGGTGGCGGTGAGGGCGGCCAGCTTGGCGGTGGTGCGCAGTACGGTGCGGCGGTCGGCAGTCATCGGCAGCCAGCATAGAGAGGGTGGGCCCGGCGGGCGATCCGGTATGACCGGTCCGTACCTCATTTGACGTGCACACACTCTGTCTACGGGCGTTGCGTGAACCTGAACTCCCGCTGTTTCCACAGCTTGTCGTTGGATACGATCGCCGCGCACCGCGTGTTGACGGGCGGTAGCCACATTTCCGGCATTGTGCATTGGGGGCGGACGGGATGGACGAGGACACTGCGGCGGGGCGGGCGGCCGACACCGACTGGCACTGGGCCAGAGCGGACGACTGGCAGCCGCCGAGCGAACTGGACACCGGCATCCCGCACACGGCCCGGATGTACGACTACTACCTGGGCGGCAAGGACAACTTCGAGGCCGACCGCAAGGCCGCCCAGGCCGCGATAGCCGCCTACCCCGCGCTGCCGCTGCTCGCCCGCACCAACCGGCAGTTCCTCGGCCGCGCCGTGGAGTTCGTGGCTGGCCGGGGCATCCGCCAGTTCGTCGACATCGGCACCGGCATCCCCGCCGTCGGCTCCACCAGCGAGGTCGCCCGGCGCGTCGCCCCGGACGCCCGCGTGGTGTACGTGGACAACGACCCGATCGTGGCCTCCCACGCCCGCGCCCTGCTGGCCGGCCACCCCATCGGGCACACCTCGGTGATCGAGGCCGACCTGCGCGACCCGGCCGCGATACTCGGCCACCCCGCACTGGCCGCCGCCGTCGACCTCTCCCAGCCGGTCGCGCTGATGCTCGTCGCCGTCCTGCACTTCATCCGCGACGAGGACGGCGCGCAGCAGATCGTCCGCACCCTGCGCGACGCGCTCGCGCCGGGCAGCGCGCTGATCCTCTCCCACGGCAGCCCCGACTTCGCCTCCCGGGAGAGCGCCGACGAGGGCACCCGCATCTACAAGAGCGCCAGCGCCCCCCTCGTCCTGCGCCCCCGGGCCGGGGTCGAACCCTTCTTCGGCGACTTCGAGTTCGCCGGCCCCGGCCTCGTCCAGCTCCCGCTCTGGCGGCCCACCGCCGGCCACGTCCCCACCACCGAACTCCCCGAGGGCTGGCAGGACGTCTCCGCCTACGCGGGCGTCGCCTTCAAGCAGTAGCCCGCCCGGCCAGGACACCACCAGACCAGGACACCGCCCGGCCCCGGCGCCCCCCTCCTGCACCGGGGCCGGGCCCGAGAAGCGTACGCAGCCCCACTGACAACCCCTCACCCGCCCGGACGGCCCGGTTCGTACCGGGAGAAGCCGGGAGAAGCCGGGAGAAATTGACGCGACAGGGCGCGCGCGGCGGTGTTAGCTTCCGCAGCATGGAACCCCTGAGTGAGAACGAGATCCGCGCGTCCTTCGTCAACTGCTCCAAGGGCGAGGCCCGTCGGCTCAACCTGCCCCGGGGCCTGGCCGAACTGCCCTGGGAGAGCCTGGACTTCCTCGGCTGGCGGGACCAGGGCGCGCCCGACCGCGCCTACCTGGTGGCCGTGCACGGCGGCGAGCCGGTCGGCGTGACGCTGCGGGTGCCGACGGTACGGCGCAGCCTCACCAAGACCAACGTGTGCTCGCTGTGCATCACCGCGCACGCCGGCACCGGCGTCGCGCTGCTCGCCGCCCGCCGGGCCGGGGCGGCCGGCCGCGAGGGCAACACGGTCGGGACGTACATCTGCGCCGACCTCGCCTGCTCGCTCTACGTGCGCGGGCTGAAGAAGTCCGCCCTGGTCACCCGGCCCGACGAGTCGCTGCCGCTGGAGCAGCAGATCGCCCGTACGGTGGGCAACCTCGACGCCTTCCTCGCCAAGGTGCTCACCGACACCGCCGCGTAGAACACGCCGAGCCGGCCGGCGGGCCTCAGAGCCCGCGCAGCTGGTCCAGATCGCGGCGCTCCCGCTTGGTCGGGCGTCCCGTCCCGCGGTCCCGCTGCCCGGCCGCCGCGACGAACTCGCGCGGCGGCCGCGGCGGGCTGTTGTCGACCAGGCACTCCGCCGCGGCCGCGGCGCCGACGCGCTTGCGGATCAGCTGCCGTACGACCACGACCCGCTCGTACCCCTCCTCGCGGACCCGTACCTCGTCCCCGGGCTTCAGCGCCTGGGCCGGCTTGGCCCGTTCGCCGTTCACCCGGACGTGCCCGGCGCGGCAGGCGGCCGCCGCCAGTGCCCGCGTCTTGACCAGCCGGACCGACCAGATCCAGCTGTCCACCCGCACGCTTCCCTCGTGTTCAGCCATCCTCGGAGCCTACCCAAGCGCCCGGGCCGGGGGCCTACGCCGCGGACGGCGCCTCCTGGACGGCCCAGCCGTTGCCGTCCGGGTCGTTGAAGAACACGAAGTTGTTCCACGCCTCGCCGTGGCCGTTCACCCGGGCGCCGGCCACGAAGTGCTGGACGGGGCTGACCTGCACGCCCCGCGCGGCCAGTTCGGCGTGCGCCTTCTCGATGTCCGCCACCACCAGTTGGAGCCCCTTGACCGAGCCGGGCGGCGCGTCGATCACGCCCTTGCCCACCACGATCGAGCAGCGCGATCCGGGGGGAGTCAGCTGGACCACGCGGAGCCCGTCCCGCAGGCGGGTGTCGTGGTCGACCGTGAAGCCGGCCTGCTCCTCGTAGAAGAGCTTCGCGCGGTCCACGTCGGACACCGGGACCACCACGACTTCGAGCTTCCAGTCCATCACCCTCACCCCTCTCGGTCGGGCCCTTCCAGTATCCGTCCGGCGGCTTTCATCGAAAACTGTTCCCCGGACCCCGTCCGATAGCCTGAGAACACGATGAATCCGCAGACCACGCCCGCCGCGCCCACGCCCGCCGCGTCCCCGTTCGCCACCCCGTGGGGCACCTTCGACCTCACCCGCTTCCCCGAGGACCCGCGCGAGCGGCTGCGGGCCTGGGACGCCGCCGACGAGTACCTGCTGCGCCACCTCGCGGGCGAGACGGACAGCGCGGACGGCGCCGTGACCGAGCTGGCCGGCTGCCGGATCGCCGTCCTCGGCGACCGCTGGGGCGCGCTGACCACGGCGCTCGCCGAGCACCGGCCGTTCCAGATCACCGACTCCCACCTCGGCCGGCAGGCCACCGCGGCCAACCTGGCCCGGGACGGCTCCGCCGTCGACGAGGGCCGGCTGCTGACCACCCGGGACACCCCGCCGGAGCGGATCGACGTGCTGCTGGTGCGCGTCCCCAAGAGCCTGGCCCTGCTGGAGGACCAGCTGCACCGGCTGGCCCCCGCCGTCCACCCGGGCACCGTGGTGGTCGGCGCCGGCATGGTGACCGAGGTCCACACCTCCACGCTCCGGCTCTTCGAGCGGATCCTCGGGCCGACCCGCACCTCGCTCGCCGTCCGCAAGGCCCGGCTGATCCTGTGTACGCCGGACCCGGCGCTCGCCCCCGGTCCCAGCCCGTGGCCGCACCGCTACGCGCTGCCGTCGGGCATCGGCCCCGCCTCCGGCCGTACGGTCGTCAACCACGCGGGGACGTTCTGCGCCGAGCGGCTCGACATCGGCACCCGCTTCTTCCTCGCCCACCTGCCGACCCCCGCCCCCGGTGACCGGGTGGTGGACCTGGGCTGCGGCAACGGCGTGGTCGGGACGGCCGCCGCGCTGGCCGGGCCGGGCGCGGAGCTGCTGTTCGTGGACGAGTCGCACCAGGCGGTGGCCTCCGCCGAGGAGACCTTCCGCACCAACCTGGGCCCGGACGCCCGGGCCGAGTTCCTGGCCGCCGACGCGCTCGCGCCGGACGTGATCGCCCCCGGCTCGGTGGACCTGGTGCTCAACAACCCGCCGTTCCACTCCCACCAGGCCACCACCGACGCCACCGCCTGGCGGATGTTCACCGGATCGAAGCGGGCCCTGCGGCCCGGCGGTGAACTCTGGGTGGTCGGCAACCGCCACCTCGGTTACCACGTCAAGCTGCGCCGCCTCTTCGGCAACTGCCAACTCGTGGCCGGGAACCCCAAGTTCGTGGTGCTGCGGGCCGTCAAGCGCTGACCGGGGGTTCACCCCGGGGCGGGGCTCCCGCACATACTCCTTGCATGGATTTTCCCTCACGCGTATATTCATGCCACGACAAAGGAGGAACGCCATGGCATTGCGAGTCGCCGTCGCCGGCGCGAGCGGATACGCGGGCGGCGAGGTGCTGCGCCTGCTGCTCGGCCACCCCGAGGTGGAGATCGGGGCGCTGACCGGCGGCTCGAACGCGGGCACCAGACTGGGCGCGCTGCAGCCGCACCTGATCCCGCTCGCCGACCGCGTCCTCGAACCCACCACCCCCGAGGTGCTGGCCGACCACGACGTGGTGTTCCTGGCGCTCCCGCACGGCCAGTCCGCCGCCGTCGCCGAGGCCCTCGGCGAGAACGTCCTGGTGGTCGACTGCGGCGCCGACTTCCGGCTCCGGGCCGCCGCCGACTGGGAGCAGTTCTACGGCTCCGCGCACGCCGGCACCTGGCCCTACGGCCTGCCCGAACTCCCCGGCCACCGCGCCGCGTTGAAGGGCAGCAACCGGATCGCCGTACCCGGCTGCTACCCGACCGCCGTATCCCTGGCGCTGTTCCCCGCGTACGCGGCCGGGCTCGCCGAGCCGGAGGCCGTGGTGGTCGCGGCCTCCGGCACCTCCGGCGCCGGCAAGGCCGCCAAGCCGCACCTGCTGGGCAGCGAGGTGATGGGCAGCGTCAGCCCGTACGGCGTCGGCGGCGTCCACCGGCACACCCCGGAGATGGTGCAGAACCTCACCCCGCTCGCGGGCGAGCCGGTCACCGTCTCCTTCACCCCCACCCTCGTCCCGATGCCGCGCGGCATCCTCGCCACCTGCTCGGCCAAGGCCAAGCCCGGGGTGGGCGCCGAGAGCCTGCGCGCCGCCTACACCGAGGCGTTCGCGGACGAGCCCTTCGTCCACCTGCTGCCCGAGGGGCAGTGGCCGCAGACCAGCAGCGTCTACGGCGCCAACACCGCCCTGGTCCAGGTCGCCCTGGACGCCACCGCTGGGCGGATCATCGCGATCAGCGCGATCGACAACCTGGTCAAGGGCACCGCCGGCGGCGCGGTGCAGAGCATGAACATCGCCCTGGGCCTGCCCGAGGAGCTGGGCCTTCCCGTGAACGGAGTCGCACCGTGAGTACTTCTGGCAACGTGGGCGTGACGGCCGCCAAGGGCTTCCGGGCCGCCGGCGTGACCGCCGGCATCAAGGCCTCCGGCACCCCCGACCTCGCCCTGGTGGTCAACGACGGCCCCTCGCTCGCCGCCGCCGGCGTCTTCACCGCGAACCGGGTCAAGGCCGCGCCCGTGCTCTGGTCCGAGCAGGTCCTCAAGGGCGGCCAGGTCTCCGCCGTCGTCCTCAACTCCGGTGGCGCCAACGCCTGCACCGGCCCGCTCGGCTTCCAGGACACCCACGCCACCGCGGAGAAGGTCGCCGCGGAGCTGGGCCTCAACGCCGGCGAGGTCGCCGTCGCCTCCACCGGCCTGATCGGCGTACGGCTGCCGATGGACATCCTGCTGCCCGGCGTCACCCTGGCCGCCGGGGAGCTCAGCGAGACCGGCGGCGAGGCCGCCGCGATCGCCATCAAGACCACCGACACCGTGCACAAGACCGCCCAGGTCACCAGCCCGGCCGGCTGGACGGTCGGCGGCATGGCCAAGGGCGCGGGCATGCTCGCCCCGAGCCTCGCCACCATGCTGGTCGTGCTCACCACCGACGCCGCCGTGGACGGCGCCGGCCTGGACGCCGCGCTGCGCGGCGCCACCCGCACCACCTTCGACCGGATCGACTCCGACGGCTGCATGTCGACCAACGACACCGTGCTGCTGCTCGCCTCCGGCGCGTCCGGACTCACCCCGGACCAGGCCGAGTTCGCCGAGGCCGTCCGCACCGTCAGCGCCGACCTGGCCCGCCAGCTGATCGGCGACGCCGAGGGCGCCAGCAAGGACATCCGGATCGACGTCACCGGTGCCGCCACCGAGGACGAGGCCGTCGACGTCGCCCGGACGATCAGCCGCAACAACCTGCTCAAGTGCGCCATCCACGGCGAGGACCCCAACTGGGGCCGGGTGCTGGCCGCGATCGGCACCACCACCGCCGCCTTCGACCCGAACCGGCTGGACGTCGCCATCAACGGCGTGTGGGTGTGCAAGGACGGCGGCGTGGCCGAGGACCGCGACCTGGTGGACATGAAGGGCCGTGAGGTCGTCATCACCGCGAACCTCAACGCCGGTACGGCGGACGCCTCGTTGTGGACCAACGACCTCACCGCCGACTACGTTCACGAGAACAGCGCCTACTCGACCTGATCCGCGTCACTTCGTCCGCGGCATCCTGACCCGCGACACCCCGATCCGCGGCCACCAGATCCGCGACATCCTCCCCCAACCTCCGGCCGGGGGGACCCCCATCGACGAGGGAATCCCGTGCAGATCGCACCCAAGGGCGAACAGGCCCGCAACAACACCGCGTTGCCCAAGGCCGTGACGCTGATCGAGGCGTTGCCGTGGCTGGAGCGCTTCCACGGCAAGACCGTCGTGATCAAGTTCGGCGGCAACGCCATGGTGGACGACAGCCTCAAGTCGGCCTTCGCCCAGGACGTCGTCTTCCTCCGCTACGCCGGCCTCCACCCGGTCGTGGTGCACGGCGGCGGCCCGCAGATCAGCGCCCAGCTGGACAAGCTCGGCCTGGAGTCCAACTTCACCAACGGACTGCGGGTCACCACCCCCGAGACCATGGACGTGGTCCGGATGGTGCTGGCCGGCCAGGTGCAGCGCGAGCTGGTCGGCCTGCTCAACGGGCACGGCCCGTTCGCCGTCGGCATGACCGGCGAGGACGCGCACACCATGACGGCGGTCAAGCGCTACGCGGTCGTGGACGGCGAGCAGGTGGACATCGGCCTGGTCGGCGACATCGTCAACATCGAGGCCGGCGCGGTGAAGGCGCTGATCGCCGACGGCCGGATCCCGGTGATCTCCTCGATCGCGCGCGGCGCCGACGGCCACGTCTACAACATCAACGCCGACACCGCCGCCTCCGCCCTGGCGGTCGCGCTCGGCGCCGAGATGCTCGTCGTCCTCACCGACGTCGAGGGCCTCTACAAGGACTGGCCGAACTCCGACGACGTGATCAGCCAGCTCAACGCGAGCGAGCTGGAGGAGCTGCTGCCCGAGCTGGCCAGCGGCATGCTCCCCAAGATGGAGGGCTGCCTGCGCGCCGTCCGCTCCGGCGTGGGCACCGCCCGCGTCCTGGACGGGCGGGTGCAGCACAGCCTGCTGCTGGAGATCTTCACCGACGAGGGCATCGGCACGATGGTCGTGCCGGACGACGAACCGACCGTGACCGGGGGACTGGCATGACGCACAACGAGCAGCTCACCGGCCGGTGGCAGCACGCCTTCACCGACAACTACGGCACCCCCCGGATCCCGCTGGTGCGCGGCGCGGGCAGCAAGCTCTGGGACGCCGACGGCAAGGAGTACACCGACCTGCTCGGCGGCATCGCCGTCAACGCCCTGGGCACCGCCCACCCGGCCGTGGTCGAGGCGGTCAGCCGGCAGATCGCCACCCTCGGCCACGTCTCCAACCTCTTCATGGCCGAGCCCACCATCGCCCTCGCCGAGCGGCTGCTGGCGCTGGACGGCCGGGAGGGCGGCCGCGTGTTCTTCTGCAACTCCGGCGCGGAGGCCAACGAAGCCGCGTTCAAGATCAGCCGGCGGACCGGCCGCACCCACCTGGTCGCCCTCCAGGGCGCCTTCCACGGCCGCACCATGGGCGCCCTCGCGCTCACCGGCCAGCCCGCCAAGCAGGACCCGTTCCGCCCGCTGCCCGGTGACGTCACCCACGTCCCGTTCGGCGACGTCGAGGCGCTGCGCGCGGCCGTCACCACCGAGACCGCCGCCGTCTTCCTGGAGCCGATCCAGGGCGAGAACGGCGCGATCCCGCTGCCCGACGGCTACCTCAGGGCGGCCCGCGAGATCACCCGGGCCACCGGCACCCTGCTGGTTCTGGACGAGATCCAGACCGGCGTCGGCCGCACCGGCCACTGGTACGCCCACCAGGCCTTCGAGGGCGTCGAGCCGGACGTGGTGACCCTGGCCAAGGCGCTCGGCGGCGGCCTGCCGATGGGCGCCGTGCTCGCCTTCGGGGAGGCCGCCGAGCTGCTCACCCCGGGCCAGCACGGCACCACCTTCGGCGGCAACCCGGTGGCCGCCGCGGCCGGGCTCGCGGTGCTGGACACCATCGAGTCCGAGGGCCTGCTGGAGCACGCCCGCAAGCTCGGCGAGCGGCTGCGGCAGGGCGTCGAGGCGCTCGGCGACCCGCTGGTCTCGCACGTGCGCGGGGCCGGACTGCTGCTCGGCATCGTGCTCACCGAGCCGGTCTCGGCCGCGGTCCAGGCCGCGGCGCAGGACGCGGGCTTCCTGGTCAACGCGGCCGTCCCGGACGCCGTCCGGCTGGCCCCGCCGCTGGTGCTGACCGAGCAGGAGGCGGACGCCTTCCTCGCGGCGCTGCCGGGCATCCTCCGGACGGTGCGCGAGGGCGCCCCGGCCGATGCGAGTTGACCGCCGTCCGGGAGAATAATCACATGACCGCTTCCCACTCCGGCCCTTCCGCCGCCGGGCCGACGCCGCAGGTCCCGCAGACCCGCACGGCGCGCCACCGGCGGATCGTGGACCTGCTCACCCGCCAGCCCGTGCGTTCGCAGAGCCAGCTCGCCAAGCTGCTCGCCGACGACGGACTCGTGGTCACCCAGGCCACCCTCTCGCGGGACCTGGACGAGCTGGGCGCGGTCAAGATCCGCAACCGGGACGGCGCGCTGATCTACGCCGTCCCGGCCGAGGGCGGCGACCGCACGCCGCGCGCGCCGATGGGGGAGTCGGCCAGCGAGGGCCGGATGGCCCGGCTGGCCGGCGAGCTGATGGTCTCCGCGACGGCCTCCGGCAACCTGGTGGTGCTGCGCACCCCGCCCGGCGCCGCGCAGTTCCTGGCCTCGTCGATCGACCAGGCCGAGGTGTTCGAGATCATCGGCACCATCGCCGGCGACGACACCGTCCTGCTGATCAGCCGGGACCCGGCCGGCGGCCAGGCGCTCGCCGACCACCTCATGCAACTCGCCCAGGCCAAGGCGCAGTAGCGCCCCGCCCCGGACAACCCCGGCCGACGGCCCCTCGGATTCCCCGGGCCGTCGGCCGGGGTTTTGTGTTCCATACGCCTTGGTGCATACTTATGCCATCCGCTGCACAGGCATGAAGGCATGAAGGAGCTCCGCGATGACCGCCCAGCAGTCCGCCGACGTCCGCCTCTGGGGCGCGCGCTTCGCCGACGGCCCGTCCGAGGCGCTGGCCAAGCTCTCCGCCTCGGTCCACTTCGACTGGCGCCTCGCGCCGTACGACATCGCCGGCTCCAAGGCCCACGCCCGGGTCCTGCACAAGGCGGGCCTGCTCTCCGACGCCGAGCTCGCCGGCATGCTGGCCGGCCTGGATCAGCTGCTCGCCGACGTCGAGGCGGGCACCTTCACCGGCACCGTCGCCGACGAGGACGTCCACACCGCCCTGGAACGCGGACTGCTGGAGCGCCTCGGCCCCGACCTCGGCGGCAAGCTGCGGGCAGGGCGCTCGCGCAACGACCAGATCGCCACGCTGTTCCGGATGTACCTGCGGGACCACGCCAAGACCATCGGCGGCCTGCTGCTCGACCTCCAGCAGGCCCTCGTCGGCCTCGCCGAGGCGCACCCGGACACCGCGATGCCGGGCCGCACCCACCTCCAGCACGCCCAGCCGGTGCTCTTCGCCCACCACGTCCTCGCGCACGTGCAGGCCCTCGGCCGGGACGCCGAGCGGCTGCGCCAGTGGGACGCCCGCACCGCCGTCTCCCCGTACGGCTCCGGGGCCCTGGCCGGCTCCTCGCTCGGCCTCGACCCGCAGGCCGTCGCCGCCGACCTCGGCTTCGAGGGCGGCTCGGTCGGCAACTCCATCGACGGCACGGCCTCGCGCGACTTCGTCGCCGAGTTCGCCTTCGTGACCGCGATGATCGGCATCAACCTCTCCCGGATCGCGGAGGAGGTGATCATCTGGAACACCAAGGAGTTCGGCTTCATCACGCTGCACGACGCCTTCTCCACCGGCTCCTCGATCATGCCGCAGAAGAAGAACCCGGACATCGCCGAGCTCGCCCGCGGCAAGTCCGGCCGGCTGATCGGCAACCTGACCGGCCTGCTGGCCACCCTCAAGGCGCTGCCGCTGGCCTACAACCGGGACCTCCAGGAGGACAAGGAGCCGGTCTTCGACTCCTGCGACACCCTGGAGGTGCTGCTGCCCGCGTTCACCGGGATGATGGCCACCCTCACGGTGCACCGGGAGCGGCTGGAGGAGCTGGCCCCGGCCGGCTTCTCGCTCGCCACCGACATCGCCGAGTGGCTGGTCAAGCAGGGCGTGCCGTTCCGGGTCGCGCACGAGGTGGCCGGCGCCTGCGTCAAGGTCTGCGAGGCCGAGGGCATCGAGCTGTCCGACCTGACGGACGAGCAGTTCGCCGCGATCTCCGAGCACCTGACCCCCGAGGTCCGGTCGGTGCTCAGCGTGCACGGCGCCATCGCCTCCCGCAACGGGCGCGGCGGCACCGCCCCCTCGGCGGTCGCGGTCCAGCTCGCCGAGGTGAAGGCGGACCTGGCGCGGCAGCAGGAGTGGGTCCAGGGCTGACCGGAGGTCAGCGGGGGAGGGGCGCGGCGGTCCGACCGGCGCGCCCCTCCGGCGTCCGCGCCCCGGCCCGGGCGTAACCGGCCCCGCCCCGGGCCGTCATGCACGGTGTGTGCACCACCCTTCCCCCCGTCCCCTCCGCCGAGGACGTCTACCTCGCCGAATGCCGCCGCCGTGTGGTCCGCGAGACCGTCGCCGCCCTGCCCGGCCGCTGCCCGGAACTGATCGCCGCCCTCGCCGAGGACCCGCCACCCACCTACCGCGAGCTCTCCGAACGCCTCGGCATGCCCCGGGGCTCCATCGGCCCCACCCGCTCCCGCTGCCTGGCCTGCCTGCGGACGCTGCTCCACGCGGAGCGCTACCCATGAGCCCCGGGGAGGCACCCCGGCCCCGCCCCGCGAACCCTCTCCCGCCCGTGCCTCCGCCCGCTCCCGCGCGCCTCTCCAGCCCCACCGGCCCCCTCCGCCCCGACGTGACCCTCGCCACGTCCGGCCCCCCGAAGGTTGAGGGAAGCTGACACCCGGGTAGAGCGCTGGCGAACGCAGCTCTTGACGGTGACGCGATCACTCGGATACTGAGCGTGAGCGCGCCACCCTCTGCGCGCCGGGCACGACGACTGGGGAGGCCCCTCCACATGGGCATGAGCGTGATCATCTCGGCTGCGGAGGCCGAGGACGCGGAGCAGATCCTCAAGCTCCAGTACCTCGGCTACCAGCCCGAGGCCGAGCTGTACGGCGACTGGGCCCTGGAGCCCCTGACACAGAGCCTGGAGAGCCTGCGCGCCGAACTGGCCGAGCAGCACTTCCTGGTCGCCCGGCTGGGCGACGAGGTGGTCGGCACCGTCCGCGGCCGCATCGGCGCCGACGGCGTCGGCCGGATAGGGCGTTTGGTCGTCCACCCGCGGATGCAGCGTCACGGCCTCGGCGGCCGCCTCCTGGACGCGCTGGAGCGCCGCCTCGCCGAGGAGGGCCCGGTGAGCGCCTACCGCCTGTTCACCGGCCACCGCAGCCTCGGCAACCTGCGCCTGTACGCCCGTCAGGGCTACCGGCAGACCCGGGTCGAGCAGGTCAGCAACCGGCTGAGCTTCGTCCACCTGGAGAAGCCCGCCGCCACGCCGCTCGCCAGCACCCCGCTCGCCGCGACGGCCTGAGCCCGCCGCCCGCGCAGCCGCCCTCGGCGCCGCCACCATCCGGACGATCCGGTGGCGGCGCCGAGTCGTATCTCCGCTGGTCAGAGGCGCGAGTGTCCGCATTGCGGACACTGCTGTCAAACAATTGGGCGTACTACGACCCATCTGTTTTACTGGCTCACATGACTGCGACGACGAACTGGACCCCCACCGGCACGCTGCCGGCAGGTGAGCGTGCCATGTGCCGTCGAATGTGTCACTGCTGAGGGCCACCGCCCCCGGCGCCCCCTGAGGGTGCCTCCCCTCGCGCCCCGAAGCGAGACTCCGGCGTCGCTCCCGCCCGTGCGAGCGCGCCCCTCCTCTCCGTACCCCTCCCCTTGCCGTGCCCGCCGACCCGCGGGCGCCGGTGACTCGTAAGGGCCACGCCGTCGCGCGGCCCGGCCGTCCAACGGCCACGATCAAGGGGTGGCAGGTCCGGATCCCCCTGGCGAAGCGCCGTAAGTCACCGCCGACCGCAATCCGGTCGGGCGGTCGATCCACGCCGCCCGCCCCCGACCCACGGAAGCCGCTGTGATCACCACCACGGACCTCACGAAGGTCTACCGCTCCCGAGGCCGCGAGGTGACCGCCCTCGCCGGCGTCGACCTGCACGTCCGCCCGGGCGAGGTCTACGGAGTCGTCGGCACCAGCGGTGCCGGCAAGTCCACCCTCATCCGCTGCGTGAACATGCTGGAGCGCCCGACCTCCGGCACCGTCACCGTGGACGGGGTCGAGCTGACCGCGCTGTCCGGTGGCGAGAACCGGGCGGGCCGGGAGCTGCGCGAGGCGCGCCGCCGGATCGGCATGGTCTTCCAGCACTTCAACCTGCTGTCCTCGCGGACGGTGCAGCAGAACGTCGAGCTGCCGCTGGAGATCATCGGCCTGGACCGCACCCAGCGCCGCCGCAAGGCCGCCGAACTGCTGGACCTGGTCGGCCTCGGCGACAAGGCCCGCAGCTACCCCAACCAGCTCTCCGGCGGCCAGAAGCAGCGCGTCGGCATCGCCCGCGCCCTGGCCGGCGACCCCAAGGTGCTGCTCTCCGACGAGGCCACCTCGGCGCTCGACCCGGAGACCACCCGCTCGATCCTCAAGCTGCTGCGCGACCTCAACCAGCAGCTCGGCCTCACCGTCCTGCTGATCACCCACGAGATGGACGTCATCAAGTCCGTCTGCGACTCCGCCGCCCTGATGCGCGGCGGCCGGGTGATCGAGTCCGGCGGGCTCACCGACCTGCTGGCCCAGCCCGGTTCCGAGCTGGCCCGCGAGCTGTTCCCGCTCAGCGAGTTCGGCACCGGCCACCCCGGCTCCACCGTGCTGGAGATCACCTTCCAGGGCGACACCTCGGCCCAGCCGTTCGTCTCCCAGCTGGCCCGCACCTACCAGATCGACATCAACATCCTCGGCGCCGCGGTGGAGACCATCGCCGGCCGGATGGTCGGGCGGATGCGGGTCGAGCTGTCCGGCGCCCACCAGGACAACGTGGTGCCGATCGGCTACCTGCGCGAGCAGGGCCTGCAGGTGGACGTGATCGGTGCGGCGAACGGAGCGGTGGCATGACCTGGGACCAGATGTGGGCCCTGATGGGGCCGGCCACGCAGGAGACCTTCCAGATGGTCGGCGTGTCGGCACTCGTCACCGTGCTGCTCGGCCTGCCGCTGGGCGTCCTGCTGGTGCTCACCGACAAGGGCGGCCTGCTGGCCAACCGGGCCGTCAACAAGGCCATCGGCTTCGTGGTGAACATCGCCCGCTCGGTGCCGTTCATCATCCTGATGATCGCCCTGATCTCCTTCACCCGCTGGCTGGTCGGCACCTCGATCGGCTGGCAGGCGGCGACCGTGCCGCTGACCATCGGCGCCATCCCGTTCTTCGCCCGCCTGGTCGAGACCTCCGTCCGTGAGGTCGACCGCGGCCTGGTCGAGGCGGTCCAGTCGATGGGCGGCAGCACCTGGACGATCGTCCGCAAGACCCTGCTGCCCGAGGCGCTGCCCGGCATCGTGGCCTCGATCACCACCACGGTCATCACGCTGGTCAGCTACTCCGCGATGGCCGGCACGGTCGGCGGCGGCGGCCTCGGCACCCTCGCCGTCAACTACGGCTACCAGCGCTTCGAGACGGCCTTCATGTGGGTCATCGTGGCCGAGCTGGTGATCATCGTCACGGCCGTCCAGCTGATCGGCGACTTCGCCGTCCGCCGCCTCGCCCACCGCGGCCGCGCCGGCGGCCGGACCCGCCTGCTGGGCCGCACCCCGACGACTCCCGACAAGGACCTCGTCGCCTCCTAGACCTCCCCCGTCCGACACCGGACGCGGCTCCCCGAATCACGCAGAAAGGCACTTTTCGTGCGCACCGTTGTGAAGTTCACCAGTGTCCTCGCCACCGCCGGCCTCGCCTTCTCGCTGGCCGCCTGCAGCAGCTCCGGCTCGTCCTCCTCGGACCCGAACGCGCCGCTGAAGGTCGTGGCCAGCCCCACCCCGCACGGGCAGATCCTGAAGTTCGTCAAGGACAACCTCGCGGACAAGGCCGGCCTCAAGCTCGACATCAAGGAGGTCACCGACTACGTGACCCCCAACACGGCGGTGCAGGACGGTTCGGCCGACGCCAACTACTTCCAGCACGTCCCGTACCTGGAGGACTTCAACAAGAAGCACGGCACGAACATCGTCTCGGTCGAGCCCGTGCACCTGGAGCCGCTGGGCCTGTACTCCAAGAAGGTCAAGGCGATCGCCGACCTGCCGGACGGTGCGACCATCGGTCTGCCCAACGACGCCACCAACGAGGGCCGGGCGCTCAAGCTGCTCGCCGACAACAAGCTGATCACCCTCAAGGACGGCGTCACCACCACCGCCACCCCGGCCGACGTGACGGGCAACCCGAAGAACCTCAAGTGGAAGGAGCTGGAGGCCGCCCAGCTGCCCCGCTCCGTCGCCGACCTCGACGCCGCCGTCATCAACGGCAACTACGCGCTCGACTCCGGCCTGAAGCCGGCCACCGACGCCCTCGTCCTGGAGAAGGCCGACGGCAACCCGTACGCCAACATCCTCGCCGTCAAGAAGGGCAAGGAGAACGACCCGCGGGTCAAGAAGCTCGCCGAGCTGCTGAACTCCGACGAGGTCAAGAAGTACATCAACGACACCTTCCAGGGCTCGGTCATCCCGGCCTTCTGATCCGTCGCACCGCGCTACGCCGCGACGACCGGGCCCCGCCGCACCTCGGCGGGGCCCGGTCGGGCAGTATGCACCTCGGACGCCCCGGGCAAAGGCGTTCTGACGTACCGTCGTGCGGGCGGCGCACCGGGTGGTACCCGGAGTGCGACGCAGGCGTACGGTGTTGTGTTCACGACCCGGCGAGGAGAGACGGCATGGCAGCGAGCTTCCCCGAGACCGCCATCAGCACCGAACGGCTGCTGCTGCGACCCCTTGCGGAGGACGACGCCCCCGGCCTGGCCACGATGATGGCCGACGACCTCGTCCTGGCCTGGACGGACCTCCCGCACCCCTTCACCGAGGAGTACGCGGCCGAACTCGCCCGCACCCTCGCCCCCGCCCACCGGGCCGCCGGCCGCGGCATCGTCCTCGCCGTCACCGAGCACCTGACCCAGCGCCTGGTCGGCCTGGTCGAACTGCGCAACACCGACTGGCGGCTGCGCAGCACCGAGATCTCCTACGTGACCGCCGCCTGGGCCCGCGGCGAGGGCTACGCCCCGGAGGCCGTCCTCGGCGTCGCCCAGTGGCTCTTCGAGGATCGCGGCTTCCTGCGCCTGGAGCTGCGCACCGCCGCCGGGAACACCGCCGCCCAGCAGGTCGCCCAGAAGATCGGCGGCATCAGCGAGGGCGTGCTGCGCAGCGCCTGGATAGTGCGCGGCGAGTCCGGCGAGCTCGTGGCGGAGAGCCGCAGCGACCTCATCCTGTGGAGCCTGCTCCCGGAGGACCTGGAGTCGCCCGAACTGCACCACGACGGCTGGCACGGCGACCACCGCTACGTGCTGCGGGACTGAGCCGGCTCCCAAGCCACCCGATCACCCCGGACGTATGTGCGAGATGTCGGCGCCCGGGGGACGACACCCGGTAGCCTCTCCACCGGCGCCGCACGACGGCGCGAGCGAGCGAGTGGCGCACCGAGTCGAGGGAGAACGGCCGCAGATGGCTGACCGGATCACGGTCATCGGGTGGGACGGCACGCCGCTGACCGAGGCCGCCGGTGCGGCCCTCGCCGCGGCGACCCTGGTGGCCGGCGCCCCCTATCAACTGAACGCCCTCCCGGTGCCGGACGCGGCCGAGCGGATCACCCTCGGCGAGATCAGGCAGGCCGCCCGCCGGATCGCCGAGCACCGCGGCGCCGCCGTCGTGGTCGCCGAGGGCGACCCGGGCTTCTTCGGCGTGGTGCGCACCCTGCGCCGCCCCGAGTACGGCCTGGAGCTGGAGGTGCTGCCCGCCGTCTCCTCCGTCGCCACCGCCTTCGCCCGGGCCGGCATGCCCTGGGAGGACGCCCAGGTGGTCAGCGCCCACGGCGGGCGGCTGCGCCGCGCGGCCAACATCTGCCGGGCCCACCCGAAGGTCGCGGTGCTCACCGCCCCGGGCGCCGGGCCCGCCGAACTCGCCCTGATGCTGCGCGGGGTGCACCGGACCTTCGTGGTCTGCGAGGCCCTCGGCACCCCGGAGGAGGCCGTCACCGTCCTCACCTCCGACCGGATCGCCGACCACGTCTGGCGCGACCCGAACGTGGTGCTGGTGATCGGCGGCGCCGCCCAGGCCGCCGCGGTGGACCAGGCGGCCGGCTGGCTGGCGGGGCGCCCGGTCGGCTACCCCGGCGCGGACCGCGGCTGGGCGCTCCCCGGCGACGCCTACGCGGGCGCCGGGCGCACGGGGGCTGAGGCGGGCGCGTCGGAGGCACTCCCCGCGCACGTGCGCGCCCTGGTGCTGGCCCGTCTGGGTGCACGTCCGGGGGACCTGGTCTGGTCGGTCGGCGCGGGCAGCGGCGCCCTCGCGGTGGAGGCGGCCCGGTTCGGCGCCGCCGTGGTCGCGGTCGAGGGCTCCCGCTCGGCCTGCGCCCGGCTGACCGTCAACGCCCGCCGCTACGGCGTCGAGGTGGAGGCCGTGTACGGCAGCGGCCCCGAGGTGCTGGGCGGCCTGCCCGAGCCGGACGCGGCGGTGGTGGAGTCCGGCGGCCCGGACGTGGTGCGCGCGGTGCTGGCCCGCAGGCCGGAGCGCTTCGTCGCGCTGCCCCGGACCTTCGCCGAGGCGGAGGAGGTCCGGCGGGCGATCGGCGAGGCCGGCTACCGGGCGGACGGCGCGTTGCTGCAGTCGACTCCGTTGCTGTCTGTGGGGGAGGGCGGCGGGCTGGAGCTGGGGGCGGGCGGAACCGGCGTGCTGGTGCTCTGGGGTGAGCAGATCGTGTGAAGGCCTCGGGCGTGGGCCGGGGCCGTCCGGTGGCGGCGACGGTGATCCAGGTCGCATCCGGACACCGATTCGAGAGGTGACCGCGCCGGGCCGGTAGTGTGACGTCCTGGGCGGCTGCAGCCGTCGGCGACCCACCCGATTCGGTCGGTTTGTCACCTTTTTGACGCGGTGCAACCCGATTCCGCTCGGAGTGTGGGCAATTCGACGGGCCTCGTGCCGGACCTGGAGAATGCCGTAGGGTCCGGTGCGGTCGTGCCGGTTGCTCCGGGTTGTCGTTGTTTCAGACGACGTGCCGTCCCTCGGGGGTGGTACGCCGGGCCGGGGTGCCGCAGCGCGCCGGAAGGACTTGGGCCGCAGCGCCATGGCGCGGCGGCCGCGTGTGGTTGAGGGGCGGGTCGGCCAGGCCCGGCCCGTGCGGATGGGCGCTGCGATCGGTGATCGCGTCGCCAAGGGCGCGGCAGCGGCCTGGAAGGAGCTTTGACAATGACCGATGGCGGCCACGTCCCGGGCGAGGGACTGCCGGAGCACCCGCACGCCGGGCCCGACCCGCTCGGCGGACCGGAGGGCGTCGCGGGCGTTGCACCCCTGCAGGGCGTCGCGACGGACGGCGGTGTGATCCCGAACCAGGCGGCCCCGGTCGGCGGCATGCCCGGCACGATGCCCCCGGGCGCGGGCGTCATCCCGCCGCAGGGCCAGCCCGGCTTCACCGTCCCCGGCATGCCGTCGCCCGGTGTCCCCGGCGACGGCTGGGCCGTCGACCAGGGCGCCCCGCGCCCGGCCTTCCACTTCCTCGACCAGCCGGACGGCCTGGACGACGAGGACGACGTGCTGCTGATGCCCGGCCCGCAGGGCTCCTGGGGCGAGCCGATGGCGTCCGTCCCGGCCGAGCAACTGCCGCTCGCCCCGCAGCAGGACGGCATGCCGGTCGAGCCGTCCTGGCCGCCGGTGGACCCGCCGGTGCTCGGTGCCGAGCACGCCCCGCAGCAGCCCGTCCAGATGCAGCCGCAGGCGCAGCAGCCGATGACGCAGGCTCAGCAGCCGCGCCGCCCGCTGCACGCCGGCCCGCCGATCCCGGACCCGTCGCTGATGACCGGCCACGTCCCGGTCCGCTCGCTGGCCGACCGCGGCCCGTCGCTGGGCGGCACGCCCGCGCACGGCATCCCGGTCGTCGGCCGGCCGCCGATGGCCGAGGCCGCCGTCCCGGGGCAGGCTGCCGTGCCGCAGGCCGCCCCGATGGCCCCGGCGCCGCCGGTCGCCCCGGCCGTCCAGGGCGCTCCGATGACGGAGGGGCAGCAGCTGCCCTACCCGCAGGACGCCCTGCAGGCGGTGCAGGTGCCACTCGCCTCCCAGCCGGTCGAGGCCGTGATGGCGGTCGAGACGATCGGGGCGATCGAGGTGATCGAGGTCGTCGAGCTGCCGGAGGCGGCTCAGGCCGGCCAGGGCGCTCACGCCGCCCAGGCCCCGGCAGCGCCCGAGGCCGTCGCGGAGGCCGTCGCCGTCGCGCCGCAGGAGGTCGCGCCGCAGGACCTCGTGGCCGAGCCGGTCGTGGCGGAGGCCGCCCAGGCCGTGGCCGAGGCCGTACCCGTCGCCGCCGCCCCCGTCGCTGCCGAGGGCGTTGCCGTCGACGGCGTCGCCGTCGAGGACGCCGCTCAGCCCGAGGCTGCCGCCCCGGCCGGTCAGCCGCGCCGGATCTCCGCCTTCCTCGCCGCGCCCACCTCGCACGGCCTGCCCAAGGTCGAGGCGGCCGGGCAGGCCCCGGCGGCCGAGGAGGCGGCGCCGCAGCAGCCCGCGCCCATAGCGGCCGCCGACGCGCCGCAGGCCGCCGAGGGCGGCGAGGCCGTCCAGGCGGCTCAGGCCGCTTCCGGTGCCGAGGGCGAGGCCGTCCAGGCCGCCGGGACCGCTGAGGTCGCCGAGGCCGGCGAGTCCGCCGTGGCCGCGCCGGAGGTCGTCGCCGCTCCGGTTGCCGAGACCGCCGCGGGCACCGGTGAGATGCCGTCCGGCCAGGCTGTCGGCGAGCCCGTCGCGGAGGCCGAGCAGCCGCAGCAGCAGGAGGCCGTCCCGGCGGAGACCGTCGCGGAGCCGGTCGCGGAGCAGGCGGAGGAGGCAGCGCAGGCGGAGCAGCCCGTGGCGGCGCCCGGCGATGCCGCCGCCGAGCCGGTTGCCGACACTGCCGTCGAGGCTGCTGTCGAGGCCGCGCCGGCGCAGCCCGCCGAGGCCGTCGCGCAGGAGTCCGAGCAGCAGCCCGTCGCCGAGGTTGCGCCGGAGGCTGTCGGCCAGTCGGCCGAGACCACGGTCGAGCAGGCTGCGGAGAACGGTGCCGAGGCCTCCGCCGAGGTCGTCGCCGAGCCGACCCCGGCCGGGCCGGAGACCGAGTCCGTGGCCGAGACCCCTGCCGAGACCCCGACCGAGGCCGCGGCCGAAGGCACCGCCGAGCCGGTCGCCGAGCCGGCCCAGCCCGCTGCCGAGGCGCCGACCGAGGCTGCCGCCGAAGCCGCCGCCGAGCCGGTGGCCGCCGCGGCCGAGAGTGCCGAGGCCGTCGAGACCGCCGAGCCCCTCCAGGAGCAGGCCCCCGAGCCCTCCGCCCCCGAGGAGCCGCAGGCCGAGCAGCCCGCAGAGCAGCAGGCCGACCAGCCGTCTGCCGAGGAGCCGCAGCAGCAGGAGCAGCAGCACCCCGAGGAGCCGCAGCCCGAGGAGCCCGCCGAGCCGCGCGGCCCGGCCGCCCCCGGTTACGACGAGGCCGGCCGCGAGGCCGTCCACCAGGTGATCCGCGAGCGCCGCGACATCCGCAACGGCTTCCGCCCTGACCCGATCCCGCACGAGGTGCTGATCCGGGTCCTGGAGGCCGCCCACACCGCGCCCAGCGTCGGCTACTCGCAGCCCTGGGACTTCGTGGTGATCCGGTCGGCCAAGACCCGCCGCCGGATGCACGCCCTGGCCGAGCGCCAGCGCGAGTCGTACGCGGACTCGCTGCCCAAGGGCCGGGCGAAGCAGTTCAAGGAAATCAAGATCGAGGCGATCCTCGAAACCCCGGTCAACATCGTGGTGACGGCCGACCGCACCCGGGGCGGCCGGCACACCCTGGGCCGCCACACCCAGCCGCAGATGGCCCCGTACTCGGCCGCCCTGGCCGTCGAGAACCTCTGGCTGGCGGCCCGCGCCGAGGGCCTGGGCGTCGGCTGGGTGAGCTTCTTCGACGACGAGGAGCTGGTCCGGGAGCTCGGCCTGCCCGAGCACCTGGAGGTCGTCGCCTACCTGTGCGTCGGCTTCGTCGACTCCTTCCCGGGCGAGCCGGAGCTGGAGCAGCAGGGCTGGGCGAAGAAGCGCCCGCTGTCCTGGGTCGTGCACGAGGAGCAGTACGGCAACCGGGCGCTGCCCGGCGAGGAGCCGCAGAGCCTGCTCGCCGACACGCTGCGCGGCATCCGCCCGCTGGACGCCAAGGCGCTGGGCGAGGCCTGGGACCGGCAGAAGCGGATGACCAAGCCGGCCGGCTCGCTCGGCATGCTGGAGATCATCTCCGCCCAGCTGAGCGGCCTGTCCCGCAAGTGCCCGCCGCCGATCCCGGAGCCCGCCTGCGTGGCGATCTTCGCCGGTGACCACGGCGTGCACGCCCAGGGCGTCAGCCCCTGGCCGCAGGAGGTGACCGCCCAGATGGTCGGCAACTTCCTGGCCGGGGGAGCGGTGATCAACTCCTTCGCCAAGCAGATCGGCACCGAGGTCTGCGTGGTCGACGTCGGCGTGGCCGCCGAGCTGCCGGACGCCGTCCAGCAGGGCCGTGCCACCGGCCTGCTGCCGCGCAAGGTCCGCCCCGGTACGGCGGACATGACCCAGGGTCCGGCGATGACCCGCGAGGAGGCCCTGCAGGCCATCGAGGTCGGCATCGAGACCGCCCGCGACCTGGTCGCGGCGGGCAACAAGGCGCTGGTCACCGGCGACATGGGCATCGCCAACACCACCGCCTCGGCCGCCCTGATCTCGGTGTTCACCGGCCTCGACCCGGCCGAGGTCACCGGCCGCGGCACCGGCATCGACGACGAGACCCACGCCCGCAAGATCGAGGTCATCCGCGCCGCGCTGGCCCTGCACCGGCCCGACCCGAGCGACCCGGTCGGCGTCCTCGCCGCCATCGGCGGCCTGGAGCACGCGGCGATCGCCGGCTTCCTGCTGGGTGCCGCCTCGCTGCGCACCCCGGTGATCCTGGACGGCGTCATCGCCGGTTCGGCCGCACTGGTCGCCAAGGCGATCGCCCCCGAGGTGCTGGCCGCCTGCATCGCCGGCCACCGCTCCGCCGAGCCCGGCCACCAGGCCGCGCTGGCGAAGCTCGGCCTGCGTCCGCTGATCGACCTCGACCTGCGCCTCGGCGAGGGCACCGGCGCCCTGCTGGCCCTGCCGCTGGTGCAGAGCGCGGCCCGGGCGATGCACGATGTAGCCACGTTCGACTCCGCCGGGGTCACCGAGAAGGCCTGACGCACGTCCGTCACCGCTCCGCGGACCGGCCCGAGGGCGCGCCGGTCCGCGGAGCGGTGTCTCGCCGTACCGTCCCCAACACTCATCCCCGATCAGGAGCACCGCCGATGACCGCGCCCAACCCGCACCCGAGCACCGAGGGCCGCACGCCGTACCCGGTCGGCCTGCTGCTGGCCGGCCGCCGCGTCGTCGTGATCGGCGGCGGCCAGGTCGCCCAGCGGCGGCTGCCCGCCCTGATCGCCACCGGGGCCGACCTGCACCTGATATCCCCGTCGACCACCCCGGCCGTCCAGGCCATGGCCGACGCGGGCGAGCTCACCTGGCACGCCCGTCCGTACCAGGACGGCGACCTGGCCGGTGCCTGGTACGCCCTCGTCGCCACCGACGACCCGGCGGTCAACACGGCCGTCAGCGCGGAGGCCGAGCGCGAGCGGGTGTTCTGCTCCCGCAGCGACGACGCCTCCGCCGCCTCCGCCTGGACCCCGGCCAGCGGCCGTGACGCGGGCGCCACCGTGGCCGTCCTCACCGGCGACCCGCGGCACTCCGCCGCCCTGCGCGACGCCATCGTGGACGGCCTGCGGGACGGCTCGCTGGCCGCCCGCCAGTACCGCTCGCACGGCGCCGGCGTCGCCCTGGTCGGCGGCGGCCCCGGCGACCCGGACCTGATCACGGTGCGCGGCCGCCGCCTGCTCGCCGACGCCGACGTGGTGGTCGCCGACCGCCTCGCCCCGCGCGAGCTGCTCGCCGAACTGCCCGAGCACGTCGAGGTGATCGACGCCTCCAAGATCCCGTACGGCCGGTTCATGGCCCAGGAGGCGATCAACCGCACGCTGATCGAGCACGCCAAGGCCGGCAAGTTCGTGGTCCGGCTCAAGGGCGGCGACCCGTACGTCTTCGGGCGCGGCGGCGAGGAGCTGCTGGCCTGCGCCGAGGCCGGCCTCCCGGTCACCGTGGTGCCCGGGATCTCCAGCTCGATCAGCGTCCCCGCCTCGGCCGGCGTCCCGGTCACCCACCGCGGCATGACGCACGAGTTCACCGTGATCTCCGGCCACGTCGGCCCGGACGACGAGCGCTCGCTGACCAACTGGGAGGCCGCGGCGAAGATGAGCGGCACCCTGGTGCTGCTGATGGCCGTGGACAAGATCGGCGCGATCGCCGCCCGGCTGGTCGAGTACGGCCGTGCGGCGGACACCCCGGTCGCGATCGTCCAGGAGGGCACCACCGCCGCCCAGCGCCGGGTGGACGCCACCCTGGGCACCGTCGCCGCCGTGGTCGAGGCCGAGGGCGTCAAGCCCCCGGCGGTCATCGTCATCGGTGACGTCGTCAACGTCCTGGCCGCCGCCTTCCGGCAGTAGGCCCGCACGCCGGGAGCAGGAAGCCGGGAGTAGGAAGCCGGGAGTAGGAAGCCCGGAGTGGGAAGTCGGCCCGTCCGACTTCCTACTCCAGCGGCTGCTCCGCCCAGATGACCTTCCCGGTCGCCGTGTACCGCGTCCCCCAGCGGTCCGCGAACTGCGCGACCAGGAACAGCCCGCGCCCGCCCTCGTCCTCGGTCGCCGCGTACCGCAGGTGCGGCGAGGTGCTGCTGCCGTCCGACACCTCGCAGATCAGCGCACGGTCCCGCAGCAGCCGCACCCGGATCGGCCCGGAGCCGTACCGGATCGCATTGGTCACCAGTTCGCTCAGGATCAGCTCGGTGACGAACGCGGCCTCGTCCAGCCCCCAGCCCGCCAGCCGCCGCGCCACCTCCGCCCGGACGGCCCCCACCGCCGCCGGGTCCGAGGGCACGTCCCACTCCGCCACCCGGTCCGGCGCCAGCACCCTGGTCTGCGCCACCAGCAGCGCGATGTCGTCCTGCGGGTGCGCCGGCAGCAGCGCCCCGAGCACGTCCGCGCAGGTCTGCTCGGGCGTGCGCGGCGGGCCGGTCAGCGCCGAACGCAGCAGCTCCAGCCCCTCGTCGATGTCCCGCTCGCGGTCCTCCACCAGCCCGTCCGTGTACAGCACCAGCCGGCTGCCCTCCGCCAGCTCCACGTCGGCGGTCTCGAACGGCAGCACCGCCAGCCCCAGCGGCGGCCCGGTCGGCAGCTCCGGGAACACCACCCGGCCCTGCGGGTCCACCACGGCCGGCGGCGGGTGCCCGGCGGTGGCCATCGTGCAGCGCCGCGACACCGGGTCGTAGATCGCGTACAGGCAGGTCGCCCCGGTCAGTCCGGCGTTCTCACCGCCCGCCGCCTCGTCCTGGTCGATCCGGTTCACCAGCTCGTCCAGGTGCCCCAGCAGCTCGTCCGGCGGCAGGTCCAGGGTCGAGAAGTTGTGGATCGCCGTCCGCAGCCGGCCCATCGTCGCCGCCGCGTGCAGCCCGTGCCCCACCACGTCCCCGACCACCAGCGCCACCCGCGCGCCCGGCAGCGGGATCACGTCGAACCAGTCCCCGCCCACCCCGGCCTGGGCCGGCAGGTAGCGGTGCGCCACGTCCAGCGCGTTCTGCGCCGGCAGGCTGCGCGGCAACAGGCTGTGCTGCAGCGTCACCGCCATCGCGTGCTCCCGGGTGTAGCGGCGGGCGTTGTCGATGCACACCGCCGCGTGCGAGACCAGCTCCTCCGCCAGCGCCAGGTCGTCCGGCTCGAACGGCTCCGCCCGCTGCGCCCGCCAGAACCGGGCCACCCCGAGCAGCACCCCGCGCGCCCGCAGCGGCACCCGCACCAGCGAGTGCACCCCGTACGCCAGCGCCTGCGCGGACCGCTCCGGGTCCTGTTCCCGCCACTGCCGGGTCTCCCTCAGGTCCGGCTCCAGTCCCGGCTCCCCGCTGTGCAGCGCCCAGGCCAGCGGGGAGCCGGGCACCACGTCCAGCACCGTGCCGACCGGGTAGAACGGCGAGTCGTCCCGTACGCCCGCCACCGCCGCCCGCCGCATCCGCCCCAACGAGGTGCCCGCCGGAGGCTCCTCACCCGCCAGGACCTGCTCCGCGAGGTCGACCGTGACGAAGTCCGCGAACCGCGGCACCGTGACCTGCGCCAGCTCCTCGGCCGTCCGCGTCACGTCCAGCGTGCTGCCCACCGTCACCCCGGCGTCGTACAGCAGCCGCAGCCGCCGCTGGGCCCGTTCGGCCCGGCCGGACAGCGCCAGCAGCTCGGTGGAGTCACGCAGCGTGGCCACACAGCCGGGCGGCCCGCCCGCCTGGTCGGTCAGCCGGACGTTCACCGCCAGCAGCCGCTCCCCGGACAGCACCACCTCGTCGGTCACCTGGCGGTTGGCGGTCAGCAGCTCCAGCGGCGCCGGCTCCAGGCCCAGCTCGGCCACCGGGCGGCCCTCGGCGTCCGGCGGCAGGTCCAGCAGCCGCCGCGCCTCGTCGTTGCAGAGCAGCAGCCGCCCGTCCCCGCCGACGATCATCACGCCCTCGCGCACCGCGTGCAGCACGGCCGCGTGGTGCTCGTACATCCGGGTCATCTCGACCGGGCCCAGCCCGTGCGTCTGCCGCCGCAGCCGACGGCTGATCAGCGCCGACCCGAGCGTGGCCAGCCCGATCGCGCCACCTGCCGCGCCCAGCACCACCGGCAGCTGGCGCTCGCTCGCCGTGTTGACGTTCGCCAGCGTGACGCCCGCCGAGACGAGCCCGACCACCTGGCCGTCCGGCGAGTACACCGGAACCACCGCCTGCACCAGCGGCCCGAGCGTGCCGGTGATGTGCTCGGTCACGACCTGGCCGTGCAGCGCCGGCTGGTAGTTGCCGACGAACTTCTGGCCGATCCGGGCCGGGTTCGGGTGGGTGTAGCGGATGCCCTGGTTGTTCAGCACCACGATGAAGTCGACACCCGAGGCGATCCGCGCGGACTGCGCCTTCGGCTGCAGGATCGCGGTCGGGTCGGGGGAGCGCAGCGCGTCGACCATGCCCGGCGAGTTGGCGAAGGTCTGCGCGACCGCCACCGACCGGTTGCGGGCCTCGTTGTCGGCGTCCCGGTGCGACTGCACCACCAGCGCCACCACGGCGGCCGCCACCAGCAGCAGCACGACCAGGATCTGCAGCGCGAACACCTGCCCGGCCACCGACCGGTGCCACACCGGCCACCGCCGCTTCGCGCGCGGCAGCTGTGGCCGACCGTGTGGGCGCCCACCGGTGGAGCCGGTGGAGCCAGTGGCGCCAGAGGCCGACGGAACCCAGGATCGGCCCGGATAACGGGCCATACGGTCATATTTGCACTCCCGCCAGCCGGGGACCACCCCGTCCCGTCGGCCGTTTGGCCATCCCCACCCCGGCTTGGCAAGATCGCAGGATGTCCGAACCCAGCACCATCACCGACCCGGCCGACCCCCGCCTCGCCGACTACACCGGCCTCACCGACGTCGAACTGCGCCGCCGCCGCGAACCCGCCGAGGGCCTGTTCATCGCCGAGGGCGAGAAGGTCATCCGCCGCGCCCTCGCCGCCGGCTACCGGATGCGGTCGATGCTGCTCACCGCCAAGTGGCTCGACGTGATGGCCGACGTCATCGCCGAGGCCGAGGCGCCGGTCCACGTGGTCGAGCCCGGGCTGGCCGAAGCCGTCACCGGCTACCACGTCCACCGCGGCGCCCTCGCCTCGATGGAACGCAAGCCCCTCCCCGACGCCGCCGACGTCCTCACCGGGGCCCGAAGGGTCGCCGTCCTGGAGGGCCTGGTCGACCACACCAACCTCGGCGCGATCTTCCGCAGCGCCGCCGCCCTCGGGATGGACGCCGTCCTGCTCTCACCCGACTGCGCCGACCCGCTCTACCGGCGCGCCGTCAAGGTCTCCATGGGTGCCGTCTTCGCGGTCCCGTACGCCCGGCTCGACCCCTGGCCCGCCGCCCTCGACACCGTCCGCGCCGCCGGCTTCACCCTGCTCGCGCTGACCCCCGCCGAGAACGCCGTCGACCTCTCCACGCTCACCCCGCAGCGCCTCCCCAAGGCCGCCCTCATGCTCGGCGCCGAGGGCGACGGCCTCACCCCCCAGGCCATCGCCGCCGCCGACCACCCCGTCCGCATCCCGATGGCCCACGGCATCGACTCCCTCAACGTCGGCGCCGCCGCGGCGGTGGCCTTCTACGCCGTCACCACCCCCTGACCCGGAGGCTGGCCCCGACTTCACCGGAAGTCGGTCAGCCCGCGGCCGCCGTGGGCGGGGCCGGGGCGGCGGCGGGCGGCGGGGTGGGGAGGCCGGGGGCGACGGCGCCGGGCCAGGACTCGTCGAGGGTGCCGTCGGCGCGGGCGGTGTAGCGGGTGGAGGTGACGGCGCCGGTGGCGGCCACGCGCTCCTCACGGACGACCGTGCTGCCGTCGAGCCGCCAGGCGGCCGCAGCCTGCGGGTCCGCCGCCGAGGTACGGGAGGTGGTGGCGACCGGGGTGTCCCCGGCGAAGGTGTAGAGCTGGACGAGGTCGACCGGCGCCGAGCCCTCCGCCCGCCGCAGGACGACGACCGTGGCCGGCAGGCCCTTGTACCGGGCCGGCAGCACGGCGCTCAGCGCGACCTGAGGCCCGGCCCCGACGGAGTGCCCGTCCTTCAGCGCGATGACGGGCCCGCCCGCCCCGTCGGAGTAGCTGCGGTTCGGCCAGTCGACGGCCGGCACCGGCCCCTGCGGGGGCGTCAACGCGCCGTCCGCCGCGGCACCGCCGCGGGCCGCCGCCGGGAGCGGCGTGGCCGAGGGCAGCGGGGCGACGTCCGCCGAGGTCCCCGGTACCGCCGGCCCGCCGCCACCGCCCGTACCGGCCTTCGCACTCGCGACCGTTCCGGCCGGCGGCCGCAGCCCCTGGTCGCTCCCGTTCTCGCAGCCCTGCGCCGCCGCGATGGCCAGCGCCACCCCGACCGTCACGGTCACGAAGACGATCAGCCGCTGGCGCAGCAGCCGCTGCCGCGCGGTGCCGGGCCGCCCGCCGGGCGCGGGGGTGTGCTGGCGGTCCCGGGGTCTGGCCCGGTCACGGGTGCCGGGGCGCGCCGGGGGAGGCGTCTGAGGTCGGTCCGGACGGTCCGTTCGCAGCGGACGGGTCACGGGCGTCGGCTCGGGCCGGGGGAGAGGGGCACCCATGCCCTGCGGACGCCGCCCCGCGCCCCCGGACGCCTGCGCCCCCGGTCGCCCGGCCGCCGCACGGGCTCGCGCCGCGGCGGGAGGCTCGGGCGAGCGCCCGGGCGCCGGAACACCCTGGCGGGCACCGTCCTGCGGGGCGGGCGCGGACGCCCCGCGCCCCGGACGTGCCGTTCGCGTTCCACCGCCGGCAGCCCCCGCCGCCGCACCGCGCACCGCCAGCTCGCTGAGCCGCTCGTGCAGGGCCGCCGCGCCGGGCCGTTCGGCGGGCTCCTTGGCCAGGCAGGCCCGGATGAGCGGCGCCAGCTGCGGCGGCACCGCCGACAGGTCGGGCTCCTCGTGGACGACCCGGTACAGCATCACCTCGGAGGACGCCCCCGACCCGAACGGGGTGTCCCCGGTGAGCGCGTACGCGAGGGTGGCGCCGAAGGCGAAGACGTCCGTGGCGGGCGTGACGGCGGCCCCGCGCACCTGCTCGGGTGCGAGGAAGCCGGGGGAGCCGACGGCCGTGCCGACGTGGGTGAGGGTGCTGGCGCCGCGCGACCACGCGATGCCGAAGTCGATGATCCGCGGGCCCCGGGGGGAGAGCAGGATGTTGGAGGGCTTGAGGTCCCGGTGGACGACGCCGGCTTCGTGCACCTTGACCAGCCCGTCGGCGAGCGCGGCCCCGATCCGGGCGGCCTCGGGCCAGCTCAGCGGCCCCTCGTCGCCGACCCGCTTGTAGAGCGAGGGCCCGGGCACGTACGCGGTGGCCAGCCAGGGCCGGTCGGCCTCGATGTCCGAGCCGACCACGCGGGCGGTGCAGCCGCCCCTGATCCGGGAGGCGGCGGCGATCTCACGGGCGAAGCGGGTGCGGAACTCCTGGTCCTCGGCGAGTTCGGCGCGGATCAGCTTGAGGGCGACGCGCTGTCCGCGGCGGTCGGAGCCGAGGTACACCACGCCCATGCCGCCGGCGCCGAGCCGCCGGTGCAGGCGGTACGGCCCGACGATGCGGGGGTCCTCACGCCTCAGCCGCATCATCGCCATGTTCCGTTCCCCGTCAGCCTGTGGGTGAGGCCCCGTCGGTTGGGCCATCGTCAGTTCCTGTCTGGCACAGCTTACGGACTGCCCGCTGCGGTGTGCTGATACGCAACACCTCAAGCCGCCGTGGGATTGTCTGATCTTGCGTTGACCCGCAGGTCAGAGGGGTGCCGGAGCGCTTCTCGGGGTTCCCCCTCAGGGTTCCCCCGGGGGTCGGGTCAATCTTCCCTCCCCCTGCGGTAGTAGTCCCCGAGTCCGGGCGTCATCCTCCGGGACGTCCGAGGAACAGTACGACGGCATGACGTCCGAAGGACCCCGTGGCCAATAGCGTTGTGTCCAGCGGTGGACGGGGAGCTCGTCCCCCGAGGTAAGCCGTCCACCGCGCCAACTCGACCGGATCAGGAGTAAGGGCATGGCACCGCAGCTCACGGGAACCCCCCGCCGCCGTCGGCCGGCCTCCGTCCAGTCCCGGTCCACCACCGAGCAGCCCACCCGGCACCCCGCGGTGGCCCTGGCCATGGCCCTGCCGTGCGCCGTGCTCCTGGTGATCCTCTTCGGAGGTTGGGAGCAGATGGCGAACCAGGCGCAGGCCGTCGCCGATCTGATCAGCCGCTGACGAGGACGCGAGAAGGCGCCGCCCCTGGGGCGGCCACAGAACGGGCACCGGTCCCCAGGGGACGGGGAGCGGTGCCGCCGGGGAGGCCGCGGCCGCGATGACTCGCGGACGGGCGAGAGCGGTGCGCAGAGCGCCCCGGCAGGCGGAGACGCCGCGTACGGACGTCGGTGAGGGCGTCCGTACGCGGCTCTTCTTCTTCCGCAACGTCGGCACCGCCACCGGAGGGCCGACGCAAAAGGGCCGGGGCCGTGATCCTGACGGATCACGGCCCCGGCCGTTACTGTGCGCGATACTGGGATTGAACCAGTGACCCCTACCGTGTCAAGGTAGTGCTCTCCCGCTGAGCTAATCGCGCCTGGTGAGGCGGTCTTGCAGCAGGCCCCGGAGGACCCGACGTGCGCGATACTGGGATTGAACCAGTGACCCCTACCGTGTCAAGGTAGTGCTCTCCCGCTGAGCTAATCGCGCCTGGTGAGGCGGTCTTGCAGCAGATCCCGGAGGACCCGACGTGCGCGATACTGGGATTGAACCAGTGACCCCTACCGTGTCAAGGTAGTGCTCTCCCGCTGAGCTAATCGCGCGGGGAGGTCTCCCGGCAGAACCGGGTGATCCTCTTGGAGGTGGAGACGGGATTTGAACCCGTGTACACGGCTTTGCAGGCCGTTGCCTCGCCTCTCGGCCACTCCACCAGGCAACACACGAAGAACGATCTTACACTGTTCTCCATCGAGCGGACGACGAGATTCGAACTCGCGACCCTCACCTTGGCAAGGTGATGCTCTACCAACTGAGCCACGTCCGCCTGTCTCCCGGGGATCTCCGCCGGTTTTCCCGGCTGCGCTCCCTGGCGACGTGTTGAACTCTAGCGGATTCCCGGGCCAGCTAAAAATCCGTTCCCGCAGCATGCCGAGGGGATGCCCGCCGAGTGCCGTGCCGTCAGCCCTCCCGACCGGTCACCGGCCGCCACCTGCGACGCTCCCGGACGATCATCCGCAGGCCACCCGGCGCACACCGGAGCGACGCCCGGGACTGCTCACGCCCCGGCCCGCGCCCGGTCGCGGGCGCCCCCCGAGCCGGGCCCGCGCCCCCGACCTACACTTCAGGCACCGCCGCCCAGCAACACCGCGCAGGAGAACCGTGTCCGGCCACCCCGACCCCAGCACCCCGCTCGCCCGTTTCGGCGGCCGACTGGCCACCGGACTGCGCGACGTCACCTCGGACCCGGCCGCCCTCGACTCCTCCGGCCACTGGGCCGTCGCCTACGACTTCGAGGGCCGGCTGACCTGCGCCCGCTTCGACGAGGTCCGCCCCGCCCCCGCCCCGCCCTCCGGCGCCGGCTGGCGCGGCCCGGACGCCGGCAGCTGGCACAGCTCCATGGACCGCACCGCCTACACCGCGGGCGTGCGCCGCATCCGCGAGCACATAGCCACCGGCGAGGTGTACCAGGCCAACCTCTGCCGCGTCCTGTCCGCGCCGCTGCCCGACCCGGCCCGCAGCGACATCGACGCCCTCACCGGCCTCCTCGCCCACGGCAACCCCGCCCCCTACGCCGGCACCATCCGCCTGCCCGCGCACGGCGTCGAGATCGCCACCGCCTCACCCGAGCTCTACCTGCGCCGCACCGGCCGCACCGTCTCCTCCGGCCCGATCAAGGGCACCGGCCGCACCGAGCACGACCTCCTCGACAAGGACCACGCCGAGAACGTGATGATCGTGGACCTCGTCCGCAACGACCTCGGCCGGGTCTGCGAGAGCGGCAGCGTCACCGTCCCCGACCTCTGCGTCGTCGAGAAACACCCCGGCCTGGTCCACCTGGTCTCCACCGTCGAGGGCACCCTGCGCGAGGACGCCGGCTGGCCCGAACTCCTCGCCGCCACCTTCCCGCCCGGCTCCGTCACCGGCGCCCCCAAGTCCAGCGCCCTGCGGATCATCGACGCCCTGGAGACCGCCCCGCGCGGCCCGTACTGCGGCGCCGTCGGCTGGGTCGACGCCGACCGCGGCGAGGCCGAACTCGCTGTCGGCATCCGCACCTTCTGGCTCGACCGGACCGACCCGGGCACACCCGTCCTGCGCTTCGGCACCGGCGCCGGCATCACCTGGGGCTCCGACCCCGAACGCGAGTGGGCGGAAACGGAACTGAAGGCCGCCCGCCTGGTCGCGATAGCGTCGGGCACCGAACCCGACCCGACCGGGTCGTGAGCCCCACCGCTGAGGAGCAGCCCTCGATGCACAAGCGCACCACGAGCTGGGTCAACGGCACGCTCGTCGACTCCGCCGATGCCGCCGTCTCGGTCCTCGACCACGGCCTCACCACCGGCGACGGCGTCTTCGAGACCATGAAGGCCGTCGACGGCGAGGCCTTCGCGGTCACCCGCCACCTCGACCGGCTCACCCGCTCCGCCCGCGGCCTCGGCCTGACCGACCCCGACCACGACCTGGTCCGCGAGGCCTGCGCCCAGGTCCTCGCCGCCAACCCCGCGCCGCTCGGCCGCCTGCGGGTCACCTACACCGGGGGCAACGCCCCGCTCGGCTCCGAGCGCGGCACCACCGGCCCCACGCTCGTCGTCGCCCTCGGCGCCCTCACCCGCCGCCCGGACGAGACCGCCGCCGTCGTCGTCCCCTGGCGCCGCAACGAGCACAGCGCCGTCGCCGGCCTCAAGACCACCTCGTACGCCGAGAACGTCGTCGCCCTGGCCGCCGCCCACCGCGCCGGCGCCTCCGAGGCCCTGTTCGCCAACACCGCCGGCCGGCTCTGCGAGGGCACCGGCTCCAACGTCTTCGTGGTCATCGGCGGCCGCCTGCTCACCCCGACCCTCGCCTCCGGCTGCCTGGCCGGCATCACCCGGCAGCTCGTCGTCGACTGGTGCGGCGCCGAGGAGGCCGACCTCCCGCTCGACGCCCTCCAGGATGCCGAGGAGATCTTCCTGACCTCCACCACCCGTGACGTCCAGGCCGTCACCCGCGTCGACGACCGCGAGCTGCCCGGCATCGGCCCCGTCACCGCCAAGGCCATGGCCGTCTTCACCGAGCGCAGCGGCGACGACCTCGACCCCTGATCCGCCCGCTCCGGAAGGCCGAACCGGCCGCCTGGAGACACTCGTGGATAACCTTCCCGGCAGGGGGAAGGGACCACCACATGACCACCACGCTGCGCCCCGAGGGCCCGGAGACACCCACCGCGGCCGGCGGCCGCACCAGACGCTGGCGGATCCTGTCGAACGGCCACCCGGTCGGCGCGCTGCGCACCACCGCCACCCCGAACGGCGGCCAACTCTGGGGCGAGATATCCGAGTTGGAAGTCGCCGAAGCGCGCGGCCGTGGCCGTGGCACGTTCGGCGCGCTCGCCGCCGAGGAGGTGCTGCGCAACTGGGGCTGCGTCCGGGTGGACGTCCGGATCCCCGAACCGGCGTCGATCGCCCGCTCCCTCGCCGCCACCCTCGGCTACACCGAGCGGATGCGGACCATGAGCAAGCGCCTGACCGACGCCCCGGCCCTGCCCGCCGGGCTGGCCGTGCGTCCGATCGGCGCGGAAGCCCTCCGGGCCTGGCTCGACGAGGGCGCGGAGCGCTTCACCCGGGCGCTCGTCGCCTCCGGCCTCACCGAGGAGCAGGCCCGCGCCAAGGTGGACGGCGGACGGCGGCACCGGCTGCCGGAGGGTGCCGGGACCCCCGGCGTCGTCCTCAGCAGCCTGTACGGCGCCGACGGCGGGCCGGGCCCGTACGGCTCGATCTGGCTGGCCCTGCACCTGCGCGACCTGCCGGACGGCGAACCGCTCGCCTGGGTGATGGTGGTCGAGGTGTCCCCGGCCCACCGGGGCCGGGGACACGGCCGCACCCTGATGCTGCTCGCCGAGCGGGAGTGCCTCGCCGCCGGGGTGCGCAACCTCGGCCTCAACGTCTTCGCCGACAACGCCGTCGCCGTCCGGCTCTACGGCTCGCTCGGCTACCGGGTCACCGAACGCCTCTACGGCAAGGCACTCTGACGTGCCGTCAGGAAGCCCTGGCCGCCTCGATGACGGCCTCGATCCGCTCCCGAAGCCCCTCCTGGCTCTTCCCGCCGTCCAGCCGCTCGCGGCCGATCACGTACGTCGGCGTGCCGGTGACCCCGATCGCCTTCCCCTCGGCCTGGTCGGCGTCGACGGTCAGCATGTGCCGGCCGTCGATCAGCGCGGTGTCGACCTCCTCGACGTCCACCCCGACCTCCCGGGCGACATCCAGCAGCACCTGTTGCCCACGCGCGTCCAGCTCCTCGACTCGGGCCAGCAGGGCCTCGACGAACGGCCAGCCCAGCCCCTGGGCGAACGCCTCCTCGGCGGCCTCGGCGGCGGCGTAGGCGTGCTTGTGCTTCTCCAGCGGGAAGTGCCGCAGCTCCACGGACAGGGCGTCGCCGTACCGTGCGCGCAGCGCCCGTACGTCGTCCAGCGCGGTGCGGCAGTCCGGGCACTGCAGGTCGCACCAGAACTCGAGGCGGGGGAGGGAACCATCGATCATTCCCCCAGTGTTCCACTAGTGGGCGCCCGCTCCGGCCGGCGGTGCGCCCGCGGGCGCACCGACAGGGAGGCACCGATGACCAGGAAGACCGGACGCGAAGAGGCGGCCCCGTGCTGAGCGCGGCGATCAGCTTCATCCTCACGGCGGCCGGGGTGGCCGTCGCGAGTCTACGGGCCTACCGCCGGCGCTTCCTCTCGGCGACCCGCTGGTTCGCGGTGGCCCTGCTGCCCGCCGGGCTCTATCTGACCGGCCTGTTCCCGTTGGCGAGCACGATCGGCCGGGCGTTCACCGACTGGGCGGCGAAGCTGGTCTTCGACCCCCGGGTGTGGACCGGTGTCGTGCTGCTGGGCGTCTCCGCGGTCCTGCTGGTCACCACCCGTTGGGTGGGCCGCCGTGGCAGCGCGGTGGAGAACGCGCCGGAGCGCCCCGCGGTCGCCGGCCCGGCGCCCGAACGCCAGGCCCTGGCGCCGGCCGCCCAGGCGCCGAAGGCGGCCAGGAAGCAGGCCGGGGGCAAGCGGGACGACGGCCTGGGCGACTTCGCCGACATCGAGGAGATCCTCCGCAAGCGCGGGATCTGAGCGCACCGGGGGTCAGGCGGAGGGGACGGTCTCCGCCGAGCGCTGCCGTGCCCGGTAGGCGGCGACGTGCAGCCGGTTGCCGCAGGTGCGGCTGTCGCAGTAGCGCCGGGAGCGGTTCCGGGAGAGGTCGACGAAGACCCGCGCGCAGTCCGGCGCCTCGCACCGGCGCAGCCGCTCCCGCTCGCCCGCCATGAGGATGAAGGCCAGCGCCATGCCCAGCTCGGCCGCCAGGTGGTCGCCGAGCGCGGCGTGCGGCGCGAAGTAGTGGATGTGCCAGTCGTGGCCGTCGTGGTCGGTGAGCCGGGGCGTGGTGCCGGCGGCGGCGACGATCGCGTTGACCAGTTCGGCGGCCTCCGCGGTGGACTCCGTCCCGAACACCTCGCGCAGCCGGGTGCGCAGCTCGTGCACCCGGCACAGGTCGTCCTCGGTCAGCGAGTCGATCTCGCTGATCTCCTGGCCGACCACGAAGGCGCCCAGTGCGGCGACGTCCGGCAGTCGCTCGGCGCCGCACACCTCGGGCGCGGTGTTGAGCAGCTCCACGAGGATGCTCAGCGCGCACTCGGTGTCATGGGTGATCAGCACGTTGGGGGCTCCTCGCGCAGGGGGACTCCGATACCCCGCGTCCACGGTTACCCCAGACCATACCGGGCCTTGTGCCAGAAGGGTGGCGCGTTCTTTCGAAGGCGTGTGCGGATCCCGTCAGAGCGTCCGAAACCGGGCGCCGACCCGCCGCCCGGGGCTCGGAGTGGTGTCCGGGCCCGGTGGTGCGTGCGACCCCGGAAAGACGTCGACGCCCGACACCGAGGCCGGCCACCCGTTCGGATGGCCGGCTACGGTGCCGGGCGCCTTCGGTGCTGCGGGCCCGCTCCGGTGGGAGCGGGCCGTCCACCGGCCCCGAGGCCGCGTCGTGCGCGGCTGAGTCCGCTGCCGTGCCCCCGAGTAGGACGGCTGCGATGACGGCAGGGGGTACGGCCCCGCCGACGGCGGGGCGTGACCGCCTCCGGTCGGGGTCAGCTTTCGGCGAGGATGTGGGAGAGCTCCCGGTCGAGGTCGAAGTGACGGTGTTCGGTGCCGGGTGGCACGGCGGCGTCCGTTCGCTTGAGGAACGACTCAAGCGCCCGGGCCGGGGCCTCCAGCAGGGCTTCTCCTTCCGGAGAGCTAAGCGCGATGCAGACCACCCCTTGCCCGTGGCTGCGGGACGGCCACACCCGGACGTCGCCGGTACCGGTGGGTCGGTGCAGCCCCTCCGCGAGGAGATCTCGGGCGAACACCCACTCCACGGTCTCGTCGGCGCCCGTGTGGAACGTGGCGTGCACGGCGTAGGGGTCGGCGGTGTCGTAGCGCAGGCCCGCGGGGACGGGCAGTGAGGACTCGCTGGACACGATGAGGCGCAGGTGCAGCTCGCAGCTGACCGTGGTGTTCATAAGCGCCATGGCCTTTCGCTCAGTGTGCGCTCGGGGAATCGCACGTCGGCGAACGGACCATCCCACCCCCAAGACCGATGTAAACCCCTCTGTCCCGATTCGGGCGCGAGTCGTACCCCTTACGGCGCATTGCGGAATCGCCACGGGGCGGCCGGGCCTGGCATTAGCGAGGCACTTCTTGGTTAGTTTCCTGGCATGACTGTGCGAAACGACAAGACGGGCGGGAACACGAGAACGGGTGAAGCGACTACAGCGGATGACGCGGCCGTCGACGACGGCCGGGCGGTGGGCTCCCGAGCCCCGGCCTTCGTCCGTCGATCCCCGGCGCTGCACCGGGCCTGGCAGGCGGCGATCTTCCTGGCCGGCCTCGCCGTGGTCGGGCTCGGCGTGGTCATGCTGCCGCTGCCCGGCCCCGGCTGGGTGGTGATCTTCCTGGGCATGGGGATCTGGGCCACCGAGTTCGTCTGGGCCCGGCTGGCCCTGCGCTGGACCCGACGCAAGGTCGCCGAGGCCGCCCGGCGGGCCATGGACCCGAGGGTGCGCCGCCGCAACCTGGCGGTCACCGCGATCGGGCTGGCCGCCCTCGTCGGCGCGGGCGGCTGGTACCTCGCCCGGTACGGCATGGTCGTCCCCTGGCAGCTGGGCCGGAGCTGAGCCGCCCGGGGTCGGGGCCGCGAGCGGGGAGGGTGTTCGGACCACCCTCCGGGATGCGGTAATGTTTTCCCTGCACCCGGGCGATTAGCTCAGCGGGAGAGCACTTCGTTCACACCGAAGGGGTCACTGGTTCGATCCCAGTATCGCCCACCGGAATGCATTGTGATATGTGAGGCCCAGTCGATTATCGGCTGGGCCTCACATGTATTTCCGGAATCCTTCTGAAGGGCCGTCCGTAATCGGCTGAGGCACTGTCACCATCCGTGCGGAGTGCGAGTTCTGCGGATGTGCCGGCCGCACCCCCGAAGGGGCGAGTTGTACGACGACCCCCGAATGGTGCTATGGTTCTTCTCGTTGCCCGGGCGATTAGCTCAGCGGGAGAGCACTTCGTTCACACCGAAGGGGTCACTGGTTCGATCCCAGTATCGCCCACCGGACAGCACGCAGGCCCTGACCAGGAAACCGGTCAGGGCCTGCGGCGCGTCCAGGGCTCGGGAAGCCGTGAGCCGCCCGGTTACGCCGCCGCCTCGCACACGTGCTCCGACTCCAGCCGGCGCCCGCAGCCGCACCGGGCCGGCCGCAGCGGCCAGGACAGGTCCACCCGCTCCGTCGCCCCCGAGCGGTCGAACCAGCTCTGCAGCCCGCGCGCCTGCGCCGCGTGCCAGACCGTCTGCCGCAGGTGCAGTTCGGCCGCCGTCAGGCCGCCGAGCGCCGCCGGGTAGCGGGCGCCTATGCGCCGGGTCAGCGCCAGCGACGCCGTCGCGTCCGCCGCCGCGTCGTGCGCCCCGGCCAGCTCCACGCCGTAGTGGGCGCACAGGTCGGTCAGCGTCCGGCGGCCCTTGCGGTAACGGTCCACGTGCTTGTCCAGCACCCGCGGATCCACCACCAGCAGGCTGCACCCCTCCAGCCCGCCGGTCAGCGTCAGCCCGTGATGGCGGCGCAACTCCCGGTCCAGCAGCGTCAGATCGTACGGCGCGTTCATCACCACCACCGGATGCCCGGCCCGCGCCTCGGCCGCCAGCGCGCGGGTGACCTCCGCCACCACCGCCCGGGCCGGGCGGCCGTGGGTGCGCACCTGCTCGTCGGAGATGCCGTGCACCGCGCGGGCGCCGTCCGGGATCGGGACGCCCGGATCGGCGAGCCAGGTGGTGGTCCGCACCGGTGCGCCCGGGGCGAGTTGGACGACCAGGGCGGCGGAGACGATCCGATCGGTCTCCACGTCCACGCCGGTGGTCTCGGTGTCGAACGAGGCGAGTGGGCCGGTGTACCAGTGCTGCTGCATGACTGCCCCTCAGACGAGCGTTGCCGCGCCCGGTTGATACCCGGTTCTGACGCCGCTTCAACCCGTTTGGCCCAGGCCCGACCGGGGATCCTGCCCATGACCGTCCCGTTTCGTATGACTGGCGCCGTTCGAATCCGGACGGGCCCGGAGCCCCGGGGAGGCGACGGGGGCGATGGCACTGACACAGCCGCAGCCCGAGGGGGCGGCGGCCGTCCTGCGGGGGAACCTCGCGGTCACCGCCTGCATGGAGACACTGCAGGTCGGCTACCTGCACGCGGTCGCCGCCGCGGCCGGCTGCTCGCTCTCCCAGCCGTTCCCGGACAACGGCATCGACTGGCAGGTCAACCACGGCTCCCGGGCGCACCAGGTGGACGACGAGGTCACCATCAAGATCCAGCTCAAGGCCACCCAGCAGATCGCCCCCGACCCGGCCGGACGGTTCTTCAGCTTCACCCTGGACAACGACCACCTGCGCAAACTCGCCCGGGCCAGGGTCGCCGTACCCCGGATCCTGGTCGTGATGCTGCTGCCGAGCAGCGTCGACCACTGGCTCCGGGCCCGCCCGGACGCTCTGGAACTGCGCCACTGCTGCTACTGGGTCAACCTGGCCGGCCACCCGGTCACCGGACAGCGCCGCACCAACGTCCGGGTGCCCACCGACAAGGTCTTCGACGACCGCGCGCTCTGCGACATCATGGCCCGGGTCGGCGCGGGCGGCAGCCCGTGACCGGCCGGCCCCGGCAGCGAGGAACCGACCCCATGACACCGCCGCACGGACCGGGTGAGCCGGCCCGCCCCCTGCCCGACCCGGCCACTGTCGACCCCGCGGTGCTGGCCACCCTGCTCGCCCGGCACGGCTGGATCCGCCGCGGCGGCCCGGCGGCCCGGTACGGACGCTGGACCCCGCCCGACGGCGAACCCGGCACCAGCCTGCTCGTCCCGGCCGGCGACGGCTTCGACGACGCGGTCGAACTCCTCGCCGACGCCGTCACCGCGCTCTCCCGCTCCCATACCCCCTCCGCCCGCTCGATCCTGCTCGCCCTCGCCGTCCCCGGCGACGAACTGCGCTGGCACCGCGAACCGCCCGGCACCGCTGACGCCACCTCCTGGGACGACGCCGAGCGGCTCCGGCAGGCGGCGCGCGGAATGCTCGCCGCCGGGGCCAAGGCCGCCCGCACCCGGGCCGCCTACTTCGGCGCCCGGCTGGACGGCCTGGCCGGAGACTTCCTGGACCGCGTCCTGGTGGTCGAACAGGGCGCCGCCCTCACCGCGTACAGCCCCGCCCCCGAGGGCCGCGCCGCCGTCACCACCCTCGTCCGCGCCCTGGAGGCGCTGCGCGACGCGGTCGACTACCGCCGGGTCAGCGGCGGGCCCGAGGCCTTCGAGAACGCCGTCCAGGCCGGGGTCAGCCGGGAACTCGTCCAGTCCGTCGAGGAACTCGTCCGCGACGCCACGGCGGCCCGGCTCTCCGTCGCCTGGTCGCCCGCCGCCGGGACGCCGGGAGGCTTCGGAGACCGCCGGATCGTCCTCGACTTCTCCCCAGGGGACCTGCCCGCCCTCACCGAGGCCGCCGAACTGCTGGAGCGGATCGAGCCCGCCGTCGCCGTCACCGTGGTCGGAGTCGTCACCCGGCTCAAGCGCAACGACCCCGCCGGACCGGGCTCGGTACGGCTGCGCGTCCTCGGCGGCGCCGAGATCCGCGACCTCAAGCTCCGCCTGCCCGACCCCGACTACCGGCTCGCCGCCGAGGCCCACCTCGCGGGCCTGCCGGTCCGGGTCTCCGGGCGGCTGGAGCGGCACGGCGGCTTCCGCCGGCTCACCCGCGCGCACGGCCTGGAGGTGTGCGGCTGGGAGGAGGGGGACCGGGAGCGGCTGCTGAAGTCGCTCGGCGAGGCGGACCAAGAAGGGGGAGTAGGGACGTAGGTGGACGGTGGGGGCGGCGCTCTCGGTACCATCGTCACGCGCAGCGCAGTGTTGCGTCCTCTGAAATCCAGCACGTCAGGAGAGACCGGTGACGGACGTCCGGGTAATCATCAGCCGCGAACCCGATCGGGAAGAGCGCGTGGTGACGACGGGCACCACGGCCGCCGAGCTCTTCGCCGACGACCGCTCGATCATCGCCGCCCGCGTCGCCGGCCAGCTCAAGGACCTCGCCTACGCCGTCCAGGACGGCGACGAGGTCGAGCCGGTCGAGATCGGCAGCAAGGACGGCCTCGACATCCTGCGCCACTCCACCGCGCACGTCATGGCCCAGGCCGTGCAGCAGCTCTACCCCGAGGCCAAGCTCGGCATCGGCCCGCCGGTCAAGGACGGCTTCTACTACGACTTCGACGTCGAGAAGCCGTTCCACCCCGATGACCTCAAGGCCATCGAGAAGCGCATGCAGGAGATCATCAAGCGCGGGCAGAAGTTCTCCCGCCGCGTGGTCACCGACGAGTCCGCCCGCGAGGAGCTGGCCGCCGAGCCGTACAAGCTGGAGCTGATCGGCCTCAAGGGCTCCGCCGCCACCGCCGGCGAGGGCGCCGACGTCGAGGTCGGCACCGGCGAGCTCACCATCTACGACAACCTGGACGCCAAGAGCGGCGAGCAGTGCTGGGGCGACCTCTGCCGCGGCCCGCACCTGCCCAGCACCCGCCACATCCCGGCGTTCAAGCTGATGCGCAACGCGTCCGCCTACTGGCGCGGCAGCGAGAAGAATCCGCAGTTGCAGCGCATCTACGGCACCGCCTGGCCGACCAAGGACGAGCTGAAGGCCCACCTCGACTTCCTCGTCGAGGCCGAGAAGCGCGACCACCGCAAGCTCGGCAACGAGCTCGACCTCTTCTCGATCCCCGAGGAGATCGGCTCCGGCCTCGCCGTCTTCCACCCCAAGGGCGGCATCATCCGCCGGGCGATGGAGGACTACTCGCGCAAGCGGCACGAGGAAGAGGGCTACGAGTTCGTCTACACCCCGCACGCCACCAAGGGGAAGCTCTTCGAGAAGAGCGGCCACCTCGACTGGTACGCGGACGGTATGTACCCGCCCATGCAGCTCGACGAGGGCGTGGACTACTACCTCAAGCCGATGAACTGCCCGATGCACAACCTGATCTTCGACGCGCGCGGTCGCTCCTACCGTGAACTGCCGCTGCGCCTCTTCGAGTTCGGGACGGTGTACCGCTACGAGAAGTCCGGCGTCGTGCACGGCCTGACCCGGGCCCGCGGCTTCACGCAGGACGACGCGCACATCTACTGCACCCGCGAGCAGATGGCGGCGGAGCTCGACTCCACGCTGACCTTCGTGCTCAACCTCCTCCGTGACTACGGTCTGACCGACTTCTACCTGGAGCTGTCGACCAAGGACCCGGTCAAGTACGTCGGCAGCGACGAGACCTGGGAGGAGGCCACCGCCGTCCTGGCGAGCGTGGCCGAGAAGCAGGGCCTGCCGCTGGTGCCGGACCCGGGTGGCGCGGCCTTCTACGGGCCGAAGATCTCGGTGCAGGCCAAAGATGCCATTGGCCGGACTTGGCAGATGAGCACGATCCAGCTGGACTTCAACCTGCCCGAGCGCTTCGACCTGGAGTACACCGCGGCGGACGGCTCGCGCCAGCGACCGGTCATGATCCACCGCGCGCTCTTCGGTTCGATCGAGCGCTTCTTCGCGGTGCTGCTGGAGCACTACGCCGGCGCCATGCCGCCGTGGCTGGCCCCGGTCACCGTGACCGGCATCCCGATCACCGACGAGCACGTGCCGTACCTGCTGGAGGTCGCGGCCGAGCTCAAGAAGCACGGGATCCGGGTCGAGGTGGACACCTCGGACGACCGCATGCAGAAGAAGATCAGGAACGCGCAGCGCTCCAAGACGCCGTTCATGCTCATCGCCGGCAACGACGACGTCGAGGCGGGTGCGGTGTCCTTCCGCTACCGCAGCGGCGAGCAGAAGAACGGCGTGCCAGTCGACGAGGCGATCGCCGAGATCGTTGATGCTGTGGCGCGCCGTATCCAGGTGTGACGTAGTCCCCGCCTGAGCGGGGGTGGCCCGATGCGGAATGCGCACAAGGCCAAGGTGCCATCGGCCCCGCCCACGCGGGGATGCGCGGGGCAGGCTCTTCAAGAGTCTGCCCCGCGCGGCTTTGCAAGCCCGGTCGGGCGAATATGCTGATCAGCATGACGACTGAGCCGGAACTGCAGCGGGGCGTCGGTGAGCCGGACGGCTTCCGCCGCCTGTGGACCCCCCATCGGATGGCGTACATCCAGGGTGAGAACAAGCCCACCGGCCCGGCTCCGGACGACGGTTGTCCGTTCTGCGCGATCCCGTCGCTGAGCGACGAGGAGGGGCTGATCATCGCCCGGGGGAGTGCCGTGTTCGCGGTGCTCAACCTCTACCCGTACAACGGCGGCCACTTGATGGTGGTCCCGTACCGGCACGTGGCCGACTACACGGACCTGGACGAGGCGGAGACGGCCGAGCTGGCCGACTTCACCAAGAAGGCGATGACCGCGCTGCGTGCGGCCTCCGGGGCGCACGGGTTCAACATCGGGATGAACCAGGGCACCGCGGCCGGCGCCGGGATCGCGGCGCACCTGCACCAGCACGTGGTGCCGCGCTGGGGCGGGGACACCAACTTCATGCCGGTGGTGGGCCACACCAAGGTGCTGCCGCAGCTGCTGGCGGACACCCGCAAGATGCTGGCCGAGGTCTGGCCGCAGGGCTGACCGGCGGCGCGAGAAGGGGCCCGTCACCGAGATCCTCGGTGGCGGGCCCCTCCGCGTGCGTGCGGGCTCAGCCGGCGTTGAAGGTGTCGACGTCGTACGGCCGGCTGCCCTGCGCCTCGGACTTGATGATCGAGGTGCGGTTCTTGAAGAAGCGGTCGGCGTCGAGGTCGTGCTCCTGGAGGAACTCCAGCGTGGCGGTGTGGACCGCGTTGAGGACCGGCACGGAGGCGTTCATGGCGTTGTCGATCATGGTGCGGCTGTCCCAGGCGCGGCCGACCCAGACGTGCCGCAGGCCGAACGGCTCGGGCAGGCCGAGTCCGCCGCCGAGCCAGCCGAGCAGGCCGGGCATCCGGTAGAAGGGGGCCCGGACGGCCTGGCGGACGACCTCGTCGTTGTCGATCAGGGGGAGCTTGACGGTGCGCTCCTCCCAGAACTTCACGGTCTTGGCGACCGTCTTCTCCTTGTCCTTGGGTTTGTCGAAGAAGACGCCCTTGACCGGGCCGAGCGCGTAGCCGGCCACCGAGATGGTCAGCACGTTGGCGAGCAGGGTGACCGTGACGGTGAAGGTGATGACCAGCTTGCCGTCGTGGGTGATGAACTGGGTGGCGAGGTAGTGCCGGGGGCCGCCGGGGAAGGTCTGCTTGTCGGCGATGCTCTGCACGGCGAAGTCGCGCATCCGGTCGCCGTCCATGTCGGCGTTGCCGGGGCGGCTGATCTCGTCCGCGCCGGCGCCGATGTCGAAGACCACCCACTGCTTGATGGCCACGTTGGGGATGCCGCTGTTGGCGACGTGGCTGATGCCGAGGCCCTTGAGGTGGGAGGAGATCCGGCGGACCAGGTCCCAGGGGTGGAAGGCACGGAAGTCGGCGTGGCCCTCGGCGGGGTGGAGGGTGTCGGCGAGGCGCCACTCGCCCCAGCGGCGGCCGGCGCCGAGGATGCCCTTGGGGACGGCGTAGTGCTGGACGTTGGTCTCCTGCTCGGCGTCCAGCCGGCCCAGCTTGTCGCGCAGGTCGACGGCCTTCTTGTCGAGGTCGTCGCGGGGGACGGCCTTGGCGACAGTGGCGGCCACGGCGCTGCCCTCGACCAGGGACTGCCAGCGGGCGCGCATGTCCTTGGCGGAGCGCAGGACGATCCGGCGGGCGAGGTACCAGCCGATGACCGGGGCCAGCATCGTGATGCGCAGGTAGACGCCCAGGGCGCCGGTGGCCGGGGGGCGCACCGTGAAGACGACGGCCAGGACGGCGGCCAGGAGGAGGGTGATGGCGCCGAAGACGGCCGCGTTCTTCGGGTTGTCCCGCTTGAGCCAGGCGCGGACCTGGAAGGCGGCGAGCCAGAGCAGGGTGCCGGGGAGCGCGAGCACGCCCGTGACGAGGGTGATGCCGGTGAGCTTGCGGTCGCGGGTGTGGCGCAGTTCCTCGGCGGCCAGGCAGTGCTCGACGACCTGGCGGGTGTCGACGCCGAAGGACGGGACGAGGGGTTTGCGGCCGCCGCCGAGGGCGCGGGAGACGAGCGCCTTGCTGAAGGCTTCACCCGCGTTGGGGCGGAAGAGGGCGAAGCGGCCCTTCTTCTCCTTGGCGTCGGTGACGGCCTCCACGAAGGCGCCGACCTCGCCGTCGCGGTAGGCGGCCGAGGAGAGCGCCTGGGTGACGGCGGTCTGCGGGCCGGCGTCCGTTCGGGGTATCTGCGCACCCGGGGTCATGTCGAGTGTGGTCACGGTGGCGTCCCCTCCTCCCCTTGTCAGCGGCAGGTTACCGTGCCGCGGTACCCCGGCGCCGATGATCGTCTGAAGTACCGTCACGATCGAGCCGTGCCGGGCTCGGGAGGCATGATGCCCGGCTCGGGGCCGGTCGATACCCGCCGGGGCCGGCCGGGGTGGGGTGGAGGAGGATGGTGGGGGAGCCGAGGATAGGGGAGCCGCTGTGAAGGATCCGGTGCTGGTATTCGACGGGGACTGCGCGTTCTGTTCGTCGTGTGTGCGGTGGGCCGAGCGGTACCTGCGGCAGACGCTGGCCTCGGGGGGCTGGGAGGCGGAGGCGTTCCAGTTCGCGGACCTGGCGGGGCTGGACGCGCGCGCGGGCGGCCGGGGCGAGGTGTCGGCCGAGCGGGCGGAGCGCGAGGTGCTGTGGGTGACGCCGACGGGGCGGGTGTACGGGGGCGCACAGGCGGTTGCGCGGCTGCTGATGCGCTCCGGTGGGGCGTGGGCGTATCTGGGCGCGGTGTTGACGGCGGCGCCGGTGCGGCCGGTGGCGGCCCTGGCGTACCGGTGGGTGGCGCGCAACCGGCACCGGCTGCCGGGGGGTACGGCGGCGTGTGCGCTGCCGAACCGCTAGGGCCTGTCTTCGGACTCCCGTCGTCCGCCCGGAGGGCGGGCGGGGCGGCGTTGGGGTGCGTGCATCGCAAGGCGGAGGAGGGAGCCACTGCGGAGC
>NZ_JNWQ01000056.1 GCF_000716875.1 Streptomyces novaecaesareae | reverse complement strand
TCTCGTGGGCTCGGAGATGTGTATAAGAGACAGACGCCACACCGCTCGCCACGGCGACCCGGGCGAGCGCCGTCGGGGCAGGGGTCTCCGTCGTGCCGGCGGCGTACCGGCCGGCCGACGAGGACGGCACGGTCCAGCTCGCCAAGGGCTCGAAGGGGTCGGGCGGCTCGTCGGGGTCCAAGGGCTCATCGGGCTCGGGCGGCTCGTCCGGCTCGTCCGGCTCGAAGGGCTCCGGGTCCAAGGGCTCGAAGACCGGCCGCACCGTGCACCACCACATCGACCATTACGACTCGGACAACAACACCGGCGTCCACAGCCACTGCTCCGGCAACCCGGCGCCGGTGCCCGGCGGCTCGACGACACCTACCCAGCCACCGGCCCAGCCGCTGGCCGCGACACCGACACCACCGCCGACGCCGACGCCGCTGCCCACGCCGCCCAAGCCGACGGCCGTCCCGACCGCACCGGCCACACCGGCCACACCGGGCGTCCCGACCGCACCGGCCGTCCCGACCAAGCGCTGAGCGGACGGCCCCTCGGTCAGTCCAGGACCGGGTCCAGTCCCAGGGCCCGGTCCTGCTCCGCCTCCGCCTCACGGCGCAGCAGGCGGTACCACATGAAGACGACGAAGCCCCCGAAGACGAACCACTCCAGCGTGTAGCCCAGGTTCTGGAACGCCCGCAGGGTGAGCCCGTCGCCGCCCTGCGGCTGCACGGTCGGTACGGAGGTCAGCCCGGCGGGCGCCTCGTCGGCGGCCACCCAGCCGTCGTACCAGCCGTCGTACGCGAGGACGTTCAGCAGCGCGGCCCGGTTGATCATGCCGAGCTGCCCGGCCGGCAGGCCGCCGGCCACCGCACCGTTGGTGCCCACGGCCTCGTTGGCCTGCAGCCGCCCGGTCACCGTCACCTGCCCGCCCGGCGGCGTCCCGGTGACCGCCTCCGCAGCCGACGTCCCGGCGGCCGACATCCCCGACGCCCCCGACGCCCCCGCCCCCGGCGTCCCGGCAACCCAGCCGCGCACCACCGCGACGGCGTGCCCGTCGGCGGTGCGCAGCGGGGTGAGCACGTAGTAGCCCTGCTTGCCGTCCAGCACCCGGTTGGGGACGAGGAGCTGGTGTTCGGTGTCGTAGCTGCCGGTCACCGTGACGGGCTTGCCGACGGTCTCCGTGGTCACCTGCGGAGTCGTCTGGTTGAGCAGCGCGTCGATCGGCCGGGGATCACCCGAAGCGGTGACCGCGTTCTTGGTCTCCTGGTGCGTGGACACCCGGTCCTCGAAGCGGCCGAGCTGCCAGGATCCCAGCCATACGCACACCGCTACGGCCGCCACGGCCAAAGCGGTGCCGCCCAGCCAGCGCGGAGTCAGGAGGAACCGGTACACACCCCCCACGGTAACCAGTCCTCACACCCGCACGGCCCCCCGGGGCCGTTGCCGGGCGCCCTCACCTCGCCGAGGGAGTGCCCGACGGTTGGAGCGCCGCTCCGCCGGCCGGCTGGACGCCGCCGCGGTAGAGGGTGCCGCTGCAGGCCAGGGGCAGGGTCGCGGTGGCGACGTTGGGGCTGCCGGGGGCCGGGGTGTGGGCGATGGTGGCGGTGGGCGGCTGGCCGGTGGGGTTGGTGGTCGCGGTGGCGGTGGGGCTGGGGGCGCCGGTGGGGCCCGCCGAGGGGGACGAGCTGGCCTGCGGGTTGTTGCTGGCGGCCCCGGTGGCGCCGGAGGCGGGGGCGCCCGAGGCGGCGTGCGCCTGGGAGTTCGCGGACACCTGGTTGGCGCTGGTGGGCCCGGTGGTGGCACCGCCGGAGCCGGTGCAGCTCTGGTCGGGGATCCAGGCGAACGGCACCCGGTAGCCGGCCTGGGGCGCGAGCACCGGCGGCTCCGCGTCCATCGAGGTCAGGCCGCCGGCCGGGTCGCCGGGGCTGTGGTCGGCGGTACGGATGCGGCTGCGGTCGGCGCCGGTGACACCGGTGACGGCCACCGCGCCGGGCCCGCCGATGCGGCAGCTGTGCCCGGAGACGTTGTAGACGGTGAACGAGCCGTAGATCCGCCCGGCGGCGTCGGCCGTGCCGACCTGCGCGGTGCCCTCTCCGAGGTCGGCCCGGGTGCAGAGCGGCACGATGCCGCCGTCGCCCGCGCCGGAGGTCCCGGTGGGTGCGGCGGTGCCGTCGGCGCGCGAGGCCTCGGCGCCGGGGGTGCGCGAGGTGGAGGACGTACCGGCCGCCGGCGTGGTGTCCCCGGTGCCGCTCGGACCGGCGTGCGAGGCCGTCCCGGTGCCGTTGTGGCCGACGGCGGTGCTGCTGGGGGCCGTGGCGGCCGGGCTCTCGGCTTCGGCCGAGCCGGGGCCGCCGGAGAGCCCGAGGTGCTCCCCCTCGTGGATCACCGGCAGGACGATCGCGACGGCGAGGGCGAGGGCGGCGGCACCGGTCCAGGCTCCCCGCCGGGCGGCCCGCCGACGGGGGATGGCCCGCCGGATCCGGGGCAGTCCGCCGGCCGCGGGCTGGATCCGGCCGACGGCGTGGTGCATCAGCTCCCGCAGCGCCCGTTCCTCGGACGACAGCCCGGCCAGGCCCGAGAGCTCCGACAGCTCCGGGAGCCCCGACGGATCCGACGAGAGCTCTCCCCCCGGGGTCCTCGGACCCCTCATGCCACCCAGGCCCCCCATGCCACCCAGGCCCCCCGAACTGACCCCCGGCCGCCGCTCGCCGCCGTCAGCCTCACCCATGTCCGGCCTCCATCTGGGCGCGCAGTGCGGCGAGTCCGCGCGAGCCGTAGGCCTTCACCGAGCCGAGCGAGATGCCCAGGCTTTCGGCGACCTGCGCCTCCGTCATGTCCACGAAGTAACGCAGCACCAGAACCTCCCGCTGACGGCGTTGCAGACCACGCAGCGCGGCCTTCAACTGGTCGCGCTCCAGGGCATCGTAGGCACCTTCTTCTGCACTGGCCATGTCAGGCATGGGCTTCGGCAGCAGTCGCAGCCCGAGGATCCGGCGGCGCAGCGTGGAGCGGGACAGGTTGACGACCGTCTGCCGCAGGTAGGCGAGGGTCTTCTCGGGCTCGCGCACCCGGCGTCGGGCGGCGTGCACCCGGATGAACGCCTCCTGGACGACGTCCTCACAGGTCGACAGGTCGTCGAGGAGCAGCGCGGCGAGCCGCAGCAGCGAGCGGTAGTGCGCCTGGTAGGTCTCGGTGAGCAGGTCCTCGCTGGTACCCGCGTCGGTACCGGCACCGGAGTCCGCCGCACCCGGTGCGGCTGCCGTCATCTGGTCGTCTTCCGGCCTACTCGAAGGCCACGGGGCGTGCGGCGCGAACGACACCACGGCCCTCGCCGGGCTGCCCGCCCTTGCCCCCACCATCACGTTCGCCACGCCCGTTGGACACTCGATCCCCTGTCATGGTTGCCCAGCCCGGGGCCCATTCTTCCGCATGGGCGGAAGGAGCCTCCAGGGGATTCCCCCGGGATTCCGGACAGATTGTGTCGAGGAGCGGACACAGGTATGGACACAGGTGTGGACACAAGCGGGCACATCGGAAGCCTGCGGGGGTGTCGGAGCCCTACTCCACCGCCCTACTCCACCGTCAGCTGACCGGCCGCCACCGACTCCGCGATCTGCAGCAGGTTGAGCGCCGCGCCCTTGCGCAGGTTGTCCCCGCACAGGAACAGGTCCAGCGCCTCCGGCTCGTCCAGGGTCCGGCGCACCCGCCCGACCCAGACCGGGTCCGTGCCGACCACGTCGTTCGGCGTGGGGAACTCGCCCGCCTCCGGGTCGTCGTAGAGGACGACCCCGGGCGCGTCCCGCAGGATGTCCTGCGCGTGCTCCTGGGTGACCTCGCGTTCGAACCGCGCGTGCACGGCCAGCGCATGGGTGCGGACGACCGGGATGTGGACGCAGGTCGCGGAGACCTTCAGGCCGGGCAGGCCGAGGATCTTGCGGGACTCGTCACGGATGGCCATCTCCTCGGCGGCCCAGCCGCCTTCGCGCAGGCCTCCGGTCCAGGGCACCGCGTTGAGCGCGAGCGGGGCGGCGAACGGCCCCTGGTCGGCGATCATCGCGCGCAGGTCGCCGGTCTGCCGGCCGACCTCGGTGCCCGCCACCAGCGCGGTCTGCTCGCGCAGCGCCGCCTCGCCGGCGCGGCCCTCGCCTCCGGCGGCCTGATAGGAGGCGACCACGAGCTGCGCCAGCCCGTACTCGGCGTGCAGCGCGCCGACCGCCGCGATCATCGCGAGGGTGGTGCTGGCCGGGCTGGCGACGATGCCGCGCGGACGGATCCGCAGCGCGGCCGCGTTGACCTCCGGGACGACCAGCGGCACGTCCTCGGCGGTGCGGAAGGCGGCCGAGTCGTCGACCACCACGATGCCCTTGGCCGCCGCGATCGGCGCCCACTGGGCGGAGACCTCGTCGGGGACGGCGAACACGGCAACGTCGGTCCCCGCGAACGCCTCCTCGGTCAGCGGGACGACCTCGACCGTCTCCCCGCGCACGACCGCCTCGCGGCCGGCCGAGCGCGGGGAGGCGACGAGTCGGATCTCGCCCCAGACGTCCTGGCGGAGGGAGAGCAGGCCGAGCAGCACCTCGCCGACGGCGCCGGTGGCGCCGACGACGGCGAGGTTCGGCCGCCGGGTCATCGCCCGGTGACCCCGGTGCCCCGGGAGACCCGGGAGACCCCGGTGCCCCGAGTGCCCCGGCCCCGCTCCCGCTCCCGGGTCATCGCCCGGTGCCGCCGTAGACGACGGCCTCGTCCGACTCACTGTCCAGCCCGAAGGCGCTGTGCACGGCGCGGACGGCCTCCGGCACGTCCTCGGCCCGGGTGACGACCGAGATGCGGATCTCCGAGGTGGAGATCAGCTCGATGTTGACGCCCGCGGCGGACAGCGCCTCGAAGAAGGTCGCGGTGACGCCCGGGTTGGAGCGCATGCCGGCGCCGACCAGCGAGATCTTGCCGATCGCGTCGTCGTAGCGCAGCGACTCGTAGCCGATGCCCTCCTTGACCCGGCCGAGCGCGTCGATGGCCTTCTGGCCCTCGGTCTTCGGCAGCGTGAAGGAGATGTCGGTCAGACCGGTCGACGCGGCGGAGACGTTCTGCACCACCATGTCGATGTTGACCTCGGCGTCCGCGATGGCGCGGAAGATGCGGGCCGCCTCGCCCGGCTTGTCGGGCACGCCGACGACGGTGACCTTGGCCTCGGAGGTGTCGTGGGCGACTCCGGAGATGATGGCCTGCTCCATCTCGCCCCCTTCGGGCTTGTTCGGGTTGTCGTTGCTGACGATCGTCCCGGGGAGACCCGAGAAGGACGAGCGTACGTGAATCGGGATGTTGTAGCGCCGGGCGTACTCCACGCAGCGGTCGAGCAGCACCTTGGAGCCCGAGGACGCCAGCTCCAGCATGTCCTCGTAGGCGATCCAGTCGATCTTGCGGGCCTTCTTCACCACCCGCGGGTCGGCGGTGAACACGCCGTCCACGTCGGTGTAGATCTCGCAGACCTCGGCGTCGAGCGCGGCGGCGAGGGCGACGGCGGTGGTGTCCGAGCCGCCCCGGCCCAGCGTGGTGATGTCCTTGCTGCTCTGGGACACGCCCTGGAAGCCGGCGACGATCGCGATGTTGCCCTCGTCCAGGGCGGTGCGGATGCGGCCCGGCGTCACGTCGATGATGCGCGCCTTGTTGTGGACGGAGTCGGTGATGACACCGGCCTGGCTGCCCGTGAAGGACTGGGCCTCGTGGCCCAGGGATTTGATCGCCATGGCCAGCAGTGCCATGGAGATGCGCTCTCCAGCGGTCAGCAGCATGTCGAACTCACGGCCGGCAGGCAGTGGTGACACCTGCTCGGCGAGTTCGATGAGCTCGTCCGTCGTGTCGCCCATCGCGGACACCACGACGACGACCTCATGGCCGGCCTTCTTGGCGTCAACGATTCGGCGGGCTACGCGCTTGATGCCCTCGGCATCCGCAACGGATGAGCCGCCGTACTTCTGCACGACAAGGCCCACGTGCGCTCCTCGACTCGTGTCGTTTTTCCGGGGGCGCCAGGCCCCCGTTCCCCCCGGGGGAGGGGGGTGTGCGGTCCGCGTCAGTCTACCGAGCAGGGGTGCCCCGACCGGCGCTTTCCATATGATGAGACGCCCGTTTCAGCAGGTGATCGGCGGGGCGGGCAACCCCACCGGCAGGTCTGCGGGCGATTCGGTACGGCCCCGGAGAAACAGCGGATCCGGTGACGGTGATCCCGCGGTATTTCTTTTCCGGGCGAACCACTGAGGCATTCGTCACAGCCCGGTGAGCACACCCGGAAATCCGGGTGACCACCCGCAGGAATCCGGCCGTCACACCCGATCGGAGCCTTACCGCCCCAGCCCCAGCTCGGCCGCCATCAGGTCGCCGGCCTGCTGCTCCAGCTGCTCGTCGGTGAGCCCGTCGTCGTCGGTGTCCGCGCCGTCCGGCACCGCCCCGATCGGGCTGTCCAGCCGGACGTGGGCGATCAGCGACTGCAGCGCCCGCAGCACCGCCGTGCAGGTGGTGCCCCAGTTGGAGAGGTACGAGAACTGCCACCACCACAGCGCCTCGCTGACCCGGCCCTCGCGGTAGTGCGTCAGCCCGTGCTGGAGTTCGCTGACCACGCCGGCCAGGTCGTCCGAGATCCGGAAGGCGTTGGGCTTCTCCGGCGGGCCGTACGGGTCGAAGACCTCGTGGTAGACGTCGATCGGCGCGAGCAGCTCGGCCAGCCGCTCGCGCAGCTGCTCGCCGTCCGGCTCGGGACCGGCATCGGGCTCGAAGCGGTCCTCCGGGACGACGTCCTCGATGGCACCCAGCCGGCCGCCGGCCAGCAGCAGCTGCGAGACCTCCAGGAGCAGCAGCGAGACCGCGCTGCCCGGCTCGTCGCCCTTGGCGACCTCGGTGACGGCGAGCACGAAGCTCTCCACCGAGTCGGCGATCTGCACGGCGAAGTCGTCCGGCTCCGAACCGTGCCCGTGGGTGTGCTGCTGGTTGATCGTCCGGTCAGACATCGAGCAGTCGTCTCCCTTCGAAGGCGCGGCCGAGGGTGACCTCGTCCGCGTACTCCAGATCCCCGCCGACGGGCAGGCCGCTCGCCAGACGGGTCACCTTCAGGCCCATCGGCTTGCAGAGCCGGGCCAGGTAGGTGGCGGTCGCCTCCCCCTCCAGATTGGGGTCGGTGGCCAGGATCAGCTCGGTGACCGTGCCGTCCGCGAGACGCGCGAGCAGCTCCCGGATCCGCAGATCGTCCGGGCCGACGCCCTCGATGGGGCTGATCGCGCCGCCCAGCACGTGGTAGCGGCCGCGGAACTCACGGGTGCGCTCGATGGCGACGACGTCCTTGGGCTCCTCGACCACGCAGATGACGGCGAGGTCGCGGCGCGGGTCCAGACAGACCCGGCACTGCTCGGCCTCCGCGACGTTGCCGCAGACGGCGCAGAAGCGGACCTTGTCCTTGACCTCCAGCAGCGCGTGCGCGAGCCGGCGCACGTCGACCGGGTCGGACTGCAGCACGTGGAAGGCGATCCGCTGGGCGCTCTTGGGCCCGACGCCGGGCAGCCTGCCCAGTTCGTCGATCAGGTCCTGAACCACGCCCTCGTACAACGTCGCGCCTTCCCTCGGATGGTCGGTGGTACTCCGGTGCCATCATCCAACGAATCGGGCGTCGGACACAGCGCCCGACGCCCGACTCCCACATAAATCACACAGCTCAGGACCGTCGGGTCAGGCCCGTCGGCTCAGAACGGCAGGCCGGGGATGCCGCCGCCCAGGCCCTGGGTCAGCGGGCCCATGCGCTCGGCCTGCATCTTCTGCGCGGTCTGGTTCGCGTCCCGGACCGCCGCCAGGACCAGGTCGGCCAGGGTCTCGGTGTCCTCCGGGTCGACCGCGGCCGGGGCGATGGTCAGCGCCACCAGCTCACCGGCGCCGGTCACCGTCGCCTCGACCAGGCCGCCGCCCGCCGAGCCGGACACCTTCGTCTCGGCCAGCTCCTGCTGGGCCTTCGCGAGCTCCTGCTGCATCTTCTGCGCCTGCTTCATCAGCTGCTGCATGTTGGGCTGGCCACCACCGGGGAACACGGCTCTCTCCTTGCTGTCACGCGCTGTCTTGCGCCGTCGTCGCTGTCCTGCGCCGTCGTCGCGGTGAGTCCTTCGTCACCTTCGTCATCGCCGAGCCTACGTGCTGCGCCCCGCTCGGGTGCCCCGCTCAGGTACCCCGGTGGTGGATCTCCTCCAGCACCGTCGCACCCAGCTCGCGGATGATCAGCTCCTGACCGGAGAACGCCTCCTCGTTGAGGTCCGGGTCGTCCTCCTCCGGGACGTCGTCCTCCGGCGCCACCGACCGCACCGGACGGGCCGGCTGCGCCGCGACGGGCGGCGCGGCCTGCACCGGCGCGGACTGGACGGGCGGGGCCTGCACCGGCGGGGGCACCACCGAGGGCGCGGGCGCCGCAACGGGGGCGGCCGCCGGCGCCGCGGCCGGACGGGCCGGAGCCCCCCAGCCGCCACCGGCCGGGGCACCACCACCCTGGGCGCCACCGGACGGACCACCGCCCGGGGCGGCCCCGACGCCGCCGGACGGATCGACGATGCACTCGATGCGCCAGTCCACGCCCAGCGCGTCGGCCAGCGCGGCGCGCAGCACGTCGTCGCTGTTGCTGCCGACGAAGCTGTCCCGGGCGCCGGCGTTGATGAACGAGACCTGCAGCACACTGCCGTCGAACCCGGCCACCTGGCCGTTCTGGCTGAGCAGGATCCAGGTGAAGCGGCGGCGGTTCTTCACCGCCTCCAGGATCTGCGGCCACAGCTGCCGGACCTGCGCGGCGCCCTGCTGCGCGGCGGCCGACGGCTGCCCGCCGGGCGCCGCCACCGGGGCGGGCGCGGGCGCGGGGGCTGCGGGAGCCGGGGCCTGGACGGTCGGCTGCTGCTGCTGCTGCGGAGTGACAGGCGCCGCGGCAGCCGGCGCAGCCGGGGCGGGGGCGCTCCCGGCGGGCGGGAAGCTGCGCGGGATCGGCCAGGCCCCCGGCGCCGGCCCGGCGGGCGCGGCGGGGGGCGGTGACGCCTGCACGGGAGCCGCCTGCACCGGTGCCACCGGTACGGGCGCGGGCTGTACGGGCGCCGCAGCCGGGGCCTCCATCGCGGGCTCGGCCACCGGGGAGGGCATCGGCGCGGCCACCGGCACCGCCGCCGGAGCGCCCATCGGCGCGGCCCCCATCGGCGCGGCGAACCCGCCGGCCGCCGCCCGCCGCTCCAGCTTGTCCAGCCGGGCCTGCAGCGACAGCTCGTCGCTGTACGCGCCGGGCAGCATCACCCGGGCGCAGATCAGCTCCAGCTGCAGCCGGGGCGCCGCGTTGCCGCGCATCTCGGTCAGCCCGGTGTTGACGATGTCCGCGGCCCGGCTCAGCTCGGCCGCGCCGAACGCGTCCGCCTGGGCCTGCATCACCGCGACCCGGTCCGCCGGGGCGTCGATCAGCCCCTTCTCCCCGGCGTCCGGCACGGTGGCCAGGATCACCAGGTCGCGCAGCCGCTCCAGCAGGTCGGTGACGAAGCGGCGCGGGTCGTGCCCGCCCTCGACCACCCGGTCGATCACCTGGAACACCGTCGCCCCGTCCTGCGCGGCGAAGGCGTCCACCACCTCGTCCAGCAGCGCGGAGTCGGTGTACCCGAGCAGCGCCGTCGCCATCTGGTACGTGACGCCGCCCTCGCCGGCCCCGGCCAGCAGCTGGTCCATGACCGACATCGAGTCACGCACCGAGCCCGCCCCGGCCCGGACCACCAGCGGAAACACCGTGTCCTCGACCTGGATGCCCTCCCGGCCGCAGACCTCCGCCAGGTAGTCGCGCAGCGTGCCGGGCGGGACCAGCCGGAACGGGTAGTGGTGCGTCCGGGACCGGATCGTCCCGATCACCTTCTCCGGCTCGGTGGTCGCGAAGATGAACTTGAGGTGCTCCGGCGGCTCCTCGACCACCTTGAGCAGCGCGTTGAAGCCGGCCGAGGTCACCATGTGCGCCTCGTCCAGAATGAAGATCTTGTACCGGCTGTGCACCGGCGCGAAGAAGGCCCGCTCACGCAGCTCGCGCGCGTCGTCCACACCACCGTGCGAGGCGGCGTCGATCTCGATCACGTCGATCGACCCGGGCCCGCCGGTCGCGAGGTCGCGGCAGGACTGGCACTCCCCGCACGGCGTCGGCGTCGGCCCCTGCTCGCAGTTCAGACAGCGGGCCAGGATGCGCGCGCTCGTCGTCTTGCCGCAGCCGCGTGGGCCGCTGAACAGGTACGCGTGGTTGACCCTGTTGTTGCGCAGGGCCTGCTGGAGCGGAGCGGTCACGTGCTCCTGCCCGATGACCTCCGCGAAGGTCTCGGGGCGGTAGCGGCGGTACAGGGCTAGGGACACACCCCCGACGATATCGGGACGGACCGACAAACGCGTCGTCCCTCACTCCCCACCCCCGGCCCACCCGCCCCCGGGAACGCAAAGACCCCCCGTGCACCCGCCAGAGCCCTCCTACCCTTGCTGCCTTCCGGCCCTGGGGGGGTTCAGAGAGATGACGCCACACGAGGGGCTGCCCCCCACACTACCGGATCCCGGCCCCGACGATCCACAGGCCACCCCCGCCCTCCAACCTGCGGGATAGGTGGTCGCGACCACCCCGAAACATGTACTAAGCTCTCCCACGGAGGATTCGCCTAGAGGCCTAGGGCGCACGCTTGGAAAGCGTGTTGGGAGCAATCCCTCACGAGTTCGAATCTCGTATCCTCCGCCGGCAGAAGGCCCGGACCGTTTCGACGGTCCGGGCCTTCGTCGTTCCGTCCCTCCGTCCCTCCGTCCCTCCGTCCTTACGTGTGGCGGCGGGGTGGGGCGGGCTGTTGGTGGTGCGGGTCCGTGGGTCAGGACTGGAGGACCTGGGCGAGTTCGGCGGTGCACATCATGTAGCCGTCGGGGGTGGCGAGCCGGGCGAGGTAGTGGGTGAGGTCGGCGCCGAGGGAGAAGACCCGGACGGGGGTGCCGGCGGCGCGGGCGGCTTCGACGACGCGGTGGACGCCGTCGAGGACGGCGGGGTGGCGGGTCTGGTACGAGTCGGCGACGAGGTGGTTGCCGCGGTCGGCGGCCAGGTAGAACTGGACCAGGTCCTTGACCCCGACGAAGAGTTCGCTGGCGCCGGCGGCGCAGATCTGCGGGGTGGCGTGGACGGCGGCGGGCGTCTCGATGAACGCGGAGAGCGAGACGTCGGGCGGGAGTTCGAGGTGCGACCGCAGTTGGGCGTACTCGTCGGCGTCGTTGAGGAACGGGACGGAGAGGTGGATCCGCTCCGCCTGGTCGCCGAGCCGGGTGCGCAGGGTGTCGAGCATGGTGTGCAGGGCGTCCCGGTAGGGGGCCGAGCCGAGCAGCCAGCGGGCGCCGTGCAGGCCCAGCTCGGGGTTGGGTTCGACGGCGACGGGGGCCTGTTCGGTGACGCTGGCGGCGTGGTCGGAGCGCAGGTCGAGCAGGCGCAGGACGAGGCGCTGGCCGGGCCGGAGTTCCTCGACGAAGGCGCAGAGCCGTTCGGCGATGGCCCGCCCGTAGCGGGCGGTCTCCTCCGGCCCGCCGTCGAGGGCGTCGAGCGGGCTGAGCCCGGCGGCGAGGCAGAGGAACTCCTCGCGGATGAAGAACGAGTCGACGCAGGTGGCGTTCGGCCCGCAGGCGTTGACGGTGCGGATGTCCTGGAAGTCGGCGATCACCGCGCAGGCGGCGCCGAGGTCCTGGACGGTGGGGGTGGCGGTGCCCGGTGCGGGGAGGGGCCCGGCGGCCGGGTCGGGGCCGAGCAGGATCGACCCGTCCTCCAGGTCGAGGGTGACCTCGCCGACCAGGGCGGCGAGGTCGGCCTCGTCGACCAGGAGCACCGGGATGCCGCGGCCGCGGCAGAGGGACTGCATGTGACCGGTCTGTCCGCCTTCGCCGCAGACCACGGCGCTGGCCGCGACGATGGCGTCGTACAGGCCGGCCTCCAGGTTGGGGGCGATCAGGATGGATCCCGCCTGCGGGTGTCGGGTGCGGTTGCAGGTGGCGCGCAGGGTGGTCCGGGTGCCAGCGGTGAGCAGGGAGCCTTGGATCCGTCGCCCGTTCAACTAGCCCTCCAGGTACTCGTCGGCGTCCTCGGTGTCCGCGATCTCCAGGTGGCGCCGTAGTTGACGCGGTGCCATGGAGACGTCGGTGAGTCTCCGGACTGCGGACCGGTTGACCGCCGCCTGCAGCCGGCGACGGCACCAGGTGCCGTCCGGGGTGGCGAGGGAGCCGATCAGGGCGTCCAGGCGGGCGTCGAGCTGCTCCCGTCGGACGCGGGCACGGGTGGCCATTCTCCTCACCTCCAGCTTCACAGCGTGCGTGAAGGCGGGGTCGGCCGCTTCCTCGAACGTGCCGTCGGAGGTGCGGGATTCGGCCAAGTCGCGGGCCGACCCCGGGGCGGGGACGGGTAACCGCCCCGGGGCGGGGACCGGGAACCGCCCGAGGGCGGGCTCCGAGTCGGCCTCGGGCAGCTCCAGTTGTTCGATGACATGGGCGGCGACCGCGATGGAGTGGTTCTTGATCGCGGCGAGGTTGAAGGCGAAGGCGCCGGTACGGCCGTTGCGGACGATCTCGTCGCCCTCGCGCAGCGGGCCGACGGCGGTGAGCGGGCCGGCGGGCACGCCGGAGGGGGTGAGCAGGACGCCGCGGTGGTCGACGTCGAGGCCGCGGCCGGTGCGCCCGTGCGGGGTGACGAGGCCGCGGCGCAGCAGGTTGCGCCACAGTTCCCCGTCGACCCGCCGGTAGTCGCTCTCCCGGCCGAAGTTGGAGACCACCAGGTCGGCCTCGACGGCCTGTTTCCCGTCGGCGGTGGCGACGGTGACCTCCAGCCGGCCCGACACGGCGGGGGTGACCGCCTGGACGGCCCCGACCAGCAGGCGGACCGGCCCGGAGTGCATCGACCGCTCGATGACGTCGATGGTGTACTGCACCGCGCCGACCCGTAAGGCGGCGATCGCGGTCCCGAACTCGTCCAGCAGGGCGCGCAGTTCGGGTGAAGGGATGCGGTCGATGGCGGACGGCAGGTGCGGCTCCCAGGCCTTGGCGACCCGCTCGGCAGCCACCTCGGGGGCGACGTCCGGGTACTCGCGGGCCACGATCGCGCAGGCCGCCTCCCACTCGACCCGGACCCGTCCTAAGAACTCCTCGCGGTTGCGGTACGGCTCCAACAGAGCGCCGGGGCAGGGCAGGTGCACGACGCCGTGCTCGTGGGCGTCGGGGTAGGCGCGGAACATCGTCCCGGTGCGGGAGACCAGCCGGATGCCGCCGGTGTGGCCCTGGCGCAGCAGCAGGCCGGCCGAGTCGTAGGCGCTGAGCACCGAGCCGACGATCACCACCTCGGCCTCGGACGCCAGCGCCTCCAACTTCCGTACGCCGTCGGCGGAGTAGGGGTGGCGGAGGAAGCACGGGTGCTCCAGCACCTCGGTGGCGAAGGGCAGGTCCTTCAGCTCCAGGCCGGTGGCGAGGACCACGTGCGCGGCGGACAGCACGTGCTCGGCGCCGTCCGAGCGGACCGTCAGGTCGATGCCGTCGGCCGTCGGCGCGAGGTCGACGGCCTCGCCGTCGGCCTCGGTGAGCAGGACGCCCGGGTAGGCCTCGCGGGCGGCCTCGGCGAGCCGCTGCTCCAGGTAGTCCTGGAATATCCGCCGGGGTGCCGGGCCCGGCTCGGTGAACTCGTACTCGGCCCACTGCGCGGGCCAACCGCCGCGGTCGGCCTCCCGGTTGGCCCAGCGGACGAAGTCGAGGACGTCCTCCCGGAACACCGACATCCGCCCGGCCTGGATGTTGAAGACGTGGTCCCAGGGGTTGCCGTCCCGGTGGTAGGCGACCCCGGCGGAGCGGTAGTCGGTGCGCCGCTCCAGCAGGACGATCTCGACCGGGCGGCGGGCGAAGTGGAGCATCCTGATCGCGGTGGCGGTGCCGGCCAGGCCGGCTCCCACCACAACAACCCTGGGACAGGTGACTGTTCGACTCATGCTGAAGCCTTCCGCTCGCGGGGTCGGAACCGGGAACCCGGGGCCCGGCACCATCCACCGCGCCCGGGCACCGGGCCGCCGACGGAGTGTGCGCGGGCTGTCCGCGGATCAGGCTAGGACTGCGGATGTCGACACAGGCGGCCTTCCCCCGGGTTGTGACAGACGGGGCCGGAGTGACCGGCGAGGCCCACCGCCCCGTACGGGCGCTGACGGCGCCGACACCACTGGGTGAACTCCGCGCGCCGGACCGTACGGCCGCGACCTAACTTCGAGTCATGAAACTTTACTCTCCGCGCATGAAGTCCTGGGGGCGGGCCGGTGTGGTCGCCGCTGCCGTGGTGGTGTTCGGCGCCACGACGGCGGGTGGCGCCGTCGGCCGGGCGCCGTTCCTCGGGCCGCTGAACACCGTGTCACCGATCGCCTCGACGGTGCCCGCCAACGGGGACGTGAACCCGTACGGCACGTTCGTGGTCCGGCACAGTGTGGGCAAGCTGCGCCGCGGCCACGTCCTCGTCAGCAACTTCAACAACGCGCAGAACCAGCAGGGCACCGGGACGACCCTGGTCCAGGTCAGCCCGGACGGAGCAGTCAGCGAGTTCGCCCGGATCGACCCGTCGACGCTGCCCGGGCCCTGCCCCGGCGGGGTCGGGCTCACGACCGCGCTGACCGTGCTTCCGGGCGGCTGGGTCGTGGTCGGGAGCACGCCCACCACGGACGGCACCTCCGACACCGTCCAGGCCGGCTGCCTGCTGGTGCTGGACAGCAACGGGACGGTCCGCGAGACGATCGCGGGCGACGGCATCAACGGCCCGTGGGACATGACGGCGGTCAGCTTCGGCAACCGCGACGAGCTGTTCGTGACCAATGTGCTGAACGGTACGGTCGACGGCCGCGGGGCCGAGGTCGATCAGGGCACCGTGCTGCGGATCACCCTGTGCCGGCACGGCGACGCGCCGCCGCAGCGGATCGCCACCACCCAGATCGGCTCGGGCTTCGGCGAGAAGACCGACCCGGCCGCCCTGGTGATCGGCCCCACCGGCGTCGGGCTCGGCCACGACGGCACGCTCTACGTCGCGGACACCCTCGCCAACCGGATCGCCGCGATCCCCGACGCCGTCCACCGCACCACCGACGCGGGCACCGGCACCACCGTAAGCACCGGCGGCAGCCTCAACGGGCCGCTCGGCCTGGTCGTCGCCCCGGGTGGTGACGTCCTCACGGTGAACTCCGGCGACGGCAACCTGGTCGAGACCACCCCCGCCGGCGACCAGGTCGCCGTCCGCACGCTCGACAACAGTGGCTCCCCGGCCGGCGCCGGCGCCCTGTTCGGACTCGCGGTCGACCTCGACCACGACGCCGTGTACTTCGTCGACGACGCCGCCAACTTCCTGGACGTCCTCCACTGACCGGGACCGGCAGCAGGCCCGGACCGCTTCGCTGCGGCCCGGGCCTTCGCCGTGCGGTGGTTGCGCGGTTCAGCGGCACAGGGCCGCGTCGACGGCGCTCTGGGCGGCGTATGCGCCCACCGCCGGACCCGCCCGCGGGAGGCCGGTGCGGACGTCCGAATCCTTCAAGACCCGCCGCCCCCGCGCCGCCTAGCGTGAGGGGCATGACCAGCACATCCGCACCGCAGTTCGCCTTCATCGGCCTCGCCGTCTCCGACGTGGCCGCCTCGGTCGCCTTCTACCGGCGGCTCGGGATCGAGTTCCCCGAGGGCGTCGAGAACGAGCCGCACGTCGAGGCCGAGCTGCCCGGCGGGCTGCTCCTGGTGGTCGACGCGGAGTCCACCATCCGTTCCTTCCACCCGGCCTGGCAGCCGCCGGCCGGCGGCGGGCGCACCTCGCTGGCGTTCCGCTGCGAGAGCCCCGCGCACGTGGACGCGCTGTACGAGGAGCTGACCGGCGCCGGGTACCACGGGGAGCTGAAGCCGTGGGACGCCTTCTGGGGCCAGCGGTACGCCGCGCTGCACGACCCGGACGGCAACGGGGTCGACCTGCTCGCACCGCTGTCCTGACCGGCTCCCGACCCGCCACGGAACGCGCCAGGACGGCCGCTACGGCCGCTACGGCCGCAGCAGGGTGGTCACCGTCCGGCCCGCCAACTCCCTGACGTCACGGGCCAGATGGGCCTGGTCCGCATAGCCCGTCCGGGCCGCCGTCTCGGCGAGCGGGACGCCGGAGCGGGCCAGGGCGAGGGCGCGCTGCATGCGCAGGATGCGGGCGAGCGTCTTGGGCCCGTACCCGAAGGCGGTCAGCGAGCGGCGGTGCAGCTGCCGTGCGCCGAGGCCGACCGCCTCGGCCGTCGCCGCGACCGACCGGCCCGCGGCCAACGCGGCGACCACCGCCCGGATCTGCGGGTCCTCGGGCTGCGCGGCGGCCGCCAGGCGCAGCGCCAGGGCCTCCAGCTCGGCGGCCGGGTCGGGCGCCGCGTCGATCCGTTCGGTGAGCCGCCGTACCTCGGCGCCGGACCGCATATCGGCCAACTCGACCCGCTGGTCGAGGAGTTCGTACGCGGGGACGCCGAGCAGCGCGGGGGCGGCGCCGGGGCGGAAGCGTACGCCCACCCAGGGGCCCCGCAGTCCGGGTCCGGGGCTGAAGGCCCGGGTGTCCGGCCCGGCGACGAGCAGCCGGCCCGCTGTCCACAGCAGGTCCATGCAGCCGTCGGGCAGCACGAGCCCGGCCTCGCCACCGCCCGTGCGCCCCACGGCCCGCTTGGTCCACACGACCGCACCGGGCAGCCGGGACGCGCGCTCCAGGTACTCGGAGGACATGACGCGAAGGCTACGCGCCCGCGGCGGGGGCCGCCTTCCGGACTGCCGCGCTGCCGGGCGGCCGGACTGCCGCACTGCTGGGCGCCGGCCCGGCACACCGACGGCCCGGCCGGCGCGGCGGCTCAGCCGGCCGTCTCCGCCACCGGCTCCGCCGCACCCCCGCCCCCGGCGCCCCCGGCGGCCTTCGCGCCGTCGCCCCGCATCAGCACCAGGGTGAGCGCCGCGGCCGCCACCACCGCGATGCCGCCCACCGTGAAGGTGGTGGAGGTGGCGGTGTTGAAGGCCTCGCGGGCGGCCGTGGCCAGCCCGCCGTCCCCCGTGGAGCCGGCGACGGCGAGCGCGCCGGTGATGTCGTGGCGCGCGGCGGCGGGGGCGCCGTCGGGCATCGCGCCGGTGTAGGTGCCGGAGAGCACGGTGCCGAGGATGGCCACGCCGAGCGCGGCACCGGACTGCTGGATGGTGTCGTTGAGCGCGGAGCCGACGCCCGCGTGCTCGCCGGGGATGGCCCCCATCAGCGCGTTGGCGGCGGCCGGCATGCCGAGGCCGGAGCCGACACCCAGCACCAGCATGGCCAGGGCGACCTTGGTGAAGCCGTCGCCGACCGAGAGCGTGGCCAGCAGCCCGAACCCGCCCGCGATGACGAGCATGCCGGCCGCGGTGAGCACCCGGGCCGGGAGCTTCTTGCCGAGTGCGGCGCCCACCCCGTTGAAGACCAGCGAGGCGACGGCCAGCGGGATGAAGGCGAGACCGGTGTCGGTGGGCGAGAACTCCAGCACGAACTGGAGGTGCTGGGTGAGCACCAGCATCAGTCCGCCGGTGGCGAAGGTCAGCAGGACGAGCGAGAAACTGGCGCCGGTGAACACCCGGTTGCGGAACAGCTTGATCGGGACCATCGGCGCGTCGGTGCGGACCTGTCGGACGGCGAACCCGGCCAGTGCGGCCACGGCGACGGCGAGCGCCCCGAGCGTGCCCGGGCTGGTGAAGCCGTCGCGGGGCAGCACGATGATCGACCAGACCAGCGCCGTCATGCCGACCATCGACAGCACCATGCCCAGCAGGTCGGGCCGGCGCCACGGCCCCTTGGACTCCGGCATCAGCAGCACCGCGGCGAGGACGGCGACCGCCGCGACCGGCACGTTGAGCAGGAAGACGGCGCCCCACCAGAAGTGCGCGATGAGCGCGCCGCCCAGCACCGGCCCGCCGACCAGGCCGACCATGGCCACCGCGGTCCAGGCGGCGATCGCCTTCGGCCGCTCGTCGTCGTCGAAGACGGTGATCAGGATGGAGAGCGTGCTCGGCATGACCAGCGCGCCGCCGACGCCCATCAGGACGCGTCCGGCGATCAGTTGGCCGGGGCTGTCGGCGACGGCCGCGACCAGCGAGGCGGCACCGAACAGGGCCAGTCCGATGATCATCACCTTCCGCCGCCCGAAGCGGTCGGAGAGGCTGCCCGAGGTGAGCAGCAGGCCGGCGAAGACCAGGATGTACGAGTCGATGATCCACTGGATGTCCTGCGCCCCGGCCTTGAGGTCCTCCGCCATCGGCGGGATGGACACCGTGAGCACCATGTTGTCGATCACCAGCACCAGGCTGCTGAGGCAGAGCACAACCAGGATGAGCCAGCGCCGCGGATTGCGTTCCACCGCGTTCCCCCTTCGGACTTTTCGGACTTCTCGAACCTCTCGGACGGTCCCGAGGTCGAGATCGGTGCGCGGCCCGCGGCCGTGCGGAAGTCGTCGCGGCACACACCGCCCTCCGTCCCCACGGGAACAGCGTGCGCCGCTCCGAACACTGTACGGACGCCGCACAGTGTTCGCAACGCCGTACAGTGTGCGGAACGACTTATGCTGAACCGGACGAAGCCCGCACCGACGTACGGACCTGCAGACCTGCAGAGATCTACGGATCCACGGATCCACGGACCCGCGGACGGGCGACCACGAGCGATGAGGAGGGCCCGATGGCGGCCAAGTCGGAGGACGGAACGGCGGGCATCCCCACCCTGTGGACGCGCCCGCAGCGGCCCCGCCGGGATCAGCCCGCGCTCAGCCGCGAGCAGATCGTCACGGAGGCCCTCGCACTCCTGGACAGCGACGGCATCGAAGCGCTGAGCATGCGCAAGCTCGGCGCCCGCCTCAACGCCGGCGCCACCTCGCTCTACACCCACGTCGCCAACAAGGACGAACTGCTCGCGCTCGCCGTCGACCAGGTCTTCGCCGAGCTCCGGCTGCCGGAGCCGACCCCGGAGGCAGCCCCGGAGCCCGGCCAGGAAGCAGCCCCGGAGCCCGGCCAGGAGCCCAGCCAGGCGACAGAACGCCCCGACAGCGATCCGAAGGTCTGGCGCACGGCCATCGAGGAGTGCGCCGAGGGCGTGCGCGCGCTCATCCTGCGCCACCCCTGGATGGTCTCGGTGATCGGCGACGTCGGGATGGTCTACTTCGGCCCCAGCTGGATGCGGCTGTCCGAAGCCTTCCTGGCCCTGCTGGAATCGGCCGGCCTCAGCCTCATCGAGGCCAACGAGGCGATGGGCGTCGTCGTCGGCTACACCATCGGAGCGGCCACCGTGGAGGCCGCCTGGCTGAGCGCGCTGACCAAGCGCGGCCGGGACGAGCAGGAGTGGATGGATCAGCTCCTGCCCGCCGTCATCGAGGCCACCAAGGACCACCCGCGGCTGCACCGGCTGTACACCACGGCGGTGAGCCAGGAGGTCGAGCAGGGCCGGGACTCCGCCTTCCTCAGCGGCGTCCGACTGATCCTGGACGGGATCGAGGCCTCCTGGGCGGCGCGCACCGCCGGCCGGCCGGACTGAGTCACAACTCCCTTCGGACTAGCGCTCGTTCAGCGCCTGCACCTCCGCGTAGCCGGGCACCGCCCCCACCGGCTCGCCCGCCGCGACGGCGGCCGCCGTGGCCACCGCCGCCGCCAGCGCCGAGCGGTACAGCAGCGAGCCGAGGCTGACCCGGGCCACCCCGAGCCCGGCCAGCTCGGCCAGGCCCGGACCGGTCGGCGTCAGGAGGATGTTGAGCGGGACGCCCACCGCGCCGACCAGCCGGGCGATGGCCGCCGGCTCGGCCAGCCCGGGGACGAACACGCCGTCCGCGCCCGCCCGCCGGTACGCGTCCAGGCGGCCGAGGGTCTCCGGCTCCGGGTCGTCCTGCCCGCACCAGTAGGTGTCGGTACGGGCGTTCACGAACAGCTCCGGCACGGCCGCCTTCACCGCCGCGACCTTCGCCGCGTGAACGGCGACCGGAGCCAGCGTGCCGTCCGCCCGGCCGTCCTCCAGGTTGATGCCGACCGCCCCGGCCTGCGCCAACTCGACTGCCAGCGCGGCGACTTCGCCCGGGTCGTCGCTGAAGCCGGACTCCGCGTCGACACTGAGCAGGAAGCCCCCGCGCCCGAGCCGGCGCGCCAGCCGTACGGTCTCCGCACGGGTGGCGGCGGCACCGTCGGGCAGCCCGGCGGCGGCCGCCACACCCAGGCTGGTGGTGCCGATCGCGGGGTGGCCGGCGGCGGCGAGGGCGGCGGCCGAGGCGTGGTCCCAGGCGTTGGGGAGCAGCAGCGGACGGCCGGGGCGGTGGTGCAGGGCGGCGAAGGGGGTCATGGCACGGGCTCCTCGATGGTCAGTGGTTGTGGGGTTCGTACGGCCTGCGGGGCTCTCACGGCCTGCGGGGTTCCTGCGGCCTGCGGGGTTCGTACGGCCTGCGGGGTTCCTGCGCGCTGCTGGGTTCATACGGCCCCCTCGGCCACGGGCCCCGCCGGCCGCAGGTCCCCCACGGAGTCCGCGTAGTACCCGGACCCGGCGACGTGGCGGACGATCCGCCGGAAGCTCCAGCCCGTCCCCGGCGAGTCGTCCAGGTACGCGTCCGGCAGGGCGGCCACCCGGCGGGCCCAGATCACGGCCAGCCGGGTGAGGCGGCTGCGGGCCTCGTCGAGGTCGGCGGCGGTGAACGGGGCGAGGTCGGCCGGGGTGGTGACGTTGGAGGCGTGCCAGTGGTCGGGCTCGGTCGGTTCGCCGGCCAGCCGGGCGTCCAACTCGGCCAGGTGGTCGAGGAGATGGTCGGTGACGCGGCGAACCGCCTTGTGCGGCGTGTACGTCCGTCCGTCGGCGTTGACGACCGGGCGGCCGTCCCAGGCCGTCCAGGTGGCGGCCAGGGTGAGCACGTGGTCGACCATCTCCGGTACCAGCATGGCGAGTTCCGCCTTGTCGACGCCCCTCCCGCCTGCCTCATCGGCATCCACCGAATCCAGGTCCGCAGGATCGGAGGCCCCGAACAGGATGCCTTCCGCGATGACCAACGCGTGCGAGCGCCCCGGGCAGGCCCTGGGCGGCGCGCCGAAGGTGAGCGCCACGCCGTCCGGCGCTTCCGGCTGCGCGGCCGCGATGTCCAGCACCACGTGCGTCCCGGCCGGCACGGCGACCCCGCCGACTGCGGTCGCCCGGGCGGCGAGGCGGCGCATCGCCCGCACCGGCGGGTCCTCCCGCAGCACGACGTCCGCTCCGCACCCGTTCCGGCGGGCGGCCTCGACCAGGGCGGCGGTGGCATCGCAGGCCTGGACGAGCAGGCCGATCCGGTTGGCAGCCGTCTCCTCATCCGGGTCGCCCATGGCGGGCAGCAGCCGGGCCACCGCCGCGTCCGCCTCGGGGTCCTCCGGTCCGCCCGACGCGTCCGCGAAGTACGCCCGGGCCACTGTCGCGACGTCCCGCGCCACGGCCTCCGGGTCGGCCAGGCCGAGTGCCGCCGCGAGGACCCGGACCACCCGCAGCCGTACGTCGGGGTCGAAGCCGCCCGCCGCGGCCACCCGCAGCGCGGCCGGGTCCAGCCGTTCCAGGTCGGCCAGGACCAGCGCCCGGCGCCGGGCGTGCGGCTCGCCCGAGGAGAACCGGGCGACGGAGGCCCGCAACCAGGCCATCCCGGCGGGCGCACCGGCGCCCACGGGCGCCGCCGGCAGCGGGACCAACGCCGGGTCGGCCAGGGCCGCCGTGACGTCGTCGTAGCGGGAGAAGGTCAGGGTTGCGGAGCCGGAGGCCACCGTCGGTTCGCTCATGCCGCCATCGTGGCCCCGGCTCGTTTCGGCCCCCGCCGAACTGTGCCGGGGCGACGATGGAGCCATGCCCTCGCAACCCCGCCCCGCCGGCTCCGCCCAGTCCCGCCCGCGCCCGCCCCGCTCCACCCCTCGCCCGCCCCGGGCCGCCGACCACGGCGGCAGCTCGCTCGCCGCCCTCGCCGCCCTGCTCGCCGACCCCACCCGCGCCGCCTTCTGCGACGCACTGCTCGACGGCCGCGCCTGGACGTCCGGTGAACTGGCCCGGTACGCGCGCGTGGCGCCGTCCACGGCCAGCGAGCACCTGTCCCGGCTGATCGCGGGCGGACTGCTGGCCGAGGAGCGGCAGGGCCGGCACCGGTACGTCCGGCTGGCCACGCCCGCGGTGGCCACCCTGCTGGAGGACCTCACCGCCTTCGCCGAGTCCGGCGGCACCGGCACCCGCCCGCCCCGCACCCTGGCCGAGGCCGGTCGGCTGAGTGCCGAGGCCCGCGCCCGGACCTGCTACGACCACCTGGCCGGCCGCCTCGGCGTGGCCGTCGCCGACGCACTGCTCAACCGTGGCCTGATCGCCGAGGACACCGGGCTCGCCGTCACCGAACGCGGCCGGGCCTGGCTGGCCGCCCAGGCGATCGAGCTGCCGCCGCGCACGGGCCGCCGCGGCGGGCGCCCGGTGGTGCGCAACTGCCTGGACTGGACGGAGCGCCGCAACCATGTCGGCGGGGCGCTGGGCGAGGCGCTCTGCCGGACCGCCCTGGACCGCGCCTGGGTCGAGCGGATCGGCTCCGGCCGGGCCCTGCGGGTCACCCCGGACGGCGGCCGGGCGCTGCACGAACTCCTCGGCGTGGACGTCCCCTGACGCCGCCCGCTCCCGGCCCCCCGGCTCCCGCTCCCCTCCCCCGACCCCCGGCCCGTCCGCCTCACCCCATCGACTTCGCCCCGTCCAGCGACTCCCGGATGATGTCCGCGTGCCCGGCGTGCTGCGCGGTCTCCGCGATCACGTGCAACAGCACCCGCCGGACCGACCAGGCCGTACCCGGCGGGAACCACGGCGCCGACGGCAGCGGGTGGGCGAGGTCGAGGTCGGGCAGGGTCCGGATCAGCTCGTCCGTCCCGCGCGCCACCCGCTCGTACTCCGCGAGCAGCCCGGCCAGCGTCTCGCCCTCCGCCATCCGGAACTGGGCCGCCCACGCGTCGGCCCCGCCCTGGTTGCTGTCCCCGGCCCGCATCGCCTCCGCACCGCCGGTCATGAACCGGGACCAGCGCGCCTCGACGGCCGCCACGTGCTTGAGCAGCCCGCCCAGGCACAGCTCGCTGACCGTGGTGCGCTCGGCCGCCTGCGCGTCGGTGAGGTCGCGCACGGTGCGCCGCAACAGGCCGCGGTGCTTGTCCAGCGTCTCGACCAGGTCCTCGCGCTCGCCCATCAACTGCTCCTCATCGGTCGCACCCCCGTCACACGGACCCCGTCACGCGGACCCCGTCGAACGGACCCGTCACACGTCCACCGTGTTCGGCTGCTCGCCGACCGTCCGTCCGAGGTCGATGATCCCGAAAGCCGCGCCCTGCGGGTCGCCGACCGCCGCGAATCGGCCGAAAGGACTGTCCATCGGCCCGAAGTAGACCTTGCCGCCGCGCGCCGTCAGCCGATCGATCGCGGCGTCGGTGTCGTCCACGGCGAAGTAGACGCTGACGTACGAGGGCGCCTCGGGCGGCAGGAAGTCGCCCTCCGCACCCATCCGGCCCAGCACCGGCCGGTCGCCGATCTGGAACATCCGGTAGTCGAACTCCTCGGAGTCCATCTTCTTCACGCCGTACGGGAAGACCGCCGGGAAGAAGGCGTCCGCCTTCGCCGGCTCGCGGGTGACCAGTTCGGCCCAGCTGTACGCCCCGGGCTCGCCCTGCTTCTCGAAGCCCGCGTGGCGCCCGGCCTGCCAGACGCCGAACACGACACCGCCCGGGTCCTTGGCGATCACCATCGTGCCGAAGTCCCCGACCTGCATCGGCCCCATGACCACCTCGCCGCCGTTGGCGCGGATCCGCGCGGCGGTGGCGCCGGCGTCCGGCGAGGCGAGGTACAGGCACCAGGCGGACTGCACCTGCTCGCCGGGCATCGGCGGGACGACCGCGGCGACCGCCTTGCCGTCGGAGTACGCCTGCGTGTAGTTGCCGAACTCCGAGGAGCTCTCGCCGAAGGTCCAGCCCAGCACGTCACCGTAGAAGGCCTTCGCGCCCTCCACGTCGGTGAACATCGCGTCGGCCCAACAGGGTGTGCCCTCAGGTAGCGCAGCCATCTCTCAGCCCTCGTCCGTGGCGAAGTGCGCGCGCCGGAAGGCGCACGCGCGGCCCCCGACTCGCCAGCCTAGCCACGACGCGGCGCACCCGCGCGGGATGACCGCACGGGTGCGCCGGGTGCCCTCGTACGCCGACCGCTCAGTGCTTCGGCACCGCCCCGCTCAGCGGCGGCCGCAGCGAGGCCGTGCCCAGACCGGTCGGGCCGAGCCGAACCGCCGGACCCACCGAACCTGCCGCCCTCGCCGGAGCTGCCGAACCCACCGCCCCCGCCCGCCGGGCCTCCACCGCCGCCGCCAGGTCCCGCTCGGCGCCGAAGTGCCGTCGCAGGTCCTCCTCGGTGTACCGGCGGCAGCCCTCGTGCCAACTCAGGATGCCCGCGAGCCAGTTCTCCAGTTCCTTCACGTACCCGTCGAGCGTCTCCCGGGCCGCCGGGTCCAGCCCGAAGTCCTCGTACATGACCGGGAGTTCCTTCGCCACGACGTGCTGGAACTGGCCCAGCCGCGAGTGCATCAGGTCGTCGACGATCCGGACGGCCGCCGGGTAGTCGCAGCCGAAGAAGTTCTGCACCACCAGGACGACGTTGTGCAGCTCCCCCTCGTACTCGACCTCCTTCTGGTACGAGAAGAGGTCGTTCATCATGGCCGCGTAGTCCATGGCGGAGTGCTCCAGCGCACGCATCGAGCCGTGCCGGTACACCTCCGCGGGCACGGTCTGGCCGTGGCCGAGGCGGCAGAGGCTCGCGGTGAGGTCGGAGCCGAAGGTCGCGCGGCGCATCTCCAGGTAGTCCACCGGGTCCGGGATGCGGTGCTGGATCGCGTTGGCGAGCTCCCAGATCCAGCTCGCCGTCATGTCCTCGACGGTCTTGCGGAACTGGCCCCTGGCCTCGACGGTCATCGGGCCGGCGGTGCGCTCCCAGATGTCGGCGAGGCCGCGTTCCAGCGCGTTGGCGGGCTCCGGCGCGGGGCTGCCGTCCACCGGCATGAACAGCGCCAGCCGCTCGTTGGCGCGCTTGGCGCCGGTCAGGTCGCGGGTGCGGCCGAAGACCGCCGGGTAGTAGTCGTCGGCCCAGGTGCCCCAGGCCAACCAGGCGGTGTCGATGTCGAGTTGGTCGGCGGTGGCGTCCGGGTGGATGCCGGCCGCGCAGAGCGCGAGGTCGTAGTCGCGCATCGACTCGGCGTCCCAGATGCCGGATCCGGGGATGGCCGGGTCCGCCTCCAGCAGGCCCATCCGCCCGGCCCACTCGACCACCCGCTCCCGGGCGCCGTCCAGGTGCGGGCTGAGCGACAGCGCGAACGGCAGCCTGAACTCGGGCAGTCGGGACGGTCCGACGGCCTGGTACGGCACGTGCCCGTGCGAGCGCGCCCGCCGCTCGGCCGGTCCCGCCCCGGCCTTCACCGCCGAGCCCGCCGCGCCCTCCGCATCCTTCCTCTCCGCCGTCCCACCGGCCGTCGCCCTGCTGCGCAGGATGTCCAGCGCCGAGGTGCCGATCCCGCCGATCGCGTACTGGTCCCACCAGTTGCCGGAACCCGGCAGCCCCGGCAGCCCCGGCAGCGCCCCGCCCGAGCCGGGCGCCACCTCACCGGCCGAACCCGCCGCCGCCCCGCCGCCGTTCATGTACCGGCTGGAGCGCATGTGCCACTCGTGCCCGCCGGACTGCCAGTCCTGCAGCCCCTTGACGTACGCCATGACCTTCGCCCGGCCCTCCGGGCCGATCCCGGTCTCCGCGAACAGCACCGGGAGTTCGGTGAACACGGTGTTCTCGAACTGCTGGAGCCGCGAGGTGAGCAGGTCGTTGACCGCGTCGGCGGCCTCCTGGGTGCTGCACTCCAGGAAGCGCTCCAGCACCAGGATGCCGTTGCTCAACTCCCCCTCGTCCTCCACCTCCCGCTGGTACGAGAAGATGTCGTTGCGCAGGTGCACGCCGTCGGAGAAGGCGTCCATCAGCACCCGCAGCGCGCGCGAGCCCGACACCTCCTTCGGCACCTCGGCGCCGGCCGCGTACTCGACCAGCTGGGCGGACCACGGCGCACCGCCGACCTTGCGGCGCATCTCGATGTACTCGACCGGGTTGGCCACCCGGCCGGCGTCGATGTTGGCGAGCTCCCAGAGCGACTCGTCGAGCAGGTTGCGGGTGCTCTCGGCGAACCGGCGCCGCCAGTCCTCGCCCATCGCCGGCACGGTGCGCCGCCACAGGTCGGCCAGGCCCGCCTCGACCGGGTTCTCCGGTTCCGGCATCGGGGTGGCCGGGTCGGCCGGCATGAACAGCGGCAGCCGGTCGAGGTGCGCCTTGCCCGCCTCGCGGTCGTTGGTGCGCTTGTACATGTCGAGGAAGTGGTCGTCGAAGAAGAAGACCCAGACGTACCAGTCAGTCACCAGCGACAGCGCCTCGGCGGAGGCGTCGGGGTGGGTGTAGGCGCAGAGCAGGCCGTAGTCGTGCGCATCCAGGTCGGCCTGGTCCCAGATTCCGGAGCCCTCCAACATGCCCATCTCCCGGGCCCAGTCGGTGGAATGGGCCCGCGCCTCGTCCAGGTGGGGGTTGAGGCGTGCCGGGTGCGGCACGTAGAAGGACGGCAGTTCGAACGGCTGGGTCACGGCGGGCGAGCCTTTCTGGACGCGTCGATTGGACCAAGAATGACCCGCACCCCGGGCGCCACACCGGCACAACAGAAACAGTCATATGAGATGACCAACCCGCTCGAACCCCAGCTCGAACTGCCACCCGAGCGATCACCCGGCCCCGGATCGTACGGACGACCCCCCTCCCCCACCCCGTCCGCCCCACCACAACCACCCACCCAGCCGAGCGCACCCCCACCCCCACACGCCCCGTCCCCACCCCGCACCACCCGCCGACCCCGACCCCAACGCCGCAGGGGCGGACCCCCATCGGGTCCGCCCCTGCGCTGTGACCGGTGTGCGCCGGCGTTCAGGCCGCCAGTCCGAGGGCCCGTACTCGGCGCCGGCGAAGACCGAGTACGCCGAGAAGCCGACCATGAGGGCGCCGAGGATGGTGACGACGATGTGGGCGACGGTCATTGAAGTGCTCCCCATTCGGTGGCTGTTCGGTTCGACACCCCTCTGACCCGCAGCCCGCGACGGATGTGACAGCCGCGGCCAAAACGCGGGCAAAAAATATTCCGCACCACCCCTGCGAATCTTCAACAATCGCTCTGCCAACGAACAAAGCAAGCACGGCAAGGCTTGGAACACCAAGAGTTCCCCCGGTACGGGCGTGTTGACCGCCTCCGCCAAGGTCGCGTCCACCAGACTGGGCGCCGACCCGACGTCAACTCCGAGGAGGGCAAGCCCATGAACGTCACCGTTCGGCTCGCACAGCAGCCCGAGGCCGACGAACTGCTCGGACGGAGTGCACTCGCCGCGCTCGTCGGCATGCTGCTCGACCAACAGGTGCCGATGGAGTGGGCGTTCACCGGCCCGCTGACCATCGCGCAGCGCCTCGGCCGGGACGACCTGGACGCCCACGAGATCGCCACCTACAACCCGGAGGAGTTCGTCGCGCTCCTGTCCGCGAAACCCGCCGTCCACCGCTACCCGGCCGCGATGGCCAAACGGGTCCAGCAGCTCTGCCAGTTCCTCGTCGCGCAGTACGACGGCGAGGCCGCCGCGCTGTGGAAGAACGTGCGCACCGGCAAGGAGCTGCTGAGCCGCCTGAACGCCCTGCCCGGCTTCGGCAAGCAGAAGTCGCAGATCTTCCTCGCCCTGCTCGGCAAGCAGTACGGCGTACGGCCCGAGGGCTGGCGCGAGGCCGCCGGCGCGTACGGCGAGGAGGGCGCGCACCGCTCGGTCGCCGACATCACCGGCCCCGAATCCCTCACCCTGGTACGGGAGTTCAAGCAGGAGATGAAGCGCGCCGCGAAGGAGGCCAAGGCGGCCGCCAAGCCGCGCACCGTCGGCCGTACGACGGCCTCGCCCGCCCCGACCGGCGTGCGCTGAGAACCGGTTGCTCCCGCCCGCCCCACCGGGCGCACCTCCCGGCCGGCAGCGGCTACCGACTGGTCCCCGAGCGCCGGTAGGCGTACCGCCCGCGGATCCGCCGGACGAAGTACCGCCCGTGGCTCGGCGCCGCCAGCAACTCCCGGTGCACCCGGGCGGGTACGTCCTCGTAGACGTACAGGCGTCCGCCGGTGAACTCCAGCTCCAGCTGCCGCGCCGCCGGGTCGTAGCCGACCGAGCGCAGCACCGAGGAGTCCACCGCGGTACGGTCCATCGCCCCAGTGTGCGACGGAGGCCCCGGCCGCGCAGGGCGACCGGGGCCCGGCAGAACGGCGCGACGTCAGACCAGAGCGGTCTCCCGCTCCCCCGCCGCATCCTCCGCAGCGTCCCCCTCCGCCACCGCACCCGCACCCGCGCCGACCGCCTTGCGCCGCGCGGGCAGCGCGAGCATCAGCAGGAACACCGCCACCAGCACGCCCACGACCCACCACAGCGCGTGCACGAAGGCCCCGCCGAACGCCGTCCCGACCGCCTCCGGCGCGACCACGTCGTCCATCGCCCCGAAGAAGGCGACCGACACCAGGCCGAGCCCGAGCGCGTTCCCCACCTGCTGGACGGTGTTGATCAGCCCGGACGCCGAACCGGCGTGCTCACGCGGCACCTCCGCCAGCACCGCGTCCGTGATCGGCGCGACGATCAGCCCCATGCCGAGGCCCATCACCACCAGCGGCAGCGCCATCTGCCAGGGCGTGATCGCCGTCCCGTACCGGTCCGCCTCCCAGATGTAGGTGAGCACGCCGGCCGCCATCACCAGCGCCCCCGCCTGCAGCACCTTCCGCCCGAACCGCGGCACCAGCTTCTGCACCGACAGTCCGGCCGCCGTGGAGACGGCGATGGAGAACGGGATGCCGGTCGCGCCGGCCTTGAGCGGGCTCCAGCCCAGGCCGACCTGCATGTAGAGGGTCCAGACCAGGAAGAAGATGCCCAGCGCCACGCCGAAGGCCAGCTGCACGCAGATCCCGGCCGCGAAGGACTTCACCCGGAACAGCGCCAGCTCCACCAGCGGCGAGCCGTCCCGCCGGGTCTTGACCTTCTCGTACGCGACGAAGAGCGCGAACACCGGCAGGCTGCCGACCATCGACAGGTACCCCCAGAGCGGCCAGCCGGCCTCGCGCCCGTGCGTCAGCGGGTAGATCAGCATCAGCAGGCCGAGGCTGGCCAGGGCCACGCCGACCAGGTCGAGCTTGAGCGCCTGGTCGGCCTTGGACTCGTCGATGAAGCGGCGTCCGAGCAGCAGGCCGGCGATGCCGACGGGCAGGTTGATCAGGAAGATCGGCCGCCAGGCCAGGCCGAACAGGTCCCACTCGGTGAGCAGCGCCCCGATCATCGGACCGGATACGGCGCCCAGCCCGACCACCGCGCCGAACATGCCGAACACCTTGCCGCGCTCCTCCGCCGGGAAGGTCGCGTGGATGATCGACAGCACCTGCGGCACCATCAGCGCCGCCGTCCCGCCCTGCAGCAGCCGCGTCGCGACCAGCATCTCCGGGCCGGAGGCCAGCCCGCAGAGCGCGGAGGCCGCCGTGAAGCCGCCGATCCCGATCAGGAACAGCCGCTTGCGGCCGTAGATGTCGCCCAGCCGCCCGCCGGTGATCAGGCCGATCGCGAAGGCCAGGGCGTAGCCGCCGGTGACCCACTGCACGGCGCTGAAGGAGGCGCCGGTGTCCGCCTGGATGCTGGGGATGGCGATGTTGACGATGGTGACGTCCACCAGGTCCATGAAGGAGGCCACCATCACGATCGCCAGCGCGATCCACCTCCGCCGGTCGGCTGTCGCCGCGCCCATTCCGTGCTCCTCGCTCTTGTCCGCCTTGTCCACGAGCACGACGGTACGGGCCATCTAGGTCAGATCCTGTCCCAGTTCCTCGGGCATGCTGGACGGCATGAGCGACACCCCGGCACGTCTGCTGAACCTGCTGTCCCTGCTGCAGACCCCGCGCGAGTGGCCCGGCAGCGAACTCGCCGAGCGGCTCGGCGTCAGCCCCCGCACCATCCGGCGCGACATCGACCGGCTGCGCGAACTCGGCTACCCGGTGCAGGCCACCATGGGCGCGGACGGCGGCTACCGGCTGGTCGCGGGCACCGCGATGCCGCCGCTGCTGCTGGACGACGAGGAGGCGGTGGCCATCGCCGTCGGCCTGCGGGCCGCGGCCGGGCACGCGGTGGTCGGCATCGAGGAGGCCTCGGTACGGGCGCTCGGCAAACTGCTCCAGGTGCTGCCGGCCCGGCTGCGGCACCGGGTCGGGACGCTCAACAGCGCCACCGTGCCGCTGCTCACCGGGGACGGCCCGACCGTCGACCCGGAGGAGCTCACCCTGCTCGCAGGCGCCGTCACCAACCACGAACGCCTGCGGTTCGCCTACCGGGCCCGCGACGGCGCCGAGACCCGGCGCAACGTCGAGCCCGAGCGCCTCGTCTCGACCGGACGCCGCTGGTACCTGATCGGCTACGACCTGGACCGCGAGGACTGGCGGCTCTTCCGGGTCGACCGGCTGAGCGAACCCTTCGCCACCGGCGCCCGCTTCACCCCGCGCCCGCTCCCCGCCGAGGACGCCGCCGTGTTCGTCGCGAGCAGACTGCGCCGCCAGTCGCGGGCCCACACCATGGTGGCCACCGTCCACCGCTCCGCCGCCGAGGTCGACGGCTGGATGCCCTGGACCGGGGACTACGAGATCGAGCCGATCGACGACCACAGCTGCCGCCTGCGCTCCCGGGCGGACTCCCTGAAGTGGCTGGCGGCCGGACTGCTGATGCTGGACTGCGAGTTCGAGGTGCACGAGCCCCCGGAACTGCGCGAACACCTGCGCACCCTCGCCGAACGCGCCACCCGGGCGGCCGCGCAGCCGGGCCAGGCCTCGACCGAGCACCCCGGTCGGAACGCCTAGGCTTCGACCCGGTACCAGCCGTTGCCGGACCGGAACCAGAGCACGCCGTCCCGGCCGTACGCGCGCCCCCGGTCGAGCTCCCCGAGGACGCCCACCCGCTGCCGGCGGACCTCCCGCCAGCCCTTGCGACTCTCCCGTTCGCACCGGATCAACTCGCCGTCGGGCTGCAGGAACACGGCCCGGTCCCCGGCGATCGCGAAGCCCACCGGTTGCCGGGTCGGCAGCCGCATGGCGACCGGCTTCCCGGCGGTGGGGTCGATCCCGGTGAGGTGGCTGTTCTCCCCGTACCAGGCCAGCCAGGTCCGCCGTCCCTCGGTGGCGGCGGCCAGGCCCTCCAGCGGGTGGTCGGGCAGGTCCCCGGGCGCCGGCCGCCAGACGATCCGTCCGGTGGTGTCCAGCCCGGCCAGACCGTACCGGCCGATCGGGTTGTCGCCGTAGGTACCCTCGTCCCCGAAGGACAGCCAGATCCGGCCGTCCCGGTCGGTGATCAACGCCTGGACGTCGTCGCCGAGTTGGAGTTCCCGGCCGGGCCGGCCGGCCGGCCCGAACAGCAGGCCGTTGCGTTCCCACCCGTCCGGCAGTTCGTCGGCGCGGCGGCCGGCCAGCAGCACCCGCCCGCCCGGCAGCAGCGCCAGCAGGTCCGGCGAGACGCCGACTCCTTCGAGCGGCACCCGCCACCCGCCCTGCGGGCCGTGCACCACCACCTCGCCGTCGAACGGCAGCGCGGCGTACGGCCACGACCCGGCCGGCGCCGCGTACCGCTCCGGCACCACCAGGACGGCCAGCTCCCCGTCCGGCCCGACCGTCCAGGTCAGGGCCCGGCGGCCGGCCCGCCACTCCTCCTCGGGCAGCCGCCAGACCTCGACCGGACGGCCGGGTATCGACACGTCAGACCCCGTACTCGGCGGTCAGCAGCGCCCGGCCGAGGGTGTGGAAGGTGAGGTGGAAGCCGACCTGGGCCGGCGGGGTGTCGGCGGTGACGTCCAGCTTCTCCACGTCCAGGGCGTGGACGGCGAAGACGTAGCGGTGCGGGGCGCCGGGCGGCGGGGCGGCGCCGTCGTACTTGTTGCTCGGGAAGTCGTTGCGCCCGTGGAAGGAGGCCGCGCCCGGCAGGCTCCCGTCCGAGGAGCCGGCGCCGCGCGGCAGCTCGGCGGTGTCGGCGGGCAGGTCGAGGGCGAGCCAGTGCCACCAGCCGGAGCCGGTGGGCGCGTCCGGGTCGTAGCAGGTGACGGCGAGGCCGCGGGTGCCCTCCGGCAGGCCCGACCAGGCCAGCTGCGGCGAGAGGTTGCCGCCGCCGTGGATGAACTCCCGGGCCAGCGTGCCGCCTTCGGTGATGTCCTGACTGCTCAGCTCGAAGGACGGCACCTGCGGCAGGAACTCGTACGGCAGCGGCGGGCGAACAGTCATGGGTGGCCACCTCTCACAGTCGGAATGACACGGGTCACTGTAATGGGGTGCACGGCCGATCCGGCGGCCCCTACAGTCGGCGTCATGGCCTCGAACGACCCCAGCCGCGCGGCGACCACGCTCGACCCCGCCCAGATGATCGCCGACGCCCGCCGGGCGCTCTTCACCATGGTCGGGGTGCTGGCCGCGATCTGGTTGATCCAGCTGGTGAACTGGATGGACGACTACGACCTCGGCCGACGGTTCGGCGTCGTCCCGCAGGATCCGGGCCGGCTGCCGAACATCGTCACCGCGCCCTTCCTGCACTGGAACTGGGCCCACCTGGAGGCCAACTCCGGCCCGCTGTTCGTCTTCGGCTTCCTGGCGGCCTACCGCGGGGTGAAGAAGTTCCTCGGCCTCACCCTGCTGGTGGCGCTGACCAGCGAGCTGACCGCCTGGGTCTTCGACCCCCCGAACTCGGTCGGCGCCGGGGCCAGCGGCGTGGTGTTCGGCTACTTCGGCTACGTGGTGCTGCGCGGGGTCTTCGACCGCAACCTGGTGGACACCCTGATCGGCGTCGTCCTCGGCGCCTCCTTCGCCTACATGGTCACCAGCGCCCTGCCCGGCGTCGCCCCGGGCATCAGCTGGTCCGCCCACCTCGGCGGTCTGATCGGCGGCCTGGCCGGCGCCTGGATCTTCCGCAACCGCGCCCCGCGCGCCGCCGCGCCGGCGAACCCCGCCCCCACCACCACCGCCGCCCCGGACAGCCCCAACGCCGCCCTGCTCAAGGAGCTCGACGACCTGGGCCTGTGAGACCCGCCGGGAGCATCAGGTATAGACCATCCCCACCCCCGCGGCTAGCGTGAACAGCGCACCTGTTCCCAGCCCCGGAGCCGCACCGTGGAGTCGTCCGTCCTCGCCTTCGCCACCGACCTGCTCGACGAGGGCGCCGACACCTTCTTCGGCAACCTCACCGACCGCGCCGGGGTCGGCGGTGTCACCCTCGCCTCCGTCTACCACGAGGCCCGCGACGTCTTCCCGCACAACCCCCGCCGGGTGATCCGCTACCTGGAGCCGGGCGCGGCGTACTTCCGCCCCGACCCGGACGCCTGGCGGGGCCGCCGCCTGGCACCCGTGCCGTCCACCGCCCTCGGCGCCCACGACCCCTTCGCCGAGGCCGCCGACGAGGCCCGCCGGCGCGGCCTGAAGCTGCACGCCTGGACGGTGTTCTGCCACAACGACCGGCTCGGCTTCGCCCACCCGGACTGCGCCCCGGCCAACGCCTTCGGCGACCGCCACCTCACCGAGCTCTGCCCGGCGCACCCGGAGGTCCGCGAGTACGCGCTGACCCTGGTCGCCGAGCTGGCCCGGTACGGCGTGGACGCGATCCGCGCCGAGTCGCTGCACTTCCACGGGCTGCGCCACGGCTACCACCACGAGCGCTACTTCGAGGAGCTGGGCGCGACCGCCGAGGCCCTGCTCGGTGTCTGCTTCTGCCCGCACTGCCGCGCCGCCGCCACCCGCGCCGGCGTCCCGGCCGAGGAGGCGGCCGAGGCCGTCCGCACCGAGCTGCGCCGCCGACTGGCCGAGGAGTCCGCCGCCGCCGAGCCCGCCGACCTGAGCGCCCTCGCCGACGGCGCCTTCGCCGCGTACGTCGACGCCTCCGCCGCCACCGTCACCTCGCTGGCCGCCGACCTGTCCGAGCAGGCCCGCCGCCACGGCATGCGGCTGAGCTTCATGGACGGCGGCGGCCCCGGCAAGGGCTGGCTCTCCGGCATCGACCTGCCCGCCCTCGCCGGGGCCGCCGACCAGATCGAGACGCTCGGCTACGCCAGGACGCCGGAGGCCGTCCGGGAGAAGATCGCCGCCTTCGCCCTGCACGGTGTCCGCCCGCAGGACATGGCGGTGATCCTGCGCCCGATGTCCTCCGACTGCGACGGCCCGGAGAACCTCGCCGCCAAGATCGCCATGCTGCGCGAACTCGGCGTCCCCGAGGTCGAGTTCTACCACTACGGGCTGATGCGCCTGTCCTCCCTGGACCGGATCGGCACCGCTCTCTCCGGCTGAACCGCCCCCCTCGGAGCCCGGTCACCGCCGCCGCTTGGACGTCCCGAACAGGCTGCGCGGGGGCGGGCCCGGTGAAGGCGTACCCGTCGGCGATCTCCCGGACGGCCGCGGGGGTGGGGGCGGAGGACATCGGTGCACACTCCCGGACGGACCAGAGCGCTTCGGAACGCTTTGGAACGCATCGGAACGCTTCGGAACGCTTCGGAACACTTCGCCATCGGAACCGGAGCCCGGTCCGCACCGGGCGATCTTCGCGACATTTCCCATCAAACAGCCGCATTCGTCCACCGGCAGTTCACACCGGTACGCGTGGCGGCCTCGCGGCTGCTGCGCCATCCGCCGCCCAAACGGTAGGCTTTCCGTGTGATCTTCAAGCGCATCGGCAATGGGCGGCCGTACCCGGATCACGGCCGGACGAGCACCCGACAGTGGGCTGACGTCGCCCCGCGTCCGGTGCGGCTCGACCAGCTGGTGACCACCAAGGGCCAACTCGACCTCGAAACCCTGCTGGCCGAGGACTCGACCTTCTACGGGGACCTCTTCGCCCACGTGGTGAAGTGGCACGGCGACCTCTACCTGGAGGACGGCCTGCACCGGGCCGTGCGGGCCGCGCTGCAGCAGCGCCAGGTGCTGCACGCCCGCGTCCTCGAAATGGAGTGACGGGCCGCCACCCCAGGGCCCGTCGGACCCACCGCAGGCTTCCGGACCGCCCCCTCGCCACCCGGCGGAGGGCGGTCCACTCGTACCCCGGTACCCCCTTTCGGGTACCGGGGTACTCCAGATGATGATCGTTTAGTACCTTCGCGGCTGTACGGCACTACGCTGCTGACTACGGCCGCGACCAGGGGATCCGCCCGCACCGGGGATGCCCGCACCCGGCCGACCCGTCATCCCGACCCCGCCCCGGTACGAGGGGGAGACAAACCATGAGCATGTTGACTCCCCAAGGCCTCAAGGGGAAGCAGTACCGCATCACCGGCAACTCCTACCCGCGCCTGGGCCGGCCCCCGAAGCGGAGCCGCAAGGTGATCGCCGCGCTCGCCGGTCTGCTCGCCCTGGCCTTGGTCGCCCTCGGCGGCGTGCAGCTGTACGACATCTTCACGGGCAGGAACAGGAACGCCTCCGCCCAGGCCTGCGCGACCCCCTCCGGCAAGCCGCTGGCCGCGCCGACGGGCGGCGCCACCCCGGGTGCCCCCGCCGCCTCCGGCGCAGCCGCCGCCCAGGGCGACCCGCACGCCATCCCGCAGCCCGCCACGGTCACCGTGAACGTCTACAACGCCACCGCCAAGGCCGGCCTGGCCGGGCGGACCGCGGAGGAGCTCAAGAAGCGCGGCTTCACCATCGGCAAGGTCGGCAACGCCCCGGCCGAGCTGGACAAGAAGGTGCCCGGGACCGCCCAGGTGATCGCCGGCCCGGCCGGCGCCGGGGCCGGCACCCTGCTCGGCTCGCAGATCGCCGGGGCCGCCGTCACCGCCGACGCCCGCACCGACGCCAGCGTGGACTTCGTGATCGGCGACAGCTACAACGCCCTGCTGGACGAGACCCAGGCGGCCGCCGCCCTCGCGCTGGCCACCAAGCCCTCCCCCACCCCGACCACCACCGGCAGCTGCTGACGCCACGGAACGAACGGAAGGGTCCTCCGGCGGTTCGCCGGAGGACCCTTCGGTCGGTCGGGGACGGACTCAGCCCGCGGTGCCGTACAGCCGGTCGCCCGCGTCGCCGAGGCCGGGAACGATGTAGCCGTTCTCGTTGAGCCGCTCGTCCAGGGCGGCGGTGACCACGGTGACCGGCAGGCCCGCCAGCTCCCGCTGCATCAGCTCGACGCCCTCGGGGGCGGCCAGCAGCACCACGGCGGTGACGTCGGTGGCACCGCGCTCGATCAGCATCCTGATCGCGGCGACCAGGGTGCCGCCGGTGGCCAGCATCGGGTCGAGCACGTAGACCTGGCGGCCGGAGAGGTCGTCCGGCATCCGGGTGGCGTACGTGGAGGCCTCCAGGGTCTCCTCGTTGCGCACCATCCCGAGGAAGCCGACCTCGGCGGTCGGCAGCAGGCGGGTCATCCCGTCCAGCATGCCGAGGCCGGCCCGCAGGATCGGCACCACCAGCGGGCGCGGGTAGCTGAGCCGGGTACCGAGCGTGACCGCCACAGGTGTGGTGATCTCCACCTCGTCGGTGCGGACGTCCCTGGTGGCCTCGTAGGCGAGGAGGGTCACCAGCTCGTCGGTCAGGCGACGGAAGGTCGGCGAGTCGGTGCGCTCGTCGCGCAGGGTGGAGAGCTTGTGGGCGACCAGGGGGTGGTCGACGACGTGGAGACGCATGTACCGAGGTTAGCCGGGTCTGGACGGGTGTACGACACGCCGTGCCCGACCCGGCCCGCGGACCGGGTGACTCAGTCGTGACACGCCGTGACGTGCCGCGTATGTCCGGACGGAAGCGCCTCCTGTGGTATCAACCGGGCGGTTCTGGGAATGTCACGTCTTATGACGAGCAACCCGAAGGCCGGGGGCGGCTCGGCGGACGAGCCCGTCGGCGGAGCGGGCCCCCCGCCCGACCACCCGGAGACGGAGGCGGAGCGCCGCAAACGGCGGGCCGTCTTCCTGCGCGAGCTCACCGAGGCCCGCGAGCTGCGGGAGCGGGTCCAGCCCCGGCGGACCAAGGAGCGGCGGATGCGCGAGGCGATGCGGATGCGAACCTTCCGGATCTGAAACGGCATCCGTCCGGGGCCCGAAACGGCCCCGCCGAGCGTTCGGAGCAAATTTCGACCGGCTTCGGACCGCCCCGGCACGGGCACGCCCCCCACCTCCCGGTCCTTCCGACACGACCTGCAAAGACGCGCTGCCGAACACCCCCCGCGAACGCGGCCTTTCTGTCACGATTCCGATGGGACGGTCCGAACAAGCGGACCGCCTCTGGCGCGGGGGCGGCCAGTGTTCCGCGTTGCCCGAGCGCGCCGACAGCCGAGACCGATGATCTTGGGAGTGTCCCTGGTGGCGTACTTCGCTGCAGTGCTTGCTCGCACCGAGGACGGGTGGGATGTGAGCGAGACGGAGCTCGACGATGTCGAAACCCTGGCCGACCTGGCCGACCTGGCCCGCGGCTCCGCCCAGGACGACGACAGCGTCCTGATCTTCATCGAACAGGAGGACGCCTGGTTCGCCATCGTCCGCGTGGACGGTGAGGACGACCCGCGCATCTTCGTGTCGGACGGTGCCGCCGCCGCCCGCAGCTCCTACGGCTCCGTCCTCACCGACGAGCTGGTCGACCAGGCCGGCGAGAGCGAGTTCGGCGACCTGGACCACCTGCTGGAGGACAGCGAGGAGGCCGAGGAGCAGGACGACGAGGACTCCGACGGCCACAGCGGCGTCCCGGTCGGCCCGCTCGGGGACGCCCACCTGCTCACCGAGTTCGGCCTGGCCTCCGACGAGCTGCTCGCCCTCAGCGGCGAGGGCGCGGTGCCGGGCGACGCGCTGGAGGAGATCGCCGAGGCCCTGGGCTGCGGCGAGGTCCTGGAGGCCGTCCGGTAGCGGGCGGATGCCCGACACTGGATGCCATGCAGTCCGCATCCACCACGCAGCCCCTCCCGTACGTCCCCCCGCTGCCCGCCCCCGTCCGCCCCGACCCGGTCCGCGACCGCTGGTCGGCGCCGATGCGCCTCGCCATGGCTGAGGCCGCCCTGGCGCCGGCCACCGGGGACGTCCCGGTCGGGGCGCTCGTCCTGGGCCCCGACGGCGAGGTGATCGGACGCGGCCACAACGAGCGCGAGGCCGTCGGCGACCCGACCGCGCACGCCGAGGTGGTCGCGATCCGGCAGGCGGCCGCGAAGATCGGAGAGTGGCGGCTCTCCGGCTGCACACTGGTCGTCACCCTGGAGCCCTGCACGATGTGCGCCGGCGCCATCGTGCTCTCCCGGATCGACCGGGTGGTCTACGGCGCCCTCGACGAGAAGGCCGGCGCGGCCGGCTCGCTCTTCGACGTGATGCGCGACCGCCGGCTCAACCACCGCCCCGAGGTGATCTGGGGCGTCCTCGCCGAGGAGTGCGGCGAGCAACTGCGGGCCTTCTTCGACACCCACCGCTGACCCCCCGCACCGGCGGTCACCGCGATACGGATTTCGTTCCCGCGCCACCCGTCCGGTAGAGTTCCCCTCGGTAGCGTGTCCGAGCGGCCAAAGGAGCACGCCTCGAAAGCGTGTGTGGGGGCAACTCCACCGTGGGTTCGAATCCCACCGCTACCGCCATGAGCAGGAAAAACGAAGGGCCCCGACTGGTGACAGTCGGGGCCCTTCGTCATGCCGGTCTCAGTTTCGGTCTCAGTTCACCCGTTAAGCCGCCTTCTCCGTGCCGCCCGGCTCGTCCTGCTCGCCGTCGTCGGAGTCCTTGGCCACCTCCCAGATGAGGCCGCCGATCTGCATCGCCACGTCCCGCCGGATTCGGGCCGTCACGTGCTGGTACCGATGGGTCATGGCGGTGCTGGACCACCCCATGATCTCCATGACGATCCGCTCGGGGACGCCGAGCAGGAGCAGGATCGTCCCGGCGGTGTGACGAGCGTCATGCAGGCGGCCGTCCCGGATGCCGGCGGCGACGAGCAGTTCCTTCCACCGGTCCCAGTCCGTTCGGGGGATGAGTGGGTGTCCGATCTCCGAGGCGAAGACCCACCCGCCTTCCACCCATTCCTGACGGGCGGCCAGTCGCTCCCGGTCCTGCTCCTCCTTGTGGAGCTTGAGCAGCTTCACCAGCTGATCCGGGAGACCGATCAGGCGCTTCCCCGCCCTCGACTTCGTGAGCGCGGCGTCCGCGTTCGTCCGGACCCGCTCCGGGCACCGGCCAGCATGCTTCCGGCCGCACGGCTCCGAGCAGCCGTGCGCGTACTTCGGCCGCTGCCGGGCCTGCCGGACACGCAGGGTGCCCGCCTCCAGGTCGATGTCACGCCACTGGAGGCCGAGCGCCTCGCCCTGCCGAAGCCCGAGCGCCAGTGCGATCGCCCACCGCCCGCTGTTCCGGTTCTTGCCCGCCTCCAGGAGGAGCGCCTGCACCTCCTCCACCTCGTACGGCTCCACCTCCTCTTCCTCGACCTTGGGCGCGACGGCCAGCGAGGCGACGTTCCGGGTGAGGTGCCCCCTCCGGATCGCCTGGTTGAGCGCCGTCCGGATAGTGCGGTGCGCCTGATGGGCGGTGGCGGGCTTGCTGCCGTTGTCCTGCATTTTCTTGTAGAGCCGCTCCAGGTGCTCCGGCTCCAGCTTCTCCAGTCGGTGAGCGCCGACCCCGGGGATCAGGTGGACGTTCACCGCCACCCGGTACCCGGAGAGGGTGTTCGGCCGGACGTGCAGCGCGGCGATGTTCTCCACCCAGTGGGTGAGCCACGTCGCCACGGTCCACTTCTTCCCGGCCTTCGGCACGTTGCCGTCGTCCCGCTTCTTCTCCAGCTCCCGAACCTTCTTGGTCACCTCCGCCCGGGTCTTCCCCCGGACGTGTCGGCGGTCCGGCGTGCCGTCGTCCTTGACGCCGACGGTCACGCGGCCGTGCCACTTGCCGTCCTTGTCCTGGTAGATGCTGGATGCTCCGTTCGGCTGACGGGTCGCCAAGGGTGCTGCCTCCTCAGGCTGCGATGGGAGTGGTGGTGTGCTTCCGCATGCGGCTGCGGGTGAACTCGACAACGGCCTCGGCCGGCACGCGCCTGGCTCGGCCGATCGGGATGGTCTCGATCTCGCCGTCGCGGATCAGGGCGTACATGGTGGTGCGGCCGATGCTGAGTCGGCGAGCGGCCTCTTCGACCGTGAGGGCGACGAGGGTGGGGTCGTAGTCGGGGTGGCCCCCGATGGCGGTGACGGTCACTGCGGCTACTCCTTGGCGGAGGGGGCGAGCGGCGCATTGCGGGTACACGGGGCGCTGGTGGGTGGCCCTTGCGGGCCGACAGAACCGCCAGAACTGACAGAACCTCTTCTCTGACGCCCTGAGCTGGGGATTTGCGACTGGCGGGATGGGTGACGGAACCGGTTCGAAACCCCGACAGAAACCCCCGCCTGGTCGAGCGGGTGAGTTGTGTCGGGGTTTGTGTCCGGTTCCGTCACCGGGACCATTCGGGTGTTTGCGCAGGTGGGTGGTGGCGGGGTGGGGTTGTGGCGGTTTTGGCGGTTGTGTCGGCGGGTCAGGTGCTGGTCTGGGTGAGCTGGGGGTGGGCCTGGTAGCGGGGGGACGGCGGTCGGCCGCCTTTCCCGGAACGCGGGGGCTGGGGTTCCTGGCGGATCCAGCCGTGGTCTTCGAGGAGGGCGAGGGCCGGGTCGAGGTCGGCGACGGCGGGGAAAGCGCCCCCGGGCATGGCGCGGAAGATGTCGCGCTTGCTGACGGACTCGGCGGGGTTGGCGCGGAGCCAGGCGAGGACGGTGCGGGCCTTGACGAGGGCGGGGTCGGCGCCCATGGCGTCGAAGACGGTGAGGGCGTGGGCGGTGTAGTAGGCGCCGATGCGGGTGGCTGCGGTGAGGGTGTCGGCGCTGATGGGGATCGCGTAGCCGTCCTTGGGGTGGTCGGCCAGGTGGAGCAGGCCGGCGATGCGGGCGACGGCGCCGTCGAGCTTGCTGGCCCACTCGGCGATCGGCCGCAGGGGGCCGCCCCTGCGGAGCTTGTGCTCGACGTCGGTGCGGTGCTGCAGCATGACGGCTGCGGCTTCGGGACTGAGGGTGAGCACGGCGGGGTCGGTCCACTCGGCCATGGCCAGGGTGAGCGCGCGGACCTTCTCCGCGTAGTCGTCGGCCACCTCGTCCGGGACGGTGTCGGGCTCCAGGTTGCGGTAGCCGACCAGGGAGTCGGGGACGGCGTAGAGGAAGCGGGCGAGGAGACCGCGTCCGTCGAACCCGTTTACCTTGGCGATGTCCTCCAGGACGGACGGCTGGATGGCCAGGCCCATGGTCAGGGCGGGGGCTTCGATGAACTGGGCTTCGCGGCCCTGCCGGTTGACGCGGAGCATGTCGCCGGCGTGGCCTTGGAGGAAGACGTCCATGTTGGGCTTGCCGCTGTAGCGGCCGGCGATGATGTCGAAGATGCCGCCGCCCTCGGCGGACATCAGGGCCAGGCGCCCGCCCTGCTCGGCGAGCAGGGTCGCGGCGTTCTCGGCGGTGACGTCCTGGGCGATGAGCTGGGGGCGGACCGGGACGGTGGCCTGTTCGGCGGTCTGGGCGAGGCTGATCGCGTCGGCGGTGAGCCGGTCCTGGTCGCTCGCGTCGGCGTTGGCGGCCTTGTGGGCGGCCTTCTCGGCGGCGGCGCGGGCGAGCTTGGAGGTGACCTCCGCCTCGGCGATCTGGGCGGTGGCCCGCTCCACCAAGGTCTTCTCGACCGCGAGGACGGGTGCGCTCATGAGGGCGACCACGGCGGACTTGCGGTTGCCCGGCGGGAGGGCGGTGACCAGGTAGAGGTTCACCGGCTCGCGCCAGCGCCCGCGCACGGAGACGACCGCTCGGCCTCCACAGGCTGTGGACAGCGCGGCCAGGGCCATGCCGCCGGCCAGGTCGGTGGGGGTCTGGGTCTCCTCCGCCACGGCATCGACCATGGTGCCGAGCCACCCGGGCAGCGCGTCGGTGGGGAAGGTGGGCAGTGCGCGGGCCTGGCCGAGCGGGATCGGTTCCTCCCACGCGGGCGGCTCGGCGGCGAACGCGGCCGGGACGGTGTCCTCCCAGCCGTCAGTGAACAGCGACTCGGACGGCGGGACGGGGGCGGTCACGCGGCCCACCGCCTCGGGCGATGCCCCGAGGAGAAGCGCTTTTCCTTGGCGCAGGACGGGTGACGGTTGCTCATGCGGCCCGCCCCACCGCTCCGGCGCTACGGGCGAGGCCGTTGGCGATGGTGCGCCGGCACTCGGCCTCGCCGAGACCGGCCTTCAGGCCCGCGCCGAGGAGGGCGTCGGTGGCGTCCGGCTCGGGCAGCGCGCCGGAGGCAACGAGGCGGCCGAGGGCGGCGGCGGAGGCGAACAGCCGGTCGTTGCGCCCGCCCTCGCCGGTCTCTCGGATCTTGGCGGTCTCCCGGGCCACGGCCGTGTCCACGTAAGGGCCGAGGCGCCTGATCCGGGCCCGCACCGCGCTCGCGTCCACCACGGTCGTCGGGGTGGGCTTGGGGGTGAGCAGGCCGAGCAGCCACGCGGGCAGCCGGATCGGGTCGGTGTTGTTGACGACGGTGTAGGGGCGGTGGTTGACGACGCTGCCGGGGGCGACGACGTAACCGCCGTACGCCCGGGTGTCGATCTTCCAGCCGAGCCCGTTGCCCTTCTCCCCGCAGGTGTTGCGCAGGACCACGCCGGTGGGGGCGGCGAAGTACAGGTGGGCGCCGCCCCGGCCGGTGCGGACCTCGTACGTCTGCGGGAGGGACTGGCCGTGCTGCTCGCACAGCGCGGCCAGCACATCCCGACCGTCCGTCACGCCCTGCCCGCCCCAGCGTGCGGGCGGGGTGTCCCGGCGGTGCTTGGGCACGTCCAGGTCGACCACCACCAGGCCGGACGGCCCGCAGGCGAGGCCGATGTTGTACGGGGCCACCTGCCACGCACGGCGGATCACGCCGGGGTCGGCGGTGGCCCGGCGCTCCCACCCGAGGTGCCCGCCCTCGCACCCGCCAGTGCGGGGGCAGTCGTTCTCACCATGCAGCGCCGGGTACTTCGAACCCGGGGCCAGCGGGAACACCCGCTGGCCCCGTTCGGCCGCCGCGAGCGCGGCCACCATCTGCGGGTTGCTGTTCATCAGGTCCTTCCAGTTCGGCGGCGCGCTCGGCGCAGACCTTGTGCGCAGGCCTGCGCCGCTCGTCTCGAAGCGGGGTGGGGTGTCGGCACCAGCGGCAGGGGCGCGGGCCGGTGCGGTCGAAGTGGGAGGCGTCGCGCCAGTCCAGAGCGGCGGACACGGCGGACGTCCTAGGCGGCCCGAGCGGCGGACCCGCCGCCGAGCCGGGCGGCGGCCTGGCAGCCGATCAGCTCGGTGTAGGCCGGAGGGATGGCTTCGCGCAGGCCGTCGCGGCTGGCCCAGGGCATGCCCATTACGGCTTCGCTGCGGGCGAGGGGGACGTTGGAGAAGTTGCCGACGACGTGCATGAACTCGCCCTCGGCGACGGGGCGGCCCATCTTCGCGTTCGGGACGGTGTGCGCCGGGTGCGGGGGCGGGGTGATGGTGAGGCCGCCGCCGGGCTCGAAGAGGCGGTGGCGGTAGGTGCGCAGGCGGAACGCCGCCCCGCACAGCATCACCGGGTCGCGCAGGTCGCCCCGGGCTTCCATGACGTTCTCGATCACCCACGGGCGCCCGGTGGACTCCAGGGCCTCGCGGGTGGGGGCGATGAGCCGGGGGTGCTCCCGCTTGTTGATCTTCCAGGTCAGGGACTGCGCCTGGCAGGGCGGGGAGGCGTGGACGAAGTCGAAGAGGTGCCCGTGCTCGGCGATGAAGGCGACGGCGTCGGCCTGGACGAAGGGGAACGGGTAGCGGGGCTGGTCGTCGAGGTCGACACCGAGCACGTTGTATCCGGCGAGGTAGTAGCCCATGCCGGCGCCGCCCTGGCAGCAGTAGGCGTCCAGGACGGTCAGCCCGTTCCAGGCCCGGGCGGGCAGCCACCCGGCGGCCGGACGGGCCGCAGAGAAGAGGCCGGGGGCGCTCACCGGGCGCCTCCGAGCAGGTCGGCGACGAGCCGGGTGAGGTGCCGGTTGGCGTGCTCGGCGAGGGCCCTGACCACGGTCTTGGCCTCGCTGGTGAGCGTGCGGCCGGGGCGGGCCGTGGTGGGGGCGATGAGGATGCTGTCCGGGATGGGAAGGAGCACGGTGGCGGTCACCAACAGGGCGGGCCGGTCGGTGCGCTCCGGGTCGACCAGCACGGGCCACGGGTCACCGGGGCGGGACCACGGCGAGCGCTCCCAGTCCAGGGGACGCCCGGTGGGACGGTGGGCGAGCGCGCTGTGCCGCAGGCCGACCTTCGCGCAGAACTGGGCGCCGCCGTCGTGGTCGCGGTACACCTAGATGCGGTCGAGGTCGGGGCGCACGGCGACGTAGCCGGGGGCCATGACCGGGCTGGTGGCGGTGCGCCACGCGGCGACGGCGAAGTCCACCGGGCGGAGCAGCTCGCCGTCGTCGCGGAAGTCGGCGGCGTGCTGGGCGATGTAGGCGCCGTAGCGGGAGCGGCCGTCGCTGGCGCTCTCCCGGTCGGCGGTGTCGTCGACGATGACGAGCGTGGAGTGGTCGAACTGGGGCATGCTGGTCCCATCTCGTTGAGGGATGCACGGCCCCGCACCGGCCGGTTCTCTGCCAAGAAAAGGCGGCTGGTGTGGGGCTTCGTGTTGTGCGGCAGCGGGTCTGCCGGTCCCCCGCACCGTCCGGGCCCCGGCCGCTGGCTGCGGCGGTGTCCGGGCGGCACGGCCGGTCGGGCAGGCCGGTCAGCGGTGCGGGCCGTCGCAGTACGAGTCCTTGCAGGAGCAGCCGCCGCACTCGGTGCAGATGTCGTCGGAGCAGTCCCCGCACAGCTCGTGGCCGGGGCAGTCCTCGTCGGCGCATTCGTCGCAGTAGTGACCGGGGCAGCCCCAGTCGTCGCACTCGTCGCAGTAGGACACGGTGATCTCCAGGGGTCAGCGGTTGCGGTTGGTGACGTTGACGCTCACGTTCACGGCGCCCTGCCCGCCCCGGCCGCTTCCTCCGCTGCTGTTCTTGAGGAGGTAGATGACGCCGAGGGCGGCGACGAGCAGGCCGAGACCGGTGGTGGCGGCGGCGAGGGTCTGCAGCAGGAAGCCGACGCCGAGTCCGGCGCTGCCGATGCCGACGCCGCCGGCGAGCAGGCGGGCGGGCCACGGGTCGCGCACCGGGAGCGGGGCGGGAATGTGCTGGGCGGGCAGGTAGGCGACGGGTCCGGGGTGGTGGATCGGCACGGGGCTGTCTCTTATACACATCTGACGCTGCCGACGAGCGATCTAGTGTAGATCTCGG
>NZ_JNWQ01000055.1 GCF_000716875.1 Streptomyces novaecaesareae | reverse complement strand
GCGCCGGTGCCGAAAGGGAGAAGCGACCAGCGAGGCACGAGCGCCGGAGCGCCGACCGTCGGCACCGGGTCAGAGCGCCCCGGAGGCGAGCGGGCGAGTAACAGTGCGGCCCCGTTCCTTGGGGGGAACGGGGCCGCCGTGGGTGAACCTACGAACGTCAGCCGGTGGTCAGCACCAGCTTGTGCTTGGTCGCCTTCTCGACCGCGTCCGGGCCGTACGCCCAGGTCAGCAGCTTGCCCTTGAGCCAGAGGTCGGTCTGGTCGTTGTAGTTGGCGTGGAAGGCGTGGCCGGAGGCGCCGCCGACGTTGATCCAGCGCGAGGAGTCCAGGTCGTTCAGGTCGACCACCATCCGCATCGACGGGATCCAGTCCACCTGGTAGCCGGCCGCCGCGTTCCAGCCGGCCGCGTCGACGGCCGCCGAGCCGCCGGAGAGCCGGTATGGGCCGCGGTTGAGCAGCTTGTGGAGCACGGGGGAGGCGATCGAGGAGTCGTCGGTGCCGAGGGTCTGCTCACGCAGCTCCAGCTTGTGCAGCCGGCCCCAGCTCCAGGTGGAGATGTCCTTGCTGAGCAGCGAGGTCAGCTCCTGGCGGGCGTTCTTCATCGCCTCCTTGAGGAGGTTGTCCAGGCCCTTCTGCACGGTGTGCTGGGAGTCGATGTACGTCCACCACGAGCTGTCGGGCTTGTCCAGCTGTGCGCGCACCACCTCGGTCCAGCGGTCGCCGCCGTCCGGCTGGGCCTTGCCCGGGTCGCGGGTGCCGCACTCGGTGACGATCTTGGTGGTGCTGTCCGGCTTGGTCGGGTCGTCCTGCTGGCGGACCAGCAGGCAGTTGTCCTTGGCCCGGAGGTCGGCCGGGAACTTCTGGCCGAAGGCGAGGGTGAGCAGCTGGCGCCAGACGCCGTTGTAGTAGGCGGCGGCGGCCGAGTCGGCGTCCTGGTGGTAGTTCCAGTCCTTCAGCAGGTCCTGCGCCTGGCGCACGTACGGGTCGTCGATCTGCTGCTTGAGCAGCAGCGGGACGAGCGTCTTGGCCATCACGTTGGTGTTGTCCAGCTGCAGGGTCTGCATGTCGTCCGGCGAGATCTTGCCGTTGTTCTTGAGCAGGCCCTCGATCTGGTCGGTGATCTCCTTGGCGCGGGTGCCGTACTCCCAGTCCTTGGTCAGGCTGTACTTGTAGCTCGGGTCGACCACGGCCTGGTTGGCGGTGACGATGTAGCCGGAGGCCGGGTTGAGGCTCCACGGCAGCGCGGTGAAGGGGATCGAGCTCTTCCACTGGTAGGCGGAGTCCCAGCCGAGGGCCGGGTAGGTGCCGTCGCCCTTGCCGCGGACCGGGATGTCGCCCGGGGCCTGGTAGCCGATGTTCTTGGCGTCGGCGTAGATCAGGTTCTGCGCGGGGACGGCGAAGTCCTTGGCGGCGGCGCGGAACTCGTCCCAGTTCTTGGCCTTGTCCAGCTCGAAGACGGCGTCCATGGTCTTGCCGGGGTTGAGCGCCGTCCACTGCAGGGCGACGCCGTAGCCGCCGGTGCCGCGGTCGGGGGCGGAGGTGCCGTTGGGGGCGTACTTGCCGACGTTCTGCTGCTCGTTGCTCTGGTCGGAGATGAGCGGGGCGCCGGTCTGGGTGGTGCGGACGGTGATGGTGTGGTCGTCCCCGCCGGCGACCTTGATGGTCTCCTTGCGGAGGTCGAACTTCACGTCCTTGCCGTCGACCTGGTAGCTGTCCGGGCCGGTGACCTTCTCCAGGAAGAGGTCGGTGACGTCGGCGCCGAGGTTGGTGAAGCCCCAGGCGACGTCCTTGTTGTGGCCGATCACCACGCCGGGCATGCCCGCGAAGGTGAAGCCGGAGACGTCGAACTGGCAGGCCGGGGAGGCCGTCCGGCAGTGCAGGCCCATCTGGTACCAGACCGAGGGCAGGCCGGGGCCGAGGTGCGGGTCGTTGGCCAGCAGCGGCTTGCCGGTGGTGGTGTGGTTCCCGGCGACCACCCAGGAGTTGGAGCCGATGCCCTGGCCGGGGCGGCCGAGCAGCTGCGGCATCCCGTCGATCCGGTCGGTGAGGCCCTGCAGCAGCGCCTTGGTGGTGGCCGCGCCCTGGGCGGTGGCGGTGCCGTTGCCCGCGCCGGGCTGCGGGGAGCCGTCGGCGGGACGGTAGGCGTCACCGTTGACGGTGCCGGTCTTCACGATGGTGCCGTTGCGGGAGTACGGGTAGTCCGGGTACAGCTCGGCGATCTTGTCCGGGCCGAAGTCCTGGGTCAGCAGCGAGCGGTCGATCTCCTCCTGGAGGTTCCCGGAGAGGTTCCAGGCCATCGCCTTGAGCCAGGCCACCGAGTCGACCGGGCTCCACTGCTCGGGCTGGTAGCCGCTGTTGACGGCGCCGAGCAGGGCGTACTCCAGCGAGGCCTTCTCGCCGCCGGGGTGCTCGGAGAGCCAGGCGTTCACGCCGTCCGAGTAGGCCTGCAGGTACTTCTTGGTCTCCGGCGACAGCTTGGTGTCGTACTCCTTCTGCGCCACCTGCCGCCAGCCCATGGTCCGGATGAAGGTGTCGGTGTCGACCTGGCCGTCGCCGAACATCTCGGAGAGCCGGCCGGCGGTGATGTGCCGTCGGACGTCCATCTCCCAGAAGCGGTCCTGCGCCTGGACGTAGCCCTGGGCGCGGAACAGGTCCTCGGGGGTGTCGGCGTACAGCTGCGGGATGCCGTTGGCGTCCCGCTTCACGTCGACCGGCGCGCTCAGGCCCGCCACCTTGACGCTGCCGTCCACCTCCGGAAAGGAGGCGCGGACCGCGGTGACCCCGCGGTAGCCGCCGTAGCCGACGCCGGCCACCAGCAGCACGACCAGCACGATCACGAACAGACGGGCGCGCCGGAACTTCTTCGAGCGGGGCATCTGGGTCCTTGCGGTCCTGACTTCGGGGCGGGCGGGCGTGTCCAGGGCCTGGGGCCGTGACAGGGCACCACATTAGGCCGAGTCCGCCGGGCACTGTGAACGGGGGACCAAGCTAAAGATATGGCAAAATGTTAGACTGAGTAACGATCCGCAAGAGGAGCATTGACGCCTTCTTAACGGGTCGGCCCACAGCACCACCAGACACCCCGTCCGTCTTTGCCTGCCCGAGGTGCCCCTGCGTGAACGTCTCCCACCTGAACCAGCTCCTCCTCGAAGCCTCCGTGATCCTGCTCTTCGCGGTGGTCGCCGTACGGATCTCCACCCGATCAGGGCTGCCCAGCCTGCTGATCTATCTGGGGATCGGCGTGGCGCTGGGCCAGAACGGGATCGGCGTCACCTTCAACAACGCCGAGCTGACCCAGGTGATCGGGTACGCGGCACTGGTGGTGATCCTGGCCGAGGGCGGCCTCAAGACCAGTTGGCGCGAGATCAAGCCGGTGATGCCGGCGGCCACCGTGCTCGCCACCGTCGGCGTCGGCGTCAGCGTCTTCGCCACCGCGGCCGGCGCGCACTGGCTGGTCGGCCTGGACTGGCGGACCTCGCTGCTGCTCGGCGCGATAGTTTCCTCGACCGACGCGGCCGCCGTCTTCTCGGTGCTGCGGATGGTCCCGCTGCCGCACCGGCTCACCGGCCTGCTGGAGGCCGAGTCCGGCTTCAACGACGCGCCCGTGGTCATCCTCGTCGTCGCCTTCGCCACCGCCGGGGAGCTGGACCCCTGGTACGTCATGATCGGCACGATCCTCGCCGAGCTGGCGATCGGCGCCGCGGTCGGCTTCGCCGTCGGCAAGCTCGGCGCCTTCGGGATCAAGCACGTCGCGCTGCCCTCCTCGGGCCTGTACCCGATCGCCGTGATGGCGCTCACCGTGCTCGCCTACGCGGGCGGCGCGCTGCTGCACGGCTCGGGCTTCCTCGCCGTCTACATCAGCGCGGTGATCCTCGGGAACTCCAAGCTGCCGCACGGGCCCGCCGTCCGCGGCTTCGCCGACGGGCTGGCGTGGATCGGCCAGATCGGCATGTTCGTCCTGCTCGGCCTGCTCTGCACGCCCGCGACCATGGGCTCCTCGGTGGTGCCGGCGCTGGTGATCGGCGGCGTGCTGGTGTTCCTGGCCCGGCCGCTGTCGGTGGTGGTCTCGCTGACCCCGTTCAAGGTGCCGGCCCGCGAGCAGGCCCTGCTGAGCTGGGCCGGACTGCGCGGGGCGGTGCCCATCGTGCTGGCCACCATCCCGGTGGTGTCCGGCGCCCACAAGGCCGCGGACGTCTTCAACATCGTCTTCATCCTGGTCGTCGTCTTCACCCTGCTCCAGGGGCCGACCCTGCCGTGGGTGGCCAAGTGGCTGCGGATCGGCGAGGGCGCGATGGGCCAGGACCTCGGCATCGAGTCCGCCCCGCTGGAGAAGCTGCACGGACACCTGCTGTCGGTCGCGCTCTCCCCCACCTCCAGGATGTCCGGCGTGGAGATCGGCGAGCTGCGGCTGCCCAAGGGCGCGGCCGTCACCCTGGTCGTGCGCGAGGGCAGCTCCTTCGTGCCGGACAAGGCGACGGTGCTGCGGGCCGGGGACGAGCTGCTGGTGGTCACCACGGACGAGGTCGGCGAGGCGGCGGAACGGCGGCTGCGGGCCGTGGACAGGGGCGGCAAGCTCGCGGGGTGGCTCGACGGGCGGTGAGCCCGGAGGCCTGCGAAATGGCGGAGCGGTGAGCCCGTAGCCCTGCGAAATGGGGTGGACTGGCGGAATCTACGCGCGTAACTGTATGCTGGTTCGACCACGCCGTATAACCACCGCTAGAACACCCCCAGCATCTGCCTGACGCAGAGTTGGCGCGACCGCTCGGCGGCCGCGGTACGGACCCCGGCAACCACGCCTGGCCGACCCGGTATCTACCCCGGTCGACGCGCGAGAGGACGACTCTCGGCGCGTCGGGGCCACCCCATGCCCTGCCGCGCTACCAGGCAGCAGGAAGGACCGACCGTGACGGCCCGCCGAACGGTCGATACCTCCGCGGACACCGCGGACACCACCGCAGCCCAGACCCCCGCCCGCGTCGGGTACGGCGAGCTGCTGCGCACCCCCGGGGCCTGGACCTTCCTGTCCCCCGCCCTCGTCGCCCGACTGCCGTACGCGATGCTCAGCATGGGCATCCTGCTGCTCGTCACCCAGACCCACGGCTCGTACGGAACCGCCGGTACGGTCACCGCCGTCGCCGCCGTCGCCCAGGCCCTGATCGGGCCGCAGACCGGGCGGCTCGCCGACCGCTACGGGCAGGCCGCGGTGCTCGTCCCGACCGTCCTGGTGCACGCGGCCTCGGTCGCCGCGCTGATCGCGCTGGCGCTCGGCCACGCGCCGGCCTGGAGCCTGTTCCTGGCCGCCGTCCCGGCCGGTGCGAGCGTGCCCCAGATCGGCGCGATGGTCCGGGCCCGCTGGGTGGGCCGGTTCACCGCGGACGGCCCGTCCGAGACCTCCGCGGCCCGGGTGAGCACCGCCTTCGCCTTCGAGTCCGTGACGGACGAGTTCACCTTCGTGATCGGCCCGATCCTGGCCTCCGGCATCGCCGCCCTCGCCAACCCGGCGACCGCCCTGGTCGCCGAGGCCGCGCTGACCCTCGTCGGCGGCCTGGCCTTCGCCGCCCAGCGGCGCACCGCCCCCGCCCGGATCGTGCCGCAGCCCGGCACCAAGCGCGCCTCGGCGCTCGCCTCCCCGGGCGTGCGGCTGCTGGCCGGGACCTTCCTCGGCGTCGGCGCGGTCTTCGGCGGCATGCAGGTCTCGGTGAACGCCTTCGCCGACTCGGTCGGTCAGCACGACGCCGGCGGCACCGTGTACGGGATCTTCGCGGGCGGCTCGATGCTGGCCGGCGTGCTGTACGGCGTGATCGCCTGGCGGCGGCCCGTGCAGCAGCGGATGCTGATGAGCTACACGCTGCTGGTGCTGGGCTGCTCGACGCTGTGGGCGATGCCGAACCTGGTCGCGCTCACCGTCGCCGGGCTGGTCTGCGGTCTGGCCATCGCGCCGACCCTGATCAGCGGCTACACCCTGGTCGAGACGCTGGTCGCGGACGGCGCCAAGACGGAGGCCTTCACCTGGCTGACCGGCGCCATCGGGCTGGGGCTGGCGGTCGGCTCGATGGCCGCGGGGAAGCTGATCGACGGGCACGGGCCGTCCACCGGGTTCCTGGTGCCGGTGATCGGCGCCGGCCTGGGGCTGGTCGTGCTGGCCTCGCTGCGGCACCTGCTGGTGGCGCCGGGGGCCGGCTCGGGCACCGGCTCGGACTCGGCTACTGGTGCTGGCACTGGTTCGGGCTCGGGCACTGGCTCGGGCTCGGGCTCGGGCTCGGCCGGCTTCGCGGAGCGCGAGCTGGTGGGGGCGGCCAAGGGCTGAGCGGGCGGCGGTCCGACGGCCGGGCCCGGGGCGAACCGGGGCCGGCCCGGGGGCGAACCGAGGCCGAACCGGGGCCGATGTCACATCGGAGTCGCTGGACTGATCCCGCGGAATGCCGCATCATTGACCATCGTTAGCACTCATCAGGCGAGAGTGCCAGGAGGAAGACAAGTGCCCACGTACCAGTACCAGTGCACCGAGTGCGGCAACGGCCTGGAGGCGGTGCAGAAGTTCACCGACGAGGCGCTGACCACGTGCCCCGACTGCCAGGGACGGCTTCGCAAGGTCTTCTCGGCCGTGGGTGTCGTGTTCAAGGGTTCCGGTTTCTACCGGACCGACAGCCGCTCCTCCTCCAGCAGCTCGGTGGGCTCCGGATCGTCGTCGACCACCTCGACGCCGTCCACCCCGCCCGCCGCGTCCGGCAGCGGCTCCTCGGCGCCGTCCAGCCCGGCTCCGGCCGCGAGCTGATCCGGGCGCCGGATTCGACCGGACGCCCAGCAGACCTCGGAAAGGCCCGTCGGCCCCGCTTCACGCGGGGCGGCGGGCCTTTTCGCTTTCCGTGGTGGTGGCGCTCCGGCCCCGCTCCGGCCCCCGTCCTGCCCTGCTTTCGTCAACTTGGGTAGAGCCGACCCACTCGCGTGAGTGTACGAATTTGTCCACAGGGGCGGGGTTATCCACAGGCTGGGGAAAGGGGCTTTCCGACGTCGGCCGGACCGCGCAAGGTGTGGGTCAGCCGGTCCACCGGGGCCGGCCGCCCGACCGATCCGGAGGTGCGTCGATGACGACCGTGAGCTTCTCCGTCCCGCTGCCCGCGCCCACCGTGCCGCCCCGGCAGGAGGTGCCCAGCTTCCCGCCGATCCGGCGCGGCTGCGGCGGGTGGCACCGCTGGCGCAGCGCGGTCCGGCGGCGGGCCGGGGTGCCCGTGCTGGTCCTGCTCGCGGTGGCGGCGGCGCTCGCGTTCGGGCCCGCGCGAGCCGGGCTGCCGCCGCCCGCCGGGGGCGCGATGGGCCGGACGGGTTGTCAGTCCGAGGCTGCGGAAGATCACCCGTAACCCCGGAACGACTTCGTCGTTCGAGGCGGCATGAAGGGCTTCAAGGAATTCCTGCTGCGTGGAAATGTCGTCGAACTCGCCGTCGCCGTGGTCATCGGCGCGGCATTCACCAACATCGTCAACGCCTTCGTCAAGGGCGTGATCAATCCGATCGTCGGCGTCTTCGGATCGAAGGACCTGGCCTCCTACAGTTCCTGCCTCAAGGGGCCCTGCGAGGTCGGCCCGACCGGTGAGGCCACGTCCGGCATCCTCATCCTGTGGGGGTCGGTGCTCAGCGCCGCCCTGCAGTTCCTGATCACCGCGGGGGTCGTCTACTTCGTTCTGATCGTGCCCATGAACAGGTTGGCGGCCCGCCGCAAGTCCGTCGCCGAGGTGGCGGCGGAGGCCGAGGCCACGGAGGTCCAACTGCCCACCGAGATCCGCGACGCGCTGGTCGTGCCGCTGCGCTGACCGTCCCCGCTCACGTCCCGCCCCCGTTCGCCGCTCGCTCCCGGCTCTGGCTCAACCCCCGTGGTGCGGCGGGCGCTGGCTCAGGTACCAGTCCAGCCCCCGCCCACTGCCCGCCCCGGGGCCGTCGCCCCAGCCGGCGTCGGTGTCGTCCCGGGACTGCTGGTCCAGCGGGTCCCGGAAGACCAGCCGGGCCTTGGCTCCGGGCTTCTCCTGCGGGGCCCGGTCCTGCTCCGGTCCCTGCTCGCCCGGTCCCTGCTCGTTCTGTTCCTGCTCGTTCTGTTCCTGCTCGCTCACCCTGTCCACTCCGTCCACTCCGCCTCGTCCTGTCCCTCCAGCCTAAGAGCCCCGTGGCACGCCCCGGGCCCTGGTGCGGAGCGCTCCGCATCAGGGCCCGGGTGGGGCTCGGCAAACCGTCGGCCGACCGTCAGGCGGCTTCGAAGCCCGCGTGGTCGGCGATCTTCTTCAGCTCGGCCAGCGCGTGCTTCTCGATCTGGCGGATCCGCTCGCGGGTGAGGCCGTGCTGCTTGCCCACCTCGGTGAGGGTGCGCTCGCGGCCGTCCTCCATCCCGTAGCGGGAGCGGATGATCGAGGCCGTGCGGTCGTCCAACCGCCCGATCAGGTCGTCCAGTTCCTCGCGGCGAAGCATCACCATCACGGCGTCCTCGGGGGACGTCGCGCCGGTGTCCTCGACCAGGTCGCCGAACTGCGTCTCGCCCTCGTCATCCACCGACATGTTGAGGCTGACCGGATCCCGCGCCCAGTCCAGCACGTCCTTGATCCGGGCCTCGGTGGTGTCCAACTCGGCCGCGATCTCGGCCGGCTCGGGCTCGCGGCCCAGCTCCTTGGACTTCTCCCGCTGCACCCGCCGGATCCGCCCCAGCTCCTCCACCAGGTGCACGGGCAGCCGGATGGTGCGGGACTGGTCGGCGATGGACCGGGTGATCGCCTGCCGGATCCACCACGTCGCGTACGTGGAGAACTTGAAGCCCTTCGCGTAGTCGAACTTCTCGACGGCGCGCACCAGGCCCGCGTTGCCCTCCTGGATGAGGTCCAGCAGCGGGAGGCCGCTGCGCGGGTAGCGGCGGGCGACCGCGACGACGAGGCGGAGGTTGGAACGGATGAAGACGTCCTTGGCGCGATCGGCGTCGGCGGCTATCGCCTCCAACTCCTCGCGCGAGCTGCCGTCGGGGAGTTCGCCCTCGTCCAGCAGATGCTGGGCGTACACGCCGGCCTCGATCCGCAGCGAGAGCTCGACCTCCTCGGCGGCATCGAGCAGGGGCGTCCTGGCGATCTCGTCGAGGTACATGCCGACCAGGTCGCGGTCGGCCTCATAGTTGGTCGGGCGGGCCGCGCGAGTCCGGTCGGCCCTGTCGCGAACGACGGCACGGGTGGCCATGCTTGCTCCCTTTGCTGGTGTTGCCGAGGTCTGCCTGCCTGCCATGAGGGCAAGAAATGCGGGCCCATGGGGCTCACACGTAACGATCCAACGAACAGAATCCGGACAACATTCCCAAGTCACTCCGATTCTTCCCCGTGATGCAGTATCCGGCCGGTTTTCACACCGACTTTGGACGCTCGGTGACCACTCCGGCACGTTCCGCACCCTGGGGCGACCGCTCGGGGAGCGAATTCTTCACTCGACCCACACGCGGACGCCGCCCACCCGTTGAACCCGTGAACGGCCGCCCGCGTTCCCGCGCACCCCGCCTTTGCGCCCGCGCCCACGCTCCGGCGCACGCAGGACCTCCCCACAAAAGATGCCAAATCGCTATCGACCCACGTCCTGATCGGTGCAGGACACTGGGAAGGTGTCAGCCATGCACCTGACCAACAGCACGACCTTCGTCACTGCGCGTAACCGCAGTCTCCTTCGGGACGCAACGCTCGCGTTGGGCTGTGCCGCGCTGTTCGGCCTCCTGTCGGCTCTGGTGACGAGCCACTGGCGGCCGCTGGACCGCTTCGACCAGGGGTGGATCGGCGAACTGCACACCTACGCCCGGGGGCACCGGGCGTGGACGGCCGCCGTGCAGACGTTCTCCGACATCGGCGGCACCGTCACGATGCGTACTCTCCTCGGCATCGCGGCCGTCTGGCTCTGGTTGATCGGCGCGCGGGTGCTGGCCGGCTGGGTGGCCGCCCAGACCCTGGTCGGCTGGGGCGCCCTGTGGGCCCTGAAGCTGGCCTTCGACCGCCAGCGGCCCGCCTTCACCGACCGGGTCTCGCACGCCGGCGGCCCGGCCTTCCCCTCCGGGCACGCCATGGCCTCGGCGATCACCTGCGCCGTCCTGGTCGGCCTGCTCTGGTACCGGGTCCACCGGCGCGGCCGGACCACCGCCTGCGCGGTGGCGGCGGCGACGGTACTGACCATCGGCTGGACCAGAGTCGCCCTCGGCGTGCACTGGCCCACCGACGTGCTGGCCGGCTGGTTGGCCGCCGGAATCGTGCTGGGCGCCGTCACCGCCGTGATCGAGCTCTGGCGCCCCGGCGCACTGGCCCGCGACGTACGGCGGGTCAACTGGCGCACCAGGCCGAGGGTCCAGCGGGTCATCGTGCCCTCCGTGCGACCGCCCGCCACCGCCGCCGAGCCGCTGGGCGACGACGCCTTCGACGAGGCCGCCTTCGACGAGGCCGCCCTGCGCGCGGCCGACCTGGACGCGGCCGACCTCGACGAGGCCGCACTGGACGCGGCCGCCGACCGGCCCGACGAGACCGTCCGCTGACGCCCGGTCACCGGATCGGGGCCGTCCGCTAGCGTGACGGCCGTGTCCACTGACCCTGTTCTCGCCGCCGCCCCTGCCGAATACCCCGAGCGATACCCCGAGCGTCCACTGCGGATCGCCACCGTCCAGGCCCAGGCCGTGGCCGGCGACATACCCGCCAACGCCGCCCAGGCCGCCGAGTTGATCCGCGAGGCCGCCGCGGCCGGCGCCCGCCTGGTGCTCTTCACCGAGAAGTTCCTCTCCGGCTACGAGCCCGAGCTGATCCGCACCGACCCGCTCAAGTACGCCGTCCAGCCCGGCGATCCGCGCCTCGCCCCGATCGCCGACGCCTGCCGCGAGACCGGCACCGCCGCCGTCGTCGGCGCCGCCGTCCAGGACGGTGCCGACCTGCGGGTCTCCGCGCTCGTCCTCGGCCCGGACGGCGGCTTCGTCACCCGCTACGACAAGCAGCACCTCTTCAAGAGCGAACGCGACTACTACCGCCCCGGTACGGCCGGTTGCACCGTGGAACTGGACGGCTGGCGACTCGGAATCGGCGTCTGCTACGACTCCGGCTTCCCCGAGCACGCCCGCGCCGCCGCCCTCGACGGCTGCCACGCCTACCTGGTCGGCGCCCTGTTCAGCATGGGCCACGGCCACCACGAGTCCCGCACCTGGTTCCCCGCCCGCGCGCTCGACAACACCCTCTACACGGTGCTCGCCAACCACATCGGCCACACCGGCGGTTGGCACACCTGCGGCGGCAGCGCGGTCTGGGGCCCGGACGGCCGCCTGATCGCCGAGGCGAGCGAGGACCGGCGCGAGGTCGTCGTCGTCGACCTCGACCCGGCCGTCCTGCGCACCACCCGCGAGACCGAGACCCTGCTCGCCGACCTCGCCCTCGCCGCCGCACGCCCGACCGAGCCGCGCGCCCTCTTCAAGCTGGGCTGAACGTCAAGCTGGGCTGAAGTTCAAGCTGGGCTGAACCGGCCGTACCGCGCATCAGGTGGCCCGCATGGCCGCCACCGCGGTCATCCGGCCGACCCGGCGGGCGGGGAGGACGGCGGCGGCCAGGCCGGTCAGCACCGTCAGGGCCAAGGCCGCGAGCACCAGCAGGACCGGCGGGCCGCCCACCGTTCCGACCGTCGAGGTGACCGAGCGGGCGGCGGCCCAGCCGTAGCCGATGCCGAGGGTGGTGCCGACCAGGGCGGCGGCCAGGGAGAGCAGGACGGCCTCCAGGGTGAGCATCCGGCGCAGCTGGCGGCGTGACATCCCGATGGCGCGCAGCATGCCGATCTCGCGGGAGCGTTCGCTGATGCTGAGCATCAGGGTGGCCGCGACGCCGAGGCCGGCGATGGCGACGGAGAAGGACAGCAGGGCCATGCTGACGGTGGTCAGCCGGTCCAGCAGGGAGCGCAGGCTGTCCGCCTGTGCGGCGGTGTCGGTGACGGTCACCTGGGGGTGGTCGGCGAGGGCGCGGTCCAGGGCCCGGCGGGCGGTCGGGCGGTCCTCGCCGGCGGCCGGGGTGATCCACACCGTGGTGACGGGCGCGCCGGGGGCGAGGCGGTCCAGGGTCGCCGGGGTCACCAGCAGGGTCGCGCCGCTCTGCAGGGTGAACGGCAGGCTGCTGCGGCCGGGTTCGAGCCGCAGCTCGATGCCGCCGGCCCGGCGTGCCCCGTTCTCGCCGAGTCCGCTCAGCGCGGCGCCGTCGGCGAGCGCCCGGGCCCGGTCCACGCCGTCCGTCGAGGGGTTGAGCCGGGTGGGGTCGGCGGCCGCGACCAGGGTGGGCCGACCGTCCAGGTCGACGGTGGCCGACCGGACCGGGGTGACGGTCAGGCCGGGTTCGGCCCCGAGCGAGCCGAGCGCCCCGGCGGGCAGTTCGCCGCCGCCGGTGGTGGTCGCCGAGAAGACCCCGGGCTGACGCGCGGACACCACCGGGACGAGCGAGCCGGAGGTGACCTCCAGCGCGGTGACCGCGCCGACCATGACGGTGACGCCGAGCAGCAGCGCCGAGCCGGTCGCCCCGGTGCGGCCCGGGTTGAGCCGCAGCTGCTGGGTGGCGAGCCGTGCGGCCGTGCCGCCGAGCCGCCGGGCGGGCCGGCCCAGCAGGCCGACGACCGCGGGCAGCACCCGGTCGGCGAGCCGCAGCACGCCGAAGAAGCTGGCGATCGCCCCGAGCGTGACCGCGAGCAGCGAGAGCGGCGGCGGCGCCACCGCACCGGCCACCAGCAGCGCCGTCCCGGCGAGCAGCAGCCCCGAGATCCACACCGCGGCCCGCACCGTGGCCGCCCCGTCGGCCGGCGCGGGCGTGCCGCCGAGCGCGGCGACCGGCGGCACGGCCGCCGCGGCCTTCGCCGGGCCGCGGACGGCCAGCAGGGTGAGCAGGACGCCGAACAGTCCGGCCAGGGCGCAGGTGAGCGGGGACGGCATCAGGGACAGGTGCACCGGCCCGAGGTCGAGCGTGCCGGCCACCGCCGTCCCGACCGCGCCGAGGAGGACGCCCAGCAGCACGCCCGCCGCCGAGGCACCGGCTCCGAGCAGGAGGCCCTGGCGGCGGATCAGTCGTCGCAGCTGCTGCCGGTCGGCGCCCACGCAGCGCAGCAGGGCGAGTTGGCGGGTGCGCTGGGCCAGCATCACGGAGAAGGTGTTGCCGACGACCATCCGCGCCACGGCGAGCGCGATCAGGACGAAGGAGAGCGAGGCGATCAGCACGACCCCGTAGAGGGTGCCGCTCTGCCGGGTCGCCTCGCGGACCGAGGCCTCGCGGGTGTGCACCTCGACGCCGGTGCCGAGCGCGGCCCGCAGGGCCTCGACGGTGCCGGTGCGGGAGGCGTCCGGGCCGACCCGGACGTCGAGCCGGGCGACGGTGACGCCGGTGGCGTACTGCGCGACCGCGCCCGCCGGGACGCCGATGACCGGGCGTCCGGCGAACCTCGGCGCGCCCCGCCCGTCCAGGGTGCCGACCAGACGGGCGGTGGCGGCGGTGCCGTCGGCCCGGGCCAGGCGCACCTCGGCGCCGGGGGCGGCGTCGAGCCGGTGCGCGGTGTCGGTGTCCAGCAGCACCTCGCCGGGGCCGGCCGGCCACCGGCCGTCCCGCAGCAGCTGCCAGCGCAGCGCCGGGTCCTCGGCGACGGCGCTGACCACGGCCGTCCGGTCGAGCGGGCGCCCGTCGGCGGACAGGACCCCGCCGGTGCCGGTCAGCCGCGGCGCCACCGCCGCCACCCCGGCGGTCCCGCGGGCCCGCTCGACGGCGGCCGCGTCCGGCCCGCCGCCCGCGGCCGTGCCGGTCACCTGGATGTCGCCGGGGCCGACCTCGGCCGCCGCGGTCTGGCTGAAGGAGTCCACCAGCGCCCCGCTGCCGCTGACGGAGGCGATCAGGAAGGCCACCCCCAGAGCGATCGCGGCGCCGCTCAGGAGCAGTTGGCGCAGTTGGCCGCGCAGCTCGGCCACGGTGTATCGGTACGTCGTCATCGTTTCCCCGGCTCGTCCGCCCTGACCGGGCACGACGCACTGGCAGGGACTGCTCCGAGCCTAGGAACCCCGGCCGTCGCAACCGTCAACACGAGGTCGCTTCCATGATCACTCCGTGGACGGACCACCGCCCCCGCCGCCTCCTCCCGGAGGGGTACGCCGCCCCTGAGACGGGCCCGCCCCGGGGAGCGCCCGGGGCGGCAGCCCGGAAGCGCGCGGGCGGCCACCCCGACAGGGCGCGGACGGCCGCCCCGGAAACGGCAGCAGGCCCCCGCCCGGATTGGGCGGGGGCCTGCGACCTGCGTGTTCTCGTGCCCCAGACAGGAATCGAACCTGCGACACCGGCTTTAGGAGAGCCGTGCTCTATCCCCTGAGCTACTGAGGCGTGGCCGGGCTGTGCCGAGGCCGTTCACAGCGTACCGGATCGGGCGTGGGGAGGGGGCTGGCGGACGGGGGTGCGGGTGCCGACGGGGTGTCAGCACGGGTCAAGTAGCCTGCCCGGAAGCGTTTCGACCCGCCCTGGCCCACTCCGGACCACCCTGGCATTCCGCGTGAAGGAGACGAAGGACCCGATGAGACCTGCGGTACGCCCGGTCGTCCGGCTGTTGGGGCAGGTGTGGTGGTGGCCCGCGGTGGTGATGCTGGCCGTGGGCGGGTACCGGCTGGGGACGCCGGACCTGTGGCGGGACGAGATAGCGACCTCGACGGTGGCCACCCGTTCGCTGGGCGACCTGCTGCGGCTGCTCCAGCACATCGACGCCAGCAACGGCGCGTACTACCTGCTGATGCACGGCTGGACCGCGGTGTTCGGCGACTCGACGGTGGCCCTGCGAATACCGTCCGTGCTGGCCATGGCGGGGGCGGCCGCGTTCGTGGCGCTCACCGCCCGGCGGCTGTTCGACAGCCGGGTGGCGGCGGTCGGTGCGGGCCTGCTGTTCGCGGTGCCGCCGGAGGTCTCCCGGTACGCCCAGGAGGCGCGCTCGTACGCGCTGGTCACCTGCGCGATCGCGGCCGCCGCGTACTTCCTGCTGCGGGCGCTGGAGCGGCCGACCTGGCGCCGCTGGGCGCCGTACTGCGTGGCGATGACGCTGGCGGGCGCGGGGCACCTGATCTCGTTCAGCACGGTGGCCGGGCAGGCCGCCCTGGTGGCGCTGCACCTGTGGCGCACCCGGTCGGCGGCGGACCGGCGGCTGCTGTGGCAGTACCCGCTGGCGGTCACGGTGGCGGCCCTGCCGGTGCTCCCGGTGGTGCTGCTCGGCAGCCGGCAGTCGGACCGGCAGCTGGGCTGGATCCCCACCCCGTCCTTCCGCGGCCTGGTCTGGTTCGGCGAGCACCTGCTCGGTTCGGAATGGGTGTTCTACGCCTTCGTCCTGCTGGCGCTCCCGGCCCTGGCGCTGCCCGGCCGGCGGCTGCAGGCCTGGCAGGTGCTGCTGCTCGCCGAGGTGCCGGTGGTGAGCGTCTGGCTGGTGTCGCGGCTGAGCGACACCTCGTACTTCATCGACCGGTACCTGCTGTTCACGGTGCCCGCCTGGGCGGTGCTGGCCGGGGCCGGGGTCGGTGCGGTGTACGGCGCGGTCGCGGCCCTCGCGGGACGCGGCCTGGCGCCCCGCCGGGCCGGCGCGGTGGCCGGGCTGCTGGCGGTGGGCCTGCTCGCCGCACCGGCCGTGGCCGCGCTGCCGAAGCAGCCCGCGGTGCGGTACGTGGGCTCGCACAACGGCTCGGAGGAGCCGTTCAAGGCGGCGGCCCGGACGATAGCGTCCGGGTACCGCTCCGGGGACGGTCTGGCGGCGCCGCTGGGCGACCAGTCCTGGGCGATGGTCTGGCCGGGCGTCAGCCACTACCTGCCGTCGGGCGTCCACCCGTACCCGGTGTTCGTCGCGCAGAGCGCCGACGACGCGGAGGACCTGTCGCCGACGCCCTGCCCGCAGCCGGAGGCCTGTGTGGGCTCGGTGTCGCGGATCTGGCTGCTGGTCCTCGGTGACACCGCCGACCCGCTGGCCGCCATGCCGTCGGACGAGGCGGAGGTGCTCCGCACCCAGTACGGCGACCCGGACCAGGTGACGCCGCTCGGCGGGTTCACGCTCGCGCTGCTCGACCGCGACACGTAGGCACGCGGGCGGGCCGGCGCGCGGGCCCGCGGACAGGGCCGAAACGTCGAAGGGGAGCCGGTGCGGACCGGCTCCCCTTCGACGTTCAGCAGCTCAGCAGTTCAGCGGCTCAGCAGCTCGGCGGTTCACAGCACGCGCAGCAGCCGGGACTGGATGGACGCCGGCTTGAGGTCGGACTGGAGGGCCACCTTGACCTCCGCCTTGTTCTCCCCCGCGCCGACGCGCAGCACGCCGACCTCCTTGCCGGCCTGCTCGTCGTGGCCGATCTTCGCCGCGTCCAGGCTGATCGTGCCGGAGATGCCGGGGAAGCCGGCCACCACCAGGTCCTTGGTCGCGACGAGTGCGACCTTGCCGCCGAGCCCGTCGTCCACCGAGCCGACGACGTCGCCCTTCTTGACCACGGTCTGGCCGGTGAGGCCGTTCTGCGCGGCCTGGATCTGCTTGCCGCTGACCTTCAGCACGGTCGACAGGATGTCCTCGCCCTTGTTGGGCCCCGTGGCCGGCTGACCCAGGGTGACGCCGAGGATCAGCCGCCGCACCCCGTCGATCTCCTTGTACGCGGCCCACATCAGGCAGCCGCCGGCCGGGGTGCTGGAACCGGTCTTGACGCCGATGACCCCGCTCTTCGGGTTGATCAGGGTGTTGGTGTTGGAGATCTTCACGTTGTTGAAGTTGGTCTCCGGGCTGGAGACGATCTGCCGGAAGATCTCGTCCTGCATGACCTGCTCGGCCAGCTTCAGCTGGTCCTTGGCGGTGGACTTGGTGTCCGCGTTGTAGCCCGCCGGGTCGGCGTAGATGGTGTTGGCCATGCCGAACTTGGCCGCGGTGTCGTTCATCTCCTTGACGAACGCGTCCTCGGAGCCGGAGTGGAACCGGGCGAGCAGCCGGGCCACGTTGTTGGCCGAGGGCAGCATCAGCAGTTCCAGCGCCTGGTACTCGGTGATGACCTGGTTCTCGGTGAGCGTCACCCGGGACTCGTCGAGGTTGCCGGACTCCTGCGCGGCCTGCTTGTCGACGGTGATCTTCGGGCCGCTCTCCCCCTTCTTCAGCGGGTACTTCTGCAGGATCAGGTAGGCGTTCATCACCTTGGTGACGCTGGCGATCGAGGCCGGCGTCTCCTGGCCCGAGCCGCCGAGGCTGCCGACGCCGACCACCTCGGCGGCGGACTGGCCCTTGGCCGGCCAGGCGAGGTCGAGCTGGTCGCCGCTGAAGCTGTAGCTGCCCGCGGCGGTCATCTTCACCGTGGCGTCCGGCAGCGGGCGCAGCAGCTGGGCCACCACGACCGCACCGAGCACCACGGCGAGGAAGACCGTCCAGATGGTCGCCCGCTTGAGGGCGCGGCGCAGCGGCGAGACCGGGCGGGCGTTGAGGGCGGCCAGGACCTCCATCGCCTCGGCGGTGTTCTCCGGCGAGGGCAGTGGCTCCGGAGCCGGCATCGGCTCGGGCCGGGGCAGCGGCGGGACCGGCGGCATCGGCCGTGGGTCCGGCTCGGGCAGCGGCTTCGGACCGGGCGTCGGCTCGGGAACGGGCCGGGGCTTCGGTCGCGGCTCGGGCTCGGGCTCGGGGTTCGGGACGGGGTCCGGCTCGGGCAGCGGGCGCGGCTCCGGGGGCTCGGGCACGGTGTCGGCCGCCGGGGCGGCGGGCACGCGCGGCGGCTCGGGCGCCTTCGACTTCTCCGGCTTCTCCGGCTTCTCCGGCTTCTCGGCCTGGCCCGACTTCCGGCCAGGCTGACCGGTCGTGGTCAGCGTGGCGGCCTCGGCATCCTCGGCGGAAGAGTCCTCGGCGGAGTCGGCCTCGCTGTCCTTCTTGTTCTTCTTATCCCTCTTGTCCGCGCCGTCTCCGGCCTGCTCGACCGTCTCGGTCTTCTCAGCGCGTTCGGCCTTCTCGGCCTTCTCGACCTTGTCGGCCTTCTCGACCTTGTCGGCCTTCTCGACCTTGTCGGCCTTCTCGACCTTCTCGGCCACCGCGCCCTCGGGCTCGGCAGCCTCGGAGCCGGAGTCCCCGGGCGCCTTCCCGGGCGCCTTCCCGGCCGTCTTCGCCACGGCCTCCCCCGCCACCGCCGCGGCCGTCCGCATGGTGAGACGCGGGTCGGCGCCGGACGGGCGGCGCTCGGTGGACTCCTTCGCCCCGCCGGTCGCCGACGGAGTCTCCTCCTTCTTGCCCTCACCACCCGAACTCCCGCCAGCGGCAGGCTTCACGAGCCCCTCGGGCAGCCGCAGCGCGGTGGTCCTGTTGTCCACCGGCAGCCGCAGCATCGTCGTCTTGCTGTCCACATCCCGGACGCGTAGCTGTACGGTCGAGCCGCCCTTGGCCCCCGCCGCCGGGGCGTCGGCGGACGCCTTCGCGGGCTTCTCGCCGCTGGTCTCCGCGGAGTCGTCCGGGGAGGTCTCGGCAGCGGTGTCCGGAGAGGTTCCTGCCGTCGCCCCGGCGGACCTGACCGATGTGTCCGACTCGGCCGACGTGTCCGACTCGGCCGCAGCCGCCGTGTCGGTCCGTTCGCGTTCCCGGTCCTGCTCCCGCTCGCCGTCCCTCAGCACCCTGTCGGGGGACTCGCCCACGTATCCCAACCTCCTCAACGCCCGGCGGGGCATCGGCGAACCCGATTTCGGGAAGCCGACGCCCCGCCCCGTGTATCCGTACAGTCTCCGCCACCGACGGCCGATCCGACCGCGCACACCCCGCCCGACCGGCGGGTATTGCCATCGCACGGACGTACTGCGGCCTGTTCACCGGTCAGACGCCGGGCCTGCAGCCGCCGGTTCCGCGCCTTCAGCGCAAGGTCACGATTCGGAGGCGTACTCGACAAGCCCGTGTGAGAGGCGTCACCCTGTCTCTCATCCACGCGGGGAGGCTTGGATGGGCAAGAGCCGCAGAACTGTTCCCGAGGAACTCTTGCTGCTCGCCTTGGACCCGACCACGGGTACCACGGCGCAGCCGCAGACCCTCGACCTCGGACTTGCCGGGGCGCAGCTCGTCGAGCTGTCCCTGGCCGGACGGATCGTACCGGAGGGAGACCGGATCGCCGTCGTACTCGCACGACCGACCGGTGACCCGACCCTTGACCACGCACTGGAACTGCTGCGCCGACGCGGCAGCCCGGTCCGCGCGGCGCACTGGATCGGCGGGCCCCGGCTGGGGCTGCGGCAGACGTACCTGGCGCACCTGGAGCGCTGCGGCATGGTCACGGCCGTGCCGGGCCAGGTGTGCGGGGTGCTGCCGACGATCCGGTACCAGGCGTCCGACGACTGCACCAACGCCGCGATCAAGCAACGGCTGGACACCGCGATCCGCACCGGTGTGCCGCCGGACCCGCGGACGGCCGCACTCGCTGCGCTCGCGCACTCGGTGGGGCTGGGCAAGCACCTGTACCCGGGCAACGAGGGCCGGTCCTCGCGGTCCCGGCTGCGCGACCTGATCCGGTACGACCCGCTCGGCGGGATGGTCGCGCACGCCGTGATGGACGTGCAGAACGGCCTTCCGGCGCAGCAGAACCGTTCCGCCCAGGGCTCCGGGACGGCCACCGGCCGCTCCGGCAGCCGTACGGCGGGGCGTGGTTCGGGCGGGCGGGTCCCCGCCTCCCGGGTCGGCGTCCGATGACCGGACCGGGCCGACGAAAGGCCGGGCCGATGACCGGCGCACTCCGTCTCGCCCGCGCCTCCCGGAGGCGCTGAGCGACCCGACGCACCACCGGAAGAAACGGCACCACCCGTAGCACCCGCACCACCCGCACCACCCGTAGCACCGAGGGGCGGTCGCCCCGCGACGCAAGTCGCCCGGCGACCGCCCCTCTGCCGTCCCCGGAAGCCCGCAGCAGCCCGTCCCCGCACGTGCCGGGGGCACCTGCGCGGTACTCCCGGGGGCACCTGTCGCACTGTCAGTCCGAGTCACCGAGCTGCATTACCACCTGGGGGCTTTCGCTGTCTCGCGGAAGCGCTTTTCCGATGATCTGTTCTACCGCGCTGCTGTGATTCCCCGGCGCCGACCTGGCCCAAGGTGACATGCTGCTCCGAGTCAGGGGGGTTGGTCCCAATGTCCGAAGTGTTCCAAGGGCTGCCGTTCCAACGAACACCAGAGGTCCGGCCGGAGGTCGAAGTGTCCGCCAACGTCAATCCCACCGTGCGTCGCCGACGCCTCGGCTCCGAGCTCCGCAAACTCCGCGAGGGCCTCGGCATGACGGCGGAGGAGGTCGCCGGCCGGCTGATGGTCTCCCAGTCGAAGATCAGCCGGCTGGAGAACGGCCGCCGCAGCATCAGCCAGCGGGACGTGCGCGACCTCTGCGACGTGTACAACGTGGCCGACGACCAGATGCGCTCCAGCCTGATGGAGATGGCCAAGGAGTCGCGCCAGCGCGGCTGGTGGCACGACTTCAACGACATGCCGACCCCGTACAGCGTCTACATCGGGCTGGAGGCCGAGGCCTCCTCGATCCGCGCGTACGAGTCCTCGTTCGTCCCGGGCCTGCTGCAGACCGAGCAGTACGCCCAGGCCGTGGTCGAGGGCACCCAGCCGGACACCGACGCCGTCGCCGTGCAACGCCGGGTGCAGGTCCGGATGAAGCGCCAGGAGCGCGTCCACGGCGAGAACCAGCTGGGCAGCCTGTGGACCGTCATAGACGAGGCGGTGCTGCGCCGTGAGGTCGGCAGCAAGGAGGTGATGTCCCGGCAGCTGCGGCAGATGCTGGAGCTGAGCCTGCGCCCGAACATCACCATCCAGGTGATCCCGTTCTCACACGGCGCCCACCCCGGCATGACCGGGACATTCTCCCTGCTGGAGTTCCCGGAGTCAGCCGATTCTACGGTTGTCTACTTCGAAGGTGTGACGAGCGATCTCTACCTGGAGAAGGAGGCCGATGTGCGCCGCTATACCGGTCTCTACGACTACCTGAGAGCGGCCGCACTCGGTGTCGCGGAGAGCCGGTCGCTGATAGCCGACATCGAAAAGGAACTGCACGAATAATGATCACCCCACCCGAGTACGGAACCCGCTGGCGGAAGAGCAGTCACAGCGGCGGCCAGGGCGCCTGTGTGGAGGTCGCCGTCCCCGGCGCGGGGGAGGTGGCCGTCCGGGACTCCAAGGACCCCAGGGGCCCGCAGCTGTCCTTCTCGACCGAGGCCTGGAACGCCTTCGCCTCCGCCGCCGCCTCGGGCGCCTTCGGCAGCCCCTGAACCGAAGCGGGTCCCGTACTCGGGCCAGTTGCCCGTAGCGTTGCCCGTCGCCCCCCGGCGACGGTCGGCGCTACGGGCAACTGCCGTGTCGGGGCCTTGCCTCAGCCGGCCACCGGGTACCGGGTGGCCCAGGTGGCGCCCTCCACGGTCCGCCGGTCGTGCAGTTCGCTGCCGTGCATCAGCTCCAGCACGAAGTCGTCGGCGAGTTCGAGGATCGCGGCGCGTCCCTCGACCCCGGCCACCAGGCCCGGCGGCAGCGCGGTGTCCCCGTGCAGCACGCCGAGCAGGTTGCCGCAGATCGCGCCGGTGGAGTCGCTGTCCCCGGAGTGGTTGACGGCGAGCAGCAGGCCCGAGCGGACGTCGTGGGCGACCAGCGCGCAGTAGACCGCGATCGCCAGCGCCTCCTCGGCGACCCAGCCCTCCCCCAGTGCCTCGACCCGGTCCGCGGACGGCTCGCCGGCCCGGACGGCGTCCAGCGCGGCCCGCAGCGCGGCGGTGGTCTCCTCGTGCGCCTGCCGCTCGGAGAGCAGGGCGAGCGCGAGGTGGACGCCCTCCTCCAGGGTGCCGCCGCGGGCGACGGACTGGACGATCACCGCGAACGCGCCCGCCGCGAGGTAGCCGGTGGGGTGGCCGTGGGTGAGCACCGAGCACTCCACCGCGAGCTGGAACACCAGGCCCGGCTCCCAGGTGGTGAGCAGCCCGAACGGGGCCGACCGCACCACCGTGCCGCAGGCCTTGGAGTGCGGGTTCTTGGGCCGCTCCACGGTGCCGAGCCGGTCGGCGTCGGGCCCGGTGAGGCCGGACAGGCAGCCCTGGCCGGGGGCGCGCTGGGCGTACAGCCACTCCTCGCGGCCGAGCCAGCCGAGGTCCGGGCGGCGCTCGTCCGGGCCCCAGTCGCGCTGGGTGGCGGCCCAGCGCAGGTAGGCCAGGTGCAGGTCGGTGGGCGGGTGCCAGCTGCCGGTGTCGCGCCGGATGTGGGCGCGGATGAGCCCGTCGACGGTGAACAGGCTGAGCTGGGTGTCGTCGGTGACGGCGCCGGTGCGCCCGTACGCGGGGACGTAGCCGGTGACCCCCTGCGGGCCGTGCTGGGCCCGGATCTTCTCCAGCGCCTCGAACTCGACGCCGGCGCCGAGCGCGTCGCCGATGGCCCCGCCGAGCAGGCAGCCCCGCACCCGGCTGCGGTAGTCCTGCTGCTGGGCGCGTGACCACAGTGGCATCACGACGGGGCGCCTTTCGTCGGGGTAGGGGGGCCGCGCGGCCCTCGGCCGGCCGCGCGCCCTCGCACTGTATTCGAAGGTGTGAACGCGTCAACGTGATCCCTCGAACTTCAGTGCCCCCACGAACACCTCCGCGCGGTCAGTCCAGCACGGGCAGCAGCTCCGGCAGGTGGCCGTCCGAGGCCAGGGCCGCGGCCAGGCGCTCGGGCGGCACCTCGCCGTAGGTGGTGGTGCGCTGGCGGTGCGGGCGGCCCGCCAGCCCGGCGATCGCCTGCAGGTCGCGCACCGACTTGTAACTCCCGTACGCCGAACCGGCCATCCGCGAGATGGTCTCCTCCATCAGCGTGCCGCCCAGGTCGTTGGCACCGGAGCGGAGCATCTCGGCCGCGCCCTCGGCGCCCAGCTTGACCCAGCTGGTCTGGATGTTGGGGATGTGCGGGTGCAGCAGCAGCCGGGCCATCGCCACCACCGCGCGGTTGTCCCGGGCGGTCGGGCCGGGCCGGGCGATGCCGGCCAGGTAGACCGGGGCGTTGGTGTGGACGAACGGCAGGGTCACGAACTCGGTGAAGCCGCCCGTCCGTTGCTGGATCTCGGCGAGCAGCCGCAGGTGGCCGAGCCAGTGCTGCGGGGTGTCCACGTGCCCGTACATCATCGTGGACGAGGAGCGGATGCCCAGCTCGTGCGCGGTGGTGACCACCTCGACCCAGGTGGCGGCGGGCAGCTTGCCCTTGGTGAGCACCCAGCGGACCTCGTCGTCCAGGATCTCGGCGGCCGTGCCCGGGATGGTGTCCAGGCCCGACTCCTTGGCCCGCTGCAGCCAGTCGCGGATCGAGAGCCCGGTGCGGGTCGCGCCGTTGACCACCTCCATCGGCGAGAAGGCGTGCACGTGGATGCCGGGCACCCGCTCCTTCACCGCGCGGGCGATGTCGAAGTAGGCGGTGCCGGGCAGGTCCGGGTGGATGCCGCCCTGCATGCAGACCTCGGTGGCGCCCACCTCCCAGGCCTGCGCGGCCCGGTCGGCGACCTGCTCCAGCGACAGGGTGTAGGCGTCCGCGTCGGTGCGCCGCTGGGCGAAGGCGCAGAACCGGCAGCCGGTGTAGCAGACGTTGGTGAAGTTGATGTTCCGGGTGACGCAGTAGGTGACCTCGTCCCCGACGGCGTCCCGGCGCACCTCGTCGGCGATCCGGCAGAGCGCGTCCAGGGCCGGGCCGTCCGCGTGGAACAGGGCCAGCGCCTGGTCGTCGGTCAGCTTCGTCGGGTCGTCGGCGGCCGTCGCCAGGGCCCCGCGCAGGTCCCCGGCGAGGCGCTCGGGGGCGCCCTTCGCGAGCACCTGCTCGCGCAGCACCTCCCAGTCGCCGTACACGTCCTCGAAGTCGGCCCGGCGGTCGCCGGTGCGGCCCTCGGTGTCGATGGTGGCGTGCAGGTCGGTGCGCCCGTACGACTCCGGCAGGTCCTCGGGCTCCTGCCAGGGCAGTCCGCGGACCACCGCGTCCGGGTTCGCCAGGCCGGTCCGCGGGTCGGCCAGGGCGCGGACGTGCGGCAGCACCCGCGGGTCCAGCCAGGGCTCGCCGTGGCGCACGTACTCGGGGTAGACGGCGAGCCGCTCGCGCAGCTCGAAGCCGGCCGCCGCCGAACGCTCGGCCAGCCGCTCGATCTGCGGCCAGGGGCGTTCGGGGTTGACGTGGTCCGGGGTGAGCGGGGAGACCCCGCCCCAGTCGTCGATGCCGGCCGCGATCAGCCGCTCGTACTCGCCGTCCACCAGGTTCGGCGGGGCCTGCAGGCAGGCGGTCGGGCCCATGAGGTGCCGGGCCACCGCCACCGTGGCCACCAGCTCGTCCAGTTCGGCGTCCGGCATGCCGCGCATCGCCGTGTCCGGCTTGGCGCGGAAGTTCTGCAGGATCAGCTCCTGGATGCCGTGGTAGGCGCGGGAGACCTTGCGCAGCGCGAACAGCGACTCGGCGCGCTCCTGGTACGTCTCGCCGATGCCGATCAGCAGGCCGCTGGTGAACGGGACGGAGCTGCGCCCGGCGTCCTCCAACACCCGCAGCCGGACGGCCGGTTCCTTGTCCGGGGAGCCGAAGTGCGGGCCGCCGGGCTCGCTCCACAGCCGGGTGGCGGTGGTCTCCAGCATCATGCCCATCGACGCGGAGACCGGCTTGAGCCGCTGGAAGTCCGTCCAGCCCAGCACCCCGGGGTTGAGGTGCGGCAGCAGGCCGGTCTCCTCCAGGATGCGGATCGACATCGCCCGCACGTAGGCGATGGTGTCGTCGTAGCCGTGCGCGTCCAGCCACTCGCGGGCCTCGGGCCAGCGGTCCTCGGGCTTGTCCCCGAGCGTGATCAGGGCTTCCTTGCAGCCGAGTTCGGCCCCGCGCCGGGCGACCTCCAGCACCTCGTCCGGGGACATGTACAGCCCGTGGCCCTCGCGGCGCAGCTTGCCGGGGACGGTGGCGAAGGTGCAGTAGTGGCACTTGTCGCGGCACAGCCGGGTGAGCGGGATGAAGACGCTCTTGGAGTAGGTGATGACGCCGGGGCGGCCGGCCGCTTCGAGGCCGGCGTCGCGCAGCCGGGCGGCACTCGAACAGAGGTCGCGCAGGTCCTCGCCTCGGGCTTGCAGCAGTACGGCGGCCTCGGTCAGGTCGAGGGCGACGCCGTCCCGGGCGCGGCGCAGGGCACGGCGCATCGCGTTCGCGGTCGGGGGGTTGCTTGCGTCCATGGCGGTTCCGTCCATGGCGCGACCCTACGCCAGCGGTGGTACCTCGGGAGGAGCAACCCTGAGGCCGTCTCAGGGTCGACATACCCGAGAAGGCCAACCCGATCTGGCCCCACAGGGCGATGTCGGCGGGGGCACGGCGGCCTCTAATGGAGGTGCAGGAGCAATCGCACGTGTTCGCAGAGGAGTTGAGGACGCCATGACCAATGAGACGGTGACGGGTGACGGCCTGGACGGCGGCGTGCCGTACCGCCCGCGACGCCGCGTCCTGGTGCGCGCCGGGGTGCCGCTGGCGGTGGCCGCGGTGATCGCCGCCGGGGTGGGGCTGGTGCCCGCGCTGGCCGCCGACTCCCCGCCCGACCTGCCGTCGCTGACGGCGGAGCAGCTGGTCGCCAAGGCGCTCGGCTCCCAGACGCAGGCCCTGTCCGGAACGGTCTCGGTCACCACCGACCTCGGCCTGCCCACCCAGCTGCTGAGCGGGGCGGCCGGCGGGATCGGCGCGGCGGCCGGGCACGGCGGGCAGGACGCCGGTTCCTCGGCGGACCCGCAGACCAAGCTGCTCGGCCTGCTCGGCGGCGACCGGACGCTGCGGGTCGCGGTGGACGGCCCGCTGCGCCAGCGGGTGGACATCATGGAGAACATGGCCGGCTACACCGTGGTCCGCAACGGCGACCAGTCCTGGGCCTGGGACAGCTCGACCAACAGCGCCGTGCACCTGACCGGCGCGGCCGGTGACCGGCACCCGAAGGCGCCGCTGTCCGAGCTGCCCACCACCCCGCAGGAGGCCGCCCGGCAGTTCCTGGCCGCGAGCGCCGGCACCACCTCGGTCACCGTCGCCGGGACGGCCAACGTGGCCGGGCAGAAGGCGTACCAGCTGAGCGTCAAGCCGACCCAGTCCGGCTCGACCGTCGCCGAGGTCCGGATCGCGGTGGCCGCCGACAACGGCGTGCCGCTCGCGGTGGCGGTGAAGTCCACCGACGGCAGCACCGTCCTGGACGTCCGCTTCACCGACGTCTCCTTCGCCGCGCCGGCCGCCAAGACCTTCGACTTCACCGTGCCCAAGGGCGCCAAGGTGACGGAGAAGAAGGCGGACGAGGTGGCCAAGGACAGTGCTGCCAAGGACGGCGCGGCGGCGGCGGATGACGCCAAGGCGCACGGGAACGAGAACGTGAACGTGATCGGCGAGGGCTGGACGGCCGTGGTCACGGCGCAGCTGCCCGGCGGCCAGGTCGAGGTGCCGAAGGGCGACGGCAAGCACGGCGGCCGCGGCTCGGTGAACCCGCAGGGGATGATCAAGTCGCTCGGCAAGCCGGTCGACGGCGGCACCCTGATCGGCACCAAGGTCGTCAACGTCCTGCTCACCGACGACGGCCGGGTCTTCGCCGGCGCGGTGACCCTGCCGGTCCTGCAGCACGCCGCCGGGGTGAACTGACGGATGACCAAGGCTCCCGTAACGGGGGACGTTACGGAGTCGGCCGGGGGTCCGGGCGCCGAGCCGCGCCCGGCCCCCGTTCCCGTTCCCTCCGCCTCTCCCGTCTCCCCTACCTCTCCCCCCTCCGCTTCCGCTTCCGCTTCCGCCTCCGCTTCCGCTTCCGGGGACGTGATCAGGACCCGCGGCCTGACCAAGCGCTTCCGGGGCGGCCAGCTCGCCGTGGACGGCCTGGACCTGTCCGTGCCGCGCGGCTCCGTCTTCGGCTTCCTCGGCCCCAACGGCTCCGGCAAGACCACCACCATCCGGATGCTGATGGGCCTGATCGCCCCCACCTCGGGCACGGCCACCGTCCTCGGCGAGTCGATGCCGCAGTCCGTCGCCACCGTGCTGCCCCGGGTGGGCGCGCTGATCGAGGGCCCGGCGCTGTACGGCTTCCTCTCCGGCCGGGACAACCTGGTCCGCTTCGACGCCGCCGACCCGACCGCCGATCCGCGCACCCGCCGGCAGCGGGTCGAGACCGCACTGGAGCGGGTCGGCCTGGGCGCGGCGGCGGGCAAGAAGGCCCGCGCGTACTCGCTGGGCATGAAGCAGCGCCTGGGCCTGGCCTCCGCGCTGCTGCAGCCGCGCGAGCTGCTGGTGCTGGACGAGCCGACCAACGGGCTGGACCCGCAGGGCATGCGGGAGATCCGGGCGCTGGTCCGGGAGGTCGCGGCGGAGGGCACCACGGTGTTCCTCTCCTCGCACCTGCTGGACGAGATCGAGCAGGTCTGCACCCACGCGGCGGTGATGTCCCGGGGCCGGCTGGTGGTGCAGGGCACCGTCGCCGAGCTGGCCGCCCGGGCGCAGGGCCGGCTGGTGGTCCGCACCCCGGACGTGGCCCGGGCCGCCGAGGTGCTGGCGGCCCACCGGGTCACCGGCCTGGTGCCCGGTGAGGAGCGGGTGGACGGCGAGTTGGGCGGCCCCGGCGACGAGGCGCTGCCCGAGCTGTGCGCGGCGCTGGTCGCGGCCGGGGTACGGGTGCACGGCTTCGGGCTGGAGCGGGGCACGTTGGAGGACGCCTTCGTGGCGCTGACCGGGGAGGGCTTCGATGTCGCGGGCTGAGACCTCGCACGCTGCGGCCTCGCGGGCCGAGACCTCGCGGGCCGAGGCGACGGTGCTGCGCACGGGCCGGCGGCCGCAGACCGCGGCCGGGTTCCTGGCGCTGTTCCGCAACGAGCTGCACCTGACCTTCCGCCGGCTGCGCACCAAGGTGCTGCTGGGGATCCTGGCGGTGCTGCCGGTCCTGATCGGGGTGGTCGTCAAACTCAACACGGACAGCCCGCACGAGGGCGGCGGCGGCCCGAGCTTCATCGCGCAGACCACCCAGAACGGGCTGTTCCTGGTCTTCACGGCGCTGGCCGTCGCGCTGCCGGTGTTCCTGCCGATGACGGTCGGCGTGGTCGCCGGGGACTCGGTGGCGGGCGAGGCGGCCACCGGGACGCTGCGCTACCTGCTGGTCGCCCCGGCCGGGCGGACCCGGCTGCTGGCCGCCAAGTTCACCGCCGGGCTGGTGTTCTGCCTGGCCGCGACGGCGGCGGTCGCGGTGGCGGCCCTGGCCACCGGCGCCGCGCTCTTCCCGCTCGGCGAGGTCACGCTGCTCTCCGGGGACACCATCGGCCTCGCCGACGCGCTGCTGCGCGCGGTGCTGGTCGCCGGGGTGGTCGCGGTCTCACTGGCCGGGCTGGTGGCGATCGGGCTGTTCGTCTCCACCCTCACCGGCAGCGGGATCGCGGCGATGGCCGCCACCGTCGGGCTGGTGATCACCGTCCAGATCCTGGACGCCTTCCCGCAGCTGGACGCGATCAGGCCGTTCCTGTTCACGCACTACTGGCTCAGCTTCTCGGACCTGCTGCGGGAGCCGATGTACTGGGACGGCGTGCTGAAGGACCTCGGCCTGCAGGCCGCCTACGTCGCCGTGTTCGGCTCGGCGGCCTGGGCGCGCTTCACCAGCCGGGACATCAGCGCGTGAGGGTCGTCGGCGCGTGACGAGGTCTCAGCACGCGGGGGGTCGTCGGCCGGTGAGGGCCCTCAGCGCGTGACGGCCGCCGTGGCCGGCTCCGCCGGTGCGGGCTGCGGCAGCGCCGCGGCCCGCGCCGCGCGGTCGGCCCGCACCTGGCGCAGCGCGTCCCAGGTGAGCACCGCGAGCGCGGCCCAGACCAGGCCGAAGCCGGCCCAGCGGGCGGGCGGCATCGACTCGTGGAAGACGGCGACGCCGATCAGGAACTGGAACACCGGCGCCAGGTACTGCAGCAGCCCGAGCACGGTCAGCGGCACCCGTACGGCCGACGCGCCGAAGAGCAGCAGCGGGATCGCGGTGATCACCCCGCTGAGCATCAGCAGCCCGGAGTGCCCCCAGCCGTACGAGCCGGCCACCGTGTGCCCGAGGGTGCCGCGTCCGCTGACCTCCAGGTAGACCAGGTAGCCGAGGGCGAACGGGAACATGAAGGCGCTCTCCGCCGCCAGGCTCTCCAGCCCGCTCAGCCCGACCTTCTTCTTCAGCAGGCCGTAGGTGGCGAAGGAGAGCGCGAGGGTGAGCGCGATCCACGGCAGCCGCCCGTAGGCGACGGTCAGCACGGCGACGGCGAGGGCGCCGACGCCCACCGCCGTCCACTGCGCGACGCGCAGCCGCTCCTTGAGCACCAGGACGCCGAAGGCGATGGTGACCAGGGGGTTGATGAAGTAGCCGAGGCTGGTCTCGACGACGTGCCCGGCGTTGACGGCCCAGATGTAGACGCCCCAGTTGACCGAGATGACGGCGGCCGCGCCGGCCAGCATGGCGAGCCGGCGGGGCTGGCGCAGCAGCGGGCGTATCCAGCCCCAGTGCCGCTGGGCGACGAGCAGCAGGACCACCGCGACGAGGGACCAGACCATCCGGTTGGCCAGGATGTCGTCGGCGGCGCCGGGCTCCAGCAGCGGCCAGAACAGGGGGAAGAGCCCCCAGATGCCGTAGGCCGCGAAGCCGTACCAGAGGCCTCGGCCGTTGTCCTGCTGGTCTGTCTGTGGCATGGCCGAGTGCCCTCCCGCGCGCGTGTGGTGCAGCGACCGTAGCTGGCGGGAGGGCGAGCTGTCATCTCCGTTTCCGCATTTTGGTCATGACAGTGCCCGAGGGCTGGACTCCGGGCCGCCCGGCCCGGGTGTTTCAGGAGCTCAGCGCCGTGCGGACGGACTCGGCGAGCGGCACGGTCGGGCGGCCGATCAGCCGGGCGAGGTCGCCCGGGGTGCCGGCCAGCTCGCCGCGCGCGATGCCGGCGTCCACGTCGACCAGGACCTCGGCGAAGCCCTCCGGCAGGCCCGCGCCGACCAGCGCGGCCAGGTGCTCGGCCGGGGCGACGTCCCGGTGCGCGACCGGCTTGCCGGAGGCCTGGGCCAGCTCGGCGGCCAGCTCGGACAGGCTCCAGGCGGCGTCGCCGCTCAGCTCGTAGACCGCGTTCTCGTGGCCCGCGCCCTCGCCGGTGAGGACCGCGACCGCGGCGTCGGCGTAGTCCCCGCGCGGGGCGGTGGCGATCCGGCCGTCCCCGGCGCTGCCGAGCACCACGCCACGGGCCACCGTGCCGGCCGCGTCGCCCAGGTAGTTCTCGGTGTACCAGCCGTTGCGCAGGAACGCGTACGGCAGGCCGGAGGCGAGGATCAGCTCCTCGGTCGCCTTGTGCTCGTCGGCCAGCCGGAAGGTCGCCGCGCCCAGGATGCTGGTGTACGCGAGCAGCGCCACCCCGGCGGCCTTCGCGGCGTCCACGACGGCGCGGTGCTGCGGGATCCGGCGGCCGACCTCGCTGCCCGAGATCAGCAGCACCCGGTCGCCGGCGGCGAAGGCGCCGGCCAGGGTCTCCGGCTCGTCGTAGTCGACCACGCGGACGGCCACGCCGCGCGCGGCCAGGTCGGCGGCCTTCTCGGCGGAGCGGACGGCGACCGCCACCTCGCTCGCGGGGACCTTCGCCAGCAGACCCTCGACGACGAGACGGCCGAGCTGGCCGGTGGCACCGGTGACGACGTACATGGTGATGGCTCCTTGGGATGGGTTCTGACCTCGGAACTCACCCTAGGGACAGCACTAACCTTTCGAAAGTACGCACTTCAAAGTAGGGTACTGATATGAAGGTAAGCGAGCAGCTGCGCGAGCTCCCTCCGGCCAACGTCTTCGACCGGATGTGCCCGTCCCGGGGCGTGCTGGAGCACGTCACCAGCCGCTGGGGCGTCCTCGTCCTCGGCGCGCTGCACGAGCGGGGCTACCGGTTCAGCGAGCTGCGGCGCCAGGTCTCGGGGGTCAGCGAGAAGATGCTCGCCCAGACCCTGCAGACGCTGGAACGGGACGGCTTCGTGCTGCGCGAGGCGCACCCGGTGATCCCGCCGCGCGTCGACTACAGCCTCACCCCGCTCGGGCGGGAGGCGGCCGAGCTGGTCGCGGCGCTGGCGCACTGGTCCGAGCGGCGGGTGCCCGAGGTCATGGGGGCGCGGGACGAGTACGACGGACGGGCTACCGACGCCCGATGAGGGCTTCGAGCCCGTCCAGGACGCGGGCCAGGCCGAAGGCGTACGCGTGGTCCGGGTCGTACGCGCCGCCGTGCGCCTCGCCGGCCGCGGCGCCGACGCGGGCGGCCACCGGGTAGCGCTCGGGGTCGAAGACCCGGGCGAGCAGTTCGGCGTTGGCGGCCCACCACTGCTCGTCGGTCATCGCGCTGTCCTGCCGGGCGCCGCGCTCGTCGGCGGCCATCCGGGCGCAGGTCTGCACGAAGCCGAGCAGGTGGGTGAGCGCGGCGTCCAGTTCGACGTCGGGCAGGCCGGTGCCCTCGAAGGCGCGCAGCTCGTACTCGTACTTGGCCATCAGGCCGGGCCCCAGCGGCGGGCGGCTGGTGGAGACGGTCGCGACCCACGGGTGGGCGTCGTGGAGCGCGCGGTTGTCGTCCGCGACGGCGGTGACCCGGGCCCGCCAGCCCTCGTCGGCGGGGGCGCTGCGGGGCATCGTGGCGTAGACGGTGTCCAGCATCAGGTCGAGCAGCTCGGCCTTGCCGGGCACGTAGGTGTAGAGCGCCATCGCGGAGACGCCGAGCTCCTGCGCGACCCGGCGCATGGTGACGGCGTCCACGCCCTCGGTGTCGGCGAGGGCGACGGCGGCGGCGGCGATCTCGCCGGTCGAACGCGCCTGCCGGGGCCCGCGCCGACCGGGCTTCTCCTCGGCGGTGAGCCCCCAGAGCAGGGCGAGGGTGCGCGCCGGATCTCCTGCGCTGCTGCGGTCGGTGGCCATGGGGCCATGGTTTCACGCACCGACGGGCCACCACCCGGGGCCCTTCACGGCGCCGGGCCGTTACCGTCTCCGGTATGACGAGCCCCGACCCGCTCCCCGGCACGGACACCGAGCGGACCCTCCGCTCCCGGGTGACCTGCCGGCGCTGCCACCGGCCGCTGCACGACCCGGAGTCGCGGATGCTGCGGCTGGGGCCGGAGTGCCGCGACCCGGCGGAGCGGGTCGCGCGGTTCGACGTCGACCAGGAGCCGCTGCCGGGCGTCGGATAGCGGGGGCATCAGCCGCGGCGGCCGAGGATCCGGCCGAGGAGGCCCGGGCGCTGCGGTGCCCGGGCCGGTGCCGGCTCGGCTTCCGGCTGTGCTTCCGGCTCGGGCTCGGCTGCGGAGGCCGGTTCGGGCTCGGCCTCGGCCTCGGGCTCGGGCTCGGGCTCGTGGGCCGGTTCGGAGTCGACGGCGTCCTCGGCGCGGATGGCCGCCCGGGCGAGGTCGAGGTCGGCGAGCGGCAGCCAGGGCGCGGCGAGCACCAGGCGGCAGACCGAGCGCAGGACCGTCACCACCCGGGTGTGCCGGGCGTCGACGCAGTGGTTCAGCAGCGTCCGGAGCTGGGCGGCGATGTCGGCGCGGGTCTCCGGGTGGGTCCAGCCGATCGCGACGAGTGCGAAGCCGGCCGCCTCCGCGACCCAGTCCTCGGGCCCGAGCAGCAGGTCGCGCAGGACGCGGCGGCGGTCGGAGCCCCGCCAGGGCTGGTCGGTGCGGTGGTGGGCGATGCCGAGGCAGGCGAAGGCCTGGACGGCGCGCACCCACAGTTCGGGCTGGTGGGCGAGCAGGGCCCGGCCGAGCTCGTCCTCGCGCGGCAGCGGCGGGTGGGCGAGGACGCCGAGCAGGTCGGCGAGCGGCAGCCCGGCGAAGCGGACGGCCTCGTCGTAGGCCGCGGGGATGCTCGGCCAGACGATCCCGGTGGTGACGCGGACGAGTTCGGCGCTCTCCGGTGCGGGCGGGGCGACGGCGGGCCTCGGGTCGGCGCCGTCCCAGGTCCAGATCCGGGTGCCGGTCGCGGTCAGCGGCAGCCGGGGGTCGGGGCTGCCGACGGACTGGTAGACGACGGTGCAGCGCGGCAGCGCGAGGTGGACGGCCAGCTGTGAGCTGGGCGGTTCGAGGGTGGAGACGGTGCAGTCGATCTCGGTGTCGCGGTCGGTGTCGGACGCCGCGAGCACCTGGTGCAGCAGGTTGACGGTGGCTTCGGAGGTGCCCGGGACCATGCCGAGCCACGGCTCCCGGTGGCTCAGCCGGGCCAGGAGGTCCTGGGCGTACTCGTGGTCGGGGTGGGCGCGGTGGTGGTCGGCCAGGCCGAGCAGGTGGGCCGGGTCGCCGTCGAGCGCGTGGCGCAGCCCGTAGCGGGCCGGGGCGGCCTTGGGGTGGTCGGGTTCGGTGGCGAGCACCCGGTCCAGCCAGGGCAGGCCCTCGGCGGCGCGGCCGAGGGCGCCGTACAGTTCGGCGACGTCGACGGCGAGGTAGCTGCTGGAGTTGTCGCCGCCGGGCGCGGACCGCGCCAACTCGGCCTCCCAGACGGCGAGCGCCTGTTCCGGCCGGCCGTCCGAGCGCAGGGCGTTGCCGAGCATCACGGCGGGCAGGTAGCCGGGGGCCAACCGGTGGGCCCGTTCGGCGAGTTCGACGGCTCGGGCGGTGGCGCCGAGGCGGCGGGTCAGGCCGGAGGCCATCGCCGGCAGCAGCGCGTGGTCGCCGTGGCGGTCCAGCACGGCCTGCACGAAGGCGTCGAAGGGCCGTACGGCTTCGGCCAGTTCGGCGGGGAGCGGGTCGGGCAGCGCGCCGGCCGCGCGGGCCACGGCCTGGGCGACGGCGTCCGGGTCGACCAGGCCGGGCAGGTCCTCGCGGGCGAGCCAGGCGGCGTGCGCCCAGGGGCGGGCCGGCTCGTACTGGATGGCGGAGGCCAACAGGCCGACGGCGGTGTCCCAGTCCCCGGCGGCGGCCTCCACGTGGGCCCGGCAGGCGACGGTGCCGAGGTACACCTCGCCGTCCAGCGGGAACAGTTCGCGCGCGGCCGCGGGGCCGCCGGCCGCGGCGGACAACTCGGCCAGGGCCTCGTGCAGTTCGGGCAGTTGCGGGTCGTTGAGGATCGCGTCGGCGAGGTGGTCGGCGGCGTGCGCGAGGTCCCCGGAGTCGATCGCCAGCCGGGCGACCGCGACCTCCCCCTCGGCCGCCAGCCGCTCGTCGTCCCCGTCCGTGTGACTGCCGCTCATGTCTCCGCTCCCCCGGTCGCGTCCCCCGCTCCGGAGGAGGCTATCCGGTGCGGGCGGGAGTCTCGCGATCACCCCGACGGCGGGTCGCGCCCAACTTCCGGACCGGATACGACTCTTCCGGGTGGTTGAGATCTCCGAAGGGGTGCGACGCTTCGCAGCCGTACGGCTGTCCGGCCGGGCAGTCCGCGCACCACGGCGCCTCCAGCACACCGTGGTGAACCTCATGGACAGCAACACCTCGGTCGACGACATGATCGGCATGCCGCAGTTCTTCGCCAAGCCGGCCACCGTCCTCGGCCACCCCGCCGTGACCTACTCGTCCAACGCGATGCCGCTCATCCCCGCCCCCGACGCGAAGGTCGGCCCCGCCACCCGGAACCTCGTGGTCGCGCAGGACCCCAAGGCGCCCGGCGGCCGGGCCTACGAGTTCGCCGTCTTCCACCAGGACGGCCACTCCCTCGACGACGCGACCCTCAACCGGCTCGCCGAAACGATCCTGCCCACCCTCCCCGGCTGGATCCCGGCACCGTAGAGCCACCCCCACAGGACGGCTCCTGAAGAACCGGACCCGCCCCCTGGAGCGGGAAGTCGGCCGGGCCGACTCCCTGCTCCGGAGCGGCCGGAAATAATCGGTGGGCAGCCCGGCGGCGCTCGGCTACGGTGACGACATCGGCGGCTCCGCGACGCGCTTCCTTCTCCTCCTTCCTCGACACCTGTAGCGCGCCCCCTCTCCGCCCCCTTCCTCGTTCCGCCTCCGTGGGGGGATCTCTCCGCATGCCCCGAGCCATCGCGGCTCCCTTCGACGTCGACGTCGATCTCGATCTCGGTTCCTTCCTGCTCCGCCGGCGCGGCGCCGTCTGTGTGGCCCCCGGCGAGCTGCTGCCCTCCGCGGACCCGTGGAGCGCCCGGGGCCTGGTGGCCCTGGACGCCGATCTGGTCCGACGCGGCTACGTCCTCACCAGCCAACTGCGCACCGCGCTGGCCCGGTTGGCGCCCGTCCGGCTCGCCGAGCTCGGCGACGGGCTGCTCGCCAGGATCGACCACCTGCTCGGCGCGGACCGCGAGCACACCCCGCTGTTCCGCCGCTTCCCGGACGCCGTGCCCGACCACGCGCACGTCTTCTACAGCCGGCAGGTGCGGGCCTTCCTGCTCAACCAGCCCAACCAGCCCTGCGCCCACTGCGGCCGACGCGGCGCCGAGGTCGGCATCGCCGCACTCGCGCCCTGCGCGCACCTGCTCTGCTCGCCCTGCCACGACGGCCTGGCCGCGCAGGGCCGGGGCGAGCGGTGCCCGGTGTGCGGCACCTCGCTGGACACCGGCACCTACCTCGGCGCGGACAGTACGGCCGGGCGCAAGGCGGCCGAGGACTTCGGCGGCGAGCAGGCCCTGCGCCCGCTGCGGCTGATCACCACCGACCAGGTCACCGCCGCCATGGCGGAGTTCCACCGGCTGCTGGCCCGCCGCACCCCGCTCTCCCCGCAGGACCGCGACGACCTCGCCGCGCTGCTCGCCCACGCGCCGGAGGACCTGCCACAGCGGCTGCCCGAGCGGATCCCGCTGCGCGAGACCAAGGCCGCCGTGCTCGCCGCCCTGCTGCGGCGCGGGGGCGCGGCCGCCCTGCCCGTCCTGGCCGAGCGGATCGACACCGCGACCGACGTGCTGCGGCTGCTCTGGGCGTGGTCCGGCGCCGAGCCCGACCTGCTGCCCGCCACCGCGCGCCGCCTGCGGCTGCGCAACCTGCCCCGGCCGCTGCGCCGCGGCCTGCTGGAGGTCCTGGAGGGCCTGTCCCTCACCGCGCTGGCCGAGGACCTGCGCCGCCACCGCTCGGCCTGGCTGCGCGCGGGCGAGCTGCTGCACCCGTACGAGCACCGGCGGCGCTTCCCGAACGTGACGGCCGCGTTCGTGCTGCTGCGGGAGACGGACCTGCGCACCCACGAGGTGGGGCGGGAGTTCGCCCGGCCGCCGGCGCCGCTGCGGGTGGCCACCGACGCGAAGCCGGGCAGGGAGCCGGGCGGGGAGCCGGGCGGCGAGCCGGGCGGCGAGCGCACCCGGCTGGCGTTCACCGGTTTCGCCGGGCGGGTCGAGACCCTGCTGGCCGCCGGAGACGCCGTCGGCGCGGTGCGCGTACTGGCCGGGCGCCCCGGCGAGTTGGTCCGCCGGCTGCACCACGTGCTGCGGGTGCACGCCACCGCCGCGCCGGGCGCACCGCTGCCCCCGGAGCTGCTGGAGGCCGTCGCGGGCGCGCTCGGACGGGTCGCTCCCGGGCCGCTGCTGGGCGCGTACGGGCGGCTGCGCGGGGCCCGTACGACGGGCGAGCGGCGGCTGTACTTCCCCCGGGGCACGGTCTCGCTGGCGCACGCGCGGGAGGACCACGGCACCGTGGTGCCCGTCGAACTCAGCTCCCCTGTCTGCGGGTTGATCGAGGCGGAGCTGCTGCGACGGGGCGGCGCCGACGGGCAGCGGTACGACCTCGCGCTGCTCGACGAGGGGCTGGTCGACCTGGTCGCGCCGTTCGCCGACCGGGCCGCCGCCAAGACCCTGGTCTGTGTGCCGCGCGGCAGTCGGCAGCGGCTGCCGCGCGGCGAGCGGCTGCGGCTGTTCGTGCACTGGATGCAGCCGGAGCACCTGCGGGTGGACCTCGACCTGTCGGTGGCGCTGTACGACGGGCAGTGGCGGTTCAGCGGGCTGTGCGACTACACCAACCTGGTGCAGGGCGACCGGGCGGCCGTGCACTCGGGGGACTACGTGTCCGCGCCGCCGCCGGACGGGGCGACGGAGTTCGTCGACCTGGACCTCGCCCGGCTGGCGGCGGGCGGCGCCCGGTACGCCGTGGTGATCGTGTTCAGCTACAACGACGTCGCCTTCGAGCAGTTGACGGAGGCCTTCGCCGGCTTCATGGACCTCGGCGGAACGCCCTCCGGCGGTCGGCACTACCACCCGAGGGCGGTGCGGCAGCGGCTGGACCTGGCCGGGGACGCCAAGGTGTCCGTCCCGATGATCGTCGACCTGGCCGAGCGGCAGTACACCTGGACGGACCTCAACACGGGCGCCGACGGCGGCTTCCACAGCGTGTACCGGCACCAGGCGGAGGTCGGCGCGCTCAGCCGCGACGTGCTCGCCCACTTCGCCCCGGAGAACCGGGCCACCCTGTGGGACGTCGCCTGCGCCCGGGCGGCGGCCTGCACGGACGAGGTGCTCGTGCGCGGGCGGGACGGCGGCGCCGTACGGCGGTGGCGCAGGCGGGACGGGGAGGCCGTCGGGGCGTTCGCGGCGAGACTGCGGGCGTTGCGGGCGGAGGACGGCCCCGCGGTGGCCGAACTGCCGGACGGGCAGCGGGCGTTCGTCGCGCTGGTGGACGGGGACGTGCCGGCGCCGGAGCGGCTGTCCGGGGCGCTGTACCGGCTCTACCCCGGACCGGTGGACGCCGGGGGCCAGGAGCTGGAGCGGCTCACGGCGGGGGACCTGGTGGCGGGGCTGGCGCCTCGGCCGTAGGGCCCGAGCCTGAATATTTCATGACGAGAAATATTCAGGTTCCGGAGCGCGTTGTTCCGGCTGTCGACGCGGGAAGGGCCTGCGCGACGGAAGGAGAGCAGCACCGTGCGCGTCGAAGTGTGGAGTGACATCAACTGCCCGTGGTGCTACATCGGCAAGGCGCGGTTCGAGCGGGCCCTGGAGGCGTTCCCGCACCGCGAGGAGGTCGAGGTCGTCCACCGCTCCTTCGAGCTGGACCCGCGCGCACCGCGCGAGGCCCGTCCGGTCGTACCGCTGCTCGCCGCCAAGTACCGGATGAGCCTGGCGGAGGCCGAGGCGGCGGAGGCGCGGATCGCCGAGAACGCGCACGGGGAGGGCCTGCCGTACCTGAGCGGCGGGCGCGACGCGGCGAACTCCTTCGACATGCACCGCCTGCTGCACTTCGCCAAGGAGCACGGCCGGCAGGGGCAGCTGCTCGACGCCCTGTACCGGGCGAACTTCGCCGAGGAGCGCTCGGCGTTCGAGGAGGGGCGGCTGGTCGAGCTGGCCGTCGAGGCCGGGCTGGACGGCGAGGCGGCGGCCGCCGTCCTGGCCGACCCGGACGCGTACGCGGAGGCGGTGCGCGAGGACGAGACCACGGCGAGCGCGATGGGGGCGACGGGCGTGCCGTTCTTCGTCCTGGACCGTCGGCTCGGCGTCTCGGGCGCGCAGCCTGCGGAAACGTTCACCCGCGCACTGGAGCAGGCCTGGGAGAGCCGGGTCACGGTGCCGCTGACGCCGCTCACGCGCCAGCAGTGAGGGAGGCCGCGGAGCAGGAAGTCGGCCGGGCCGACTTCCTGCTCCGGGCCCTGCCGGACCCGGGCGGCTCCCTCCCCATGACGACTGCCGCGCACGAGGACGGGGCCGCCCGGGCGAGCCGGCTGCGCGAGCGGGCCGATGCGCCGGCCCCCTTCATGGCGCGCTGACCGGCCGCGGGGGCGCGGGTCAATCGGCCTGCCGGCCGTGGTCGTAGGTGACGTGCAGGCTGCTCGGGACGCCGTTGGCCGCGCGGGTGGAGCGGCGGCTGCCCTCGTGGCGCAGGGTGATGCAGTGGTGGGTGCCGGGGCTCAGGCCGGGCGCCTCGCGGCTGAGCCCGTGGAGCCAGGATCCCGTCCAGCGGAAGGCGGTGGGGCTGCCGGTGACCACGAGGGTGTGGGCGGCGCCCGCGAAGCGGAGTTCGTCGCGCCAGCCCGCGAAGTGGTGGCGCTCGTAGTCGATGGCCTCATCGGGCGGGAAGTCGGTGGCCGGGAGGTCGACGGTGTGCGGGATGCCGGCGCCCAGGCGGGCCCGGACCTCCTTCCAGCGGGACGGCGGGAAGCCGAGGCTGTGGTGGACGAGCAGGAGGTCCAGGCGCTGGTCGGGCGGGACGTCGGGCTGGCCGGCCGGGCCGGTGTTGGCGCGCAGCGGCAGGTGGATCAGGGAGCGCCGGGAGCGGGCGGCCAGGGCCCAGGCGGTGGCGAGGTCCTCGGCGCCCTGGCGGTCGAGGTGCAGCTCCATCCACCAGGCGTAGGGGTCCGTGGACAGCGTGACGCCGGCGGTCCGCCGCGCCGGGGTGATCACCCGGTACTCGTCCCGCCCGAGGCGCACCCGGTGGATCTTCGTTCTCAGTCTCACCGGACTGTCGTACCTGATTCCCGGGTCGGCAGTCCGTCGGATTCCCAGTCGTAGAAGAACTGCCCGAGGTCCTCGACCGAGCCCGGCCCGGTGAGGAAGGCCTCGACCCTGACCACCTCCCGCACGGGCGGCGGGCCGTCGACGGGCAGCCGCCGCAGCCAGGTCTCCCCCTGCTCGCCGACCGCGTGGACGGCGGAGAGCAGTTCGGCCATGCCCGCCGGCCGGGGCGGGGTCACCCCGTCGACGGCCACCAGCGGCCAGCCGCCGGACCGGGCCGCGCGCCGGATCGTGCCCGCCCACGAGGCGAGCCGGTCGAGCCGGGCGTGCCAGGGGATGTCGGCGGACGGGTCCACGTACGCCGGGGTCGCGGCGGCGATGTCGTCCATCGCCCGGCGTTCGAGGGACGTCCGGGTCCACCGGCCCTCCTGCGCGTCCTCAATGGCGGCGTCCCACCACTGCCAGGCGCTGCGCAGGCGGGTCTCGAAGGCGTCCATGCGGGTCACGCTAGCGCCGTGATCACCGCGAACGTACGAGCGGGGCCAGGGCCGTAGGCGGTACGGCGCCGGCGGCGGCCGAGCCGAGGAGCAGTTCGGTCAGGTCGTGGGGTTGCGCCCGTTCACCGGTCGGGGCCGCTGCCGTGATCCGGTCCAGCCGGAAGCCCCGGCCGGCCCGGCGGGTGCGGCACCAGGCGATGAGGTACCAGCGGCCGTCGGCGGTGAGCAGTCCGGCCGGTTCCACGGCCCGGTCGCTCTCGCGGCCTGCCGCGTCGGTGTAGGACAGCCGCAGCACCGTGCCGTCGGCGAGGGCCCGTTCCACCGCGGTACGGATCGCGGAGTACACGCCCTCGACGCGCTCCGGCACGAAGACCCGCACCTTCACCCCGCCCTCGACGGTGCGGTCCCGGCCGTGCGGCAGCCGCAGCGGCGGCGTGTCGCCGGCGAGCCGGTTGCGCCGCAGGAACGCCAGGGTGGCCGCGTCGAGGGCCCGCCCGCGGGCCGGTCGGCTCGCGGCGGCGCGCTCGAACTGCTCGTTGAACGCGAGGGTTTCGGGGAGGCAGTCCTCATCGGTGATCGTCATGCCGACGAGATTGGCAGCCGTCCGCGACAGCGTGCTGTCACCCTTTCCACGTGACCTGCGCCACACCCGCGCACGCGGGCCCCGCCCGCCGAAGATGAACCCCAACTTCCGTTTGCTGCACCTGAGTTGTTTCCTCCTCATGCAAACTTCTTCACCCGGCAGGCACCCCCTGTCAGGGTCGGTCGACGGAAGGTGCACTCCTTGCGACGAAGGGCGGACCCCTTGTTCAACCGACGAAACGCATCCGTGCTCGCGGCGGCGGCGCTCACGACGACACTCGGCCTCGTGCCGGTGAGCACCGCCCAGGCGGCGACCCAGGCGACGGCCTGCCAGTGGAAGAAGACGGCGTGGGAGCTGCCGGCCGGCACGAACGACGGCTTCCTGTACGGAACCGACGGCGCCCGGTACGGAATCGGCATCACCGGAACGATGTCCACCAGGTGGCCCTACCCCATCCTCAATGGCCTCGGGACGCTGTGGGACAACGGGAAGGTCGTCCTGCGACTTCCCGCGGGCACCCGCGTGTCGGACGTCAACTCGGCCGGCCTGGTCGTGGGCGATGCCCGCATCAACGGCAAGTACACGGCCGTGAAGGTGAGCCCCACCGGGACGACGACCGCGCTGCCGTTCAACCCGGCCTGGAGCAGCTCCTCGGCCTATGTGATCAACAACGCCGGTGACATCGCCGGAGTCGCAGGAGTCGGAACGAAGAACGTCCTGGTGGTGTGGCCGGCCGGCGCACCGGGGACGTACCGCGAACTGCCCCTCTCCGGGGACCTCCTCACCCCCACCGACATCGACGAACAGGGCCGGATCGTCGGGTACACCGCCTCGCTCGGCTTCGTCACCGACCTCAACGGTCAGGGGCACACGCTCGCCACGTCGGGCACCAGCGGCAAGGGCACCCCGTTCGCGATCCGGGACGGACGGGTCGTCGGCGGCCTCGACGACAGCACGGGCTACGCCGAGGCCGAGTGGACCGACCAGGGTTCGCTGGTCCGCACCATCAGCCCTCACGCCATCGAGGCAAAGGCCATCGGCGGTAACGGAACCGTTGCCGGCGACTCCTTCGTCGCACCGTCGACGACTGCGCGGACCGTCCTGTGGCGCGACGGCGTGCTGGTGGACTCGCTGCCCACGATCCCGGATTCGTTCCAGATCAAGGCGATCAGCACCGACGAGAAGACCCTCATCGGGAACGAGCTCGGTCGGCCAGCGAACTACACCTGCTCCTGAGCTCCCGCACGATCGGAACGCCGCCCCGGGTTTCCCACCCGGGGCGGCGTTCCGCCGCTCTCCCCCGCGGCCTGCACCACGCACCTGCACCCGGACCCCACCCGCCGAAGGTGAACCCCAACTTCCGCTTGCTGCACCTGAGTTGTTTCCTCCTCACGCAAACTTCTTCACGCGGCACGACGCACCCGTCAGGGTCGGTCGGCAGAAGGTTCATTCCTTACGAAGAAGGGCTGACCCCTTGTTCAACCGACGAAACGCATCCGTGCTCGCCGTGGCGGCGGTCACGACGGCTCTCGGCCTCGTGCCGGTCGGCACCGCTCAGGCGGCGACCCAGGCGGCCTGCGTGTGGCAGAAGACGGCGTGGCAGCTGCCCACCGGCACGAACGACGGTGTCCTGTACGGAACCGACGGCAGCCGGTACGGAGTCGGCCTCACCGGAACGATGTCCACCAGCTTCCCGTACGGCATCAAGAACGGGCTCGGGACGCTGTGGGACAACGGGAAGGTCGTGCTGCGACTTCCTTCGGGCACCAACGTGTCGGACGTCAACTCGGCCGGCCTGATGGTGGGCGGCACCACCACCAACGGCAAGGCCGTGAAGGTGACCGCCACCGGGACGACCACTGCGCTGCCGTCCCACTCGACGTGGAACAGCGCCACGGCCAAGGTGATCAACAACGCCGGTGACATCGCCGGGATCGCCGGGATCGGCACGAAGAACATCCTGGTGGTGTGGCCGGCGAGCGCACCGGGAACGTACCGCGAGCTGCCCCTGCCCGCGACCAACAACCTCACCGTCACCGACATCGACGAGCAGGGCCGAATCGTCGGGGAGACCGACTCCGGCGGCTTCGTCACCGACCTCAACGGCCAGTGGCACACGCTCGCCGCGCAGGGCACCAACGGCAAGGGCTCTCCGAACGCGATCCGGGACGGGCGCATCGTCGGCAGCATCAACAGCGACACGTCCTACTCCGAGGCCGAATGGGACGCCCAGGGCGCGCTGGTCAGGACGATCACCAACGGTGCCATCGAGGCGCGGGCCATCGGCGGCAACGGCACCGTGGGCGGCCTCGCCTTCGTCAACTCGGTCTCCCGGTCCGTCCTGTGGAGCAACGGCGTGGTCTCGGACCCGCTGTCCACGACCTCGCAGTACTTCCAGATCACGGCGATCAGCACCGACGAGAAGAAGATCACCGGGAACGACGCCGGCTACCCCAGCAGCTACACCTGCTCCTGAGCTCCCGCACGATCGGAACGCAGCCCCGGGCTTCCCGCCCGGGGCTGCGTTCTGTTGCATCTGCCTACCGGGGGCGGGGGTTGAGACGGGCGGCGTGCCAGGGCGAGTTACGGCCGGCGGCCTCGCGGTAGGCGATGCGCTGGACGGCGAAGAGCAGCCGGTAGAGGTTGAGGGCCGTGTCGGAGTCGTCGGCGGCGAAGCCCAGGTGGTGGATGAAGGTTTCGAGATCGGGCCAGTCGAAGTCGTCGGGGACGGGCGGGGTGACCGGGGCGGCGGAGAAGGTGTTGAAGGCGGCGGCGACGGCGTACTGGGCGGCAGCGACGGCGTTGGCGATCGGGTCGGGAGCGGCGTCGGTCGTCATCGTGAGGGCTCCTCTTCGTCGGTCTTTGCAACATTGAGCGCGGTGATGACGCCCAGGACGACGGTGGCCATCGCCAGGGCGAGGAGGAGCAGGAAGGCGGCGGCGATCAGGAACCGCACGGGTCGTCGCTCCGGTCGGCGTCGAAGAGGAGCGTGATGAGGTTCAGGAGGGTCGACACGGGCGCGGTGTTGAACCGGACGAGGACGCGGCCGTCGAGGGTCCTGTCCGTGGTGGCGGAGGGCCAGACCAGCCCGAACGCCTTGCCGCGCTCGTGGAGTTCGGCCAGCAGCGCACGAACGTGGGCGTCGGTGCAGGCCTGGGCCCGGGGGTCGGCCGGCTTCATCGGGTAGCGCTTCATGCGGCGGCCTCCAGCTCGAACCAGACGACCTTGCCCTGCTTGCGGGCGTCGGCGCCGAAACGGTGGGTGAGGGAACGGACGAGGTGCAGGCCCCTGCCCGAGAGGGCCAACGGGTCCGAGGGGATGCGGGGCTCGCCGGGCAGCACCGGGCTGTCGTCGCACACGCAGACTCGGAGACGGGTGGAGGAGAGACAGACCACCACCAGGGGCGCGGGACTGCCCCCGTGACGCCACGCATTGACGAACAGCTCGTGGAGGGCGAGTTCGGCGTCGGAGATGGTGGAGGGCGGCCACCCGGCGGAGGCGAGGAGGTCCGAGAGCTCGGTCCGAGCGGTGGACCAGTCGGGAGGGTTGCAGGCACGCATGAGAGACCCCAGGGGGAGAGAAGGGGAATCGACAAAGGCGAGGCTTCACCGTGTGATCGGTGCAACACTGACGGTAGGGGAAGAGATGCCATCCGTGCAATCGAACTAGCAATGATGCATACGCTCGGCGGTGGCGAGCAGCTCGCCCCATGCGCAACACTGCACCGACAAGGAGGGACCGCCCGTGGCATACAAGGGGCCGATCAGCCAGCGGCAGCGACGCTTCGGTGAGGAACTGCAACGCCTGCGTACAGCAGCAGGGTTGTCAGCGCCAGAAGCCGGCGCACTTGTGGGGATGAAGGGTCCAGCGGTGAGCCACACCGAGGCCGGTCGGATCACCCTCAACTCCGAACGCCTTGAGACATGGCTCGACGCGTACGGCTGCACCGACCCGGTTTTCCGTGCGAAGCTCGCCGAGATGGGGCGGAGCAGCGGGAAGGGCTGGTGGACCGACTTCGCGGACCGCGTTCCGACCCTGCTACTTGATCTCGCAGAGGCAGACCACAGCGCGGCCTCGATGGACAACTTCGAGACGTTCTACGTCCCTGGGCTTCTCCAGGTGCCCGCCTACATCGAGGCGATCTACGAAGATGCCAGCCAGCACCGCCAGTTGGACGTCGAAGCCGAGATCGAGTTCCGGAAGCAACGACAGCGCATTCTCACAGACTTGCCACGCCGAGAGTTCCGATTCGTCATCCACGAGACAGCGTTGCGAATGCGATTCCCCGGTGATGCAGTCATGAGGGAACAGCTCGTGCATCTGCTGGAAATCTCAGAGCTGCCGAACATCAGCATTCAAGTCTTGCCCTTCACTGCGACAAAGAAGCCGCCTTCCACCGGCCCGTTCGTGCTCTTCGACCCCGGGGCGCCAGGGCTCTCCACCGTCGTCGTGGATCACCCAAGTCACACCGAGTATCTTGGCGACCAGCATTCGACCGAGACCTACCGAAGGACCTTCAACCAGCTGAGCGAGCTGGCCTTGCCAGCTATCGATCAGTCCTTGACGACGCTTTCCTCACGCGACTCGTGGGGACTCATTCGACATCTTCTCTACTTGTTGCAAGCTTGAAAGGCGCCCGATGTCCGAACTCCGTTGGCAAAAGTCATCGTTCAGTGGATCGAACGAGGGCGGCAACTGCGTTGAACTCGCAGCCGGAGCTGAGGACGTGCGCCACCTCCGTGAATCCGATGACCCTTCCGTCATCCTCACCACATCGACCTCAAGACTCCGTGCCTTCGTCCTCGGCGCCCAGGCCGGCGAGTTCGACCAGCTCATCTGAAGCTCCCGCCCGCTCGTTGGCCGCCAACGAGCGGGCGGTGTTCGCTGGTTGCCCGTTCAGGCGGTGCGCTGCTTGGGCGCGTACCGCAGGAGGACGACGTCGCCGATGGTCGTGGCGTCGAGCAGCTTCATCCTGCTGGCGCTGCCGCCGGGGTACTCGGCAGGGTGGATGAAGCGCGGAGCCCCGGCCTGGCCGACCAGGAGCGGGGCGATGGCGAGGTGCACCTCGTCAGCAAGGTTCTGGGACAGGAACTGCGTGTGGATCTGTCCGCCGCCCTCGACCATGAGGCGCTTGACGCCACGGCGGCCGAGGTCGTCCAGTACGGCCTCGAAGTCCACGGTCGAGCCGGTGCTGACCACGTCGGCCAGGCCGGCGAGTTCCTCACGAAGCTTCGTGACAGCGCCATCGGTCGTGTAGACGACCTTCTGGTCTCCGAAGTGCCAGAACTTGAGGTCCCGGCCGAGGTCGCCACTGGCAGTGATCGTCACCTTGAGCGGGTACTCCGACTTGCCGACGGCGACACGGTCGGCACGGCGCTTCTCGCTGTTGACGAGGAGCCTTGGGTTGTCGCTGCGGAGCGTGTTGCCGCCGATCAGAATGGCGTCGGACTCCGCCCGGACCTGGTCGACGCGGTCGAAGTCCTCGGCGTTCGACAGCAACAGGCGCTGGGGTGACGTGTCGTCGATGTGGCCGTCCACAGAGGTGGCGACACTCAGGAGGACGTACGGGCGCTCGGCCATCTCGGGTTCCTTCTCGTGGTGGGGCGGTGGGACGTCTACCTGATGCGATCAGACGTCATGGAGCATGACGTTGTCGAGGGATGCCCGGAACTCCGCGACCTCGGTCACCGACGCCCAGCGCTGCAACTTCCCGTCGAGCACAGCGAGCTCGGTGAAGATCCGGGCCGAGCCGGTCGCCGTGGCGATGACCAGTGCCGCCGAGCCGCTGGCAGCAGCAGTCTCCGGTCCGTCGACGTGGAGTTGGGCAACTGCTGCGCGGGCCAGGTAGACCCCGCGGTCACGACGGTATGCCGCGGGCAGTACGCGGATGGCGCGCTCGAAACCGGCGACAGCATCCCGGTGATTGCCGAGGGCCAGGAACGAGCGGGCTCGCTGTGCCTCCACGTAGGCGGCGTCCAACCAGCGGCCACGGGTGGTCCCGTCGTTGTCGGGGCTCGTGACGACCTCCATCGCCTGGTCGTAGGCGTTCCGGCTGGCTCGTTCGTCACCGCGGAGAGCATGGCCATGAGCTCCGTAGACGGCGCCCATCGCGCTGAGACGGCTTCGTGGTGGTGCTATCCGCTGGGCGGCTTCGGCCAGGTCGACGGTGTCGAGGGGGTCGCGCATGTCGCCGGCGAGCTGCGCCTTGCGGGCCATGGTGTAGATCGTCAGGTCGTGGGCACCGGCTACGGTCGACCACTCGATGGCTCGGTCAGCCCAGTACTGGGCCGCTCGGAAGTCTCCGCTGTCCTGGTACAGCCGCGGACCAGTCTCCTCGACGTCGGCATCCACACCGTCATCGACCTCGGCGTCGTCCGCTCCCACGAGTACTACACCGGCGTCTCCTTCGAGGTCGACGTGCAACTCCCCGACGGTCGGCTGTACGCCGAGATCGCCGGCGGCGGCCGCGACGGTGGCCACCCCGATCTCAGCCCTGGGTCGGTCGACCTCCCCGCCGTCATCCGTCTGCTCGACCAACTCCCCAAGACCGTGAGCCCGTCACCGATCCCCGACGCCCCGTCTGTCGCTTCCGTCCTCGAAGGCGGCTTCCATGGCTGGCGTGCTCTCGCCGACCAGCAGGCCGAGCTCGATCCGTGGTCCACGCGTCACATCGAGCAGCTCGCGGCCATCGAGCGCGACTGGCTCGCCGAATCCGCCGGCGTCTGTCTCCTCCACGTGGACCTGCGTGCCGACAACGTGCTCATGCGTGGCGACGACGCCCTCGTCATCGACTGGGCCTACCTCCACCAGGGCGCTGACTGGATCGACCCGGCCTTCCTCGTTCCGCAGCTGATCCGCGCCGGCCACACCCCGGCCCAGGCTGAAGACCTGATCGTGGACGTGGCCTCGTGGGCCGCCGCCCCACCGCACGCGATCACCTCGTTCGCGGTGGCCCAGGCCGGCTACTGGGAGCGCAACTCCCGGCTTCCGGCCCCGCCGGGGGTGCCGTACCTGCGCGGCTATCAGGCCTCCATGGCCGCCATCGGCCGGACGTGGATCGAATTTCGAACCGGCTGGCACTGACGCAACGCCTGAGCTGTTCGTTCAGGTCCGGAAATGCGAAGAACCCCCATCCGGAATCCGGATGGGGGTTCTTCAGAAGAATTGTTCGGCGGCGTCCTACTCTCCCACAGGGTCCCCCCTGCAGTACCATCGGCGCTGTGAGGCTTAGCTTCCG
>NZ_JNWQ01000054.1 GCF_000716875.1 Streptomyces novaecaesareae | reverse complement strand
CCCGGCCACCGCCACGGCCTGGACCGCTGGTTCACCACCGGGAACCTGACCGTCGCCTACCTCTCCCTCACCGCCGCCCGCCCCATGCCCCGCACCGGCGACCCCACCCGCTACTGGAACACCCTCGTCACCGCCGGCGAACTCCTCGCCACCGCCCCCAACCCCGACACCCGCATCACATTCGCCCTCCTCCGCTGCCGCACCCACGCCACCCAAGCCACCCAAGCCACCCGCCCGTAGACACAGAAAGTCGACCCCACCGACTTCCTGTACAGCACAAGCACCGGCAGTCGGCGCCCGGCAGACCATCACCTATGCGGCCCTGGACTTGGCCGCCTCCGCGCCAAATACTCCAGCGGTGGATCGTGATCTGGTTACCGTCTTTCGGCAGAGCGCGCCGTGTGCTGCGGCGCGCTCCGCCGGGGTCGACTACTGCGCGGATGGCGGCTGCGCGAATCTCAGGATATTGCCGTACGGATCGATGACCTGAAGCGTCGGCCCTCCGGGCGCGTCCGGAGAGATTCCGGGACGTACCGGCGCGTTCGGTCGGGCGAGCAATTCCCTGTGCAGCGCGGCCACGTCGCGCACCGGGATCCAGACCGCGCCGTTGGGGCCGCCATCGCCGTGGTGCTCGGAGAGGTGCAGCACTGCTGACGAGCGCGATACCTGCACGTACAGTGGCAGCCCAGGCTCGAACCGGTGCTCCCAGTCCAGGGCGAAGCCCAGGTAGTCGAGGTAGAACGGCAGTGCCTGTGCGACGGACATGACGCGCAGGACCGGCACGCCCGGGCTGATGTCCGGCGCGTCAGGGCTCCCGGCCCGGCGGGCCAGAGCGGCGAGCACGTTCCAGTCCTTGGTGCCGAGTTGGTGGGCGACCAGTTCGAGCGCAAGGCTGTGCGGGATCTCGACCCCTGCTGCGGCAAGGTCCTCGCGCAGCAGTTTGGCCAGCTTCTTGGCCTGGTCTGTGGTGGTGAACGTCATCGCGCCCGGCTTTCCACGCTGACCCGAGAGGGGGCTATATGAACTTTCGTCCGGTAGAGGGCTAGGCCCACGACTGGAGGGTCCTGGCCGCAGCCCTGCCCAGCTCCGGGTCACTCACCAACTGCCGCAGCAACTCGGCACTGCGGTCGTCCCTGCCGGCCCGCTGGAGAGAGCTCAGCGCGTTGTCGCGCACATTGGGGTCGCCGTCGTGCAGTACCGCGGTAGCCAGCGCCTCGAACACCACCGTGTCACCGACATACGACTCCAGCGACCGGGCGGCCCACTGGCGCACCAGGTAGTCCTCGCCAACTTGAAGCGCCGCCACCATCGCCCGCCCGACCCGTTGCCGACCGGCCGCCGCGTCCGGCGGCCACAGGCGAAGAATCTTGATGCACTCGATCCGGGCGAGATCGTACTCGGCCGGATCGCTGATCACCGAGACGAAGAACGAGAGCACCCGGGCGTCGTCGAGGTGGTCTTCGAGTTCGACGATGACGTCAACCTTACTGCTGCCCTGGATGTCGGCCCCGGCGGGCGTGGACCGAAACAGGTCGACGAGACGACGTCCGAGCCACCGGCGACGCCTGACAGAAGAATCATCCGGTATGGACGCAAACAGCTCGATGAGATGCCCTACCTGATCCACGGCCCCCCTCCGACTGCCCGCCGCCCTGCGTGCCCCATCGGAGCCCGCCGGGTCAACCATAACGGGACCGGCCGTCAACCGGATCGACGCCACCAGGGGCTTCGGAGGCGTTAGGTAGGTGTTCTATGCGTTTCATCCCCGCTCCGGCGAAGTAGCTTCTGCTTCAAGGTGGTTGACGTCCGGCCGCGCCGGTGTGCTGACGGCCAATGCCGGACCCTCACACCGGGCATGGTGCCTCGCCCAGGGCCTCGCCGCCGAGGCGTGGCGGCACACCCTCGGCTGCGATCCAGACGCCAACCACCTTTATTACACCGAACTCGAAGCCGGACGACTGAGCCAGGCGGAGTGGAACCGGCAGGTGGCTCCCATCCTCGGCGTGCCGGAGCACGAGAACCTGAGGAGCCGGGCGTGGACGAGTCTCCGTCTCCGGCGAGTACATGCGCCTGGCGCCGCTCGACCCGGCCACCGGGCGGCGGGACTTCCGCCCACTGGCAGAGCTGTTCACCATGCTCAAGCGCGCCGGGGCCGAGCGGATCATCACCTACGAGGCCCTGGACCTCGCCCGCCTTCTCCGCACCTAAACGGTGGGCCGGATCTCCGCGAGGATGCCCTCCGCACCTCGGTCCAGCAGGAGGCCGGCCACCTGCACGCCCAGCTTCTCCGGCTCGCTCAACGGGCCGGAGCAACTGGCCTCCACCTGCCTCTTGCCGTCCACGGAGGTGACCTGCGCGTGCAACGTCAGCACGTTCCCGTCGGCCTTGCCGTAGGCGCCGATCGGCACCGAGCACCCGCCGTGCAGCTCGGCGAGCATCGCCCGCTCGGCCCGCACCTCCGAGTCCACCACCAGGTCTCCGGCGGTGGACAGGATCTCGCGGAGCGGCTCGTTGTCCTCCCGGATCTGGATGCCCAGGGCCCCCTGGCCTGGCGACGGAGGGAACTGCTCAACCGGCAGGATCTGGCTGATCGCGTCGTCCAGCCCAAGGCGCTTGAGCCCGGCCGCCGCCAGCACCACCGCGTTCAGGTTCATCGTCTTGAGCTTGTGCAGCCGCGGCGGCACGTTACCGCGGATCGGCACCGGCACGAGGTCCGGGCGGACGTGGAGTAGCTGGGCGATCCGACGTGCCGCCCCGGTGCCGATCCGCCCACCCTGCGGCAAGCCGGCCAACGTACTCCCGCACAGCGCGTCCCGGACGTCCTCCCGTCCCGGTGGCGGCAGCAGGACCAGGCCGGGCGGGTTGGCGGTCGGCAGGTCCTTGAGGCTGTGCACGATCACGTCCACCTCGCCGGCCACCAAGGCGGTTTCCTGGTTGGTCGAGAACGCCGAGCCACCGGCGCGCGCGGAGACCTGCGGCAGGGCCGTCTTCCTGTCCTGGTCGCCGCGTTCCAGGATCACCTGGTGGCGGAAGGTCACGTCGGGGAAGCGCTCCCGCAACGGCGCCAGAAGCTCCTTGACCTGGGCCCGCGCCAAGTGACCGGCTCTCGACCCCACCACCAGTGTGCTCATACGTCAACTCCCGGCATCCGGAGAGATGTTGGCCGCATGCTACCCGGATCGACCGTGCCCGGTTTCCGACGTTATGTCGGAACCATCGAAGGAGCAGCCCGTGCTGGACACCGCCCCGGTCCTCGCCGCCGGTTAGGCAGCCAGTCAGCCGCGTGCAGCCAGGGAGGTGTACGACGCGGCTCGCAACCGCCGATGGGCCCGGACGAGGGTACGAGGCTGCACCCGGGCCCGGCCCCTGGGAGGCAGCGGCCGACCACCTCAGTGCGGCGGCGGCGTCGACTCCGGGATCGACTCCGGGCCGATCCTCGCCGAAGCGGTCTTCTCCATCTGGCCGGACGTGGACGAGGTCAAGGACGTGTGGCGGCGGGCCATGGCACACGGGCGGCTGCTCATCCCCGGGCTCCCGGCCGTGACTGCTCGTCAGTGCTCGACGGCGGCCGAGAGGAGCAGGTCCACCAGCCGGTCAGCGGCATCCGGCCGGCCGTAGGAACGCGCCCGCTCGGCCATGCCCGCACGGCGGTAGGCATCGGTCAGCAGCGGGTCGACCGCCTCTCGGAGCCGCTTCGCCGTCACCTCACCGAGGAGCGCGACCGCCGCCCCGGCCTCGTGCAGGTGGCCGGCGTTGTGCGCCTGCTCGTTGCCGGCCGAACTGGCGAGGGGGACGAGGACCGCAGCTTTACCGAGCGCCGTCAGCTCCGCGATCGTGCCCGCCCCGCTGCGGGAGACCACCACATCGGCCAGCGCGAGGACGTCGGGCAACTCGGGACCGACGAACCCGGTGAGCAGATACCGGGACGCCAGATGCGGGGGAAGAGCCGCGGCCCGGGCCCGCAGGGCTTCGACGTTCGCCGGGCCGCACTGGTGGATCACGTTGGCGCCGGTCAGCAGCCAGGGCAGAACGTCGGCCACCAGTCCGTTGATCTGCTCCGACCCCTGCGCGCCGCCGGTGACGTACACGGTCGGCAGGTCCTGGCGGAATCCGTGCAGCCCGAGCGCCTGAATCGCCTTGTCCACATGACCGGTCAGCATCTCGGGCCGCACCGGGTTGCCGGTGACGACCGCGATCGAGCGGGACGCCTCCGGCAGCAGCGCCAGCGTGGACTCGGAGGACACCGCGATACGGGCCGCCCGTCCCGCGAGCGTCCGGTTGGCCAGGCCCAGGCGCACCGTCTGCTCGTGGACGACGAGCGGGCGACGACACAGCGAAGCGGCGATGCCCACCGGCACCGCGACGTATCCGCCCGTGGCCAGCACCACATCGGGGCGGAACCGGGAGACCACCGCGCGGGCCTGGGCGACACCGAGCGGCACACGCGCCATGTCGCGCACATTCGCCGGAGAGACCATCTTGAGCGGGTTCCGGTGGCGTCGGATCTTCCCCGTCGCGACCGCCGCGAACTCGATGCCTTCACCCGCCGCGACACGGGACTCCAGGCTGTCCGCCGTGCCGACCCACAGCACGTCCAGCGCCCGACCGGCAGCGGCGAGTCTCGCCCCCGCGGTGCGGATCGCGGTGAGCGCGGGGTAGGTGTGCCCGCCCGTTCCACCGCCCGTCACGATCAGCCGGAAGGCCCGCGCCGGGAGACGGTCGACGGCATCGCTGGTCACAGAGGAGCTCCCCATCCATTCGCGCCCGGAAGCGGCGCCCGAACACGGCGGACGATAGCAGGCCACCACAGCAGTCAGGCTCGCCGTCACTGCTCGAACTGTGCGATGCCGCAGGCAACTTCACCCGATCGAGGACACATATGCGACACGCCGAGAGCCCGTCGCCGATCTCCCGGCAGGGCAGCCACCGACCGCCCTGCCGGCACGCGCGGGTGCGTCAGTGCGCGGCGGCCTCCCGGTTGGCGCCGATGCCGACGCAGACGCCGAGCCGACGAAGCGCACCAACGCCCGCCAGTAGGCTCAGCCCCCGCCCGAGTAGCCGGCGGAGTTGGCCGAACCGGAGCCGCCGTAGACCCGGGGCGAGGGCGGCGGGGTCTTGGACCGGACCCTGCGGAGGGTCTCCAGCTCGACCCGAACCCCAGCCGAGGACAGCAGCGCCGTCAGCTCCCCGGCCAGCCGCGTGGGATCCCCCGCACGCGAACGCACTGAGGGGGCCTTCTGGTTGTGCCGCAGCACCATGCGCAGGTCGTAGGCGTGACCGGCCGGGCGCCGGTCGCCCGGGTAGGGCTCCTCGATCCGGTGGGTGATCACGAACCTGCTCAACTCCGACACCGGGAGCCAGGGGTCGACGCGGCCGGCCCGGACGTACCGCATCCGCTCGGGAGCGGCCGGCGGAGCGAACTCCACCCGGTGGACCGCCTTGAGGTCGGCGAACGCCCCCAGGGGCGCGAAGACCAGGACCTCCCCCACCGACACCAGCATGACGACCAGCAGCACCGTGCCCAGGCCCACCCCGAAGGCGAGGAACAGCACAAAGCCGAGCAGCACCGAGAACCCGCCCAGGACCACCGGCGCGATCAGCGCGGCGCGGCCCGCCATCAGGACCGTTCGCACCGCCTGGGCGCGCGTCCCGCCGCCCTCCGCGAAGACCAGGTCCGTCGAGTCTGTCCCTGTGCGCAATGCCGGTCCGGCCGTCATGGTCCCAGCGTAGGGGCTGTGGGTGCGGCCGGGAACAGGCCCGCACCCACAGCCACCTGACGCACCGTCAGCGTATGGCGTCAGTGCGCGGCGGTCTCCCAGTTGGCGCCGACGCCGACCGAGACGTCCAGCGGGGCGCGCAGCGGGTAGGCGCCCGCCATCTGCTCGCGGACGACGGCCTCGACCTGCTCGCGCTCGCCCGGGACCAGCTCCAGGACGATTTCGTCGTGCACCTGGAGCAGCATCCGGGAGGTGAGGCCGGCCGCGCGCAGCGCCTCGTCCACCCGGAGCATGGCGATCTTGACGATGTCGGCGGCCGAGCCCTGGATCGGGGCGTTGAGGGCCATCCGCTCGGCCATCTCGCGGCGCTGGCGGTTGTCGCTGTTGAGGTCGGGCAGGTAGCGGCGGCGGCCGAGCAGGGTCTCGGTGTACCCCGTCGCCCGGGCCTCGTCGACGACCCGGCGCAGGTAGTCCCGCACGCCGCCGAAACGCTCGAAGTAGGTGTCCATCAGGCCCTGCGCCTCGGCCGGCTTGATGCCGAGCTGCTGCGAGAGCCCGTACGCGGACAGCCCGTACGCCAGGCCGTAGGACATCGCCTTGATCTTGCGCCGCATCTCGGCGTCGACCGCGTCGCCGGGGACCTCGAAGACCTGGGAGGCGACGGTGGTGTGCAGGTCCTCTCCGGTGGCGAAGGCCTCGATCAGCGCCTCGTCCTCGGACAGGTGCGCCATGATCCGCAGCTCGATCTGGGAGTAGTCGGCGGTGAGCAACGACTCGTAGCCCTCGCCGACGACGAAGGCGCGGCGGATGGCGCGGCCCTCCTCGGTGCGGACCGGGATGTTCTGCAGGTTCGGGTCCTGCGAGGAGAGCCGGCCGGTGGCGGCGACCATCTGGTTGAAGGTGGTGTGGATCCGGCCCTTGGGCGAGACGGTCTTGAGCAGGCCCTCGACGGTGGTGCGCAGCTTGGCCTGGTCGCGGTGGCGCAGCAGGATGACCGGCAGCTCGTTGTCGGTCTGGGTGGCCAGCCAGGTGAGGGCGTCGGCGTCGGTGGTGTAGCCGGTCTTGATCTTCTTGGTCTTGGGCAGCGCGAGCTCGCCGAAGAGGATCTCCTGGAGCTGCTTGGGCGAGCCGAGGTTGAACTCGTGCCCGGCGGCGGCGTGCGCCTCCTCCACCACGCGCTGGATCTCGGCGGCGAACTGGGCCTCCAGGCCGGTGAGCCACTCGCGGTCGGCGGCGATGCCGTAGCGCTCCATGCGGGCGAGCAGGGCGGCGATGGGCAGTTCCATGTCGCGCATCAGCTCGGTGGCTCCGACCTCGGCGAGGCGGGTGTCGAAGAGCGCGGCGAGGTCGAGCACGGCGCGGGCCTGGAGCATCAGCGACCGGGCGCCGGCCGTCTCGTCCTCCTCCGGTGCGTCGAAGGCGAGTTGGCCGCTCTCGGCGGCGGGGGCCGGGTCGAGCGAGCGGGCCAGGTACTCCTCGGCGAGCACCTCCAGGGTGAAGGTGCGGCGGCCGGGCTTCTCCAGGTAGGCGGCGAGCGCGGTGTCGGCGACGACGCCCTCGATGCTCCAGCCGCGCTCGGCGAAGGCGCGCATGACCTGCTTGGCGATGTGCAGGGCCTTGGGGGCGGCTGGGTCGGCGAGCCAGCCGGCGAGGGCCCGCTCGTCCTCCTCGGCGAGCAGCGCCGGGTCGAACCAGGCGGCCGACTCCCCTGCGGCGAGGGCGACTTCGGTGACCTCGCCACTGCCGAGCGCCCACTGGTAGACGGCGGCCAGCGCGACCGTGGTCTTGCCGTCGGAGGCGTGCTCGCGCAGCCAGGCGGCCAGCGTGCCCGGGTCGGTGAGCAGTTCGCCGTCGACCTCGACGCCGGGGGCGAGTTCGGCTTCCGCGGCGGCCTCGCCGGCGGACGGGTCGATGCCGAAGACGCGGTCGCGGAAGTTGGCGTTGCGGAACTCCAGCGACTCCATCAGGGTGCCGACGGCGGCCTTGTCGAACGGCGCGCGGGCCAGGTCGGCGACGCCGAGCGGGAGTTGGACGTCGCGGACGAGCTCGGTGAGGACGCGGTTGCGCTTGACCGAGTCGAGGTTGTCACGCAGCTTCTCGCCGATCTTGCCCTTCACCTCGTCGGCGCGGGTGACCAGTTCGTCGAAGGAGCCGAACTGGTTGACCCACTTGGCGGCGGTCTTCTCGCCGACGCCGGGGATGCCGGGCAGGTTGTCGGACGGGTCGCCGCGCAGCGCGGCGAGGTCCGGGTACTGGCTCGGGGTGACGCCGTACTTCTCGGTGACCTTCTCGGGGGTGAAGCGGGTGAGCTCGGAGACGCCCTTGGTCGGGTAGAGGACGGTGACGTGGTCGGTGACCAGCTGGAGCGAGTCGCGGTCGCCGGTGACGATGTCGACGTCGTAGCCGGCCGCCTCGGCGGCGGTGGCCAGGGTGGCGATGATGTCGTCGGCCTCGAAGCCCTCGACGGTCAGCCGCGGGATGTTCATCGCGTCGAGCAGCTCGCCGATCAGGCCGACCTGGCTCTTGAACTCGTCCGGCGTCTTGGCGCGGTTGGCCTTGTAGTCGGGGAACTCGACGGAGCGGAACGTCTGCCGGGAGAGGTCGAAGGCGACGGCGAGGTGGGTGGGCTGCTCGTCACGGACGGTGTTGGCGAGCATCGACGCGAAGCCGTAGACCGCGTTGGTGGGCTGGCCGGTGGAGGTGTTGAAGTTCTCCACGGGCAGGGCGTAGAAGGCCCGGTAGGCCATCGAGTGCCCGTCGAGCAGCATCAGCCGGGGCCGCGGGCCGGCCCCGCCGCCACCCGTCGCGCCCTTGTCCGTACTCTGCGTAGCCACGTCAACGTCCGTTCCTGCCGATTCCACTACCGGCCACCGATCCTATGGCCCGGCACCGACAAATGGGGCGCGGTGCCGGTGGGGCGCCGCACCACACCGGCCGCGCACCGCCGCCGAGTAGGACGGCCGTACGATCACTGGCAGCAGGACCCGTGACCCCCTGACCGGCAGGAGTTCCCCATGGCCGATGCGGCCCCCGGCACCGCCCCCGTCCTGAACGTCCCGCAGGACGTGCTGGACCACTTCGCCAAGCTCGGCGTCACCCCGGCGACCTTCTCCGGCGGCGACCTCGGCGAAAAGCTCGGCATCCGGATCGTCGAGGCCTCCGCCGACCGCGTCGTCGGCACCATGCCGGTGGAGGGCAACCAGCAGCCGTACGGGCTGCTGCACGGCGGCGCGTCGGCGGCGCTGGCCGAGACGCTGGGCTCGATCGGCGCGATGCTGCACGCCGGCCCCGGCCGGTACGCGGTCGGCGTGGACCTCAACGCCACCCACCACCGCTCGGCGACATCCGGGCTGGTCACCGGGGTGGCGACGGCCGTGTTCAAGGGCCGCACCGCCGCCACCTACGAGATCGCGGTCACCGACGACACCGGCAAGCGGATCACCAGCTGCCGGCTGACGTGCATGCTGCGCGACCGCTGACGGGCCCACCTCCGCCCCGGCCGCGACGCCCGCACCGTCCGCGACGCTCGCCCCGGCCGTAACGGCCGTAACGTCCGCGCTGCGGCGTCGAGTTCAGCCAATACGGGATCAAGTCCCTTGGCCGCCCCCCTGTTTGACCATCTGCCACGCTGGGCAGGCGTTGGTCTGGACAGGGGGGCGTTCGCATGTCCGGGCGCGGTCGGCGCGCGGCCCGGCCCCATCTCAAACTTGTAACACTGCGTAACAGGTAGGAAATCAGATCACCTGCCGGTTCCGGGGACCTCTCCCCACCCCCGGAGCCCCTTCGCCGCGCCCTCCTCGTCCGAAATCCGGACGCTCAAGAACGAAACCAGGGCACCGGACACGGCTGTCCGATTATCGGCACTGCCAGCTGCAACCCCTATTTCTGGGCCTTACATCCCCTTAGCAGGCGGTAAACGCCCGGCGCTGGAGGATCGATCGAGCCGAAACGACCACATGCTGAGACAACTGCTCCGTGTGCTCATAACAAGAGAATCACAGCATGCTCGCACCACTGCCCGAGCAGCCCATCGACATCTAGAGTCACGGCCAGTCACCGCGCTATCCGATTGGGCCCGGCCCTCGCGCACTCCGGCTCCCGCCACTCCCGCGCGGGCGCCTCCTGAACCGAAGGGGACCCTCGTGCGTCACCGTTCTGCAATTGTCGTGAGCATTGCCGTGATCGGCGCCCTCAGCCTCAGCGCCTGTGGCTCCCGCGGAGAGAAGAAGAGCGGCGACGGCGGCTCCGCCAACTCCGGCTCCGCCACCACCGTCGTCATCGGCGTCGACGCCCCGCTCACCGGCGACCTCTCCGCCCTCGGCCTCGGCATCCGCAACTCCGTCGACCTCGCGGTCAAGAAGGCCAACGAGACCAACGAGGTCCCGGGCGTCAAGTTCGAGATCAAGGCCCTCGACGACACCGCCAAGCCCGCCCCCGGCCAGCAGAACGCCACCCAGCTGGTCGGCGACTCCAAGGTGCTCGGCGTCGTCGGCCCCCTCAACTCCAGCGTCGCGCAGTCGATGCAGCAGATCTTCGACGACGCCAACCTGGTCGAGGTCTCCCCCGCCAACACCGGCGTCGCCCTCAGCCAGGGCGAGAAGTGGGCCAGCGGCGACAAGAAGCGCCCCTTCAAGTCCTACTTCCGCACCGCCACCACCGACGCCGTCCAGGGCCCGTTCGCCGCCCAGTTCCTCTACAACGACGCCAAGAAGACCAAGGTCTTCCTCATCGACGACCAGAAGACCTACGGCGCCGGCCTCGCCGCCACCTTCAAGGGCGAGTTCACCAAGCTCGGCGGCTCCCTCGCCGGCGAGGAGCACGTCAACCCCGACGACCGCGACTTCTCCGCCATCGTCACCAAGGTCAAGAGCTCCGGCGCCGAAGCCGTCTACTACGGCGGCGAGTACCCCGCCGCCGGCCCGCTCTCCCTCCAGCTCAAGGAAGCCGGCGTCAACATCCCCCTGATGGGCGGCGACGGCATCCAGAGCGGCGACTTCATCAAGCTCAACCCCAAGAGCCAGGGCGACTACGCCACCGCCGTCGGCCTCCCCGTCGAAACCCTCGACACCGCCAAGAAGTTCATCGCCGACTACAAGGCCGCCGGCTACAAGGACGCCTACGAGACCTACGGCGGCTACTCCTACGACAGCGCCTGGGCCATCATCCAGGGCGTCAAGCAGGCCGTGAAGGACAACAACGGCAAGGTCCCGGACCGCAAGGCCGTCCGCGACGCCGTCCAGAAGGCCTCCTTCGACGGCGTGACCGGCAAGGTCTCCTTCGACGAGTTCGGCGACACCACCAACAAGCAGCTCACCGTCTACACCGTCAAGGACAGCAAGTGGGCCGTGGAGAAGTCCGGCACCTTCAACGGCTGACCCGGCCCGACGGCCGACCCGGTCCACCAGCCGAGCCCGCTCAACGGCCGAGCCCGCTCAACAACTGAGCCCGCTCAACGGCCGAGCCCGCTCAACCGCTGACCCGACCGGCACCGCCACCACCAGCAGCACAGCGCGCGGGGGCGCCACGAGTGCCCCCGCGCGCCCCCACATCCACCACCCACGCGGACACCCCCGAACGCACTACGGAGGCCCAGCGGTGCACGACCTACCGCAGCAGCTGGCCAACGGCCTGATCCTCGGCGCCCTCTACGGACTCGTCGCGATCGGCTACACGATGGTCTACGGCATCGTCCAGCTCATCAACTTCGCCCACGGCGAGATCGTCATGGTCGGCGGCTTCGGCGCCCTGACCGCCTACCTCGCCCTCCCCGGCGGCACCACCCTCTGGCTGGCCCTACCGCTGATGCTGATCGCCGGCGTCCTGGTCTCCACCCTCACCGCCGTCGCCGCCGAGCGGTTCGCCTACCGCCCCCTGCGCAACGCACCCCGGCTCGCACCGCTGATCACCGCGATCGGGCTGTCCATCTTCCTCCAGCAACTCGTCTTCTCCTTCTACCCCGACGCCAAGAAGGCCCGCGTCTTCCCCAAGATCCCCGGCGACCCCTTCAGCCTCGGCTCCGTCACCATCCAGCGCAGCGACCTCTTCCTGATCATCGCCGCCCCCCTGTGCATGCTCGCCCTCGGCTGGTTCGTCACCCGCACCCGCTCCGGCCGCGCCATGCAGGCCACCAGCCAGGACCCGGACACCGCCAAGCTCATGGGCATCGACACCGACCGGATCATCGTCATGGCCTTCGCCATCGGCGCCGCGTTCGCCGCCGTCGCCGCCGTCGCCTACGGCCTGCGCAGCGGCCAGATCGACTTCCGGATGGGCTTCATCCTCGGCCTCAAGGCCTTCACCGCCGCCGTCCTCGGCGGCATCGGCAACATCTACGGCGCCATGCTCGGCGGCCTCGCCCTCGGCCTCGCCGAAGCCCTCGCCACCGGCTACATCCAGCACCTGCCCGGCATGCACCTCTTCGGAGGCGGCGCCTGGAAGGACGTCTGGGCCTTCGTACTCCTCATCCTCGTGCTCCTCGTCCGGCCCCAGGGCCTGCTCGGCGAGCGCGTCGCGGACAGGGCGTGACCACCATGACCACCACCAACACCGAAACCACCCCGGTCATCCCCCTGCCGGCCCGCGCCGCCGCAGCCCTCACCGGCCTCGGCGCCCTCGCCACCACCGTCTCCGCCGCCATGTCCTGGACCTGGACCTCCGACTTCCCCGGCGACCTCACCTACTACGGCTCCCCCGCCGGCCTCCAGTGGCTCGCCCTCACCGCCGGCCTCCTCACCCTCCTCCTGCTGCTCGCCACCCAGGGCGTCCCCGGCCTGCGCTGGGCCGCCCCCACCCACAGCAACAACGCCGTCCTGTACGCCGCCACCGGCGCCCTCGCCGTCGCCGCCTACTCCGTCACCTCGATCTCCGCCGAACTCGGCGGCCTCGCCAACCTCGAACCCGGCGGCTGGGTCCTCGCCGCCGGCGGCCTGCTCACCGTCCTCGGCGCCCTCGGCCTCCCCCTCGACCGGCGCACCGCCGTCCCGCTGCGGATCGTCGACAAGCGCCTCTTCCTGCTCGTCCCGGCCGCCCCCCTGGTCTGGCTCGGCGCCCACGCCATCCCCGACGACCAGCCCGTCGCCCCCGTCATCACCGCCCTCGCCGGCGGCATCGCCATCGCCACCGGCGCCGTCCTGCTGCTCCAGCTCGGCCACCTCGCCAACAGCTGGCTGCGCCTCGGCAAGATCGACCGCCCGCTCGGCGCACCGCGCGAACTCCCCTCCTGGGCCGAGGTCCTGATCATCGTCGTCGCCTTCGGGCTCGGCCTCTTCGCGATCACCTTCGGCATCGACACCGAGTACGGCGAACTCTTCACCGGCTGCCTGCTGTTCACCGGCCTCGCCGTCGCCGCCCTCACCAAGTCCGGCCTGATCGCCCGCCTGCGCGCACTGACCGTCAAGCACCGCCCGGTCACCACCGGCGCCGCCTTCGCCGCCGCCGCGAGCTTCCCGTTCACCCAGAGCAGCGACCAGTACACCTCCGTCGCCACCAACATCCTGATCTTCGCGACCGTCGCCCTCGGCCTCAACATCGTCGTCGGCCTGGCCGGCCTGCTCGACCTCGGGTACGTCGCCTTCCTCGGCGTCGGCGCCTATGCCGCCGCCCTGGTCTCCGGCTCCCCCGCCTCGCCCATCCACGTCCAGTTCCCGTTCTGGGCCGCGATGCTCACCGGCGCCGCCGTCTCCATGGTCTTCGGCGTCCTGATCGGCGCCCCCACCCTGCGGCTGCGCGGCGACTACCTCGCCATCGTCACCCTCGGCTTCGGCGAGATCTTCCGCATCACCATGCTCAACCTCAACGGCACCACCGGCCCCAAGATCACCAACGGGTCCAACGGCATCCCCCGGATCCCGGACCTGCAGATCCTCGGCTTCGACCTCGGCAAGCCCCACACCATCGCCGGCATCGAACTCGGCCGCTTCTCCAACTACTACCTGCTGATGCTGCTGGTCACCGCCCTCGTCGTGCTGATCTTCGCCCGCGTCGGCAACTCCCGCATCGGCCGTGCCTGGGTCGCCATCCGCGAGGACGAGACCGCCGCCGAAGCCATGGGCATCAACGGCTTCCGCCTCAAGCTCCTCGCCTTCGCCCTCGGCGCCTGCCTCGCCGGCCTCGCCGGCACCGTCCAGGCCCACGTCAGCTACACCGTCACCCCCGACCAGTACACCTTCGCCGAAGCCCTCCCCCCCAACTCCGCCTTCCTGCTCGCCGCCGTCATCCTCGGCGGCATGGGCACCATCAGCGGCCCCCTCGCCGGCGCCACCCTCCTCTTCCTCATCCCGAAGAAGCTCGAATTCCTCGCCGACTACCAGCTCCTCGCCTTCGGCGCCGCCCTCATCATCCTGATGCGCGTCCGCCCCGAAGGCCTCATCCCCAACCGGCGCCGGCAACTGGAATTCCACGAGGCCGCCATCCCGGCCCAGACCACCGGCGACCCGACCGCACTCACCAAGGCAGGGGCGTGACCGACCCGATGACCACCACCGCCGCACCCCTGCTCGAAGTCACCGGCGTCACCATGCGCTTCGGCGGCCTCACCGCCGTCAACGACGTCTCCCTCACCGTCGGCGAGGGCGAGATCATCGGCCTCATCGGCCCCAACGGCGCCGGCAAGACCACCTTCTTCAACTGCCTCACCGGCCTGTACGTCCCCACCGAGGGCGCCGTCCGCTACCGCGACGTCGTCCTCCCGCCCAAGCCCCACCTCGTCACCCAGGCCGGCATCGCCCGCACCTTCCAGAACATCCGGCTCTTCGCCAACATGACCGTCCTGGAGAACGTCCTCGTCGGCCGGCACACCCGCACCAAGGAAGGCATCTTCTCCGCCATCCTCCGCGGCCCCGCCTACCACCGCGCCGAGGCCGAGAGCCGCGAGAAGGCCATGGAACTCCTGGAGTTCACCGGCCTCGCCGCCAAGGCCGACCACCTCGCCCGCAACCTCCCGTACGGCGAACAGCGCAAACTGGAGATCGCCCGCGCCCTCGCCTCCGAACCCGGCCTCCTCCTGCTCGACGAACCCACCGCCGGCATGAACCCCCAGGAGACCCGCGCCGCCGAGGAACTCGTCTTCGCCATCCGGGACAAGGGCATCTCCATCCTCGTCATCGAGCACGACATGCGCTTCATCTTCAACCTCTGCGACCGCACCGCCGTACTCGTCCAGGGCCAGAAGATCGTCGAAGGCGACCGCGAGACCGTCCAGAACGACGAACGCGTCATCACCGCCTACCTCGGCGCCCCGCTCGAAGACAGCACCCCCGCAGCACCGGAGGACACCAAGTGACCGCGCTCCTGGAGGTCGAGGACCTCCGCGTCGCCTACGGCAAGATCGAAGCCGTCAAGGGCATCAGCTTCACCGTCCGGCAGGGCGAAGTCACCACCCTCATCGGCACCAACGGCGCCGGCAAGACCACCACCCTGCGCACCCTGTCCGGTCTCCTCAAGCCCACCGCCGGACGCATCACCTTCGAGGGCCAGGACCTCAGCACCGTCCCCGCGCACAAGATCGTCGCCCTCGGCCTCGCCCACTCCCCCGAGGGCCGGCACATCTTCCCCCGCATGACCATCGAGGAGAACCTCCTCCTCGGCGCCTTCCTGCGCAGCGACACGGCCGGCATCCAGGCCGACGTCGAACGCGCCTACAGCCTCTTCCCCATCCTCGGCGAGCGCCGCAAGCAGGCCGCGGGGACGCTGTCGGGCGGCGAACAGCAGATGCTCGCCATGGGCCGGGCCCTGATGTCCCAGCCCAAACTGCTCATGCTCGACGAACCCTCCATGGGCCTCTCGCCGCTCATGATGCAGAAGATCATGGCGACCATCGTCGAGCTCAAGGCCGGCGGCACGACCATCCTCCTGGTCGAACAGAACGCCCAGGCCGCCCTGTCACTGTCCGACCAGGGCTACGTCATGGAGACCGGCCGCATCGTCCTCTCCGGCACCGGCGCCGACCTCCTCCACGACGAATCCGTCCGCAAGGCCTACCTCGGCGAGGACTGACCCCGTATACGGCAAGGGCCCGGCGGACGCTGTCCGCCGGGCCCTTCCTCACGTCCTACTCGGACTTGCCCTCTTCCGCCTTCTTGCGGTCCTGGGCCTCGCCCTCCTCGATGACCGCCTCGGCCACCGCCGCCATCGTCATCCGCCGGTCCATCGACGTCTTCTGGATCCACCGGAACGCGGCAGGCTCGTTCAGCCCGAACTTCGTCTGCAGCACACCCTTCGCCCGGTCCACCAGCTTCCGGGTCTCCAGCCGCTGGGTGAGATCCCCGATCTCCTTCTCCAGCGCCCGCATCTCGGTGTACCGCGACACCGCCATCTCGATCGCCGGCACCAGGTCCGACTTCGAGAACGGCTTGACGATGTACGCCATCGCCCCCGCGTCCCGCGCCCGGTCCACCAGCTCCCGCTGCGAGAACGCGGTCAGCATGAGGACCGGCGCCAGGTGCTTCTCGTGGATCTGCTCGGCGGCCGACAGCCCGTCCAGCACCGGCATCTTCACGTCGAAGATCGCCAGATCCGGCTTCAGCTCCTCCACGAGCTGCACCGCCGTAGCCCCGTCCCCGGCCTCCCCGACGACGGTGTACCCCTCCTCCTCCAGCATCTCCTTCAGGTCGAGACGGATCAACGCCTCATCCTCGGCGATCACAATCCGGGTGATCTGGGGCGATTCGGTCTCAAGCGGCTGTGCCTGCTCGTCGGCGGTGCTCACGGGGCTCCTAGTTCCGGCGGGGTACTGCATGCACGAGGGTACCTAGCTGCGCCGGACAGTGCTCACGGGGTATCCTTCACGGGCGCGAACTTGCCGGGTTGGTGGAAGGGCAGACACGATCGCCTCAAAAGCGATTGCCTGAAAGGGCGTGTGGGTTCGAATCCCACACTCGGCACCAGAATTTTCCTCATATTCCCAGGTTGCGGGAAATTCACCTCTTCCAGTGGACCGTGCCCAAAGCGTCCACCATCCGGCTTGACGCACCTCACTGTGGCGCACATGACCACACTTTCTGTGCGCGAACAGGCTGTTCACCTCCTCCGTCGAGGCATCAGCAATGCCGAGGTGGCCCGCCGCCTCCGCGTCCCGAAGGGCACGGTCTCGTGGTGGAAGCACCAGGACCTCGCCAAACGCAACGAGCTCCCCGGTCGTAAGCGCTCCGCGTGTATGCACTGCTACGGCGACGAGCTCAACCGCCCCGCCTACGCCTACCTCCTTGGCCTTTACCTCGGCGACGGCCACATCCTGCTACCCAACGAGTACCGCAGGACCCAGAGTCTCCAGATCACCTGCGACGACAAGTGGCCAGGCGTCATGGATTCCGTCGAACAGGCCATGCGTCAGGTGCTCCCCAACAACAAGCCTTGCCGGGTGCGGCGTACCGGATGCCACGACGTCAAGATCTACTCGAACCACCTCACCTGCCTGTTCCCCCAGCACGGCCCCGGCAAGAAGCACGAGCGCACCATAGCCCTAGCGCCCTGGCAGCGGGAGATCATCGACGCTCACCCCTGGGAGTTCCTGCGCGGCCTCATCCACTCCGACGGCTGCCGCATCACCAATTGGGCGACCCGCACGGTCGCCGGGGTCCAGAAGCGCTACGAGTACCCGCGGTATTTCTTCACCAACACCTCAGCCGACATCATCGGCCTCTTCACCGCCACCCTCGACGCCGTCGGCGTCCAGTGGAAGAACGCCTCCCGGTCCAATGGCGGCTTCAACATCTCCGTCGCCCGCAAGGACTCCGTCGCCCTCATGGACGCCCATATCGGCCCCAAGTACTGACAGCGGCGCGGCGGTTCGTTCGAAGCGGGCCCTGGCGGCCTCGTAGGCCGCGCCGGCGCCGGGGCGGTTGAGGATCTCCTGGCAGAGGTCGCGCCAGAGTACGTGGTCGCTCATCCCGCTGATTCTCACCCGGGCAAGCATGTGGGCGGCATCCCTCATACGAGGGATGCCGCCCAAGGAGAGTCCGTTCAGGCGTCCAGCGTTCCCACGTGGTGGACGCGGACCAGGTTGGTGGAGCCGGCGAGGCCGGGGGGTGAGCCGGCCGTGATCACCACGATGTCGCCCTTCTGGCAGCGGCCGAGGGAGAGCAGGGCCGCGTCGACCTGTTCGACCATCTGGTCGGTGGTCGGGGCGAAGGGGCCGAGGAAGGTCTCCACGCCCCAGGTGAGGGCGAGTTGGCTGCGGACGGCCGGCTCGTAGGTGAAGGCGAGTACCGGGATGGGTGAGCGGTAGCGGGTCAACCGGCGGGCGGTGTCGCCGGATTGGGTGAAGGCGATGAGGTACTTGGCGTGCAGGAAGTCGCCGATCTCGGCGGCCGCGCGGGCGACGGCGCCGCCCTGGGTGCGTGGCTTGTTGCCGGTGGTGAGCGGGGGGAGGCCGGCGGCGAGGATGTCGTTCTCGGCGGCTTCGATGATCCGGGCCATGGTCTTGACGGTCTCGACGGGGTACTTGCCGACCGAGGTCTCCCCGGAGAGCATCACCGCGTCCGTCCCGTCCAACACCGCGTTGGCGACGTCGGAGGCCTCCGCCCGCGTGGGCCGGGAGGCGTTGATCATCGAGTCGAGCATCTGGGTGGCGACGATGACCGGTTTGGCGTTGCGCCGGGCGAGCTTGATGGCGCGCTTCTGGACGAGCGGGACCTGTTCGAGGGGCATCTCCACGCCCAGGTCGCCGCGGGCCACCATGATGCCGTCGAAGGCGTCGACGACGGATTCGAGGTTCTCGACCGCCTGCGGCTTCTCGATCTTGGCGATGACGGGGACGTACCGTCCTTCCTCCGCCATGATCCGGTGGACCTCCTCGATGTCGCGCCCGCTGCGGACGAAGGAGAGCGCGATGAGGTCGGCTCCGGTGCGCAGCGCCCACCGCAGGTCGGCGACGTCCTTGTCGCTGAGTGCGGGGACGGAGACGGCGACGCCGGGGAGGTTGAGGCCCTTGTGGTCGGAGACGAGGCCGCCTTCGATGACGAGGCACCGTACGCGGGGTCCGTCGACGGCGAGGACTTCGAGGGTGACTCGGCCGTCGTCGACGAGGATGCGTTCGCCGCGGCTGACGTCGCCGGCGAGTCCGCTGTAGGTGGTTCCGCAGGTGTCCTTGTCCCCTACGACGCCTTTGTCGGTGGAGATGGTGAACTCGTCGCCGCGTTCGAGGAGTACGGGCCCGTGGGCGAAGGTGTCGAGGCGGATCTTCGGGCCTTGAAGGTCGGCGAGGACGCCGACGCTGCGGCCGGTCTCGTCGGCGGCTTTGCGGACGCGGCGGTAGCGTTCTTCGTGTTCGGCGTGCGTGCCGTGGCTGAGGTTGAATCGGGCGATGTCCATCCCGGCGTCGACCAGGGCTTTGATCTGGTCGTACGAGTCGGTGGCGGGCCCGAGGGTACAGACGATTTTTGCTCGGCGCATACTGCTGAGCGTAGGCATTACCGGCGCGTAACCTCGACGCGGGTCCAGTCTGCGGGATGACCTTTGCCGTAAGGGTAGTTGAACAATCTGACACATCCTCGGACCGGTGTGCGAGCGTTGTCCCGCGCGCCCCTTCCGGTGGTCCGCCGATGCGATTCCGTGAAGGGCTGTTCACCTCCGGTTCACCGTCACTTCCGTTGCCGCTCCCCGCCCGGCGGGACGCTCGTCACCCCCGGGTGAGCTGCCGGGGGTCCGGGTGGACCACCCGGACGAAGGAGCGGACGAGGGGGAGGCGTTCTGCATGAAACGCGCGCTGGGGGTGGTCGCGGCCTTGGCCCTGCTGGGCTGGGTGGCGTATGCGCTGGTCCCCGAGGACAAGCGGGCCGATGTGGTCACGGTCTCCGGTCTGATCGGTTCGGAGAAGCGCGACTTCTTCGACAATCCGGACGTGAAGGCGGAGTTGCGGAAGCGGGGCCTGGAGGTCAAGGCGGACTCGACCGGTTCCTGGACGATGAGCGAGCAGGCGAAGAACGCCAAGGGGCTGGACTTCGCGTTCCCGGCGAGTGCCGCGCCGGCCCGGGACATCCAGCGCAACTGGGAGTTGAAGGATTCGCCGCTGGTGCCGTTCTACTCGCCGCTGGTGATCGTGACGCACGAGTCGGCGGCTCAGGTCCTGAAGCAGAACCAGCTGGCGGACGTGGACGCCGGGAGCGGCGTCTGGACGTTCCGAATGGACAAGTACGTGGAGGCGCTGCGGACCGGCCGGAAGTGGAAGGACCTCAAGGGCGCCGCCGAGCACCCGGAGCTGGCCGGGATGCTGTACGTGTCGACCACGGACCCGGAGAGTTCGTCCTCGGGGGCGATGTACCTGGCGCTGCTGGCGTACGTCGCGAACGGCAACCAGGTGGTGTCGGACGACGCGGGGGTCAACACCGTCCGGGACGTCCTGGCCACGTCCAGCAGGCTGCAGGGCATGCAGAAGATCAGCAGTGACGAGCCGTTCCGGGACTTCTTCGCGGGGGTGGGCACGCTGGTCTTCGCGTACGAGTCGCAGGCGGCCGCGCTTCCGCTGCAGGGCAAGTCGACGGGGGACATGGTCGTGATGTACCCGGACACCACGGTGCAGTCGGACCACACCCTGGTGGCCCGTACGGACAACGGCCGCAAGCTGGCCGACGTGCTGGAGAACGACGAGGTGCTGCGCAAGCTGGAGGCCCGGTTCGGTCTGCGCCCGCAGGAGGACCAGGAGGCGTTCTGGAACCTGGTGAAGGACCGGAAGCCGCCGTCGTTCGCGCGCGACCTGCGCGGTTCCGGGTTCAAGCAGGCGACGCTGCCTTCGCTGGACAACCTGGTCAAGCTGACCAACGCGGCAAAGGGGAACGCGTAGTGGACTTCCGCACGAAGCGCGTGGTGGACTTCCGGACGAAGCGCCGTGGCGGGCTGACCGCCGCGCTGGCGGCCGTGCTCGTGGCCGTGACGGCCTGCACCTCCTCGGGGGGCGACAAGCCCGGCCCGGGGCCCTCCGACCAGCCGGCCGAGACGGCGCGCCCGGGGGTGCTGCGGATCCTGGCCGGCAGTGAACTGCAGGACCTGGCGCCGGTCCTGGAGGAGGCCAGGAAGGCCACCGGGGTGACGGTGCAGTTCGCCTGGACGGGCACGCTGGACGGCGCGGACGCGGTGTCCTCGGGGCGGGCGGACGGCAAGTACGACGCGGTGTGGTTCCCGTCGAACCAGTACCTGCGGTTGGATCCGGTCGGCAAGTCCAAGGTGCTGTCCGAGACTCCGGTGATGGTGTCGCCGGTGGCGATCGGGGTGCGTTCCTCGGTGCTCGGGGACCTGGGCTGGGGCGACGGCTCGAAGGTCACCTGGGCGCAGGTGGGCGACGCGGCCGCGGCGGGCAAGCTGACGTACGGGATGGCGGATCCGTCGCGGTCCAATTCGGGCTTCTCCACGCTGGTGGCGGTCGCTTCGGCGTTCTCCAAGGCGGATTCGGCGCTGTCCGAGGCGGACGTGCAGAAGGCGACGCCGCAGCTGAAGCAGTTCTTCACCGGCCAGAAGCTGACGTCCGGTTCCTCGGGCTGGCTGGCCCAGGCGTACACCCGGGCCGAGTCGGGCGTGGTGGGTGCGCTGGTGAACTACGAGTCGGTGCTGCTGTCGTTGAACAAGACGCTGCCGGCGCAGCAGCAGTTGACGGTGGTGCGTCCGTTGGACGGCGTGGTGTCGGCGGACTACCCGTTGTCCCTGCTCTCCTCCGCCGCGCCGGACCAGCGCGACGCCTTCCAGCGGCTGACTTCGTACCTGCGCAAGGACGAGGTGCAGAAGCGTATCTCGGAGGTGACGCTGCGGCGTCCGGCGGCCGCGGGTGTGGCGCCGGCCGCCGGGTTGCCGACGGACCGCCGTCCGGAGTTGCCGTTCCCGGGGACGCGGGCGGTCGCGGACGGTCTGCTGGCCGCGTACCAGAACGATCTGCGCCGGCCGTCCCGGACGGTGTACGTGCTGGACACCTCGGGCTCGATGGAGGGTGCGCGGATCTCGGCGCTGAAGACGGCGCTGGGCCGGCTGACGGGGGCGGACGACACCCGCGGGGTGCGGCGCTTCCGCAACCGCGAGGAGGTCACCCTGCTGTCGTTCGCCTCCTCGGTGAAGTGGACGAAGACGCATCTGGTGCCGCCGACGGGCAGCCAGCCGGGGCCGCAGGCGGAGCTGGCGGCGATCAACGCGGATGTGCAGTCGCTGTCGGCGACGGGCGGTACGGCGCTGTACGACTCGTTGGAGGAGGCGTACCGGGTGATCGGGCGCCAGCAGGCGGCGGCGAACGACGACCGGTTCACCTCGATCGTGCTGATGACCGACGGGGAGAGCAACTCCGGGGCGACGGACGCGGACTTCAAGCGTTTCCACGACGCGCTGCCGGCCTGGCAGAAGTCGATCCCGGTGTTCCCGATCAGGTTCGGCGAGGCGGCGGTGAGCCAGTTGCAGGGGGTCGCGGACCTCAGCGGCGGCAAGCTGTTCGACGGTTCGGGTTCGCTGGACGGGGCGTTCGAGGAGATCCGTGGCTACCAGTGACGGGCTCGTCCGGCGGGCGCTGCGGTACCTGGAGTCGGCCAGGAACCTGGTCGGCTGTGCGGGCGGCGCGGTCGGGGTGGGGCTGCACTACGCCGGGCTCGGCGGGGACCTGTGGCCGGGGGTGGTGGCCGGCCTGTACGCGGTGGGCGCGCTGCTCGCGCCCGGCCGCCGGGGCGACCCGTCGGAGGGGTCGTCGGCCCCGCCGGGCCCGGCCTCCGCGGGGGCGAACCCCGGCCCGGATCCGCGGTCGGGGTCGGTATCGATGCCCGTTTCCCCGCCGGGACCGGTTTCCCCGCCGGCGCCCGAGCCCGACCCGGAGCTGGAGGCGCTGGCCGCCTACCTGGACACCGTGCCGCTGCCGCCCGGCGTCGGCGTGGACGGTCTGCTGACGGCGCTGCGCGAGGCCGGCCCCGGCCCGGTGGCGGAGCTGATCGTCCGGGACCGGCTGCCGGTCGCGGTGGCCGGCTACCTGCGGGCGCGGACCTGGCAGCCGTGGGCGGGCCCGGACGCGGCGGACCCGGCGGCGGAGCTGGGCCGCGAGGTGGGCCGGCTCGCCGCCGAGCTGGCCTGACCTCGCGGACACCTCGCGGGACACCTCACCCGACTCCCCGCCGGACTCCCCCGCGCTCCCCGCCCGGCACCCCCTACCACCCTCGTCCCCGCCCGACTTCGTCACGAACGAGTCGCCAAGATCTCACCTCCTGGACAGGTCCGGGGGCTATTCAGCGACCCGGCCCGCACGGCAAACTTCTACGCGCGTCCTTCTACGCGCGTCGATGCGCGTCGACGCGGAAGCACGCACTCGCCATCGAAGAACACCAGTTGACGGCCCATCTGCCGTCGTTCCCACCCGGGAGAGTCGTCCATGCCCCTGAACCGCCGTGACTTCGTCACCCGGTCCGCCGCCACCGCCGCCGGCGCCGCCCTGGTCGGCGGTGCCGCCGTCGCCGCCGCCCCCTCCGCCGCGGCCGCCGAGCCGGACACGGCGGCCGCCAAGGGCCCGCAGCGCAAGCCGCGCAAGCAGGCCTTCACCGTCATGGGCACCACCGACCTGCACGGCCGGGTGCTCAACTGGGACTACTTCACCGACGCCGAGTACGTCGACAAGGCCCACAACGCGGTCGGCCTGGCCAAGATCTCCACCCTGGCCAACCAGGTGCGCGAGGAGAAGGGCTGGGACCGCTGCCTGCTGATCGACTCCGGTGACATCATCCAGGGCACCCAGCTGACCTACTACTACGCCCGGATCGAGCCGATCGCCACCGACGGCGACACCGTGCCGGACCACCCGATGGCCGTCGCCATGAACCTCATGCAGTACGACGCCGCCGCTCTCGGCAACCACGAGTTCAACTACGGCATCCCGACCGTCAAGGCCTTCGAGGACCAGCTGGAGTTCCCGCTGCTGGGCGCCAACGCCCTGCACGCGAAGAACGAGAAGCCGGCCTTCCCGCCGTACGTGATCAAGGAGCTGCACCTGGGCGAGGGCAAGTCGCTGAAGGTCGGCATCCTCGGCCTCACCAACCCGGGCATCGCGATCTGGGACAAGGCCAACGTCAGCGGCAAGATGGTCTTCCCGGGCATCGTGGAGACCGCCGCCAAGTACGTGCCGCGGATGAAGGCGGCCGGCGCGGACGTCATCGTGGTCTCGGCGCACTCCGGCATCGACGAGCCGACCACCTACGGCGACCAGCTGCCCTGGCCCGAGGACGCCTCGGGCGAGATGGCGGCGACCGTCCCGGACATCGACGCGGTGCTGGTGGGCCACACCCACAAGGAGGTCCCGCAGCGCCTGATCGTCAACAAGAAGACCGGCAAGACGGTCGTGCTCTCCGAGCCGCTGTGCTGGGGCCAGCGCCTGAGCTGCTTCGACTTCGAGGTCGAGTTCGCCGACGGCGCCTGGAAGGTCACCTCGGTCTCCTCGCGGGTGCTGAACTCCAACACCGTGCCGGAGAACCCGGAGATCACCGACGCGCTCACCGAGCAGCACAAGAAGGTCGTCGCGTACGTCAACCAGAACATCGGCACCAGCAAGATCGAGCTGTCGATCGCCGAGGCCCGCTTCAAGGCCACCCCGATCATCGACCTGATCGGCAAGGTCCAGGCCGACGCCGTCAAGACGGCGCTGGCGGGCGGCCAGTACGCCAACCTGCCGGTGCTGGCCCAGGCCGCTCCGTTCAACCGCACCGCCCTGATCCCGGCCGGCCAGGTCAAGCTGCGCGACGCCGCGGGCCTGTACATCTACGAGAACACCCTGGAGGCCCGCATCCTGACGGGCGCCCAGCTCAAGGACTACCTGGAGTTCTCGGCGAAGTACTACAACCAGCTCGCCCCCGGCGCCCCGGTCGACAAGGACGCCCTGACCGGCGCCGAGACCACCCCGGACTACAACTACGACTCGCTCTACGGCCTGAGCTACGACATCGACATCGCCCAGCCGAAGGGCCAGCGGATCGTCAACCTGTCCTTCCAGGGCAAGCCGATCGACCCGGCCGCCCAGTTCGTCCTGGCCGTCAACAACTACCGCGCCAACGGCGGCGGCAACTTCCCGCACGTCGCCAACGCCAAGCTGGTCTGGTCGAACTCGGACGAGATCCGCAACACCATGATCACCTGGGTGAAGGCCAAGGGCGTCATCGACCCCGCCGACTTCTTCACCAACTCCTGGCGCCTCGTCCGCGCCGGTCAGCCGGTCTTCTGACCAGCACCCCTCCGCTCCCCCAGAGGCGCCGCCGGGCCCGTCCGCCCGGCGGCGCCTCGCCGCATCCGCCGCGGTGGCATGATGCCCGCATGGTCGAGCCGGATCGCCGAGCTCGCTACCGACACCCTGCTCCGGTACCCGGCCTGACCCACTCGCCCGGCGAGACGATCGGACATCTGGCGGAGACTGGAGGATATTCATCGGCTCGCCGGACCTCCCTATCGTTGATCGCATCGAGAACGGCCCCACGGGGGGCCGGGGTTGATCGACCGGACAGGGAGTGAGTGCGATGCGTGCGGTGGTGCAGCGGGAGGTCGGCGGGCCGGAGGTGCTGGAGGTCGCCGAGGTGGAGCGTCCCGAGCTGCTGAGCGGCGAGGTGCTGGTGCGGGTGAAGGCCGCCGGGGTGAACCCGGTGGACGTGGCGGTGCGGGCGGGCTGGTTCCCGCTGCTGGGCGAGCCGCCGTTCACACTCGGTTGGGACGTCTCCGGGGTGGTCGAGGAGGCCGCGCCCGGCGCCCGCTACCGGGTGGGCGAGGAGGTGTACGGGATGCCGTTCTTCCCACGCGCCGCGAACGCCTACGCCGAGTACGTGGCCGCGCCGTCCCGCCAGCTGGCCCGCAAGCCGGCCTCGATCGACCACGCGGCGGCCGCCGCCCTGCCGCTGGCCGCGCTGACCGCCTGGCAGGGCCTGGTGGACGCGGCGCGGATCGGCGAGGGGCAGCGGGTGCTGGTCCACCGCGCGGCGGGCGGCGTCGGCCACTTCGCCGTGCAGATCGCCAAGGCCCGCGGCGCGCACGTGATCGCGCTGGCGAGCGAGCCCAAGCACGCCTTCCTGAAGGAGCTCGGCGCGGACGAGGTCATCGACTACCGCACCACCGACTACACCCGGGTCGTCGAGGACGTCGACGTCGTCTTCGACTCCTCCTCCGAGAACACCCGCGCCCTGGAGGTGCTGAAGCCCGGCGGCGTGCTGGTGAGCATCATGGAGCACCGCGACCAGGAGCTGGCGGCCGCGGTCGAGGCCGCCGGGCGCCGCTTCGCGGGCATCTCCGTCGAGCCCGACTACGCCTCGCTGGAGGCGATCGCCGCCCTGGTGGACGAGGGCCTGATCCGCCCGCACGTGGCGCGGACCTTCCCGCTGGCCGAGGCCGGCCGGGCGCACGAGCTGGTGGGCTCCGGTACGGTCCAGGGCAAGGTCGTCCTGACCGTCGACTGAACCCGGTCGACCGAACGCGGCAGAACACCGAAAGCACCCAAGGGGGACGGGCGTTGGACATCCTGACCGAGGCACTGGGCTCGATGCGGACGGCGTACCCGTCCTCCGTCCGCACCGAGGGCCGCGCGCCCTGGGCCCTGCGCCTGCCCCCGGTGCTCGGCGCCGGCTTCCACGTGGTGCTGTACGGCACCTGCTGGCTGCTCCCGCTGGGCGCCGGGAGCGGGGCGCAGCCGCACGGGCCGGTGGCGCTCAGCCCGGGCGACATCGTCTTCCTGCGCGACGGCGGCGGTCACGTCCTCGCCGACCATCCGGACACCCCGCCGGTGGACTCGCACGCCTGCCGGGTGAACGACTCCTCGCCGATCGGCACGCTCTCGCTGGGCGGCGACGGGGCCCGCACCAGTCTGCTGTGCGGGAACTACCACCTGGACCAGGGCCGTCCGCACCCGATGGTCCGCCAGCTGCCGGCCCTGATCCATCTGCCGACCCGGCACGGCCGGCACCCCGAACTGGCGGCGGCCGTCCAGCTGTTGGGCAGCGAGTTGGAGAATCCGCGGATCGGCTCGGCCGGGATCGTGCCGGCGCTGATCGACTCGCTGCTGCTGTACATCCTGCGGGCCTGGTTCGAGGACCAGCCCGCCGCGACGGCGGCCGGGTGGGCGGCGGCGCTGCGGGACGCGGCGGTGGCGCCGGCGCTGGCGGCGATCCACGAGGCGCCGTCCACGCCGTGGACGGTGGAGTCGCTGGCGGACCGGGCGGGTCTGTCCCGGGCCGCGTTCGCCCGCCGGTTCACGTCGATGGTGGGCGAGCCGCCGATGGCGTACCTGACCCGTTGGCGGATGACCACGGCGGCCCGGTTGCTGCGGGAGTCGGAGGCGCCGTTGACCTCGGTGGCGGCGCAGACCGGCTACGGCTCGGAGTACGCCTTCGCGAAGGCGTTCAAGCGGGAGTTCGGCCAGGCTCCCGGCGGTTACCGCCGGGAGGCCCGCGCCGCCTGAACGTCCGTTTCCGGTACGGGATCAGCAGGGATCAGAACGGGAACGCCGCCCGCCCGTGCTGTACCGAGATCCACTTCAGGGTGGTGAAGGCGTCCACGGTGGACTCTCCGTTGAGCCGTCCGACGCCGGAGTTCTTCTCCCCGCCGAAGGGCACGCTCGGCTCGTCCGCGATGGTCCCGCCGTTGACGTGGATCATGCCGGTCTCGATCCGCTGCGCGAACCGCACGCCGCGTTCGAGGTCCGCGGTGTGGACGGCGCCGCTGAGCCCGAACGGCGTGTCGTTGGCGATCCGTACGGCCTCGTCCTCGCCGTCGAAGGGCACCACCAGTACGACCGGGCCGAACAGTTCGCGCTGCAGGATGGGCGCGTCCTCGGCGAGGCCGGTGAGGACGGTCGGCGCCATCAGGCTGCCGGTGGTGGTGCCGCGCAGCAGTGCGGTGGCGCCGGCGGTGATCGCCTGGTCGATCTGGGTGGAGAGGGCGTCGGCCTGGACGGAGTTGATCAGCGGGCCGATGTGGGTGGCCGGGTCCTTCGGGTCGCCGACAGTGAGCGAGGCGACCTTGGCGACGAACTTCTCGGTGAACTCGGCCTCGACGCTGCGGTCCACCAGGACGCGGTTGGCGGACATGCAGACCTGGCCCTGGTGGACGAAGCGGCTGAACACGGCCGCGTCCACGGCGTAGTCGAGGTCGGCGTCGTCGAGCACGATCAGTGCGCTGTTGCCGCCGAGTTCCAGGACGGAGCGCTTGAAGTGCGCGGCGGCGACGGTGCCGACGTGCCGGCCGACCTTGTCGGAGCCGGTGAAGGAGATCACCTTGGGGACGGGGTGGTCGATGAAGCTGTCGCCGATCTCGGCGATGTCGGTGATCACGACGTTGAGCAGGCCGGGCGGCAGGCCCGCGTCCTCGAAGATCTTCGCGATCAGGCCGCCGCCGACGACCGGGGTCTCCTGGTGCGGCTTGAGGACGACGCCGTTGCCGAGGGCGAGGGCCGGGGCGACGGCCTTGAGGGCGAGGAACAGCGGGAAGTTGAAGGGGCTGATCACGCCGACGACGCCGACCGGCAGCCGGTAGAGCCGGTTCTCCTTGCCGGGCGTGGTCGAGGGCAGCAGTCGGCCCTCGGCGGCCACGGACAGGTGCAGGCATTCCCGCAGCATGTCCTTGACCAGGGAGAGTTCGAAGCCCGCCTTGAGTGCGGTGCCGCCGAGTTCGGCCATGATCGCGGCGACGATCTCCGGCTCGCGCTCCTCGAACAGGCGAAGCGCGCGCTCGAAGACGAGTCGCCGCTGGTAGGGGCTGGTGGCGGCCCATGCCTTCTGGGCGCGTTCGGCGGCGCGGTAGGCGCGGTCGACCTCGGCGACGGTGGCGACGGTGATGGTGGCGAGTTTGTCGCCGGTGTAGGGGTCGACGTCGACGATGTCCCAGGAGCCGCTGCCGCTGCACCATTCGCCGTCGATGTACTGCAGCGCCAACTCGGAGAAGTACGACATCTGATCCCTCTCATGCACCGACCTGATGGGACATCATCGTACTGACGTGTTACAGCTCCTGGCGTACCGCGTGGAGCAATTCCCTGGTGCTTTCCGGATCCAGGCTGTCGGCGAGCAGGTCGTCCATGGCGTGCCGGTACTCGGTGACCTCGGCGGGCTTGTCGAGGTAGAGGGCGGTGGTGAACTGCTCCAGGTAGACGACGTCGGACAGTTCCTGCTCGGCGAAGCCCAGCACGGTGAACGCGCCGCTCTCGGCGCTCAGCCCGGCGTTGCCGAGCGGCAGCACCTGCAGTCGGACGTTGGGCAGTTCGCCGAGTTCCAGGAGCCGGTCCAGCTGGCCGCGCATCAGCTCGGGCCCGCCCCAGGGGCGGCGCAGCGCGGCTTCGTCCAGGACGGCTACGAGTTGCGGCGCCTGTTCGCCGGTGAGCACCGTCTGGCGCTTGAGCCGGACGTCGACCCGGCGTTCGATGTCCTCGGCGCGGTGGTCGTGGCTGCCGGCGGTGACGACGGCCCGGGCGTAGTCGGCGGTCTGCAGCAGGCCGTGGACGAACTGGACCTCGTAGCTGTGGATCTCGGTGGCGGCTTCTTCCAGGCCGAGGTAGTTCTGGAACCAGCCGGGCAGGACGTCGCCGTACTCGTGCCACCAGGAGCTGGCGTTGGCCTCGTGGACGAGTCCGAGGACGGTGGTGCGTTCCGGTTCGGCGTCGACGCCGTAGAGGGTCAGCAGGTCGGCGACGTCGCGTTCCTTGAAGCCGACCCGGCCGAGTTCCATCCGGCTGATCTTGGATTCGGAGGCGCGGATCGAGTAGCCGGCTTCCTCACGGCTGACACCTCTGGCCTCGCGGAGTTTGCGCAGTTGGCTGCCGAGCAGCAGGCGCCGTACCGTGGCGCCCCCACCTGCCTGAGTCGTGCCCATCGAAGTCAACCTCCGCACTTGCGCAGCCCCCCGGCCGTCGGCGGCAGTCTGCCACCTGGCGCCGACGAACAACAGCCCGTGCGGGTCGCATTCCGGCCGCTGTGAGAAGCCTGTGCGTCCGCTGTGAACCAACCCTCGGCGTGCGAACGGGCAGGCCGGCGGTCCCGCGGGCGGGCATGCGCACGGCGAAGCCCCCGGAAGGACTCGTTCCGGGGTACGCGACGGCGCCCGCCCTCCAACTGGTCGGGGAAGAGGGCAGGCGCCAGGAGACCGCGTTGGCCCGGCGACGCTGGCGGGGGCAGCGGGTTGAGCTCCCGGCGATGCGGCGCCGGGGGTTCGGGGTGGGCCGGTCGGACCGTCAGACCACCAGGGGGCGGTCCGTGGGGCGGATCGGGGCGGGAAGCGGGGTCTTGCCGCCCAGGTACGTGTCCACCGCGGCAGCGGCCGAGCGGCCTTCCGCGATGGCCCAGACGATCAGCGACTGGCCTCGGCCGGCGTCTCCGCAGACGTACACGCCATCGACATTGGTGGCGAACCGGCCGTCTCGGGCAATGTTACCTCGCGCGTCGAGGTCGGCTCCCAGCTGCTCGACCAGCCCGTTCTTGACGTCCGTGCCGGTGAAGCCCATGGCCAGGGTGACGAGCTGCGCGGGGATGGCCCGTTCGGTGCCGGGCACCGGCTCGAACCGGCCGTCCTTGAACTCCACCTCGACGAGGTGCAGTTCCTGGACGTTGCCGTCCTCGTCGCCGGTGAAGCGGGTGGTGTTGACGGAGTAGATCCGCTCGCCGCCCTCCTCGTGGGCGGAGGTGACCTTGTACGTCATCGGCATGGTCGGCCACGGCTGGTGGCCGGGGCGCTCCTCGCTGGGCCGGGGCATGATCTCCAGCTGGGTGACGGAGGCCGCCCCCTGCCGGTGGGCGGTGCCGACGCAGTCGGCGCCGGTGTCGCCGCCGCCGATGACCACGACGTGCTTGCCCTTGGCGCTGATCGGGGACTCGACGAAGTCGCCCTCCTGCACCTTGTTGGCCAGCGGCAGGTACTCCATGGCCTGGTGGATGCCCTTGAGCTCGCGCCCGGGCACCGGCAGGTCGCGGGCGGTGGTGGCGCCGGCGGCGACGACGACGGCGTCGAAGCGCTCGCGCAGCTGCTGCCCGGTGATGTCCTCGCCGACGTGGACGCCGGTGCGGAAGCGGGTGCCCTCCGCGCGCATCTGCTCGATGCGGCGGTTGATGTGGCGCTTCTCCATCTTGAACTCGGGGATGCCGTAGCGCAGCAGTCCGCCGATCCGGTCGGCCCGCTCGTACACCACGACGGTGTGCCCGGCCCGGGTGAGCTGCTGGGCGGCGGCGAGGCCGGCCGGGCCGGAGCCGACGACGGCGACGGTCTTGCCGGAGAGGCGCTCGGGGATCTGCGGGGTGACGCCGCCGCGGTCCCAGGCCTTGTCGATGATGGTGACCTCGACGTTCTTGATGGTCACCGCGTCCTGGTTGATGCCGAGGACGCACGCGGACTCGCACGGCGCCGGGCACAGGCGGCCCGTGAACTCCGGGAAGTTGTTGGTGGCGTGGAGGCGCTCGATCGCACCGACGAAGTCGTCCCGGTAGGCGAGGTCGTTCCACTCGGGGATGAGGTTCCCGAGCGGGCAGCCGTTGTGGCAGAACGGGATGCCGCAGTCCATGCAGCGGCCGGCCTGCTTGGTGATGATCGGCAGGAGGCTGCGTTCGACGTAGACCTCGTTCCAGTCCCGCAGACGGACGTCCACGGGCCGGCGCTCGGCCAGCTGCTTGCCGGTGGTCAGGAAGCCCTTGGGGTCAGCCATGTGCCGCCTCCATCATCTTGCGAGTGGTCTCGGCCTCGGAGAGGCCATCGCGCTCAGCGGCGTCCTTGGCGGCGAGCACTGCCTTGTAGTCGGTCGGCATGATCTTGGAGAAGCGGGAGACTCCGCTGCCCCAGTCGGCGAGGAGTTCGGCGGCGACGGTGGAGCCGGTCTCCTCGTAGTGCTGCTGCACGGTCTCGCGCAGCCATTCGCGGTCGGCGGCGGTGGGGGCCTCGATGCCCACCAGGCCGTCGTTGACGTTGGCGGGCCGCAGGTCCAGGACGTACGCGATGCCGCCGGACATGCCCGCCGCGAGGTTGCGTCCGGTCTCGCCGAGGATGACGACCCGGCCGCCGGTCATGTACTCCAGGCCGTGGTCGCCGACGCCTTCGACGACCAGGGTGGCGCCGGAGTTGCGGACGGCGAAGCGCTCGCCGGCCTTGCCGCGCAGGTGGATCCGGCCGGAGGTGGCGCCGTAGCCGATGGTGTTGCCGGCGATGACGTGGTTCTGCGCGCCGTTGCCGATGGCCGCGGCCTCGCGGGCCGGGCGGACGATCACCACGCCGCCGGAGAGGCCCTTGCCGACGTAGTCGTTGGCGTCGCCCTCCAGCCGCAGCGTCACGCCGCGGGGCACGAACGCGCCGAACGACTGCCCGGCGGAGCCGGTGAAGGTGACGTCGATGGTCCCCTCCGGCAGGCCTTCGCCGCGGTACCGCTTGGTCACCTCGTGGCCGAGCATGGTGCCGACGGTGCGGTTGACGTTGCGGATCGGCAGCTGGATCCGCACCGCCTCGCCGCGCTCCAGGGCGTCTTCGGCGAGCGTGATCAGCTGGTTGTCCAGGGCCTTGTCGAGCGCGTGGTCCTGGGTGGTGGTGCAGTGCCGGGCGGCGCCCTCCGGCAGCTCCGGCACGTGGAAGAGCGGGGCCAGGTCGAGCCCGGCGGCCTTCCAGTGGTCGATCGCGGCCTGGGCGTTGATGTGCTCGGCGCGGCCGACGGCCTCCTCGATCGAGCGGAAGCCCAGCGAGGCCAGGATCTCCCGGACCTCCTCGGCGATGAACTCGAAGAAGTTGACGACGAATTCGGGCTTGCCGGAGAACCGCTCGCGCAGCACCGGGTTCTGGGTGGCGACGCCGACCGGGCAGGTGTCCAGGTGGCAGACGCGCATCATGATGCAGCCGGAGACGACCAGCGGGGCGGTGGCGAAGCCGAACTCCTCGGCGCCGAGCAGCGCGGCGATGACGACGTCGCGGCCGGTCTTCAGCTGGCCGTCGGTCTGCACTACGATCCGGTCGCGCAGCCCGTTGAGCAGCAGGGTCTGCTGGGTCTCGGCGAGGCCGAGCTCCCAGGGGCCGCCCGCGTGCTTCAGGGAGGTGAGCGGCGAGGCGCCGGTGCCGCCGTCGTGTCCGGAGACCAGCACCACGTCCGCGTGCGCCTTGGACACGCCGGCCGCGACCGTCCCGACGCCGACCTCGGAGACCAGCTTCACGTGGACGCGGGCCGCCGGGTTGGCGTTCTTGAGGTCGTGGATCAGCTGCGCCAGGTCCTCGATCGAGTAGATGTCGTGGTGCGGCGGCGGCGAGATCAGGCCGACGCCCGGGGTGGAGTGCCGGGTCTTGGCGACCCACGGGTACACCTTGTGGCCGGGCAGCTGGCCGCCCTCGCCGGGCTTGGCGCCCTGGGCCATCTTGATCTGGATGTCGTCCGCGTTGACCAGGTACTCGGAGGTGACGCCGAAGCGGCCGGAGGCGACCTGCTTGATCGCCGAGCGGCGCTCCGGGTCGTACAGGCGGTCCGGGTCCTCGCCGCCCTCACCGGTGTTGGACTTGCCGCCGAGGCGGTTCATCGCGATGGCCAGGGTCTCGTGCGCCTCGCGCGAGATCGAGCCGTACGACATGGCGCCGGTGGAGAAGCGCTTGACGATCTCGGAGACCGGCTCGACCTCCTCGACCGGGATCGGCTCGCGGTCGAGGCCGTCGAACCGGAACAGGCCGCGCAGCGTCATCAGGCGGGAGGACTGCTCGTTCACCCGGTCCGTGTACTGCTTGAAGATGTCGTACCGGCGGTTGCGGGTGGAGTGCTGCAGCCGGAAGACGGTGTCCGGGTCGAACAGGTGCGGCTCGCCCTCGCGGCGCCACTGGTACTCGCCGCCGATCTCCAGCGCGCGGTGCGCGGCGGGGATGCCGGAGGCCGGGTACGCCTTGGCGTGCCGGGCGGCCGTCTCGCGGGCGATCTCGTCCAGGCCGATGCCGCCGAGCTTGGTGGTGGTGCCGGCGAAGTAGCCGTCGACCAGGTCCTGGGAGAGGCCGATGGCCTCGAAGACCTGGGCGCCGCGGTAGGAGGCGACGGTGGAGATGCCCATCTTGGACATGACCTTGAGCACGCCCTTGCCGAGCGCCTTGATCAGGTTCTTGATGGCCTTCTCGGGCTCGACGCCCTCGATGCCCTCACTCTTGAAAAACGTGCCCTGGGCGACGAGGTCCTCGACCGACTCCATGGCCAGGTACGGGTTGACGGCGCCGGCGCCGTAGCCGATCAGCAGCGCGACGTGGTGCACCTCGCGGACGTCGCCCGCCTCGACCAGCAGCGACACCTGGGTGCGCTGCTTGGTGCGGATGAGGTGGTGGTGGATCGCGGAGGTGAGCAGCAGCGAGGGGATCGGGGCGTGCTCGGCGTCGGAGTGCCGGTCGGAGAGCACGATGATGCGGGCGCCGTCGGCGATGGCGGCGTCGGCCTCGGCGGCGATCTCCGCCAGCCGGGAGGCCAGGGCCTCGCCACCGGAGGCGACCCGGTAGAGGCCGGAGAGCGTGACGGCCTTGAGGCCGGGCTGGTCGCCGTCGGCGTTGATGTGGACGAGCTTGGCCAGCTCGTCGTTGTCGATCACCGGGAAGGTGATGCCGACCGAGCGGCAGGCGGAGGCCTCGGCGGCCAGCAGGTTGCCCTCGGGGCCGAGGTTGGAGAGCAGCGAGGTGACGAGCTCCTCGCGGATGGCGTCCAGCGGCGGGTTGGTGACCTGCGCGAAGAGCTGCACGAAGTAGTCGAACAACAGGCGGGGCTTCTCGCTCAGCGCGGCGATCGGCGAGTCGGTGCCCATCGAGCCGAGCGCCTCGCCGCCGGTGCGGGCCATCGGCGCGAGGATGACGCGCAGTTCCTCCTCGGTGTAGCCGAAGGTCTGCTGGCGGCGGGTGACGGAGGCGTGGGTGTGCCAGATGTGCTCGCGCTCGGGCAGCTTGGCGAGCTGGATCTGGCCGGCGGCGACCCACTCCTCGTAGGGGTGCTCGGCGGCGAGGGCGGACTTGATCTCCTCGTCCTCGACGATGCGGCCCTCGGCGGTGTCGATCAGGAACATCCGGCCGGGCTGCAGGCGGCCCTTCTTGGTGACCTTCTCCTGGTCGATGTCGAGCACGCCGACCTCGGAGGAGAGGACGACCAGGCCGTCCTCGGTGATCCAGTAGCGGGCGGGGCGCAGGCCGTTGCGGTCGAGCACGGCGCCGATCTGGGTGCCGTCGGTGAAGGTGACGCAGGCCGGGCCGTCCCAGGGCTCCATCAGGTTGGAGTGGTACTGGTAGAAGGCGCGGCGGGCCGGGTCCATGGTGGCGTGGTTCTCCCACGCCTCCGGGATCATCATCAGCACCGAGTGCGGCAGCGAGCGGCCGCCGAGGTGGAGCAGCTCCAGGACCTCGTCGAAGGAGGCCGAGTCGGAGTGGTCGGGGGTGCACACCGGGAAGATCCGGCTCAGACCCTGCCCGTTCTTGTTGGCGGGGATCAGGTCGGTCGCGAGCTGCGACTCCCGGGCCCGCATCCAGTTGCGGTTGCCCTTGACCGTGTTGATCTCGCCGTTGTGCGCGACGAAGCGGTACGGGTGGGCGAGCGGCCAGCTCGGGAAGGTGTTGGTGGAGAACCGGGAGTGCACCAGGCCGATCGCGGAGGCGTAGCTGCGGTCCGACAGGTCGGGGAAGAAGGGCTCCAGCTGGCCGGTGGTCAGCATGCCCTTGTAGACGATGGTGCGCGCGGACAGCGACGGGAAGTAGACCCCGGCCTCGCGCTCGGCCCGCTTGCGGACGACGAAGGCGGTGCGGTCCAGCTCGATGCCGGCCAGGCCGGCCTTGCCGAGGAAGATCTGGCGGAAGCGCGGCATCACGCCGCGGGCGGTGGCGCCGAGCAGGTCCGGGGTGACGGGGACGTCGCGCCAGCCGAGGACGGTCAGGTCCTCCTCGGCCGCGATGGCCTCGATCTGCGCGACGGCGGCCGCGTCGGCCTCGTCCGCGTCCGGGAGGAAGGCGATGCCGACGGCGTACGAGCCGGCCGCGGGGAGCTCGAAGTCGACCTTCCCGCGCAGGAAGGCGTCCGGGATCTGGGTGAGGATGCCGGCGCCGTCGCCGGAGTCGGGCTCGGCGCCGGTGGCGCCGCGGTGCTCCAGGTTGCGCAGGACGGTCAGCGCCTGCTCGACGATGGTGTGGTCGGCGATGCCGGTCAGCGTGGCGACGAAACCGACGCCACAGGCGTCGTGCTCGTTTCGCGGGTCGTACAGGCCCTGAGCAGCAGGTCGCGCATCCGGCACGAGCGCGTAGGGCGGGCGGGGGGCGCCGGCCTGGGGCTCGTTGGCGGAGTGCATGGATGCAGACAGCATCGGCTCTCCCGTCGTCGTCTTTCGGCAAGTTGGTGCAAGTAGGGACGACGTTGGCCCTGATGCGATGGTGTGATGTCGTGCAAGTTACATGATGCCCAGGATCCCGAGAAGCGGAATATCCCGTCCACATGGCGGGACGAGCCGCAGGTCAGGGGGTGTGGGAAGAAGGACGTGCCACAGTGCACGTCCAGACGATTGTGCCCAACCCTCCGCGCCATGAAACAGGGGCGAAACCGGACCGCCACACAAGCCGATCATGGCCGCCTGCGAATCCATCCCGGGAGCCCGCCCGCGGATGCGAAACCGCGGCGCCGGGGCTCGGATGATGAGACTAGGCCAGGCGATACGCAACGCCCATGTGTGAAACGTCACGCATTGGCCAGCATAATCATGCAGAGGTCTGGGTCATCCCACATGCCCGCCGATCAGCCGGCCGAGCAGGTAGGTCACCCCGGCCGCCGCCCCGCCGAGCACCAGCTGCCGCAGCCCGCTGAACCACCAGCTGCGCGCCGTCACCCGGGCCACCACCGCCCCGCACAGGAACAGCCCGGCCGCCGCCAGCAGCAGCGCGGGCAGCAGCGTGGTCGCGCCCAGCAGGTACGGCAGCAGCGGCAGCAGCGCGCCGAGCGCGAAGCACAGGAACGACGAGACGGCCGCCACCAGCGGCGAGGGCAGGTCGGTGGGGTCGACGCCCAGCTCCTCGCGGGCGTGCACCTCCAAGGCCAGCTCCGGGTCGGCGGAGAGCTGCCGGGCCACCTCGTGCGCGAGGTCCGGGTCCACCCCGCGCGAGACGTACAGCTGGGCCAGCTCGGCCAGCTCGCCGTGCGGGTTGCGGCTCAGCTCCAGCCGCTCGACCTCGATCTCGGCCTGCACCAGCTCCCGCTGCGAGGCCACCGAGGTGTACTCCCCCGCCGCCATCGAGCAGGCGCCGGCCGCCAGGCCCGCCAGCCCGGTCAGGATCACCGTGCCGTGGGACACCGCGCCGCCGACCACACCGGTCATCAGCGCGAAGTTGGACACCAGGCCGTCCACCGCGCCGAAGACGGCCGGGCGCAGCCAGCCGCCGTTGACGTCCCGGTGGTGGTCTGCCGCGGGTATCCGGGGCGGGTGTCCGGCCCCGTGTTCCAGGGTGGTCGCAGTCATCGTCTCTTCCCCTCCGTCGTCGTTCGTCCGCCCTGAACGTAGCCCGCTGACCTGGGCATTTCCAGCAAAGTAAGGCTGTCCGAACACAGTTGAGGCCACCCTTCGCAAGCACTGCGAAGGGTGGCCTCAGTCGGGGGGAAGTCCCAGGTCAGATCGGGTTCTTGGCGTCCTCGCCGGTCTTCTCGGCGACCACGGCGGCCGGTTTCCCGTCCACGGACCGGGACGACTTCGCGTCCACGGACCGGGACGACTTCTCGTCCTTCGGCCCGGCCTCCTCCTCGCCCTCGGCGGCGCCGGCCTCCGCCAGGTGCGCGGCCGGGTCGATGCTCGCCGGGTCCTCCCGGCCGGGCCGCTTCCTGCCGACGATCACCAGGTACGCCACGGCGGCCAGGAACACCGCGATGGACACCCAGTCGTTCAGCCGCAGGCCGAAGAAGACGTGCGCGTCGTCGATCCGCAGCCACTCGGTCCAGAACCGGCCCACCGTGTACGCGGCGACGTACAGCGCGAAGGCCCGGCCGTGGCCCAGCTTGAACCGGCGGTCCGCCCAGATCACCAGCAGGGCGACGCCGACGCACCAGAGCGACTCGTACAGGAAGGTCGGGTGGTAGACGCCGTCCACGACGGTGCCGTCCGGCAGCACCTTGTGGATCTTCAGGCCCCAGGGCAGCGTGGTCTCCCGGCCGTACAGCTCCTGGTTGAAGTAGTTGCCCCAGCGGCCCAGCGCCTGCGCGAGCGCGATGCCCGGCGCGATGGCGTCGGCGTACGCGGGCAGCGGCACGCCCCGGCGGCGGGCGCCGATCCAGGCACCGACCGCGCCCAGCGCGATCGCGCCCCAGATGCCGAGGCCGCCCTCCCAGATCTTGAGGGCGTTCCAGGGGTTCTGCCCCTCGCCGAAGTACAGCCGGCCACCATCGGTGATCACGTGGTAGAGGCGGCCGCCGACGAGGCCGAACGGCACGGCCCACACGGCGATGTCACCGACCGTGTGCTTGGCACCACCCCGGGCGACCCAGCGCTTGCTGCCGAGCCAGACGGCGACGACGACACCGAGGATGATGCAGAAGGCGTAGGCGCGCAGCGGGACCGGTCCGAGGTACAGGACGCCCCGCGACGGGCTGGGAATGTAGGCGATATCCATGGCAGTTCCGACGCTACAGGGTCGGCGGGCCCGGTCGGGCACCCCCGGGGTCACAGAAACCGAACAACGGCGGCCGCCGCCCCCTCCGGACGGGAAGGGTGCGGCGGCCGGGTCGGGGGCTCAGCCGGCCGTCGGCGACGGGTTGTTGGCCTCCGAGGCGGCGCTGGTCGGCGCCGGGGTCTGCCCGTGCGAGCCCGCGGTGCCGAGCTGCTTGCCCTGGTTCGCGGCGTCCACCCACTTCGCCAGGTTGGCCGGGGTGATCTCCTCGGTGCCGTTCTTCGGGTAGATCGGCTGGCCGTTGAGCAGCACCGTCGGGGTCGACTTGTAGCTGGACTTGTCGAAGTCCTGCTGCACCGAGGAGACCCACCCGCCGAACTTGTCGTCGTTGACGCAGGCCTGGAACTCGGGCGTGTCCAGGCCGTCGACCTGCTTCGCCAGGTTGATCAGCACGGCCTTGTTGCCGAAGGCGTCGTTGGTCTCGTCCGGCTGGTTGCGGTACAGCACGTCGTGGTAGTCCCGGAAGTGCCCGGCCTCCTGGGCGCAGGCCAGCGCGTTGGCGCCGTTCTTGGAGCCCTTGCCCGGCACGGCCCGGTCGATGAACGACACGAGGTGGTAGTTGGTATAGACCTTGCCGGCGTCCTCCAGCTGGTCGACGGTCGCCGAGAACTCCCGCTCGAAGCTGCCGCAGGCCGGGCACCGCGGGTCCTCGTAGACCGTCAGGACGGACGGTGCGTTGCCCGCCCCGACCGGGATGACCAGGTTCTTGTCCCCGATGGTCCCGGCCGGGGCCGCGGTCGGGGTCTCCGGCTTGGAACGCTCGTTCTGCACCACGACGCCGGCGATGACGGCGGCGGCGATCACCGCGAGCACGGCGCCGCCGACGATCAGCTTCTTCCTGCGCCGGGAGGAGGCCTCGTCCGCCGCCCGCTGCTCCAGCATCCGCTCGCGGGCGGTGCGCTTGCCTTCTCGGTTCTTCTCGCTCATTGCCTTGACATCCACAGTCGGGGGCCTTCGTCGGGTGCGGGGGTGGGGGTGCGGAAGTGGGGGTGTGCAGGAGTGGGGGTGCGGCGCAGGGTCAGCTCGCCAGCCAGCCGTCCGCCGAGAGCCGGGTCCGCGGCCGCCACAGCAGCCACCCGGCGAGCAGCAGGAACCCGGTGTCGCGCAGGATCTCCTGCAGGTACGTCGTCTGGGACTCGTCGACGTGCCCGCCGCCGCCGAAGCAGCCGCAGTCGATGGAGATGCCGCGCGCCCAGGCGGAGGTGATCCCGGCGATGAAGACGAGCAGCAGCAGCGCCGAGACCCCGGCGACCAGCCGGACACCGAGGCCGACCACCAGCAGCAGGGCCAGCGCCAGCTCCAGGAAGGGCAGGCCGTAGCCGATCGGCTTGACCAGGCTCTCGGGCAGGATCTCGTAGGCGCGGACGGCCTGGGCGGCTTCCGCCGGGTCGGCGACCTTGGCCAGCCCGGCCCAGCCCCACACCACCGCGAGGCCGAGCCGTACGGCCGTACCGACCCACTCGCTCCAGGCCGACACCGGCTTACCGGGCTGCACCGCCGGGCCGGCCATCAGGGAACCCCCCTCGGGAAACACGTTCACTTCCTGATGAACCGTAAGGGATGAAGAGGAGTTCCTCCGTATTCAGGAATTAAGCCGGATGAGTGACGCTATCTGGCGTTCTGTCCGAATCCGTCGAACAACCGCCCACTACCGGCACCCGAACTACCGGCAGCCGAACTGTCGCCCCACCTCGAAGAAGTCCGCCCGCGCACCGCCGGCCCGCTCGGTGGCATCCCAGCGGGCCGCCTCCGCACAGGCCACCGCCTCCCGCTCCGCCCGCTCGGCAGCCCGCTTGGCCAGCGCCTGCCCCACCTCCGCGTGCGCCCCGACCGCGGCCCCGAGCGCGAGCGCGGCAGCCGCCGCCCGCAGCAGAACGGCCCGATGGAAACCCCTCACCGGCTCACCCCTTCGCTCGCTCGGCCACCCTGCGCACGTCGTTCGTGCACTCGTCCCTCCACTCAACGCCGGTCAACCCCGGCTGATGCGTGTCTCCGCAACTGTTCACCCGTTCGGGGTCGACACCACGTCGACACCACGTCGACGCCGCCGGGAACGCCGACGGCCCGCCACTCCCGGAGGAGTGACGGGCCGTCGCCCGGGCAGAGCCGTGTCAGCGCCTGCGAACGCCCGCCGCCAGCTCCCCGGCCAGGGCCCGCACGGCGTCCAGCGCCGCCGCCTCGTCCTCACCCGCGGCCAGGATCCGCTTCACGAACGCCGACCCCACGATCACCCCGTCCGCGAACCGCGCGACCTCCGCCGCCTGCTGCGCGTCGGAGACGCCGAGCCCGACGCAGACCGGCAGGTCCGTGGTGGCCCGGGTGCGGGCGACCAGGTCCTCGGCGAGCGAGCCGACCGCCGAGCGGGTACCGGTCACCCCCATCACCGCGGCCGCGTACACGAACCCGCTGCCCGCCGCGGTGACCTCGGCCAGCCGCGCGTCCTTGCTACTGGGGGCGACCACGAACACGGTGTCCAGCCCGTGCTCGTCCGCCGCCTTGCGCCACTCCTCGGACTCCTCCACCGGCAGGTCCGGCAGGATGCAGCCGGTGCCGCCCGCGGCCGCCAGGTCGGCGGCGAAGCGCGCCACGCCGTAGTGGTCGACGGGGTTCCAGTACGTCATCACGAGCACCGCCGCCTCGGGGTGCGCCGAGGCGACCTCCTGGACGGTGCGCAGCACGTCCTTGATCCGCACGCCGCCGCGCAGCGCGATGTCGTCGGCGGTCTGGATGACGGCGCCGTCCAGCACCGGGTCGGAGTGCGGCAGGCCGACCTCGACCACGTCGCAGCCGCCCTCGATGAGCGCGTTGACCGCCCGGATGCCGCCGTCGACGGTCGGGAACCCGGCCGGCAGGTAGCCGATCAGCGCGGCGCGGTCCTCCGCCTTGGCGGCGGCCAGGACACTACTCAGCTTCGAAGCCATGATCACTTACCCCCCTGCTCGGTACCGGCACCGGTCGAACCCGCGGCGCCGCCGGCGGACCCTGCCCCCGGCTCGTCGTACAACCCGAAGTACTCGGCCGCGGTGTGCATGTCCTTGTCCCCGCGCCCCGACAGCGACACCAGGATCGTCGCCTCCGGCCCGAGCTCGCGCCCCAGCTCCAGGGCGCCCGCGAGCGCGTGAGCGCTCTCGATGGCCGGGATGATGCCCTCGGTGCGGGACAGCAGCCGCAGCGCCTGCATCGCGGCGTCGTCCGTCACCGGCCGGTACTCGGCCCGCCCGGTGTCCTTCAGCCAGGCGTGCTCCGGCCCGACGCCCGGGTAGTCGAGCCCGGCCGAGATCGAGTGCGACTCGATCGTCTGCCCGTCCTCGTCCTGCAGGACGTACGTCCGGGAGCCGTGCAGCACGCCCGGGTCGCCCTTGGTCAGCGTCGCCGCGTGCCGGGGCGTCTCGGCGCCCTCGCCGGCCGCCTCGCAGCCGATCAGCCGCACCCCGGCGTCCGGGATGAACTCGTGGAAGATCCCCATCGCGTTGGAGCCGCCCCCCACGCACGCCACGACGGCGTCGGGCAGCCGCCCGGTCCGGTCGAGCACCTGCTGGCGGGCCTCGACGCCGATGATCCGGTGGAAGTCGCGGACCATCATCGGGAAGGGGTGCGGCCCGGCGACGGTGCCGAACAGGTAGTGGGTGGAGTCGACGTTGGCGACCCAGTCCCGGAAGGCCTCGTTGATGGCGTCCTTCAGCGTCCGGCTCCCGGACGTGACGGCGATCACCTCGGCGCCGAGCATCCGCATCCGGGCGACGTTCAGCGCCTGGCGCTGGGTGTCGACCTCGCCCATGTAGATGGTGCAGTCGAAGCCGAACAGCGCACACGCGGTCGCGGTGGCGACCCCGTGCTGCCCGGCGCCGGTCTCGGCGATGATCCGGGTCTTGCCCATCCGCTTGGTGAGCAGGGCCTGGCCCAGCACGTTGTTGATCTTGTGCGAGCCGGTGTGGTTGAGGTCCTCGCGCTTGAGCAGGACGCGCGCGCCGCCCGCCTCTGCGGAGAAGCGGTGCACGTCGGTCAGCGGGCTGGGGCGCCCGGTGTAGTCCTTGAGCAGCCCGTCGAGCTCGGCGGCGAAGGCCGGGTCGGCCTTGGCCTTCTCGTACTCCTCGGCGACCTGCTCGACCGCGGCGACCAGCGCCTCGGGGATGAAGCGGCCGCCGTACGCGCCGAAGTAGCCGCGCGCGTCCGGCACCTGGGCGCCGGGCAGGTAGTCCTTCTCGGACATGTGGTTTCCCTTGGGGAGTTGGACGACGGTGACGCCTGATCGGCCGGCCCCGGAGAGGGGCCCGCTGATCGGCCGGGCCTGCCAGGAGGCCCACTGGTCGGCCGGGCCCGGAAAGGGGCCTCAGCCGTGCGTCACGCGCCATCGCCGTCCCGGCACCTGCCCGGGCTCACAGCCGATGACGTACCGCACCCGACGCCCCAGCACCCGGCGTGCGGGCGCGCGGCAGCCGCGCGGGCGGCAACCGGGGGCGAGTCGGGAGGCGATCTTCATCGGGTCGGGTCAGTCCTTGTGCCGGACGGCGGGGTGGGCCCCGGCGGCGACCAGGTCGGCGACCGCGGCACGCGGGTCCTTGCCGGTCACCAGGGACTCGCCGACCAGCACCGCGTCGGCGCCCAGGTTGGCGTAGTTGATGACGTCCAGCGGGCCGCGCACCCCGGACTCGGCGATCTTGACGATGCCGTCCGGAATGGCGTGGGCCACGTTCCCGAAGGTGTTGCGGTCCACTTCGAGGGTCTTCAGGTTGCGGGCGTTGACGCCGATGATCCGTGCTCCGGCGTCCACCGCGCGCTTGATCTCCTCCTCGTCGTGCACCTCGACCAGCGGGGTGAGGCCGATCGACTCGGCGCGCTCGATCAGCGACACCAGGGCCGGCTGGTCGAGGGCCGCGACGATCAGCAGCGCGAGGTCGGCGCCGTGGGCGCGCGCCTCCCACAGCTGGTAGGCGGTGACGATGAAGTCCTTGCGCAGCAGCGGGGTGTCCACCGCGGCGCGGACGGCGTCCAGGTCGGCCAGCGATCCGCCGAAGCGGCGCTGCTCCGTCAGCACGCTGATCGCGGCGGCACCGCCGGCCGCGTAGTCGCGGGCCAGCGAGGCCGGGTCGGCGATCGCGGCCAGGGCGCCCTTGGACGGGCTGGAGCGCTTCACCTCGCAGATCACCCGGACCCCGTCGCCCTTGAGGGCGGCGACGCCGTCCTTGGCCTCCGGGGCCTTCGCGGCGAGCTCCTTCAGCTCGTCCAGGGAGACCCGGGCCTGCCGCTCGGCGAGGTCCTCGCGGACCCCTTCGATGATCGAGTCGAGCACACTCACTCGGGAGCCCCCATCTTTTCTGCCAGTTGGCCAGCGAGTGCCGGGCGGGCAGGAGCCCGCCGGCTCTTCGATGGTATCGGCACCCGGGGGCACGGGGCTCATCGGCCCGGCGGGCGTCTCGCGGAGCGGACGCCCGCTCCAGCCGCCCTCAACTGCGACTTCACCGCTTCTGCACCCGCCAGCGGACATACCCGGCGCTCAGACCGCCGGCGGCGCCAACCCCGCTCCGACCGGCGAATTTCGCACCACGGTGAAGACCAGCACGAGCAGCACGATCAGCGCCCAGCGCCGGCCCCCGACGGTGGTCCCGGGCGGCGGCCCGCAGGTCAGCGCGGCCCAGGCCCAGCGCAGCCAGAGCACCGCCAGCACGCCGAACAGCAGGACCGCGACGGCGTTGTCGTGCAGGGCGCTCGTCAGGTCCCCGTGCGCCAGCGCGTGCACGCAGCGCAGCCCCCCGCAGCCGGGGCACCACCAGCCGGTGGCGGCCAGGAAGGGGCAGTCCGGGTAGTGCCCGGGGGCGTTCGGGTCCACCGCGGCGACGTACGCGGCGGGGACGGCCACCGCCGCCAGCGCGGCCAGCGGCGGGCTCAGTCGGCGCAGCACGGGGGGCGGGGCGGAGGCGGTGGGGGCGGCGTTCACGCCCCGATTCTGCCCGCGCCGGGGCCCGGGAACGACGAAACGGCGGGCGCGACGCGCCCGCCGTTCGGTTGTGCGAAAGGCGTCAGGCGGCGACGGCGGCGCGGGCCTCGCGGGCCGCGACCTGCTCCTCGGACGACGTGTAGACGTGGGTGCTCGGCTGCTTGCCCATGCCGGCCATCGACATGGCCTTGCCGACGACGCCGCCGGCCACCACGACCGCCAGGCCGGCCCAGACCAGCAGCACCGACGGCAGGATCATCGCGACACCGGCGATGCCGAAGCCGACGAAGGAGATGACGACGCCGGTCCAGGCGGCGGGGGTGTGGCCGTGTGCTGCTGCTGCCATCTGAGGTGCTCCTTGGCTCTCGGGGCCCGGCCGGGCCTGCGGGGCCGCCGGCGGGTTGACGGAATCCATTGTGCCGGGCCGCACACCCGCTCCCCAAAGCGGGTGGTGGGTCTATCGCGTCACATCTGCACGTCGGGCGGTCGCGGGGCCCGACGGGACGGCCGTGGGGGCTCGGACCGCCTGCCGCAGGCGCCTCAGACCGCCGTCGGGTCCTCGCCGCGGTCCAGGGCCTTCCAGAGGTCGCCCGGCGTCTCGGTCGTCGCCGGGGCCTTGCGGGTCGGCGCCTCGTAGCGGCTGCCCATGGCCGGCCAGCCGCGGCCGTAGCGCAGGGTGAGCAGTCCGGCGAGGGCCAGCAGCACGCCGCCGACCAGGGCGACCCAGGGCCAGCCGGTGTGCGAGACCTCGGTGGCCGCCGAGCCGGTCAGGGCGAGCTTGCGGGCGGCCTCGGCGTCCAGCGCGGCGGTGTCGCCCGCCCCGGCGGCCGAGGCGGCGGCCGCGCCGATCCCGGCCAGCAGGGTCAGCGCGCCGACGGCCAGCCGGCCGGCGCCGCGCACCGCGAACACCGCGACGGCCGCGGCGAGGCCCACCAGGGCCAGCCCGCCGGGCAGTTCGGAGATCCTGCCGCCGGTGACGGAGACGTCCAGGGTGCCCGCCCGGCCCTCGGCCCAGGTCCGCCCGGCCGCGGTCAGCACCAGCAGGGCGCTCAGCACCGTCAGCAGCAGCATCACGCCGAGGGTGCGACGGCTGGGGGCGGCGGGGGCGGGGGTCTGGTCAGCACTCACCGGTCCACTATCCCCCGGCCGACACCTCAGGCCGTACCCGGGGTGGGCTTCTCCGTCGGAAACTCGTCGGTCTCCAGCACGAGCGTCCGATCGCCGAGCGGCAGGAACAGGTCGTTCCCGAACGGCACCCGCTCCGCCTCCCGGTACGCCCCGCGCCGCGATGGAGCCGTGTGTACCGTGCAGGCGGCCTCTGCCGGATCGATCACCACGTAGATCGGGATTCCGCACTCCGCGTAGACCCGCACCTTGGTGACGTAGTCCTTGTCCTGGCTCGACGGCGACACCACTTCGAGCACGGCCTCGACGTCGTGCCACTCGTAGCGGCCCCGGCTGTTGTGCTCGGCGCCGGGAGCGATCACCGCCAGATCCGGCGCGTAGCCGAAGAGGGTGGACGGGAAGTCGATCATGACGTCGGACAGGATCCGCCCATGGCCCGCGAGCTGCTTCTTGATCTGGGGCGATGCGCTGAGGATCACCTCCCACTGGTTCTCCCCCTGCGGCGTCATGATGATCCTCCCGTCCGTGATCTCCACCCGGTAGCCCTTGGGAAGGTTGACGCCGTCGAGGGCGTCCCAGGCGCTCTCCGTGGTCATCGCGGTCATCTCGCCGCCTCCCTCAGCAACTCGACGCTGTGCTCACGATAGCGGCCTCCGCAGCGTATTGGCGGTGGCGACGGCCCGCAGCACGGCGGCCGCCTTGTTGCGGCACTCGGTGTCCTCGCCGTGCGGATCCGAGTCGGCGACGACACCCGCGCCGGCCTGCACGTACGCGGTGCCGTCGCGCAGTACGGCGGTACGGATCGCGATCGCGGTGTCGGAGTCCCCGGCGAAGTCCAGGTAGCCGACGCAGCCGCCGTACAGGCCGCGGCGGGTGGGCTCCAGCTCCTCGATGATCCGCATCGCCCGCGGCTTGGGCGCCCCGGAGAGGGTGCCGGCCGGGAAGCAGGCGGTCAGCACGTCGTAGGCGGTCCGCCCGGGCGCGACCTTGCCGGTGACGGTGGAGACGATGTGCATCACGTGGCTGTAGCGCTCGATCTGCATGAAGTCGACCACCTCGACGCTGCCCGGCTCGCAGACCCGGCCGAGGTCGTTGCGGCCGAGGTCCACCAGCATCAGGTGCTCGGCCCGCTCCTTGGGGTCGGCGAGCAGTTCGGCGGCCAGCGCCGCGTCCTCGTGCGGGGTGGCGCCGCGGTGCCGGGTCCCGGCGATCGGGTGCAGCATCGCCTCGCCGTCGGTGACCTTGACCAGCGCCTCCGGGCTGGAGCCGACCACGTCGAAGCCGCCCTCGGCGGTGCCGCCCGGCCCGGGGAAGCGGAACAGGTACATGTACGGGCTGGGGTTGGTGGTGCGCAGCACGCGGTAGACGTCCAGCGCGGAGGCCGGGCAGGGCGCCTCGAAGCGCTGCGAGGGCACCACCTGGAAGGCCTCGCCGGCCCGGATCCGCTCCTTGATCTCCTCCACCGCCGCCCGGTAGGGCGCCCCGCCGAAGGGCGAGTGCACCTCGCCGGTGCCGACCGGGGTGAAGGTGGCCAGGCCCGGGTCGACGGGCTTGAGCAGGCCGGCCTCCATCGCGTCCAGGCGGCCCACGGCGTCCGCGTAGGCCTCGTCCACGCCGGTGTCCAGGTCGTTGTGGTTGACGGCGTTGGCGATCAGCAGCACCGTGCCGTCGGCGTGGTCGAGCACCGCGAGGTCGGTGGCCAGCAGCATGGTCAGCTCGGGGAGCTTGAGGTCGTCCGGGTTGAGGTCGGGCAGCTTCTCCAGCCGGCGGACGATGTCGTAGCCGAGGTAGCCGACCAGGCCGCCGGTCAGCGGGGGCAGGCCGTCGTCCTGGTGGCGCGGGGTGTGCAGCGCCTCCAGGGCGGCGCGCAGCACCTGCAGCGGGTCGCCGGTGGTGGGGATGCCGACCGGCGGGGTGCCGAGCCAGCGGGCCTGGCCGTCCTGGCCGGCGGTGAGCGTGGCGGCGCTGCGCACGCCGACGAAGGAGTAGCGCGACCAGCTGCCCTGCTCGGCGGACTCCAGCAGGAAGGTGCCGGGCCGCTCCTCGGCGAGGCTGCGGTAGAGGCCGATCGGGGTGAGGCCGTCCGCGAGGAGCCTGCGGGTGACCGGGATGACCCGGGTGTCGACGGCGAGCTTGCGGAAGGCTTCGAGATCCATGCTGGGCGGCACCTTCTTGAGTTCTTCGGGTTGACTGGGATCAGGAGAGCGGGAGCACGTCGGCGTCGAAGCAGGTGCGGTCGCCGGTGTGGCAGGCCGCGCCGGTCTGGTCGACCTTCACCAGCAGGGTGTCGCCGTCGCAGTCCAACGCCACCGACTTGACCGCCTGGACGTGGCCGGAGGTGTCGCCCTTCACCCAGTACTCGCGGCGGCTGCGGCTCCAGTAGGTGCAGCGGCCGGTGGTGAGCGTGCGGTGCAACGCCTCGTCGTCCATCCAGCCGAGCATCAGCACCTCGCCGGTGTCGTACTGCTGCGCGATGGCCGGGAGCAGGCCGTCCTCGGTGCGCTTGAGCCGGGCGGCGATCTCGGGGGCCAGAGCGGTCGTGCCGGGAGTGGCGGGTGTGGTGGACATGGGGCCATTGTGTCAGCCCGACCGGCCGCCCCGGCGGGGTCCTCCGACCTCCGGCTCCCGGCCGTCCGTCCGTACGGGGCGAGTTCGGCGAACCGCCTGCCGGGCGGGGGCCGCGTGGGCCATCCTCATGGCCATGACCTCCGAGCAGCCGCCCGCAGCCGCGCCCCGCCCGTCCCGCGGCCTGGTCCTCACGGTCGTCGCCGTGCTGGTCGCCCTCCTCGCGGTGGTGGCCACCGCGGTGCTCTGGCCCTGTCTCTTATACACATCTCCGAGCCCACGAGACAGGCAGAAATCTCGTATGC
>NZ_JNWQ01000053.1 GCF_000716875.1 Streptomyces novaecaesareae | reverse complement strand
GAAGACGGCATACGAGATTTCTGCCTGTCTCGTGGGCTCGGAGATGTGTATAAGAGACAGCCCCTGTACCGCCCCCGTATCGCCCCGCCTCGCTCCCGTGTTTGCCGACGTGCGGTGTCCGGTGTTTAATAAATGAACAGGCATTTATTAACGAGAGGTGACGACGGTGGCACGCCCCCGAGGGGTCGACGACGCGGTGATCCTGCGCGCGGCGGCACGGGTCATGGGCCGGGTCGGGCCCGCAGGCCTCACCCTGGCCGCCGTGGCGGGCGAGGCCGGGGTCGTCCCGGGCACCCTCGTGCAGCGGTTCGGCTCCAAGCGCGGGCTGCTCCTGGCGCTCGCCGACCAGTCCGTCCGGGACGCCGACGAGCTGATCCGGCGGGTGCGCCGCACGCACGACGGCGCCCTCGCCGCCCTGGCGGAGCTGCTGACGGAGACGACGACGCAGCTGGCCACGCCGGAGGCGTTCGCCAACCACCTGGCCTTCCTGTGCGCGGACCTCGCCGACCCGCAGCTCCACGAGCGCGCCCTGGCCGTCCACCACGCCCAGGCGCGAGCGATCGGGGAACTGCTGGCGCAGGCGGCCGGCGCCGGAGAGCTGCGCGCCACGACGGACGTCACGGCGCTGACCCGCACCGTGCAGGCGGTCACCGCCGGCGCGGGCCTGACCTGGGCCCTCGACCGCGAAGGCACCCTCGGGCAGCGGCTGCGACAGGAACTCGACGCCGCCCTCTCGCCCCACCTCCCGCCCCACCCCGCCGACGACCCGGAGGAATCATGACGACCGACAAGCGCCCGCTGGCCGGAAAGGTGGCCCTCGTCGCCGGAGGCACCCGGGGCGGGGGGCGCGGCATCGCCGTCGAACTCGGAGCGGCCGGCGCCACGGTGTACGTCACCGGCCGCAGCAGCACGGGCGGCCGCTCCGGCCTGGACCGCCCGGAGACCATCGAGGAGACCGCCGAACGGGTCACCGCCGCCGGCGGCCTGGGCATCCCCGTCCGCACCGACCACAGCCGCCCCGAGGAGGTCCGGGCCCTCGTCGACCGGATCGCGGCCGACCAGGACGGGCGGCTCGACGTCCTGGTCGACTCCGTCTGGGGCGCGGACCCGCTGACCGACTGGGACCACCCCCTGTGGGAGCAGGACCTCGACACCGGCCTGCGGCTGCTGCGGCAGGCGGTGGACACCCACGTGATCACCAGCCGGTACGTGCTGCCGCTCATGGTCGCCCGCAGGAGCGGCCTGGTCGTCGAGGTCACCGACGGCAACACCGCCCGCTACCGAGGCTCCTTCTTCTACGACCTGGCGAAGTCGACGGTCATCCGCCTCGCCGTCGCCCAGGCCGCCGAGCTCGCGCCGCACGGCGTCGCGGCCGTGGCGCTCACCCCCGGCTTCCTGCGCTCGGAGGCCGTACTGGAGCACTTCGGCGTCACCGAGGAGAACTGGCGCGAGGGCGCGGCACGGGATCCGGACTTCGCCCAGTCCGAAAGCCCCGCCTACCTGGGCCGGGCCGTGGCCGCCCTGGCCGCGGACCCGCACGTCATGGCCAAGAGCGGGAAGGCGCTGGCCACCTGGGGCCTGTACCGGGAGTACGGCTTCACCGACGCCGACGGCACCCGGCCGGACTTCGCCGCCCACTGGGCCGAGAACCTGGAGGAGAAGTTCGGCCCCCTGGGGGACCCGCTCTGACACCTGCCCCGCCCTGCCCCGCCCACCTGCCCCGCCCGGCCCCGCCCTCGGGCGGTCCGGGTCGCGGCGGTCCGGGCCGCGGCCGTCCACGCGCGGTTGACGCCGGACACGCCTGCTCCACCGTCCGGCAGGCCCGACGCCACCCCCCGTTCGCCCAACGGCCGTATGCTGTCCCTACATTCGGGCCACTGCCGGTGATCGGTCGTCGGCGGCGCGCACCCGCCCGGCCCGCCCGGCCCGTCCGCTGCTGAGCGAAAGGCCGCCCGATGGCCCCGCGCCTGTCCGTCGTCGTCCCGATCTACAACGTCGAGCGCTACCTCCGGGAGTGCCTGGACTCGATCGCGGCCCAGACCTTCGAGGACTTCGAGTGCGTCATGGTCGACGACGGCTCGACCGACGGCGGCCCCGCCATCGCCGAGGCGTACGCGGACCGGGACCGGCGCTTCCGGCTGGTCCGGCAGGAGAACAAGGGCCTCGGCGCCGCCCGCAACACCGGCTGGCGCCACCTCGCCCCCGGCACCGCCTACCTCGCCTTCGTCGACAGCGACGACGTCCTGCCCCCGCACGCGTACGAGCTGATGATCCGCACGCTGGACGAGACCGGATCCGACTTCGCCACCGGCAACGCGATGCGCCTGCGCACCACCGGCCTCACCCCCTCGCACGCCCACCGCCGCCCGTTCCGCGAGACCCGGCTGCGCACCCACGTCAGCGAACTGCCCGCCCTGGTCACCGACCGCACCGCCTGGAACAAGGTCTACCGGCGCTCCTTCTTCGACGCCGCGGGCATCCTCTACCCCGAGGGCATCCTGTACGAGGACGCCCCGGTCAGCGTGCCCCACCACTTCCTCGCCGACCGGGTCGACGTCCTCGCCGACCCGATCTACCACTGGCGGGTCCGCGAGGACGGCGAGCTGTCCATCACCCAGAAGCGGACCGACCCGCGCGGCCTGGTCGACCGGGTCCGCTCGATGGAACTGGTCCGGGAATGGCTGCTCGCCCGCCCCGAGCCGGCGTTCGCCGAGCACCTGCGCGCCTACGACCGCAACTGCCTGGTCGAGGAGATCCCGATGTTCTTCTGGTCCGTCCCGGACGGCGACCGCGGCTACCGCGAGGCCTACCAGCAGCACGTCAGCCGACTGCTCCGGGCCATCGGCCCCGACCCCCTCGCCGACCTGAACACCCAGCTGCGCCTCAAGTACCGCCTGACCCTGGCCGACCGGATGCACCGCTTCGTCGCCGTCCAGCGCCTGCACCGCCTCGCCCGCCGCACCCGCCAGGCCACCGCCCGCACCTGACCCGGGCATGAAGGCGGGGGCGATCAACGTGCCGACGGCCGAGGCGCTCGACCGCCGCGGCCTGCTGCCCGCCGCCGAACGGGTGCAGCGGGACCTGCTCGCGCGAGTGGGGCCCCTCGCGAACCCGCCCGACGGCCATCAGCCCGGTACCGGAGACGGCCCGGCGCCGGCCTGCCGGCAGACCGGCCGCGCTTCACCGGGCACTTCGCGGGGATGGTCCTCGACCCCGGCCTCGTCGACTGGGCCGACCAAGACCTCGCCGCGCACACCGCGGTCGCCAGAGCACGGATGGTGCCGCAGCGCGAGCTGGAGGAGCTGCTGGCCGACCACGTCGCGCGGCTCGGCGTCCCGGTGCGCCGCGGGGTGGAGGTCACCGCGCTGGAGGACACCGGCGACGGCGTGCTCGTCGCCACCACCGCCGGCCCGGTGCGCACCGGGTGGCTGGTCGGCTGCGACGGCGGGCGCAGCACCGTACGCCGCCTCACGGGCATCGCCTTCCCCGGCACCGACCCCGAACTCACCGGACACCTGGCGGTCGTCGACATCGCCGACCCGGAGAAGCTCGCCGACGGATGGACGTGGTCGGCCCGGGGCGCCTACCGCTGCGGGCCGCAGCCCGGGCGGGTGGCCACCGTGGAGTTCGGCCGCGCGCCCGCCGACCGTACGGAGCCCGTCACCCTCGACGAACTGCAGGCCGTACTGCGCCGGGTCTCGGGCACCGACGTCACGCTGACCGCGCTGCGCGGCGCCGCGACCCGCTGGAGCGACAACGCCCGCCAGGCCGCCGCCTACCGCTCGGGCCGCGTGCTGCTGGCCGGCGACGCCGCGCACGTGCACTCGCCGTTCGGCGGCCAGGGGCTCAACCTCGGGGTCGGCGACGCGATGAACCTCGGTTGGAAGCTCGGCGCCGTGGTCGCCGGGTGGGCGCCCGAGGGGCTGCTCGACACCTACGACGCCGAACGCCGCCCGCTGGGCGCCTGGGTGCTGGACTGGACGCGCGCCCAGAGCGGGGCGATGCGCGGGGACGCCGCGTCGGCCGCGCTGCGGCAGGTCCTCGCCGACCTGCTGGGCACCCGGGACGGCGCGACCCACGCGGTCAAGCAGATCTCCGGCGTCACCCAGCGCGTCGACCTGCCCGGCGGCCACCCGCCGGTCGGCCGCTGCGCCCCCGACCTGTGGCTGACGGACGGCTCCCGGCTGGCCGACCACGGCCACGGCGGCGGGTTCCTGCTGCTCGACCGCACCCCGGACGGTACGCTCGCCCGCCTCGCCGGGGCCTGGAGCGGGCGGGTGACCGGCCTTGCCGACGCGGGCGGTGCCGGTACGGGAGGTGGAGACGCAGCACCGGCCGGGGTGCTGGTCCGCCCGGACGGGGTGGTCGCCTGGGCCTGCGACACCGGCCGCACCGCCGACGCGGCCGCGGGCCTCGAAGCCGCCCTGCACCGCTGGGCCGGCGCACCCTCACCCTCGGCCGGCGCGCGGTAGCCGCCGTCAGGCCGGGCCCGGGACGGCACGCGGGACCGCGCCCGGGGCGGCGTCGTCGAGCAGGGCGAGCAGCCGGGCACGGACGTCGGCGGCCGCCTCGCGGGTGACCGGGTCCTCGCTCTCCAGCTGCGGGGCGATCAGCTCCGCGGCCGCGGCCAGGAGCGGGAGGGGCACCTGTGCGGTGCGCAGGTGGAGGAGCTGGGAGGCCGCCCGCTCGCCGGGCGTGGCGGGGGCGGGGGCGCTGGGAATCAGGGCGGTGATGCCCCGGGGGAGTTGACTGCCGGTCACCCGCCCATTGTCCCGTGCGCGGACCGGTGGTGATCACCACCGCGCCAGCGAGCCCCCCGAGCCCACCCTGAGCCCCCGTGAAGCCCGCGTCCCGTAAAGGTGGTGCTCCCGGGTGGAGCGGGGCGGGAGGATGACCGGCATGAATGCGATCATCAGTTTGGACCTGGCCGGTTTCGTTCCGCGCGAGGACGAGGAGGACGCCGGCGGCGGAAGCCGGGTGTGGGACGACGAACGCGGGGTGGTCCTGTCCGTCCACGACTTCGCGCTCGTCCCGGACCTGGTGGCCCCGCTCGACGCGGGCGAGCGGCTGCTGCGCGAACTGGCCCGCCACACCGCGCGGAACGGGGCCGCGCTGATCGAGGCCGAGGTCCGCCCACTGGGCGGCGTGCCGGGGCTGTGGCAGCTCGCCAAGGCCCCCAAGGCGGCCGGCCCCGGGCAGGTGTTCGTCGGGGCGTGGACGGTGCCGCGGGACCGGTGCAGCGTGGTGCTGAAGGTGCAGGCCGCCGAGGGGCCGATCAGCGGCATGCGGGAGGCGGTGGTCGCCGACCGCGTCGGGTTCGACGCCTACTTCCGCCCCCACCCCTACGACCCGCAGCTGCGCGCACCGCTGCCGTACCACGTGGGCGACCTCCCGGAGTGGGACGCGCACTTCCCGTCCCACCCGCTGACGCTGGTGCGGGAGACGCTGGCCCGGGTCGGCGCGAGCGCGGTGCTGGACGAGCGGTTCCGGGCCCTGCCGCCGTTCACCGGACCGGCTGCCGACGGCCCGGCTGTCGACGGCGGGGTGGCCGACGGCGGGGCTGTGACGGAGGAGCCCCGGCGGCGGTGGTGGCGGGGCCGCTGACCCCGCAGGTCCGCGGTGAACCGGACGGCGCGCGGCCTCCGTTGGCATGAGCACAGGGGTGGAGGGGCTCCGTCCCGTCGGCCGGTGGACGGAACTCCGGGTCCGCACACCTCCGATGACACCGTGCCGCGGCCGGCCGGGTACCGGCGCCGCAGCGGAAAGAGGGGAACGATGAGGAACAACGGAACGGTCAAGCGCGCCCTGTCACTCGCCGGCGCCGCGCTGGCGCTGGCCTCCGTCGCCGGGCTGACGTCGGCGACCAGCGCGTCCGCCGACGTCAACAGCGAGTGGAACTGCTCGCGCAACCCGAGCGGCTGGGACCACATGGACTGGGGCAGCTGCCTGCTGCCCGGCGACTCGCTGTACTCCGCCAACCGCGCCTACCGGCTGACCTACCAGAGCGACGGCAACCTGGTGCAGTACGACAGCCGCGGCACCGCGATCTGGGCGACCGCCACCACCGGCGGCGGGGCGGGCAAGGCGATCATGCAGTACGACGGCAACTTCGTCGTCTACGACACCTTCAAGAACGCCAAGTGGTCCTCCGCCACCAACTTCAACTGCAACCCCAGCGCCAACTGGGTGCGCCTGCAGGACGACTCCAACCTCGTCGTCTACCGCCCCCACTCGGGCAGCCCCTGGACGCCGGTCTGGTCCTCGCGCTACGGCCACGTCGGCACCTGCTGACCACGGCCCGACCGCACGGTCCGGCACCGGCGCCGGCCCCCCGCGGCCGCCGGCGCCGTGCGTCGTCCATCGAACGGGACGGCCAGCCCCAAGCCTTCTGCCCTGCCGATCGGCAGGGCAGAAGGCTTTCCGGGCACGGCTTTTATGCCGATCGGCACATGGTCCGCAGGCGGGTGCACCGACCAGGCTTGGAGGCGTCAACACGGCGGCCATCGGGGCCGCCGGGGGGAGGAGCCCACCATGTCCCGCATCCGCACGCACATCCGCACGCACGCCCACGTCCGCACCCGCGCCGCCCGGGCCGCCGCCGCCGTCACGCTGGCCCTCGCGGCACTGACGGGCGTCGCCCCGGCCTCCGCCACCACCGCCTCTACCCCCACCGCCGCCACCGCGACCACCTCGCCCGTCCGCCAGGACGCGCGGCCCGCCCGCCCGGCGAGCGTCAGCGGCACCGCCCGGATCTCGTACGCCTTCGTCCCGGACGACGAGATCTGGTTCACCGTCGACGCCCAGGCCGTCCCGTACAGCCGCCGCTTCCCGGGCACCGCCCTGGCCGACGGCCTGCCCACCGACGCCCGGGGCACCGTCCGGTACTCCCACCGCACCGCGGCCGACGGGCAGGTCCACAGCGCCGAGGCCGAGGTGGACTGCCTGGCCACCGGCGGGCCGGTGGCCACGCTGACCGCCGTCGTCACCAGGTCGGACATCGACAACGTCGGCCAGCGGATCGGCCTGAGCGTCTACCAGGGCCGCGAGGGCGACGCGGGCGGCCATGGCGGCGGCCGCCTCGGGTTCTCCTGGGGCATAGGCAACATGGACGTGGACGCGAACGGCGCGCCCTACCAGCCGGTGGTCGGCACCTGCATGGCCCCGGCCCCGTTCGCCCCGGTCCTGCGGGGCGGATTCACCGTCCACCACACCGAGTTGGAGGTGCGCTGACGGCCGGCCGGCGCCCGGACCAGCGGGGGAGCGGCACTCGGGCGGACCGGGCTCTCAGGCCGCGCGGGGCGCCGGGGTCAGGCGGCGCGGGCGGCGCCGGTGGTGCGGTAGCGCCCGGGAGTGGTGCCGAACTGCCGGGCGAAGGCGTGCGAGAGCGCGTACGGGCTGGCGTAGCCGACCTTGCGGGCCACGGCCTCCAACGGGTCGGCGGTGTTCCGCAGCAGGCCTGCGGCCCGGGTCATCCGCCACCAGGTGAGGTAGGCCATCGGGGGGCGGCCGGTGAGCGCGGTGAAGCGGCGGGTGAGGGTGGCGCGCGAGACCCCGACCCGGGCGGCCAGGGCCTCGGCCGTCCACGGGTGGGCCGGGGCGTCGTGGACGGCGGCGAGCGCGGCCGCCACCACCGGGTCCGTCAGCGCCGCGCCCCAGCCGTCGGCGCCGCGCCGGGTGGTCCAGGCCCGTACCAGGTAGACCAGCAGCAGGTCGATCAGCCCGGGCACGGCGAGCTCGCCGCCGGGGCGCGCGGTGGCCAGCTCGGCGCTCAACAGCTCTACGGCGGCCCGCAGTTCGGGATGCTCGCCGCTGCGGGTGGGCAGGTGGACGACCTCGGGCAGCTCGCGCATCAGCGGGTGTCCGAGCCCGTGGTCGAGGCGGTACTTGCCGCACAGCAGATCGGCCATGCCGGGGGCGTCCGCAGCATCCGGGCCGTCCGGGCCGTCCGCGCCGTCCTGAGCGTCCGCAGTATCCGGGGCGCCGGCCGGTCGGCGGGTGTCGAGCAGGGAATCCAGCCCCGGCAGGCGCGCCGCCCGGGAGGCCGTCAACTCCTCGCCGGACAGGGCGTGTCCGCTGCCGTGCGGCAGCAGGACCGCATCGCCGGGCCCCAGGCGCAGCGGCTCGCCGCCGTCGGCCACCAGCCAGCAGCTGCCGGCCAGCACCACGTGGAAGCCCGCGCCCGCGTAGGACGGAATCCAGGCACCCCACCGTCCCGCCACACGCAGCCGGTTGGAGGAGGGGCGGCCCGCCCGTACGGCGGCGATCGCGTCGCTGACCACGTCCATCCGGCCATCGTAGCCGTCCCCGGCGCGCCACCCCCGGACGCCAGGATGAGCCGATCACGTATTCGGACGAGCCGACAGCGCATTGAGCGGCTCATCCACGCCTCCTAGGCTCAAGGAGCCGACAACGGACCGGACACCAGGCCGGGACAACACGCCGGCCGGCGAACTGACGACGAGACAGGTGGAGGGGCGAGCCGTGGAGCGGATCGTACTGGGGGACGTGGAGATCATCCGAGTGCTGGAGTACCAGGGGCCGTTCGCCCCGGCGGCGGCGATCGTGCCCGCCCTCGGCGAGCCGGCCTGGACCGGCGGCGACGCCGCCCTGGCACCCGAGCACTACGACCCCGCCTCCGGCGCCTACATCGGCGCGCTGCAGACCTGGGTGGTGCGCAGCGGGGGCCGGACGGTGCTGGTGGACACGGGCGTGGGCGCCGGGCGCGAGCGGCCGTCGACGCCGATGTTCCACCGGCGCGAGGGGCGCCTGCCCGAGCTGCTGGCGGCGGCCGGGGTGCGGCCGGAAGAGGTGGACGTGGTGGTGAACACGCACCTGCACGCCGACCACGTGGGGTGGAACACGAAGGAGGAGAACGGGAGTTGGGTGCCGACGTTCCCGAACGCGGTGTACTTCCTGCCGGCGGCGGACCGGGCGTTCTTCGACCCGGCGGCCGGGCACGCGGCGCGCAGCACCGCCGGGCTGGATCCGCGGCGGTGGGCGGAGTGGGACTTGGTGTTCGGGGACAGCGTGGCGCCGGTGCTGGCGGCCGGGCAGGCGAAGGAGTGGTCGGGCTCGCTGCGCATCGACTCGGCGCTGGTGCTGGAGGAGACGCCGGGGCACACTCCGGGCTCGTCCGTGCTGCGGGTGGAGTCGGGCGGTGAGCGCGCGGTGTTCGTGGGGGACCTGATGCACTCGCCCGTGCAGCTGGCGCACCCCTCGTGCAACAGCTGCTTCTGCCTGGACCCGGCGCAGGCGGCGGCGAGCCGGCTGCGGGTGCTGGAACGGGCGGCGGCGGAAGGGGAGTTGGTGATCCCGGCGCACTTCGCGGGGGCGGGCGCGGCGCGGGTCAGGCGGCAGGGCGCAGGGTTCGCAGCCGACTGGGTGCGGTGAGGAAGCCTTCCCCTCCGAGCCCCCCCTCCTCCGAGTTTGAGCCCCCTCCTCCGCCCCGCTTCCTTCCCTGAGCCGGGAGGAGGCGGGGCAGCCGCGGTGGCGGGGGCTGAGTGTGCTCAGTCCAGGCGCAGATCGGAGAGCTGCTTACCGGACACGGCGAGGTCGTCCCCGGGCCGGGGGTCGGTTGCCCTGGCGGCCAGGAGCGAGGCCATCTCCCGGCCCGCCCGGTTAATGCGTGCGGGCAGGCCTTCGGTGTGCGCGTCGCTGGCCGAACCCCAGTCCTCCGACGCCGCGTACACGGCGGTCGGGATGACCACGGTCCGCAGGTAGGCGAAGAGCGGGCGCAGCGCGTGCTCCAGGACGAGGGAGTGACGGGCGGTGCCTCCCGTCGCCCCGATCAGGACCGGCTTGCCGGCGAGGGCGCCCGGATCGATCAGATCGAAGAAGGACTTGAACAGCCCGCTGTAGGAGGCGCTGAACACCGGTGTCACGGTGACCAGGCCGTCGGCGCTGGTCACCGCTTCGATCGCGGCGGCCAGCTGCGGTGGGGGGAATCCGGTGACGAGGTTGTTGGCGACGGCGACGGCCAGGGCGCGCAACTCGATGACGTCCACCTCCGTCTCGTGCCCTTGGCCGGCGAGCTCGTCGCGGACCGTGTCGGTGAGACGGTCCGTCAGCAGGCGTGTGGACGAGGGGGTGCTCAGACCCGCGGACACGGCGACGAGCCTCATGCGGCCACCCCGTCCCCGGAGGCCTCGGAGGCCTCGGAGGCGGCGGCGAGCAGGGACCGGTGGGTCGGCGCCTCGGGTACGTCGGCCGGCCGGCCCTTCGCGAACTCCTCCCGCAGCACCGGTACGACCTCCTCGCCCAGCAGGTCGAGCTGCTCCAGGACGGTCTTCAGCGGCAGTCCCGCGTGGTCCATGAGGAACAGCTGGCGCTGGTAGTCACCGGCGTACTCGCGGAACGACAGGGTCTTCTCGATGACCTGCTGCGGTGAGCCGACGGTCAGCGGGGTCTGGTCGGTGAACTCCTCCAGCGAGGGCCCGTGCCCGTACACCGGTGCGACGTCGAAGTACGGCCGGAACTCGCGTACCGCGTCCTGGGAGTTCTTCCGCATGAAGACCTGGCCGCCCAGGCCCACGATCGCCTGCTCCGGTGTGCCGTGCCCGTAGTGGGCGTAGCGCGTCCGGTACAGCTCGACCATGCGCTTGGTGTGGTCGGCGGGCCAGAAGATGTTGTTGTGGAAGAAGCCGTCGCCGTAGTACCCGGCCAGTTCGGCTATCTCGGGGCTGCGGATCGAGCCGTGCCAGACGAAGGGCGCTACGCCGTCCAGCGGGCGCGGGGTCGAGGTGAAGCCCTGCAGCGGGGTGCGGAACTTCCCCTCCCAGTCCACCACCTCCTCGCGCCACATCCGGTGCAGCAGGCTGTAGTTCTCGATGGCGAGGTTGATGCCCTGCCGGATGTCCTGGCCGAACCACGGGTACACCGGGCCGGTGTTGCCGCGGCCCATCATCAGGTCGACGCGGCCGTCGGCCAGGTGCTGGAGCATGGCGAAGTCCTCGGCGATCTTCACCGGGTCGCTGGTGGTGATCAGGGTGGTGGCGGTGGAGAGGACCAGCCTGTCCGTCCTGGCCGCGATGTAGCCGAGCATCGTGGTCGGCGAGGACGGCACGAACGGCGGGTTGTGGTGCTCGCCCGTCGCGAAGACGTCCAGGCCGACCTCCTCGGCCTTCAGCGCGATGGCGACCATGGCCTTGATGCGCTCGTGCTCGGTCGGCGTCCGCGCGGTGGTGGGGTCGGGTGTGACGTCTCCGACGCTGAAGATTCCGAACTGCATGGTTTCCTCCGGATAACGAGTGATTCAGTGACTCTCGAACGGTAGGAGTCCACCGCGCGGCCGGGATGACTGTGCGTGCACGGGACGTGGTCCCACAACGTCCTTCAGGCCCGCCCGCCCCGGCCGTCCGAGCACACCCGCCCGCCCCGGCCGTCCGAGAGCAGGCGCAGGCACACCCGCCGGGGCCGCGGCCCGGACCGCGGCCCCGGGCCGTGCCTCAGGCGCGGACCAGCGGCGTGTCGACCAGGTGCTCGGCCAGGAACCACGCCTGCCGTTCGCCGGTCCGGATCACCTGGGAGACCAGCAGGTCGTTGGTGCCGTCGTCACCGAGCTCCGCGGTCCGGGCGGCGGCGTCGTGGGCGTCGATGAGGATGGTCTCGTGGGCCGCCAGCAGCCGGGACAGCATGGCCGGCACCTCCTCCACCCCGTCCGGGGGCCGCGGGATCGACGTGATCTCGGCGACGTGCCGGGGATCGCCCACCGCCACGCCGCCCAGCGACTGGACGCGTTCGGCGATGGTGTCGATGATTTCGAGCTGTTCGCCCGCGTGCTTGTCCAGGACCAGGTGCAGCTGGTAGAAGGTCGCGCCGCGCATCAGCCAGTGGTGCTTCTTGTAGAGGCCGTAGAGGATCTGGGTGTCCGCGAGGACCCTGTTCAGGCGCTGGCAGGAGTACATCCGCGCCTCGAAGGACAGGGCGACCGGGAACTGCTTGACGGTCCCGAACTCCTGGATCACCTCGCCCTTCTGGTGCAGCCAGGGCTGGCTGCTGTGGGTGGACGGGGGGTTGGTGGTCATGGCCGCCTCCTGCGGTGCCGGGTTGTGCGTACTCCGGCGACGCTAGGCGCCCGGTCGGGGCACCGCTTGACCCGCAGTGCATGCGCTGCTGCCCGCCAGCGCACGGGGGCCGGTGCCCGGGCCGGGCGTTCGCTCTCGGTCAAGCCCCCGTGCACCGGCGGACTCGGGCCGCTCCCCGGCAGCTCTAGCGTCGCGGGGAGCGGCCGCGTCCGGAGCGCCGGCACAACAGTGCCGGCACAGCGCCGGCACAACAGCGCCGGCACCACGAGGAGAGGCATGAGGACGAACGAGCGGACGCCCCCGGGCGCCGGGCGCCGCCGCACCATGGTGGGCCGCAACCCCGGCGAGCCGCACCGGTCCGCCACCTCGCTGGAACTGTTCTTCGACCTGTGCTTCGTCGTCGCGGTGGCGCAGGCCTCCGCGAGCCTGCACGGGGCGCTGACCCAGGGGGACCCGGCCGGCGGTGTGCTGCGCTTCGCGCTGGTCTTCTTCACCATCTGGTGGGCCTGGATGAACTTCACCTGGTTCGCCTCCGCCTACGACCCGGACGGCGTCACCTACCGCCTGACGGTGCTGGTGCAGATCACGGGATCGCTCGTCCTCGCCGCCGGCGTGCGCCGCGCGTTCGAGGACGGGGACCTGCACGTCATCACGCTCGGATACGTCGTGCTGCGCACGGCGCTGGCCGCGCTGTGGCTGCGTGCCGCGCTGTCCGATCCCGCCCGGCGCAGGACCGCACTGCGCTTCGCCGCAGGGGTGACGGCGTGCCAGATCGGCTGGGTGGGGCTGCTCGTCGTCCCGGCGCCGCTGCGGCTGCCGGGCATCGCGGTGATGATCCTGGCCGAGGTGTCCGTTCCCGTGTGGGCGCAGTCCGCCGGGATGACGCCCTGGCATCCGCACCACATCGCCGAGCGCTACGAACTGTTCACCCTCATCGTGCTCGGCGAGTCCGTCGCGGCCGCCACCCTCGCCGTGCGCAGCGCCTTCGACCGGCACCAGGGCACCGGTTCGCTGTACGCGTTGGCGGCCGGCGGCCTGCTCATGGCCTACGCCATGTGGTGGCTGTACTTCGCCCGGTCGGCGCGCACGCTGCTCGCCACGACGCACCGGGCCCACCGCAGACGGTTCCCCTGGGCCTACGGGCACTACCTGATCTTCGCCTCGGCGACGGCCGAGGGCGCCGGCCTGGCCGCGTACGCCGATCACCTCACCCGCCACACCGCGGGCCCGCCGATCGCTGCCGGCGCCGCGGTCACCGTTCCGGCGGCCGTCTTCCTGATCACGGTCTGGGCGGTGCACCTGCGGCCGCACCAGAGGAGCACGGCCGAGCGGATCCCGTTCCCCGTCGCCGCGGTCGGTGTCCTGGCGGCCGCCGCGTCCCCGGCACCCGCGCTCCTGGCCGGTGTGCTGCTGGCGGGCCTGGTCGTGGTGGTCACGGTACGGGAGCGCGCCGCGCGGCCGTGACACCGCCGACCGCCGGATGCCGGCCGTCGACCACCGGCCGTCGTACGCGACCGTAACCGTCCCCCCACGCACCGGAGTTGACCCCACCGCGGCGCACGGACAGGAAGTGCGCTGTCGGAACGCAGCCAGTGCACTGCCGGGACACACGGACACGTCGGCCCGACATAGCCTGGCGGCACAGCAGTCGACGTTCACCCGGGCCGGGCCCGTGCACCGCACGGAAGACCCACCCGGAACGCGGACCGGTTCGGCTCGGGCGCAGTGACTGCGCATTCCCGGGCTCCTTACCGTCCGCCGCTGTCGACGCACGAGGACGTCGGTGCAGACGCATCCGACGCCGTTCATCCCGCAGGAGGTCGTCGAACGTGTCCACGATGCCGGTCGGTGGGCTGGTTCCCCGCGCCACCGACAACGCCGCGGACCTGGTCGTCCGCAACGCCAAGATCCACACCGGAGACCCGGTCCGCCCCCAGGCCGAGGCGCTCGCCATCCGCGACGGCGTCATCACCGTCGTCGGCGACGACAACGACGTCGCACCCCACGTCGGCCCGGACACGAAGGTGGTCGACGCCCTCGGCCGCCGGATGGTCCCCGGCCTCAACGACGCACATCTGCACGTCATCCGGGGCGGTCTCAACTACGTACTGGAGCTGCGCTGGGACGGTGTTCCCACCCTGCGCCAGGGCCTGGCCATGCTGCGCGAGCAGGCCGCCCGCACCCCCAAGGGCCAGTGGGTCCGGGTGGTGGGCGGATGGTCGGCCGAACAGTTCGCCGAACGGCGGCTGCCGACCGTCGCCGAGCTGAACGCCGCCGCCCCCGACACCCCGGTGTTCGTCCTGCACCTGTACCAGTCGGCGGTGCTCAACCGGGCGGCCCTCAAGGCCGCCGGATTCACCCGGGACACCCCCGACCCCAAGGGCGGCCAGATCGTACGGGGCCGCGACGGCGAGCCCACCGGGATGCTGCTGGCCGCCCCCAGCGCCCTGATCCTCTACGCGACCCTGGCCAAGGCCCCGGTGCTGGAGGGCGAGGACAGGAAGACCTCCACCCGTCACTTCCTGCGGGAACTGAACAGGTTCGGCCTCACGTCGGCGATCGACGCGGCCGGAGGGTTCCAGAACTTCCCCGACAACTACAGCACCGTCGTCGAACTGGCGAAGGCCGGCCAGCTGTCGCTGCGCATCGCCTACCACCTCTTCCCGCAGACCGCCGGTCAGGAGATCGACGACCTCACCCGCTGGATCGAGATGGCCAGCCCCGAGGACGGGGACGAATGGCTCCGCCTCAACGGCGCCGGCGAGAACCTCACCTGGGCGGCCGCGGACTTCGAGAACTTCGCCCAGCCGCGCCCGGACCACCCCCCCTACGAAGCCGAATTCGAGAAGGCCGTACGCCTGCTCATGGAGAACGGCTGGGGATTCCGGCTGCACGCCACCTACGACGAGACCATCCGCCGGGACCTCGCCGTGTTCGAGAAGCTCGCCGCGGAAGGACTCTTCCCGGCCGGCAACCGGTGGCTGTTCGACCACGCGGAGACCGTCTCCGCGGACAGCCTCGACCGCATCGCCGCCCTCGGCGGCGCCATGTCCGTGCAGAACCGGCTGTCCTTCCAGGGCGAGGCGTTCCTGGCCCGCTACGGCCCCGGCGCCGCCGCGGACGCCCCGCCGATCCGGGCCATGCTGGAGCGCGGCCTGACCGTCGGCGCCGGCACCGACGCCACCCGGGTCTCCACCTACAACCCGTGGGTCGCCCTGCACTGGCTCATCACCGGCCGCACCGTCGGCGACCTGGTCCTGCGACCCCCGCACAACCGGGTCGACCGCCGGACCGCACTGGCGATGTTCACCGAGGCGGGAGCCGCACTGACCGGGGAGGAGAACCTCAAGGGCGTCCTGCGCCCGGGCTTCCTCGGCGACCTGGCCGTCCTGTCCGAGGACTACTTCACCGTGCCCGAGCAGGAGATCGCCCACATCGAGTCCCTGCTGACGGTCGTCGGCGGCCGGATCGTCTACGCCACCGCCGAGTACGAGGGCCTGGACGAGGAACTGCCGCCGGTCAGCCCCGAGTGGAGCCCGGTGGCGCACTTCGGCGGCTACCAGGCCCTGCCCGGCACGGGCCTGTCCGGCGCCCGCCAGGCCGAGTTGCTCGGCCAGGCCGTCGCCGAGTCGGAGCAGCACCGCCAGTGGCGCGTCCGACGCGGCCAGGCCTCGGAGGCAGCGGGCGAGTTCTTCGACCCCTGCTTCTCCCTCTGACCCCCCGGGCGGGGGCCGGTCACGAGCCGCCCCCGCCCGGGACACCCACCGACCCGCGCCCCCCGGCGCACGGTCGGCCGCGACCGACCCGCGCCACCCTGCGCACGGTCGCCCCCGACAGCGGACACCCGTCCGCGATCACGACACACCCGGAAAGGCCCCTCTCATGGTCAACATCTCCGCAGTCACCGCGGCCCCCAGCCCCGACCTGCTCACCCCCGACAACTGCGCGGTGCTGTTCATCGACCACCAGCCGCAGATGTTCTTCGGCACCGGCAGCGGCGACCGCACCGCGATCATCAACGCGACCGCCGGCCTGGCGAAGTCCGCCAAGGCGTTCGACGTGCCGGTCGTGCTGAGCACCGTGGCCGCCGAGTCCTTCTCCGGCCCGATCATCCCGCAGCTGTCCGAGGTCTTCCCCGACCAGAAGATCATCGACCGCACCACGATGAACGCCTGGGAGGACGTCGACTTCGTGGAGGCCGTCAAGGCGACCGGCCGCCAGAAGCTCGTCATCGCCGGCCTGTGGACCGAGGTCTGCGTCGTGCTGCCCGTGCTCTCCGCCATCGCCCAGGGCTACGACGTCTACGTGGTCACCGACGCCTCGGGCGGCGTCAGCCCGCAGGCCCACGAACACGCCATCCAGCGCATGGTCCGGGGCGGCGCGGTCCCGGTGACCTGGGTGCAGGTGCTGCTGGAGCTCCAGCGTGACTGGGCCCGCAGCGAGACCTACATGTCGGTCATGGACGTGGTGCAGGAGCACGGCGGCACCTACGGCCTCGGCGTGGTCTACGCGCAGGCCTTCATCGGGGACCACGCCGCCGGCTGACCCCCACTCCCTCGCAGAGCAGTAAAGGACCGAGTGTCAGGAACAGGCAGGAAACGATGAACGCTGGACTGCTGGCCCTACGACTGGTGGTGGGACTCCTCATCGCCGGCCACGGGGTCCAGAAGGTGAGCTTCCGACTCGGAGGCCACGGCCTGGCGGGCGGCACCGAGGAGTTCCGCCACGACGGGTTCCGCGGCGGCCGGCTGACCGCGATCGCCGCGGGAGCCAGCCAGATCGGCGCCGGCCTGTTCCTGACCGCCGGACTGCTCACACCCCTGGCGGCGATGGCCGCCATGGGCGTGATGACCGTCGCGGGCACCGTGAAACGGCCCAAGGGCCTGTGGGTGCAGAACGACGGCTACGAATACCCGCTGGTCCTCGTCGCCGTCTGCGCGGCGCTGGCCCTCACCGGGCCCGGCCGGTGGTCGCTCGACCACGCCCTGGGCATCACGCCCTGGCCGCTGTGGATCGTCCTGCCCGCCATCGTTTTCGGCCCGGTGAGCGGACTGCTCACCCGCGTCGCACTGCACCGCCCGCCCGCCGCAACGGAAAGGAAGCAGCATGCGCAGGCTGCTGAATGACGCCGCCCGCACACTCGTACCGACCGCAGAGGACCGCCACGGCCCGCTGCTGCCCCTGATGCTGACGCTGACGGTGGTCACCGGACTGGTCGACGCGGTGAGCTACCTCGCGCTCGGGCACGTCTTCGTCGCCAACATGACGGGCAACGTGGTCTTCCTGGGATTCGCCCTGTCCGGCGCCGCGAAGCTGTCCGTACTCGCCTCGGTCGTCGCCCTGGCGGCGTTCCTCGTCGGCGCGTTCACCGGAGGCCGGCTCGGCACCCGGTTCGCGACGCACCGCGGAAACCTGCTGAAGACGGCCACCGCCCTGCAGACCGTGCTGGTCGCGGTCACCGTGGCCACCGCCGCACTCACCGACGGCCGGGTCACCACGGGCGTCCAGTACACCCTGATCGTGTTCCTCGGGATCGGCATGGGCCTGCAGAACGCGGTCGCCCGGCGCCTCGGCGTCCCGGACCTCACCACGACCGTCCTGACCCTGACCCTGACCGGGCTGGCCGCGGACTCCACCCCGGCCGGCGGCCAGGCGCCGCGCCCCGGCCGCCGCATCCTGTCCGCGCTGGCGATGCTCCTCGGCGCCTTCGCCGGAGCCCAACTCGTCCTGCACGGCCACCTCGTGCTCACCCTGGGCCTGATCCTGCTGCTCCTCGCCCTCGTCGCCGCGACCACCCACCGCCTCTCGGCCGGCGCCCCGGCCTGGACCCGGCCACCGTCCTGACCGTGGGCGCCGGTTCAGGCTTCCGGCCGGCGGACGCACTCGATGAGGTAGTCCCCGGTGGCAGTGTCGACGGTGACGCCGTGCGCCTCGCTGTGGAAGCCGGGGAAGGCCCGGTCGAAGGACTCCAGCGCGCGCAGGTAGCGCAGGAGCGGTCCGTCGGCGGCACCGGTCGACTCGCCGGGCATGAGCACCGGGATGCCCGGAGGTGTCACCGTGACCATGGCGGCCGCGACCCGATCGGCGGCCGCGCTCAGGCGTACGCGTTCGGTGCCCCCTCGGATCAGCCGCTGGTAGCAGCGCTGGGGCGGTTCCACGGGCTCGGGGAGCTGCTGGAACGCGGTGTCGAGTGCGGTGATCAGCTCCGCGCGGGTGAGGTGCTCGTGCATCCGCTGACACAGGTCGCGCAGCGTCGTGCCCGCGTACCGGGACGGGAACTGGCCGACGAGGCCGGGCAGCACCCGCTCCAACGGTGCATCGGTGTCGTAGAGGGATTTGAAGTCCATCAGGGCGTCCAGCAAGGTGCCCCACTTGCCCTTGGTGATGCCCATGGAGAACAGGATCAGCGTGGTGTAGCTGTCGGTCTTCTCCACGACGATCCCGCGGGTGGCCAGGTACGCCGTCAGCACGCGGGCGGGAATGCCCCAGGGCGAGGTCGCGCCCTTCGCCGTCACCCCGGGGCAGGTCAGGGTGACCTTGATCGGATCGAGCATGCAGTAGCCGTCACCGAGGCCCTCGAAGCCGTGCCAGTCGGCGCCCGGTTCCAGCAGCCAGCAACTCGCCTCGTCGCGCAGCAGCGCCGCGGGGGCGTCGGCGAAGGGCATGCGCCGGCCGGTGGCCGGATCGGTGACCTCGTCGGGCTGCCAGATACCGAAGAACCAGTCGGGCCGGTCCCCGGCGTCGACGATCCGGCGTCCGGTACGGATGACGGCCTGGCGGAAGCGGATGGCCTCGGTGAGCGCCTCGCCGATCAGCCACCGGCCCTGCGGGCCGTCCATCATCGCGGTCGCCACGTCGAGGGAGGCGATCGCCGGGTAGAGCGGTGACGTGGTGCCGTGCATCATGAACGCCTCGTTGAAGCGCTCGTGTTCGACGGGCGCGCGGGGCGAGGTCCTGACGTGCACCATGGCGCCCTGCGACAGCGCGGCGAGCAGCTTGTGCGTGGACTGCGTGGCGAACACGGTGGGCCGCTGCGGGCCGTCGAAGGTGTCCGGGCCGACGGCCATGCCGTAACGGCGGGCGTAGAGGGGGTGGAAGCGGGCATAGGCGAACCACGCCTCGTCGAAGTGCAGGCGCGGTGTGCTCGGGGCGAGCGCGTGCGCCGCAGCGAGGGTGTCGTAGCACAACCCGTCGTAGGTGGAGTTGGTCACCACCGCGTACTGGGCCCGGTCGGACACCGCCCCGGCCGTCAGCGGGTTGGCGGCGATGCGGGCGGCCACGGCGTCCGCGGCGATCTCGGCCGGCGGCAGCGGGCCGGCGAGACCGTAACCGTTGCGGGTGGGAACCAGGTACACGGGACGGGCACCGGAGATCACCAGGCCGTGCAGCACGGACTTGTGGCAGTTGCGGTCCACGAGCGCGATCTCGTCGGCGGTGACGCAGTAGTGCCCCACCATGCGGTCCGCGGTGGAGTTGCCGTGCAGGACGAAGTACGTGCGGTCGGCGCCGAAGACCCGGGCGGCGTTGCGCTCGGCCTCCCCGATCGGCCCGTTGTGCTCGAACAGCGACCCGAGCTCTCCCACCGAGATCGACAGGTCGCTACGGAAGAGGCGCTCGCCGAAGTAGTCGAAGAAGGCCCGCCCCGCCGCAGACTTCAGGAACGCGACACCGCCGGAATGCGCGGGGGTGTGCCAGGAGTACTCGTGCGCGTCGTCGAAGCGGCGCAGCGCCTTGAAGAACGGCGGAAGGACGTCCCGGTGGTAGGCGCGGGCGGCGGCGGTGACCCGGCCGGCGATGAAGGCGGCGGTGTCCTCCAGCGGCCAGATGTAGCCGACCACGGCCTCCGAGACCCACAGCGGCAGCCGCTCCAGGTCGTGGTCGGACTCGTCCGCCATGAGCAGGAAGACCGGGAGGTCCTTGAACCGGCGCTGGATCAGCCGCAGGACGTCCGCGCCGCCGCCCTCCTGGTCGCCGCCGTCGTCGCCGTCCCCGCCCGGCAGGTCCCAGGCCACCACGGCCGCCGCGAGCCCCGACTCCGTGCGCAGGACCGCCCGCGCGTCACGGGCGGTGGCCGCCCAGCGCAGCGCCAGACCCTGGTTCTCCAACTCCTTGCCGATCCGCCGCAGTTGCTCGGTGCTCACCCCTCCTTGCAGCGGGTTCTCGCGCAGCGCCAACAGCACCGTGCCGCTCACCATGGCAGCTCCCCTCCGTGATCCCCTGCACCCTTCGGCGCCCGGCACAGTCTCGTCCGGCCAGGGCACGTCAACGGCGGTATTCGCGCCGCTTCACCCGAAGGCGGTAACACTGGCGGGTTCGGCCTCCAGCCGCAGGGTGTGGGTCGCGGCGAAGGGCAGCAGGTCGTCGTGCCGGTCCGGCAGGGCGATCACCAGGGCGGTGTCCGGCAGGGCGCGACGCAGGCCCGTCAGCATCCGCACCGCCGTACGGTCGTCGAGGCCGGCCGTCGGTTCGTCGAGCAGGAGCACCGCGGGTGCCCGCAGCAGCGCTCTCGCGATCACCAGGCGGCGGCGCTGGCCCTGCGAGAGCGCGCCGCCCAGCGGGCCCGTCGGGGTGTCGAGGGGCAGCTGCTCCAGGGCCGCGGTCGCCAGCGCGGCCCGCAGGGTGTCGTCGTCCGCGCCCGGGGCGGCCTGGCGCAGGTTCTCGGCGACGGTCGCGTCGGCGATCCAGTCCTCCGCCTCGACGAGGGTGAGCGAATCGGCGAGCGCACGGGCGGGCAGGGACTCGACGGGGACGCCGTCGAGCAGCACCGACCGGGGCTCGGTGGGGCGGATGCGTCCCGCCAGTGTCTCCAACAGGGTGCTCTTGCCACTGCCGTTGGGCCCGGTGACCAGGACGACGCTGCCGGGCCCGATCACCGTGGACCACCGGGTGCGGGCGTCGCCGACGCCCACCGGCACGTGCTGGGCCACCAGGGTCGCCCCGGCGGCGCCGGTGAGCGGCGACGTCGACGTCGACGGGGACGGGGACGGGGACGCGGTCGGCGGCCCGTCCGGGAGGCCGCGGTTCGCCAGATCCGTCAGCCGCAGGGCGGCGTCGGCGGCCAGGCCGCGGTCGCGGAGCACCTGGGGGAGCGTCTCCATCAGCTCGTACGCGGCCGCGACCAGCAGCACCTCGCCGATGGCGTCGGCAGCCGGCTGGGCGAAGACGGGACCGGACAGCGCCAGGACCAGGACGGTCGTCTGGCCGGCCGCGGCCAGCAGCCGCAGGAGCAGCTTGGAGCGGCGCAGCACCGACTCCGCCGCGGCCTCGGCCCGACGGGCCCGGCCGACCGCGTCCGCGACCCGGTCGCGGACCGGATCGACCGCGTCCAGGCAGCGCAGTTCCGCCAGCGCGGAGCGCGCGCTGAGCAGCCCGGTGCGGGCGGCGGTCCACGCCTCGGCCGCCGTGCGCCGGTGGTCGCGGGTGCGTCGTTCGCCGGCCACGGCCGTGGCCGTGGCGAGCGCGAGCAGCAGCAGTTCGGCCGCACCCGACGGCGGACTCGCCACCGTCAGCAGAGCGACGACGACGGCGGCGGTCAGGCCGATCCCGGCCAGCGGCGGGACGACCCGGGCGGCCATGGCGCCCACCGCGTCGACGTCGCCGGTGAGCCGGGCCATCAGGGCGCCGTCCCGGTGGTCGCGCAGTTCGCGCGCCGGCACGGTGGTCGCGGCGCGGACCAGCCGCGAGCGCAGCGAGACGGTCGCGCCGAGCAGAGCGCCGTGGCCGACCAGGCGTTCTCCGTAGCGCAGACCGGTGCGGCCCAGGGCGAGCGCGCGGACGGTCCCCGAGGGGTACATCCACGACCAGGTGGTGTTCGCCTGTGCGGTGACCACCGCGCAGGAGGTCAGGAACCAGCCGGACACCCCCAGCAGAGCGGCGGCACACAGTTCGGCGGTACCCGCGAGCACCATGGCGAACAGCAGGTCGCGGCGCGCCCGGTGGTCCGCCGCGCTCCACAGCAGCCTGAACGCGGTCACAGCGCCTCCTTGATCCGGGACACCCGTCCCCGGCTCAACCGCACGACGTCGTCGGCGATGTCGAGCAGTGCCGGGCTGTGTGTCGTCAGCAGCACGGTGCGGGTGCGCGCGAGCGTGCGGACGGCGCCGATGACGCGGGCCTCGCCGTCCGGGTCCAGATGGGCGGTGGGTTCGTCCAGGCACAGCAGCGGTGCGTCGCGCAGCAGCGCCCGGACCAGCACCAGTTGCTGCATCTGCCCGGAGGACAGCCCCAGGCCCCGTTCCCCGACCCGGGTCGACAGCCCCTGGGGCAGTGCGGCCAGCAGGTCCTCGAAGCCCAGTGCCGCGAAGGCCGCGGTCAGCTCCTCGTCCCCGGCGTCGCGCCGGGCCAGCAGCAGGTTGTCGCGCAGCGTGCCCGGGAGGAGGTAGGAGGGCTGTCCGGCCCATGCCGTCATGGCGGGCGAGGCGGGCACGGTCACGGAACCGACGCAGTGCAGGCACCGTCCGCGGTCCGGTTCGCGCAGACCTGCCGCCACGGAGAGCAGGGTGGTCTTGCCTGCGCCGCTGGGCCCGCCGATGGCCACGACCGCACCCGGCGGCACGGTCAGCGTCACGTCGTCCAGGGCCAGGTCGTGGCGCCCCGGGTACCGGACCGTCACCCCCTCCAGGACCACCCCGGCCGGGCTCGGCGGGCTCGGACGACGCGCGGCGGGCACATGCGCAGCGGGACGGCCGGACGGTCCGGCCGGAGCCCGCTCGATGATCCCCGCGATCAGCTCGGCCGCCGCGGATGCCTCGGCGCGGGCGTGGTAGCCGCGCGCGAGTTCCCGGGCGGGCGCGAAGTACGCCGGGGTCAGGACCAGGACGAACAGTGCGGTGCCCAGGCTCATGGTGGACGGGACCACCGGCAGGTCGAGGTAGCCGAGCAGGGCGAGCCCGCAGTACGTGGCGACGACCGCCATGGCCACGGTGATGAGCAGCTCGATCCAGGCGGTCGAGAGGAAGGCCACCCGCAGGACGGCGTTGGTGCGTCTGGCCAGTTCCCGGTCGGCCGCCTCGGTCGCGCGCACCGCTTCCTCACCGGCTCCCAGGCCGATGAGCGTGGGCAGTCCGCGCAGCTGGTCCAGCAGGTGGGTGCTCAGCTGCCGGGTGGAGGTGAGCTGGGCGTGCACGGCGGCGCGGGTGCCCATGCCGATCACCTTGAGGTTGAACGGCAGCAGCGGGGTCGCGAGCACCAGCAGCAGCGCGACGGCCCAGCTGCCGGCCAGGATGGCGGCCAGGACGATGCCGCTTCCCAGCAGCATCGTGCGCCGGGCCGGGACGTACGTCGTCAGCCACGGGGTGAGCCGGCCCACCTCGCTCTCCAGCGCCTCGCCGAGAGCGGCGTCGGGCACCTCCTCCGGTGGCGTGCCCGTGGACGGGAGCGCGGCCAGGAGCAGGCGGGCGCGCAGGTGGTCCCGGACGGCGGCCGCCCCGCCGTCGGCGACCCGGTCGGCCGCCGCGAGCAGGGCGGCGCGCAGCAGCAGCCCGGCGGCGACCAGGGCCGCACCGGAGAGCACCGGAGCCAGGGCCACACCACCCCCGTGCGGGGAGCCCAGTGCGGCCTGCGCCGCCCGGCCCAGCCCCGCCGCCCACAGCACATGGCCCGCGGCGGCCAGCCCGCGCAGGGTGCCGGCCCGCCGGAACGCCGGTTCGCCGACCGCCGCCCAGCGGGCGAGCAGCCCCGCTGCCCGCTGCCGGCCGTCTTCGTCGTCCCGGCCGAGCCGGGCGAGGTGGTCGGGGATGTCGGTCACTGGTCGGCGGCCCGGAGGTCGAACTCGCCGGCGGCCGCCGAGCGGCGCTCGGACCGGATCCACACGGCGAGCGCGGTCACGGCGAACAGGGCGACACCGGCCGGGCCGATCCACACCCGCACGCCACCGAAGACGTCCTGCGAGACGGCGGCCACCGCCACGGCCAGCAGGGTCAGGAGCACCCGCCGGGCGACGACGACCGCCCACGGGCCGCCGCCCGCGGCCGGAGCCACCGCCGCGGGCCGCTCCACGGCAGCCGCGGTGCCGGCCGGGCCGTCCGCGACGGAGACGTCCGCGACGGAGACGTCCGCCGGCCGGGAGAACTTCCCGCGGAAGACCCACCACGCGTAGACGTTGTAGGCCAGCACGACCGGCATGCACCCGCCGACCCCGATGAGCAGGAACAGCTGCGAGCCGTGCGGGCCGGCGGCCGCGTGCACGGTCAGGTCGGGCGGGACGACGACGGGCGCCGTGGCGGCGACGAGCGCGAGCAGGCCCGCGGCCTCCGTACCGGCCACGGCGGCGAACGGACGCCAGTCGGGCCGGCGCCCGAAGCCGTACCAGGCGATCCCCGCGCAGACCACGGCCACGGCCACCGCGAGGCCGAACAGGGCCGCGCGCAGCGGCTGGTCGAAGCGCAGGGGCTGCGGGTCGGCGAAGCGGAGCCCGAAACCCAGGACCAGGCCGGCCGCCCCGACCGCCAGGATCAGCGGTCGGCCCAGCCGGCCCGCCCACGCGTGGGCGCTCCCCGTGGTCTTGTCCTGCAGCCACGCGGCCCCCGCCAGCAGGTAGACGGCCACCAGCCCCAGGGCGCACAGCACGCCGTAGGGCGTCAACCAGTCCCAGGTGCCCCCGGTGAACGTCTGGCCCGAGTGGCGCAGTCCGGACAGCACGGCCCCGGCCACGAGACCCTGGCACACCGTGGCCACCAGCGAGGCGAGCCCGAAGACGAGGCCCCAGCCGCGCCGGTAGCCGGGGGCGGCGCTCTGCAGCTCGATGGCCGTGCCGCGCAGCACGATGGCGAGCAGCATGACGACGAGCGGCAGGTAGGCGCCGGGCAGCACGGTGGCGTAGACGCCGGGCAGGCCCGCCCACAGCGCGACACCCGCCAGGACGATCCAGCTCTCGTTGGCGTCCCAGGCGGTCGCGATCAGCTCGTTGTACTCCTTGCGCCGCCGGTCGCTGCGGTCGAACAGGCTCAGGATGCCGACGCCCAGGTCGTAGCCGTCGAGCAGCACGTAGGCGCCGAGGGCGAGCAGGACCAGGGCGTATGACGCGTACTCAAGCATGGCTGATCTCCGTGGAGTGGGCGGTGGTGCCCGCGTCGGTCACCAGGTGCTCGGGGCCGGTGCGCACCGTGCGCACGATGTAGCGGATCCACAGCCCGAGCAGCAGCGCGTAGAGGGCGACGAAGCCGGTGAGGCTGGCGATCGCCGCGCCGAGGGAGAGGTGGGAGACGGCGTCGCTGGTGCGGATCAGGCCGTAGACGACCCAGGGCTGCCGGCCGGCCTCCGCCGTGATCCAGCCGCCGCTGATGGCCAACACGCCGGCCGGCGTCATCCACACCATCAGCCGCAGGAACCGCCGGGCCGTGTACAGCCTGCCGCGCAGCCGCAGCACCAGTCCGGCGAAGGCCATGGCGAACATCGCCAGGGCGGTGAAGTACATCGCCCGGAAGCCGTAGAAGGCGGCCCACATGTTGGGGCGTTCGTCCTCCGGCGTCTGCAGAAGTCCGGGGACGTGCGCCTGCCCGGACAGGTCCTTGCCGATGACCGCGCCCAGGTGCGGGATCCCCACCTGGAACCGGTTCTCGCCCTTGTCGGTGTCGGGCACCACGAACAGGTTGTAGCCGTTGTTGTCGGTCTTCCAGTTGCCTTCGAAGGCCTCCAGTTTCGCCGGCTGGTGCGCACCCATGAACCCGGCGGTGGCGTCGCCCACGTACAGCTGTACGGGCATCAGGATCGCCAGCACTCCCAGGGCGATGGACAGGGTGCGGCGCGCGAAGGGCAGCGCCCGCCGCTTGACCAGGTACCAGGCGGCGATGCCGCCGATGAACCAGGCGGCGCTGATCAGCACCGCGAGCAGGATGTGCGGGTACCGGTAGGCGAACGCCGGATTGAACAGCACGTGCCACCAGTTGCTCGCCCGGAACTGGCCGTCGACCTCGGTGAAACCGGCCGGGTCCTGCATCCAGCTGTTGGCGGACAGGATCCAGGTCGTGGACAGCAGGGTGCCGACGACGAGCATCCAGCAGGCGAGCGCCATGGTCCGGGGGCGTACCCGGCCGTCGCCGTAGAGCATGATGCCGATGAACCCGGCCTCCAGGAAGAAGGCCGTGATGACCTCCATGCCGATCGTGACACCGAGGATCGGGCCGACGGCGTGGGCGTATCGGCCCCAGTTGAGGCCGAATTCGAAGGTCATGACGGTTCCGGCGACCACGCCGAGGCCGAATCCGACCGCGAATATCTTCTTCCAGAAACGGAATATCTGGAGGTACAGCGGATTCCCGGTCCTGAGGTGGAGCGTGTACGTCACGGCCAGGAACAGGGAGAGTCCGACGGTCAGTGCGGGAAAACTCATGTGGAAGACCGCGGTGACGGCGAACTGCCATCGCGATATCTCCACCACTGCGGGCGATGCCACGGTGTTTCCTCTCGATCGGACGACTCCTTGGGGGCACCGTAGGACCGGTCGGCGGGCGCCCGTTGCCTCTCGGCGCACGGCACGTGTCCCCACAGCGCAACGCACCCGGAGGCGGCAGGCCTGCGCGAGCGGGCCGGTTCAGTCCAGCCGGCCGGTGAGCTCGGCGAGGGCGCGGTCGATGTCGATGTGAAGGCCTTCCGTCCCCGGCGGCACGAGCGCGTCCGTGCGCCGCAGGAACGCCGCGACGGCCGACGCCGCGATGTCGATCAGTGCGGTGCCGGTGGGGGACCTCAGGACGACGCGCACGGTGCGCGGACGGCCGCGGGGCAGGGGAGCCACCAGCACGTCCCCGGTACCGGCGGGCCCGCACAGGCCCTCCGCGAGCAGCGAGCGGGCGAACACCCACTCCACCGGGCCGGCCGAGGGCGCGCCCAGGCAGAGGCGGACGGCGTAGGGGTCGGCCGGGTCGTAGTGCAGCTCCGCGGGCAGCGGGGTCGGCGGCTCCTCCGGGACGCTGACGTGCACGGTCACCGAGCATCTGACCGGCGATGGAGGCTGGATCATTTCATTCCCCTCATTCCCCGACAAGGCGGTAGGGTCGGATTTCCTTGAAATGACCATAAAATCCCGCGGTGGGGGAACATTGTCGCGGAATGCATGGAATGTGGTACGAGAAAGAACCCGCTACAGCGCCGCGCCCCGGGTGCCGCGCCATTCCCGGGGGGCCATCCCGTAGCTGGCCCGGAACGCCCGGCTGAAATGCGCGGCACTGGTGAAACCCCAGCGGTGCGCCACCGCGGCGATCGTGGTGCCGTTGCCGCGCGCCAGATCGCGCCGGGACTCCTCCAGGCGGCGCCGCTGGATCCACCGGCCGACCGTGGCGTCCTCGTTCTCGAACAGCTTGTGCAGGTAGCGCAGCGAGATGTGGTGGGCCCGGGCGATGATCTGCGGGGTCAGGTCGGGATCCGCGAGATGCCGGTCGATGAAGGCCTGGATCCGCAGCAGCAGCGCCCGGTTCCCGCCGGGCGTCTCCGCGCCGGACCGGCCGAGGACCTCGGCGGCCATCACGCCGAGCAGGTCCACGACGCTGCGGGCCATCAGCTCGCCGGTACGCGCCGGGTAGGTCCCCGCGCCGTCCACCAGAGCGGACAGGAACGGCGAGAGTAGGCCGCCCAGGGGCGTGTCGGGGCCGAGCGGGGAGGCCGTGACGTGCGCCATCTCGGACTCGCTCAGGCCCAGGACGTCCCTCGGCAGGACGAGGGACTTCGTCCGGAAGGACTGGGGGAGGTTCAGCCGGACGGGGCGCGCCATGTCGTAGACGAAGATGTCCCCCGGCCCCAGGAGCGCTTCCCGGCCGTCCTGCTCCAGGCGGGCGACCCCCCGGTCCAGCAGTTTGACGACCACGTACTCGTCCTCACCGCCCTGCGCGACCAGCTGGCGGGTGCGCAGCGCGGACAGGCAGTCGCCGGCCACGGTGACGGCCTGGAGCCGGCCGAGCGGTGTCGCACGGATCGTGCCGGAGTACACCTCGTCGGGGACGGTCATGTCCACGGCGCCGAACGTTTGGGACAGGGCGTCGCGCCAGTACCGCCGCCGGTGGTCGACGGGCAGCGAATCGGTGGTGTGGAAGCTGCCGGGGGCGATGCTTCGTTCCTGGACCAGTGCGTCAGGTGCCATCAGATCCGTCCCTCTTCGATCGGTGCGCCTTCTCGTACACCGTGCCAGGGGCCCGGGCCGCGGCACATCGCGTGAATCCGCTAGATCGCAGGTGGGGCCGGGGACGGCCTCATTCGACGGTGCCGCCGGCGGCGCCGGCGGTGACGTAGCGCTGGGCGAGGACGAGCAGGACGGCGGCGGGGACGGAGGCCATGACCGCGGTGGCCATGATGGCGTTCCACTGGTTCGTGTGGGCGCCGATGTACTGGTAGACGCCCAGAGTGATCGGCCGGACGTCCTGCGTGGTGGTCAGGGTGAGGGCGAAGAGGAAGTCGCTCCAGGTGAAGAGGAAGGTGAAGACGCCCGCGGTGATCAACGCGTTCCGGCTCATCGGGAGCACCACGGAGCGGAAGGCGCGCAGCTGCCCGGCGCCGTCCACCTGCGCGGCCTCGATGACCTCCCCGGGAATGCTCAGCATGAACGCGCGCAGGACGATGATCGCGAAGGGGAGCCCGGCGGTGGAGTCGGCGAGGATCAGTCCGGCGTAGGAGTTCAGGAGCCCCAGGTCGCTGTAGGTGCCGTAGAGCGCGTCGGCCACCACGATGCCCGGCACCATCTGGGTGATCAGGATGCCGAAGAGCACGAGGCCGGCTCCGCGGACGCGCAGCCGGGCCAGCGCGTAGGCCGCCGGCGCGGCGAGCCCGAGGCTGAGGGCGACACTGCCGAGGGCCACGACGAGGCTGGTGAGGAGGTTGCGTCCCTGATCGCGCAGTGCGGTGACGTACCCGCCGAGGTCCGGACGGGAGGGGAACCAGCCTCCCCGCAGGGTGTTGCCCGCCGGCTGGAGGGAGGCGTTCACCATCCAGTAGACGGGGAACAGCATCAGCGCGACCAGCACGATCCCGACGACGGTGGACAGCAGGCCACGGCCCGGTGCGCGCCTCACGCGATCCCCTCCCGGACGCTGCGGGCGCGACGGCCGGCGCGCAGGTAGACGAGGGCGAAGGCGAGCGAGATCACGATGAGCACGTTGCCCATCGCGGCACCGCGCCCGAACTCGAACTGCCGGAAGGACAGTTCGTAGGCCTGGGTGGCGAGGGTCTCGGTGGCGTCGGCCGGTCCTCCGCCCGTCACCACGAGGATGATGTCCACCACCTTGAGCGTGTAGACCACGCCCAGCACCAGCACGACGCCCACCACGGGCCGCAGCAGGGGCCAGGTGACATGGCGGAACGAGCGCACCGGGCCCGCGCCGTCCAGCTTCGCCGCCTCGTACAGGTGCGGGGGGATGTCCTGGAGGCCGCCGTACAGGATCGCGGTGTTGAAGGGGATCCCGACCCAGACGTTGACGAGGATCACCGACACCAGCGCCTGCGAGGTGCCGGTGAGCCAGGGGATCCCGGACGACGAGAGGTGCAGGCCGCGCAGCACCGCGTTGACGACCCCGGTGTCGGGGTCGAGCATCCACCTCCACGTCGCTCCGGAGACGACCAGCGGCAGCAGCCACGGCAGCAGCAGCAGCGAGCGCAGGACGCCGCCGAGCGGGAAGCGGCGCCGGAAGAACAGGGCGAGGCCCAGGCCGATGACGAACTGCCCGCACAGGGAGCCGGCGGTGAACAGGGCCGTCGTCAGCAGGGCCTTGGGGAACAGGTCCGACGTCAGGACCTTCGCGTAGTTCTGCAGCCCCACGAACGGCGCGGAACCGGTGTAGAACGTCGTGGCCGTGTACTGCTGGAAGCTCATCACGACGTTCTTGACGACCGGGTAGCCGAAGAACAGCAGCAGGTACACCGCGGCCGGCGCGAGGAACATCCACCGGGCCGCCCGCTCCCCGGAGCGCGCCTCAGCCACCGGTCGCGATCTGCTGCGCATGCCTGAGGGCTTCCTCCGGTGTCTGCTGGCCCGTCAGCGCGGACTGGATCGCGGTGTAGATGCCGGTCGCCGCCTGGGGCCACCTGACGCCGAGTTCGCCGGTACGGGCCCGTGCCGCCTCCACGCTCTCGACGAAGGCGGCCATCGACGGGACCTGCTGGGCGTACCGGGCGGCCACGGCGGTGCGCGAGGGCACGGTGAAGTGCTGTTCGGCCAGGGCGAGCATGGTCGAGGGGCTGTTCAGGCAGGCGAGTACCCGGGCGGCCTTCTCCTGCCGGGCCTTGGAGGCGCTCTGCGGGACGGTCCACACCTCGCCGCCGAGCGGTGTGACGGGGGTCTGTCCCGCCCGGGGGACGGGGATGGGGGCCACCGCCCAGTGCAGGTCCTTGTCCTTGTCCAGGGCGGGGATCCGCCAGGGGCCGTTGATCATCATGGCTGCCCGGCCGGCGGCGAACTGGTCGTGGACGTCGGCCTGGGTCCAGTTCAGCACCGACTTCGACATGGACCCGCTCTTCACCAGGTCGACCCACAGCTGGAGCGCCTGCGCCGCCTGCGGGGTGTCCAGCTGCTTCTCGTCGCCGCCGTTGGACCACAGGAAGGGCATGAACTGCCAGGTGCCCTCGAAGGTGGCGTTCGCGTCGAGCGCCAGGCCGTAGCGCCCGGGGCGGGTCAGCCTGGCCGCCGCCGCCTTCAGCTCGTCCCAGGTCCTCGGCACCGCGACACCGGCCTCGGCGAGCATGTCCTGGTTGTAGAAGAGGGCGACGGTGCTGGCGTAGGGCGCCAGCCCGTACACCTTCCCGTCGTAGGTGCCCGTCGACAGGATGCCCGGGGCGAAGCCGCTGGAGTCGATGCCGTACCGGTCCAGCGGGGTCAGCGCGCCGGTCTGGGCGATCTGCTGCAGGTCGGGGTTGTCCAGCATCAGCAGGTCGGGAAGGGTCCGCGACGACGCCTGCTGCAGGACCTTGGGGATGAGCGAGGCCCCCGGGACGCTGGTCTGCTCGACCTTCACCCCGGCGGTCCTGCCGCAGTCGGAGAGCGTCTGGGCCCATTGGGTGTGCTCGGGCTCGTCGGTGTAGTAGTCGAGCACGGTGATGGAGGTGACCTCGCCCGGGGCGGGCCCGCCGCCGCAGCCGGCGGCGGTCAGCAGCAGGGCGGTGGCCCCGGCCAGGAGGGCGGCGATCCGTCGCGCCGGAGGTCTGGCCGGTGAGATCATGCTGCGCCTTTACCGATGTGCCGAGGGGCGGGACGTCTGTGGTCGGGGTCGGTCGGTGTCGTGGGGGTGAGCGGGCCCGGGGCGCCGTCAGGACGGTCCGTGCCGGCGTCTTCCGTTCGAACGCATGCTATCGGGTTCCACGTGCTCAGAAGGCCTGCCGGAGCGCGTCGCCGTCCTCGCGCCCGCTGCCCCGTGCGGCGGCCTCCCGGATCATCGCCGCCACGCCGGCGGGCTGCGACAGCAGCACGGCGTGCGAGCCGTCCAGCACGTACTCGGTGGCCGCCATGCGCTGGGCCATGAAGCGCTGGGCGGTGGGGTTGAGCAGCCGGTCGGCGGTCGCGATGGCGTACCAGGACGGCTTGGAGGCCCAGGCCGGCGGGCCGGATCGGGAGGTCAGCGCCTTTTGGGCGATCGGGCGTTGGGCCACGGACATCACGTCCTTCACGTGGGGCGGCAGGTCGGCGGCGTACACCTGCGGGAACCGGTCCCGACGGATGTAGAGCTCGTTGCCCGGGCCGCCGGGAACGTGGGTGGGCAGGGCGGCGGTGACGGTCGCGTCGGCCACCGGCGCGGGGGCGAAGCGCTGCGTGATGTCCAGGACGCTCTCGCCGGCGTCGAGGCCGAACCCGGCGACGTAGCACAGCGCCACGACGTCGTCGGCGTCGGTGGCGGCCTGGGTGATGACCGCGCCGCCGTAGTCGTGGCCGACCAGGACGACGGGCCCGCCGATGTCGCGCACCACGCTCTGGACGTAGGCGGCGTCCTGCGCCAGGCCGCGCAGCGGGTTCGCCGGGGCGCGCACGGTCAGCCCGGCGGCATGCAGGAGGTTGATGACCCCGGCCCAGGACGAGGCGTCGGTGAACGCCCCGTGCACGAGCACGATGGTGGGTGGTGGGGGGACAGGTGGCATGGCGGTGCCCTCCGATCGGGTTCGCTTCCCAGCCAAGTGGGTTCGGGGGCGCCGGGCATCGCGCGAACGTACCAATCACCCACGGTGGGCTCAGTCGTCGGGCAGGGCCGCGACCAGGTTGGCGAGCTGGACCCGGGAGTTCACCGACAGTTTGCGGAAGACGGCGGTCAGGTGCGTGTTCACGGTGTGCGGGGAGACGACCAGGGCGTCGGCGGCCGAGCGGTTGGTGTGGCCCTCGGCGATCAGGCGCGCGACCTTCTTCTCCGAGGCGGTGAGGGCCTGCCACCCCTGGACGGGGCGCTGCGCGGTCGCCGCCCTGCGGCTGCCGGCGCCCGCACCGTCCAGATCGTGCTGGAGGCGGGCCGCTGCCGCGTGGGCGCCCGCCTCGGTGAACGTGCTCCGGGCGCGGGTCAGGGCGGCCAGCGCCTGGGGCCTGCGGCCCGCCGCCAGGAGGGCGTGTCCGAGGTCGGCGTGGGCGGCGGCCCGCACCAGCGGGCGGGGGCACGCCCCGAGGATTTCCACGCAGTGTTCGAGCATGGCGGGATCGTTCTTCACGAGCCCGAGGGCCTGGGCCGCGATGCCCGTGGCGGTGGGCACGGCGGGATTGCGTTCGGCGTGGGCCTCGGCCTGTGCCGCCAGGTCCTCGGCGAGTTCGTGGTCCGCGCCGCGCAGGGCCATGCGTATCGCGCAGTCGACCCAGTCGCGCAGCAGCCGCCAGCGCATGAAGGAACCTTCCTGCTGGACCTGGCGGATCCTCTCGACGGCAAGCCCGGTGTCCCCGTCGGCCTGCGCGTGGACGGCCTCCAGGAAGCGCACCGCGGCCGTGTTGCCCTGGTTCGGTTTGACCGCCAGCCTCTCCCGGGCTGCGACCAGGTGCTCTCGTGCCGCTTCCCGGTCGCCGCGCAGCAGGGCGATCCGGGAGCGGATCACGCGGGCGTTCACCTGCTGGACGGGTGCCTGCACGTCGTCCTCCAGGCGCTCCATGGTGGCGAAGTCGGCGTCGGCGTCATCGAGCCGGCCGAGCCCCAGGTCGTGCTGGCCCTGGGCCCACAGCATCATCGCCTGACGGATCGGCCCGGTGTCGTCCGCGGCCTGCAGGAGCAGTCGTCGCCCGGCCGCGAAGTCGTCCATGTGCAGGTGCGCGACGATCTCCTCGGGCAGGAAGGCGGAGTCGATGGCGCTGAGCGCGGTGAAGCGCTCCAGCGCGACCGCGTTCTCGCCCGCGTTCTGCGCGATCTCGCCGAGCCCGGACAGGGCCAGGACGTGCGCCTCCCGGTCACCGATCGCGGTGGCGGCGCGCAGCGCGGCCTCGCCGGCCTCGCGCGCCGCGACGAGGTCGTGGCCCCGGGACAGGGCCAGCGCGCGCAGCGCGGACAGTCTCGCCCCGACCTCCGGGTCGGCGCCCCCGATCCCGAGGGCCGACTCGGTCCGGCGGCGCAGCTCCTCGGCCAGGTCCAGGTTCCACAGTGCCCCGCCGAGGGCGGCCTGCAGCCGGCCGACCACCGCCAGCGGCGGCCGGCAGGCCAGCAGCCGGTCGCCGGTCGACAGCGCTTCCCGGTTGCGGCCGGCCCGGGTCAGGAAGAGGATCGCCTGCTCGCCCGCGTCGAAGCTCAGCGGCCGTGCGGAGGGGACCAGTTCCAGGGCGCGCGTCATGAGGTCGGCCGCCAGGCCCGGGGTGACGGTCAGCACGTCCTCGGCGGCCCGGCGCAGCAGCGCCACGCACTCCTCGTCCCCGGGCAGGGCGCCCCTGAGGATGTGCGGCACCGCGTCGACCGGTCGGCGGCCCGCGGCGACGAGGTGGCCGGCGGCCTCCCGGTGCAGGGCCTTGCGGGCCGACGGCGGGATGTCGACGTAGACGGCCTGGCGCAGCAGGTCGTGGCGGAAGACCAGGTCGTCGCCGTCGTCGTCCAGGAGTCCGGCGTGCATCGCCTCCTCCAGCGCCGGGATCAGCGTGGCGGGCGGTCGGCCGTACAGCGCGGCTGCCTCGTGGAAGCCGAACCTGCGTCCCAGCACGGCTCCCATCTGCAGGAAGCGCAGGGTGTCGGGCTGCAGGGACTTGAGCCTGCCGCGCACACCCACCACGAGCGTGGGGGGCACCGGATCGCCCGGGGCCTCGGCGGTGCCCAGTCCGGCGAGCATCTCGACCGCGAGGAACGGGTTCCCTCCGGCCCCGTCGAGCAGGTCCCGGACCCGCTCGACGGCGGCCGTGCCCAGGGTGTCGTCGGCCAGTTGGCCGATGGCGGCGCCGGACAGCGGCCCCAGGCGCACGGTGATCGTCGGGAGCTCGTCGGCCGCGGCCGCGACGATCTCCTCCGTCGGCCCGGCGGGATCCGGTCGTGCGGCCAGCAGCCACAGGACCGGCGAGGTCCGCAGGCGTGCGGGGAGCTGTTTCAGGGCGAACCGGCTCAGCGGGTCGGCCCACTGCACGTCGTCCAGGGCGATCAGCACCGGCGTACGGCCGGCTCTGGCTTCGATCGCCTCCGCGAGGCGCTCCACCAGCCAGATCCGCTGGTCCTGGTTGCGGGCGAGAGCGGCGAAGGCGTCGCCGGACAGCAGTGGCCGGTCGCCGTGCAGGATGCTGGCCGCCAGTGACGACAGCGGCACGATGTGGTGCAGCTCGTCGGCCTTGCCGAGGCCGGCGGAGAATCCCGCCGTCCTGGCCCGGGAGACGGCCTCGGTGAGCAGGGTGGTCTTGCCGATGCCCGGTTCGCCCTGGAGCAGGGCCAGGGCGCCGCTGCCGGTGCGGGCCACCGAGGTGATCAGCGCCTGGAGTTCTTCGAGTTCGGCTTCCCGGCCTCGCAGACCGCTACGGGTCAGCGGTTCGCCCGACCCCGCCACGTCTGCCCCTTCCTGTCCGTGCTCGCCCGCCGAAGCCGGGTTCGGCGCGTGCCGATCGGTGACCCCGTGCCCGGGCGCCGCCTGCCGGTGCCGGAAGGTCCCGTCGCCGGGTGGGTCGGCGAGCGCGTCGGACAGTGGATCGACGGTGAGCGTACGGCCTCCGTCGGTGGGGAAACGCACGGGGGCGGGGGCGAAGTCCCGCGGGGCGCGGTTCCCCGTAGGAACACCGTGCGGGTCCGCCCCGCCGCAGGTCAAGCCGCTCCCGTCCCCGAGTGCTTCGGCTCAGTGGGCGGTGGCCCGGACGGCCTCCTCGATCAACCGGACGACGGGCTGCGGGTGGGCGAGCATCACCAGGTGCGAGGAGTCGACCTCGACGGTGGTCATCCCGGCCCGCCAGTAGCCGTAACGCTGCACCCCGGGGTTGACGGCGTGGTCGGCGGTGGCGACCAGACCCCACGCGGGCTTGGTCCGCCACGCGGCCTTCGGCGCCTTCTCGGCGAAGGCCTGCGCGGCCAGCGGGCGCTGGGAGACGGCCATGGCGGCCGTCAGGCGGGGGTCGACGTCGGCGGCGAGGACGGACGGGAACCGGTCGATCTCGACCGACACGTCGGTGCCGGGAGTGGGGGAGCCCTCGATCGGGAACGGCGTGCGGACCAGCGCGGTGGCGAGGTCGCAGTCCGGGAAGCGGCCCTGCAGGTCGTCCAGGCTCTCGCCCTGCGCCAGGGCGTAGCCGGCCAGGTAGACCAGCGCTGTGACGTTGTCCTCCACGCCGGCGACGGTGATGACGGCACCGCCGTAGGAGTGTCCGACCAGGACGACCGGTCCGGGGATCGCGCGGACGATCGAGGCGAGGTAGGCGGAGTCGCCGAGCAGGCTGCGGTTGGGCACCGCCGGGGCCACCACGTCCAGGCTGCGGGCGATCAGTTCGGGGATGACGAGGGCGAAGCCGGAGGCGTCGGCGAAGGCGCCGTGGACCAGCACGACGGTGGGGCTGCCGGAACGGGACAAGGCACAACTCCCTGCTGATGTCGTCGGGGCCGTGGTGACCGGCTGATGCGGGACGCAGGCCCGGACAGCAGACTAGGGGTGGCCGGTTCAGGCGCCTTGTCTGCCGGCGCACCGCCTTCCTGACACTTCCAGGCAAGTGGCGATGCGCTGGAGGACAACAGGCGGCGAGGCGCCCGCCCTAGCGTGGCGACATCCCGTGCCGCGCATCTGCCGCGCCAGTCACTCCGGACGTAAGGAACGACACCATGCCGTACATCACCGTGGGCCAGGAGAACTCCACCTCCATCGACCTCTACTACGAGGACCACGGCACCGGGCAGCCGGTCGTCCTCATCCACGGCTTCCCGCTCGACGGCCACTCCTGGGAGCGGCAGAGCGCCGTGCTGCTCGACGCCGGCTACCGCGTGATCACCTACGACCGCCGCGGCTTCGGCCAGTCCAGCCAGCCGACGACCGGCTACGACTACGACACCTTCGCGGCCGACCTGAACACCGTGCTGGAGACCCTCGACCTGCGGGACGCCGTCCTGGTCGGCTTCTCCATGGGCACCGGGGAGGTCGCCCGGTACGTGTCCACCTACGGCTCCGCCCGGGTCTCCAAGGTCGCCTTCCTGGCCTCGCTGGAGCCCTACCTGCTCAAGACCGACGACAACCCCGGCGGGGTCGCCCCGAAGGAGTTCTTCGACGGCGTCGTCGCGGCCGTCAAGGCGGACCGCTACGCGTACTACACCGACTTCTACAAGGACTTCTACAACCTCGACGAGAACCTCGGCACCAGGATCAGCGAGGAGGCCGTGCGCAACAGCTGGAACGTCGCGGCGGGCGGCGGCTTCTTCGCCGCCGCGGCCGCGCCGTCGACCTGGTACACCGACTTCCGGGCCGACATCCCGGCCATCGACGTGCCGGCCCTGATCCTGCACGGCACCGGCGACCGGATCCTGCCCGTCGACGGGACCGCGCGGCCGTTCCACAAGGCGCTGCCGTCCGCCGACTACGTGGAGATCGAGGGCGCCCCGCACGGCCTGCTGTGGACGCACGCGGAGGAGGTCAACACGGCGCTCCTGGCCTTCCTGGGGAAGTGACCCCCACCGCAGGCCCGCCGGCCGGGCCTGCGGACCGAGGCCGCCGTCGGGACCACCCGGGAACGGGGATCCCGGCGGCGCCCGCGCGCGGTCGCGTCCTGCCGCGTTGAACCCGCCGGTTCCGAGCGCCCGTCACCTCGACTGAGGGGGCTGCCCGGTGGACGGGCGGCCCCGGTCCGTACCGACCGAGGAGTGCTCGTGAAGAAGATCAAGACGGCGGTGGCCGCCGCCGTTCTCGCCGGTGTCGCGCTGACGGCGGCGCCCGCCGACGCGGTGGCGGAGCCGATGCACTGCACCAGCCCCATCTGGGGCGGCGAGTACCTCTGCGGCGCCGAGTACGGCCAGCCCGGGATCGCGGAGTACGCCTACCGGGACGGCCGCCGGCAGGCGTTCGTGATCGGCACCGACCACGCCGTGTGGACGCGTTCGAGCAGCGCGTCGGGCAAGAAGGGCGCCTGGTCGTCCCTGGGCGGCTACCTGGTCGGCGGGGTCGGCATCGTGGCCTCCGACATGGGCGCCGGCCAGTTCGAGGTCGGCGCGAGGGGCACGGACGGCGGCCTGTGGTCCCGGGTCCACACCACGGACGGCAGCTGGAGCGCCTGGCGCCGGATCGCCTGACACACCACCGGCCGGGCCGGGCGGGCGCGCAACCCCGCGCCCGCCCGGCCCGGTTCGTCCCGCCCCGGGCCCCCGCACGCCCACAGTTTTGCTCGCCCGGGCAAGTTCTTGCTCGGGTGAGCAAACTGCCGTACAGTCCTGCTCAGGCAAGCAAGAGCTTGCTCACATGGGCAAGGAGGCGTGGGGATGGGCCGGACGTTCACCGAGTCGGGGCGCCGGGCGCAAATCGTGCAGGCCGCCATCGAAGTGGTCGCCGAACTGGGCTACGCGAAGGCCTCGTTCAGCCGGATCGCGAAGCAGGCCGGACTGAGCAGCACCGGGATGATCTCGTACCACTTCGCCGGCAAGGACGACCTGATGCACGAGGTCGTCGCCGAGGTGACCCGGGTGACCGCCGGGTTCATGGCGCCCAGGGTCGCCGCCGCCGAAGGCGCACGGGCCCGGCTGCGCACGTTCATCGAGTCCAACGTCGAACTGCTCACGGTCTGCCCCCAGCACCTCAAGGCGCTGATCGAGGTGCTGCCCAACCTCGGCGGCGACGACCCGACCAACGTGGGCTACCAGGCCTCGATGCAGCAGGTGATGGAGAGCCAGGAACAGGCCGTCCGCGCAGCCCAGGAAGCAGGCGAGTTCCGGGAGTTCGACCCCCGGCTGATGCTCGTCGCGCTGCGCGGGGCGATCGACGCCGTGGTGATGCGCTGGGTGGGCGATCCGACCTTCGACGCCGCCGCGGCCGGCCGCGAACTGGCGGACACCTTCGACCGGGCCACCCGCGCCGAACCGTAGCGGCAACACCCGGACCAGCAGGCCACACACGACAGGGGAGAGGCAGTCATGGGAGGGGCGAGTGTGATGGGGGAGATCGTGAACAAGCCGGCCGGACAGGAAACCCAGCAGGAGACCGGCCCGCAGGCCGCCGCGTCCGGGCCCGCGGCCGGACCGAGCACGCAGCAGAAGTCCCGCGCCGCCAAGCGCGCGCTGGCCAAGTCGCTGGTCCTCGAACTGGCGCTGCCGCTCGGCGGTTTCTACCTGCTGACCGGCATGGGACTCAGCCAGTGGGCCGCACTCCTGATCAGCAGCCTGCTGCTGGTGCCGTGGCTGGTGCTCGGAATGGTGCGCAGCCGCCGGATCGAGGTGATGCCGGTCTTCACCCTGCTGATGATCGTCGTCGGCGCGCTGATGTCGATGGTCAGCGGCAGCCCCCGGGTACTGCTGGTGCGCGACAGCTGGGTGTTCGGCGTCCTCGGGATCTGGGTGCTGGGCACCCTGGCCACGCAGCGCCCGTTCATGCTGACCGCGGCACGGTCGATCGTCGCCGCCAAGATCGGCGAGGCGGGCGCCGAGGAGTGGGTGGGCCGCTGGCACCACGACGCGACCTTCCGCCGCCACCTGCGCACCCTCACCGCCGTCTGGGGCCTCGGATTCGCCGTGGACGCCGGGATCCGGGTGGTCCTGGCCTCCACCCTCCCGGTGGACCTGGTGCCGCTGGTGAACTCCCTGCAGTGGCTGGCGGTCCTGGGCGGGCTGTTCGGCTTCCACTTCTGGTACGTCACCCGCCACGGCCTGAAGGTCTGAAGCCCCGACCCCGCGGCCGCCCGCCCCGCCAGGCCGCCGACCGGACTGCTCGCCAGTCCGGTCGGCGGCCGTCGCGCATCAGCCCGCGCCCGCCCCGCCCCCGCCGTCCTCAGCCGACGGCACGCTCCACCAGGGCCGCGATGCGCGCCTCCACCTCCGCCGTGACCTCGACCAGCGCGAAGTAGGCCGGCCACATCGGGCCCTCGTCCAGCTGCGCCTGGTCGCTGAAACCCAGCGTGGCGTAGCGGGACTTGAACTTCTCGGCGCTCTGGAAGAAGCAGACGACCTTGCCGTCCAGGGCGTAGGCGGGCATCCCGTACCAGAGCTTGGGGTCGAGGGCGGGGGCGGCGGCGGTGACGACGGCGTGCACGCGCTCGGCCAGGACGCGGTCGCCGTCCTGCATCTCGGCGATCTTCGCGAGGACGTCCCGCTCCGCCTCGGCCGCCTTCTCGGCCTTGGAGGTCCTGCGCGCGGCCTTCTTCAGCTCCTGCGCGTGGTCCTTCATCGCGGCCCGCTCGTCGGCGGAGAAGCCCTCGTGCTTGATGCCCGCGTCGCTGCTCATGGTCACCCCTGTTGTCGTGAGTCACGGTCGGCGGTCGTGCCCGGTCGGGCCCGACCGCCGTGATCACATCCTCCCTGTCCGGGGGGCGGGCTGCTGCCGTATCGACCACGGAGAGCGCCGCGCAGACGGGCCCCGGCGGGCGCCTGAGGGATCCTCAGGCGCCCGCCGGAGCCTGGTCGGGCAGGGAGGTGTCCGGTCTCACCGCCCGGTGGTACGGCTTGGTCAGCCGTTGCTCCAGGTGGCGCCGGCGCCGTTCTGGTTCGCGACGAAGTAGCACCCGGGATCAGTCGGGCGGAGCAGACCCGCAGCCCCCCGGCAGGAGCCACCACGGCGCAGTGTCCCTCCCGCGGGCCGGCGGTCCCGAACCGCGGGTCGTGCTCAGGCGCCGAAGACGGCGGCGGGGTCGCCGGTGAGCCAGGTGTTGTCGATGCGCATCCGCCGGATGAGCCAGCGGCCGCCGTCGCGCACCAGGTCGACGGTGTAGGGGTTCTTGAGCAGGGCGTGGGTGCCCGAGCCGTCGGTGAGCAGGTGCTGGGCCTCGACCAGCGCGGTGAGGCGGGCGGTGTTCCCGTCGATGCCGATGCGCGGGTTGGTGACCTGGTGGGTGGTGTCCACCCGGCCGGTGAACATGGCCAGGATGGTGTCGACGATGGTGTCCCGGCCGGTCATCAGGGGCGGTTCGGCGCCCCAGCGGACGGCGGCCGGGCGGAAGTCCAGCTCCGCGTCGGCGGTGAAGGCCGAGGCGAAGAGCTCGCGGTCCTTCAGGTCCTGGCCGAGGGCGAACCGGTGGAGGGCGTCGGTGATCTCGGCGCGGTCGCGCAGTTCGGCGACGACGGCGGCGGTGTCGCCGGGCTGCGCGGCCAGGGCCTGCAGGGGGTGGGTGGTCATGGAGTGGGTGGTCATGATGTCCTCCGCGGGGTGGGGGAGTTCGGGGCCGACGCCGTCCACTCTGCCGCCGTGATCGTTGGCGAACAACGGCCGTCTGCGCAATGATCGTGAACTCGGGCTTAACGACGGGGTGGCGTGTGATCGAGCGGTACGAGGCGGAGTCGTTCCTGACGCTGGCGGAGGAGCTGCACTTCGGGCGCACCGCGGAGAGGCTGCGGGTGTCCACCGCGCGGGTGAGCCAGACGATCCGCAAGCTGGAGCGGCGGGTGGGGGCGGCGCTGTTCGAGCGCACCAGCCGCCGCGTCGAACTCACGCCGCTCGGGCGCAGGTTGGCGGACGAGCTGGGGCCGGCCTGGGAGGCGGTCGGTGCGGCGCTGCAGGGGGCCGTCGAGGCCGGGCGGGGCCTGTCCGGCAGTCTGCGGGTCGCCTATGCCGGTGCCGCCGCCGGTCAACTCCTCGTCGGGGTGGCCGAGTTGTTCCGGGAGCGGGCGCCGGGCTGCGAGGTGCTGCTGCGGGAGGCGCGGATGACGGAGACGGTGCGCTGGCTGCGCGAGGACGAGGCCGACCTGTGCCTGGTGCCCCTGCCGGTGCCCGGCCCCGGCATCGCCTGCGGCCCGGTCCTGGTCCGCGAGGCCCGGATGCTCGCCGTCCCCGCCGGCCACCTCCTCGACCGCCCGGACGGCGCCTCGGCCGCGGACCTGGCGGCAGTGCCAGTGGTGCGACTGCCGGACGGCGCCCCCGTGGAACCACAGCAGGAGGCCCCGGCACCCGGCCCGGCCGCCGAGACCGTCGCGGAGGCGCTCACCCTCGTCGCCGCCGGGCAGGGCGTCCTGCCCGTCGGCGCCCACACCCGGCGCTACTACCCGCGCCCCGATGTCGCCTACGTCCCCCTCCACGGCGCGCCACCGCTCGAATGGGCCCTGATCCGGCGGGACGGCGACCCCGCCGCCCGGGTCCGCGCCTTCACCGAGGCCGCAGCCGACCTGGTCGCCGACGGGCGCTGAGAAACAGGGCCCCGCCCGTTACCGCGCCGGCAGGTCGTCCGGCCACTCGATCCCGTCGGTGCAACACCCTTGGGGTTCCCGGCCGTTCAGGAACGCCGAACGCGCGGAGCGGCCGCCCCGGGCGGCCCCGTACGGCCCCCGGGCCGTTGCCCGGTGGCGCGTGGCCTGCCGGCCGTGTCGTGGGTCTGGACAGCGGTGCCGGGGTTCGGACAATGTCACCTTCATGACCCTCCCGCTTCCTCCGTATCCTTCCGGTGCCGCGCGCGCCGCGCTCTTCGAGGCGGTCGCCGAGGTCGGTGCCGAGGCCGTGGCCCTGCTCGCCGGCTGCCATGGCGACACCCCGATACCCGGCGCGGACTGGACGGTGGCGGAAGCCGCCGCCCACCTGGCGATGGCGAACGAGCTGATGGCCGCGCTGGCCGCCGGTGAGGAGCGGCCGTACGGCGACGGCACGCCGGGGTCGCTGGCCGCGGCGAACGCGGTCTCGCTGGCCGAGCGGCCTGGGCGGGACCTTGCCGTCCTGGCGGCGGAGATCGCTTGGTGGGCGCGGGAGTTCACGGTGGCGGCCGCCTCACGGGCGGGTAACGAGCCGGTGGTGACCCCGATGGGCCCGATGGACGTGGACACCCTCGGGGCCTACCTGCTGACCCACATGCTGGGCCATCTCTACGACATCGCCGTCGCCCTGGGGCGCCCGCACCCGGTGGACCGCCACCGGGTGGCCCTGGCGATGCCGTTCCTGCGGACGGCGATGCCGCGGGTGGCGGACGCGCGCACCGCGGCCGGCCACAGCGCCTGCTACCGGCTGCGGGTGCGCGGCCTGGACACCTTCACGGTGACGTTCACCGACGGCGCCGCCGTGGTGAGCCGGGAGTCGCCGCGCCGCCCGGACTGCACGATCCTCACCACGCCGGTGGCGTTCCTCCTCATCGCCCTGGGCCGGCGCAGCGCCACCCGCGCCCTGACCCGGGGCGAGGTACTGGCCTGGGGCCGCCGCCCGTGGCTGGCCCTGGGCTTCCCCTCGCTCTTCACAGCCCCCTGATCCCGCCCCGGCGGGAAAACCCGGCCGGCGCGGTCGTCCTCGGCCTCGCCGCCGCCCTGCTGCCGCGCACCGCCCCCACCCGGCGCCCGGCCCTGGACGGGATCGGCATCCTCGCCGTCCCCGGCTCACTGGCCCTGGCCCTCGTCCCCCTGATCCTGGGCCGGAGCGCGGGCCGGCCGATATGGGCCTGGGTGATGCTCCCCGCGCCGGCCTTCCCCTGCCGACGGTCCAGGTCTACGGCGAGGACGTCCTCAACGCCAAACCACACCCGGAGCCCTACCTACCGGCCGCAGCCCGCCTCGGGATAGAACCCGCACAATGTGTCGTGGTCGAGGACGCCCCGGCCGGCATCACGGCAGCCAAGGCAGCAGGCTGCACGGTCATCGGAATCACCACCACCCACGAGGCCACCCAATTGCTCCACGCGGACGCCCACGCGTCCTCCCTGACAGACCTGAAGCGCCACCTCCTCCCACTCCTGCAAGAAGACCCAGGCCACCCGCACCAGTCAGCTGGTCTTTCCTCTCGTCGCGGCCCTCGGGTGCCGTCCCGTGCTCACCCACGTCATCGCCCGGGCCTCCACCGGAAGCTGGGTGGCCCGCGCACAACGCCTGCGTCAGGCCCGGCAGGAGGCGGCGGCGTCGATCGGCTGGCATGAACCGGAGGAACCGCGCACAGGTGTGTAGACGGCGGTCGGCGGAATGATCAATCCGGGACGGAGCATCGGGCTGACGGTCCACCGTGCGTGCTAGAACCTTCGACGGCAGTGAACGCTCACCCGCGTCCACCGCCGTCAGCACCGTGCATCCATCGGCAACTCCTCCACCGAAGGAGAACCATGTCCGTCGCACGAACCACACGAACCACACGAACCGCACGAACCGTCCGATCCGCCCTGCTCGCGGCCCTCGCCGCGCTGGCGCTGCTGCTCTCCGGCGCGGCCGCCACCACGCCCGCCTCCGCCGCCACGACCACCACGACCGCGACCACCGGTCTGGACGGCGTGTGGGCCTGTGACGTCCCGGCCGGCTATGTCTACGACCAGGTGTCCATGAACCGCAGTTGCAGCGGCGGCGGCACCTGGAACTCGCCGCAGTTCCACCTGCGCACGCCCGTCGACGGGCTGACCGCGTGTATCAGCACGCCGGCCTTCGTCTACGACTCCATCTCCTGGGGCTACGCGTGCAGCCAGCAGTCCGGCGTGATCTCCAACGCCTACCACCTGCGCACCCCGTACGACGGCCTCACCGCCTGCGTGGGCACCCCCGCCTTCACCTATGACTTCGTCGGCCGCAGCACCTCCTGCAACCTGTCGTACGGAAGCGGCATCCCCTCCACCACCTTCCACCTCCGCACGCCGGTCAACGGCATGTGGGCGTGCGACGTCCCCCGCGGCTGGACCTACAGCGCCACCACCTCGAACCTGGACTGCGCCAGCATCCAGGGTGTGCCGACCACCAAGTTCCTCCTGGTCGGCTGAGTCCGAGCAGAACCCGTGGAACAGGCGGGCGACCCGGCGACGGCCGGGTCGCCCACCCCGCCTCGCCCTGCCCCGCCCTGCCCCGCCCTGCTCAGACAGTCCTACCGGCAGGGCAAGGTGTCCTGGGTCATCATCCCGGTCTACCTGCCGACGCCGAGATCGAGGCCTCCTCCTTCCACACGATCCGGCGGGTCCTGCGCGCCCTCGCCGCGCACGACGCCCGGGTGGTCGGCCGGATCACCGAACTGCGCGCCCACCGCTCGCAGGGCACCGCGCACACCACCGCGGCCAAGCCCGCCGAGGGCGAGGCCGCCGAGGCCCCGGTTGAGTCGCCGATCGAGTGGCTGCGGATCAACGCGAAGCAGCACGCGGCGCGGATCCTCCAGACCGTCAAACTTCGCGCGTTCAACCCGCGCGCGGTCGAGTGGCAGCGGATGCACGCCGTCGCGGCGGGCGTTCCACCACCAGCACGGCCCTCTGGCGATCCCCGACACCGCGAAGCTCGACGACTACGCGGTAGGCGCGTGGATGCGCCGCCAGCGCAAGGCCGACAACCTCACCAACGGCCAGGCCGCGAAGCTGGACGCGCTGGACTGTGGCGCCTGGAGCCGGACTGGAACCGCTCCTACATCCACACCACCCTCGACAGGCGCAGTGAGGCGGATGAGGACGTGACGTCGCCGCCGCCGAAGAGGAGGCGGCCGAACGCGCTCGTCCCGCCGATATTCCGTTGGTGACGCTCCGTCGGGTCGGTACGGTCGCGGGCATGGCAATCCCGATCGTGTTCGACATGGAGACCGGCGACCCCGACGACGTCTTCACCCTGTGTGCCCTCGCGACCCATCCGTGGGCACGCCTGGTGGCCGTGACGGTCATGCCCGGATCGGATGAGCAGGTCGGCATCGTCAAGTACCTCCTCGGGCGCCTCGGGGTGAGCGCGCCGGTCGGCGCGTACCGGCCCGGCGCCGACGTGAAGCCGGTGTCGGGCTTCCACCGCCGATGGCTTGGCAGAGTTCCGGCTCGCGAACCCGACGCCGAGGCCTGGCAGCTGCTGCGGGACGCCTTCGCCGGCGGGGACGCGACGCTGCTCACGGGGGCGCCGCTGAAGAATCCCGGCGTGCTCCTGGAGCGGGAACCGGACGTGCGCATCGCCCGCTGGGTCGCGCAGGGCGGCTTCGCCGGCGACTGCGTCGTCCCGCCCGAACACCGTCTCCCCAAGTTCGAGGGACGCGAGACCTGCCCGACGTTCAACTTCAACGGCGCTCCGGACGCCGCGTTGAAGCTGCTGGAATCGCCCCACGTCGGTGAGCGGGTGCTGGTCTCGAAGAACGTCTGCCACGGCGTCGTCTACGACGGCGCGATGCACGCCGCCCTGTCGGCGCGGCGGCTCACACCCGGGATGGCGCTCGTGCGGGAGGGCATGGCGGTCTACCTGGCCAAGCGCCGCGCCGGCAAGGCCTTCCACGACCCGCTCGCGGCGGCCGTGGCGCTCGACGAATCCGTCTGCGCGTTCCGCGAGGTCGAGGTGTACCGCGAGCGCGGCGCCTGGGGAGCGCGTCCGGCGGCCGGCACCCGGACGCGGATCTCGGTCTCGGTCGACCACGCGCGATTCCTGGACGTCCTCACGGCTACCGGGTGACAGCCATCGCTCCGAGCGAGCTTGAAGGAGCCCCCCCGGTGCACGCGCACCGGGGCGAGCCGCCCGGCGGAGGACCCGGAAGCGGCGCTCGACTCCCTGCACGGGTGCTCCGGCCCGGCGACGACGACCGCAGCCCGTACATCACCGGCCCGTCCTGGCCCGACGGCGACGGAGACCCCGACAACCCGCCCTTCTGACAGGCCGACCACGCCCGTGCGCCGACCCGCCGATCCGGGCCTCGTTCCCCGGGTACGGAGATGGGGGCGGCGCGTTTTTCGGGACTGCCGATCGGGCCGGGCGGTTGGGGCCGCCTCCCGGGGGTGCGCGGAGGCATCCAGTGGAGCCGCCCGTGGCTGGGGCGGCTCCGCCTGATGTCGGGCTCAGGTGAGCAGTTCGACGCAGTCGTAGGCGAAACCGGGGCTGAGGAATTGCGAGCCGCTGCTGCCGGAGACGACGGTGATGGTGAGCGTGTTGGTGCCAGGCCGGAGGGCGGAGGCGGGGACGGTGAAGGCGTAGGTGTGGTTGTTGCCGCGGTAGGAGCCGACCGTGAGCGAGCGGGTGCTCGGTTCGGGGTGGGGTTGGAGGACGGGTGAGGTCCAGTCGTTGAGCCGGATCCGGGGGCGGGCGTTGAGGTAGGCGGTGGTGATGCCGACGTTGAGGGTGCGCGGGTGGTCGGCCTGCTCTGCTGTCAGGTCGAAGGTGACCCTCCGGCCGTCGTTGACGTCCCGCCACTGGTAGGCGGGGAAGTCGGCGTCCCTGGACCGGCCCACGGCGAAGTCGCCGGTCCACGGCTCGGCGCGCACGTCCGAGGGGTGTGCGTGGGTGACCAGGTCGGCATTGCGGAAGCCGGCCGGGGTGCCGTCCCAGCTGCCGATGCGCCAGATCGCCGGAGCCTGGTCCGGGTCGTCGGCGGGGGTGAGGGTGATGGTGTGCAGGGCGGTGGTGCTTCCGGGCCGGACGGTCACGGCGCCGGTGCGGACGGCGAGTTCGCCCTGGTAGATCGTCCAGGTGTAGGCGCCGGGCAGCATCCGGCGGGCGGCGTACGCGCCGGTGCCCGGATCGGCGGTCGCCCAGTACTGCGCGTCGGCGTTGGCGAACCCGACGGTGTAGGCGAGGGCCGGGTTGCGGCCCGAAATGCCCACCCCGGCCACGGCTCCGCGGCCGCTGTCGCCGACCCAGCCGGCCAGGCCGAGCCCGTCCACCCAGGAGGTGTCGATGCGGTCGTGCCACAGCTCTGATGAGGGTGCGCCGCCGTCGGTGAAGGCGAGCACGTACGGCCCCTGGAGGCCGAAGCGCATCGGCTCGGTCTGGTTCTCGCCGTAGTAGAGGATCTCGTACAGGCCCGCGCCGGTGTCGTAGGAGTGGCGCATCAGGGAACGGTAGAACGGTCCGCCGGATGCCTTCTCGTGGTTGCTGCGCACCATCCACAGGCCGACGCCGGGCTTGCTCCAGCCCACATACCGGTAGTCGATGACCCGTTGGTTGGAGTAGTGCTTGGACCGGGTGGTGCCGTCGGGTCGGCGGCGCACGTCCTGGGCCTCGATGAGGACGTCCTGGGTGGCGTCCCAGGAGTCGGGGTTGTGATTGGGGAAGAGGCCGGGGCGGACGCGCACGATGTAGCGGGTGACGGTGATCGAGTCGTCCGCCTTGTCGGTCCACAGGTAGACGTTGTTCTCGCCCTGGCGTGCGGCGTAGTAGTGGCGCAGGGTGCCGTGGACGACGCTGACCAGGATGGTCCGGCCGTGCCGGGCGATGCTCACCGTGGACGGGCCGAGGCCGGATTCGACCTGGGAGTTCTGCCCGTTGTAGCCCTGGTACTCGGTGCCCTGGTAGACCAGGGAGGTCAGGTCGCCGGTGCTCCTGCTGACCCGGAAGACCAGATCGGCGCCGGTGTGCACGGTGTACTCGCGGCCGTCGTCGGTGTAGCCGAACGTGCCGCTCGCCGTGGTGGCGGCCTGTGCGCCGGACAGGCCGGCGCCGGTGCCGGCCGCCGCCCCACCCAGGGCGATGCTCGCCGCTCCGGCCCGGACCAGGAACCGGCGGCGGCTCTGACGATGCGTGCTCATGCTGCGATGCTTCCTCTTCGCTCGACGGATGTCACAGGTTCGGGTAGGTGGGGAAGCTACAGGTGGGCACTGCACCGCTGCCAGTGGGCAGGGCGGTGACGGTGACGCCGCTGCCGCTGGGGGGGTGAGGTTGCTGTTCCAGGTCCGGAACCGCAGCCGTCCTCGCCCTCACGACCCCACGGGTCGGACCACCGCTGACCCTGTGCCGGCGGGTGTTACCGGCGATCGTTGTGCTGGGGAAACTGGTCTTCGAAGTCGCCGGCGGCGATGGCCTGGTAGTCGGCGGCCCATGCGGAGGTGAGAACGCGGGCGACGCCGTCGGCCAGGCCGGCATCGGTCCGTCCGCGCCGGTGACATCGCAACGGACCTTCCGCCGGGTCACAGGCGGGATCTATGGTGATCGTCCGGTCACCTGGAAGAAGGGCTCACCATGGCACGCACGATCGCCGACGCGTTCCTCTTCGACTCCACGTGGGGCGATGGCGGTCCGACGCCGAAGGGCCCGGCGTTCGACTTCCCTCCTCAGCATCCCCTCGACTGGGCGCAGCTGAACAAGATCCTCCGGGACAACCTCGACGGCGAGCTGAGCATCATCGTGGACGCCAAGGGCAACCTGCGCCTTCGATGACCTCCGGCCACCGAGCAAGCGTGGCCCAGAACCCGTCCGCCCACACGGCATGCGCGGCCTGACGCTCGGCCTCCTCCAATCGCGCCTCAGGGGGCGCTCGGCCTAGGGTCTTGGTCGTGACCCTTCCCCGGACCGGGATGGACCGCGAAGGGCGAAGTCACGCCGGCCGTCCCGTTGGGCAGCGAACTGACGGTCACGGCGGCCCGCGAGGTCAACGCGGTCTTCGACGAGGCGAAGATGTCCCTCCACCACAGCGGCCAGATCCACGTCTACGTCGGCCCCCGCTACCGGCGGAACCGCCTGCCCGCCGTGCACGGCAAGCCCTTGGACGACCCGGCCGGCGGACACGTCGCCTCCATCTGCTTCGGTCTCGCGGGGCTCCCGCTGCTGGAGCGGGCGCCCGAAGTGACCACGGTCAAACGCCGACTACCAGGTCCCGGCCCCAGGCCAGGGCACCTCCAGGCTCAACGTCGCCCTCTTCACCGGCACCGACGAGCAGAAGATGCGCGACCGATACGAGTTCCTCCAGCAAGTCCCGCTGTTCTACTTCGAGCGGGAAGGGATGGACCACCGCCTGTACTTCGGCATGCGATGCGGCTTCTTCGACGGACCGGTCCAAGGCCCCCCGGGCGTCACGGTGATCGGAGGGTGGGGCCCCGGGACGAACGCCGCCCAGGAAGTCCCGATGGTCTCCCTCTGGGTAGGCTCGGACTCGGCAGTGCCCGTGAGCTGACCTCCGACGGCCGGGTATCGACTCGGAGCTCATGCTCGGTTGCCCGGGCCGCCCGAGCCGGCGCGCCTTCCGCCGCGTCGTTGAGATCCGTCAAGTGGCTGACTGTCTTGGGCAGGGTCTTGGGCCGGGTACACGTGCGGGTGACATTCCGGGCTCGGGCCGGCTGAGGCATCGGGCGCACCGGTACGGTCCCCGAATGGCCAGGACCTTGCGGTTGGCGGTGGCGCAGAGCACGGTGCCGGAGAATCCGGGGAGCGGACGGCGATCCGGGCGGCGGGTGAGGAGGTCCGGGCGCTGATGCGCCAGGCCGCCGGGGCGGGGACGCGGCTGGTGCAGTTTCCGGAGGGCGCTCTCGTCCACCCGGACAAGCGGGTGGTGGCGACAGGGCCCGACGGGACCAGGGTGCCGGCGGACTGGGCCGGCGCGGCGTGGGGTGTCCTGCGCGAGGAGGCGGAGCGGATCGCCGCCTTGGCGGGCGAGCTGGGTCTGTGGAAGTGATGACGCCATCTGATGGCGTGTCGTCCCTCCCGGGTCCATGGCGCCGGGACCCGGAGGCTGACCACCTCGCCGACGCCGGGCTCAGGAGGGCCTCACGTTCCACTCCCGGGTGTCGGCGGCGCGGGACTTCGCCGGCAGCCTGCTGGAGACCTCTCAGCGGCTGAAGGACGCGGACCGCCCGGAGCGGATCTGGGCGAAGGCGGTCGCCGGCACCGACCGCCGGGCCGCGTTCGCCGACTTCAAGGCCCACACCGGCGAGGACGGCGAGGAGTGCGGCATCCTCTCCAACGCCCGCCTCCTGTCGGAGGGCATCGATGTCCGAGCGGTGGACGCCGCATGGTCCCCGGCCTGCGGCACTCCCGTGGTCCAGCCCGTTGGCGTGTGACGGCCGTTCAGTTGGTCAGGCGTTCCAGGAGCGCGGGATGGTCGGCGAGGGCCTGGTGAAGATTCTTCTGGCGCTGGGGGGCGTACTGGCCGGGGTTGGCGGCCTCCCAGTCGATCGGGCCGAACGGGGGCTCGGGGTCGTACTCGACGAACAGCTGGACCTTGCGGGCGATGTCCTGGCCGGCGAGCTCGCCGACGAGGTGGAGTGCCAGGTCGATGCCGGCCGACACCCCTGCGGCGGTGATGACGTTCCCGTCCCGGACCCAGCGCTCGGCCACCGGGATCGCCCCGAACTTGGCCGGCAGGCTGCGGTAGTTCCAGTGAGCAATTGCCAACCTGAACGTGCAGGTCACGGGGCTGGTGTGGGCCGGAGGCGGGGTGCTCGGGCTGGTCGGGGACGTGATTGCTAGCAGGAG
>NZ_JNWQ01000052.1 GCF_000716875.1 Streptomyces novaecaesareae | reverse complement strand
CCGCCCCCTCCTCCACCCCCGAGGACAACGCCGCCCCCTTCCGGGTCAACGTCCTCGCCGACAACTGGGGCAGCCCCTGCCGCCAGTGGTTCCTCTCCTCCCGCACCCCCTCCCAGGTGGCCCCGCCCCCGGACTCCGCCGCCCGCACCGGGAGCTGGGCGGCCGCACAGCACGCCGTCCCGGCCGGGCACCTGCGCCTGCAGCTGACCGCCCAGGGCACGAACCCCACCCCCGTCGTCCTGAACAACGTGTACGTGCGCATCGTCAGCACCCAGCCCGCGCCGAAGTGGAACGCCTACACGCCCGGCGCGGGCTGCGGCGGGGACCTCGCCCCGGCGTCCTTCGCGGTGGACCTCGACTCGCCCGCGCCGCATGCCGTTCCCGTCCCGGGCCGGGAGGGCACCAAGAAGACCCCGATCACCGACTTCCCCTACCGGGTCTCGGACACCGACCCGCAGGTGATCGACGTGGACGCCACCACGCTCTCCCAGGACGTCAGCTGGTACCTCGAACTGGTGTGGAACAACGGCATCAGCCACGGCACGCTGACCGTGAACGACAACGGCCGTCCCTTCCGCACGGTGGGCCTGCGTGGCGCGCCTAGCTACTTCTACAACGGCAAGGCCTGGGCCCCGTCCCCCGTCGAGGACTGAGCACCGGCCGTCGAGCCGGGCCGGCCACGAGTTCACCGTCGGCGGCGGCGCGCCCGGCACGTACACCCTCGACATCCGCGCGCCCGTGCCGGACGTCCGGTACGGGCGCGCGCAGGACCGGCACGGCTGGCTGCGGCGGGTGGTCCGATCCGCGCCGGTCCGAGGTCTTCTCTACGTCAACTCGCTTGACATAGCCTGCCGGGATGAGCGATCGCGTAGTCCCGGAACCGCAGCGGAGGCGGCGGCGCCCCACCAAGCAGGGCGTCGTCCTCTCCGCCGAACTGATCGTCGACACCGCGATCCGGCTGATCGGGCAGCACGGCGCCGAGGCGCTCACCGTACGGCGGCTCGGCGCCGCGCTCGGCGCCGACCCGAGCGCGGTCTACCGCTACTTCCACAGCACCGACGACCTGCTGCTCGCCATCGCCGACGAGCTCATCGGCCGGGCCCAGCACGGCTGGCAACCCACCGGGGACTGGCGGACCGACCTGCGCGCCATCGGCCTGCGCATCCACGCCAGTTACCAGGCCCACCCGCAGGCCGCGCTGCTCGCCGCCCACCGCACCACCGGCCGCACCCACGAGATCGCCGCCGTCGAGGCCATCCTCGGCATCCTGCGCACCGCCGGCTTCCCGGACGCGGAGGCGGTCCGCGTCTACCACGCCTTCGTCGACCAGAGCCTCGCCTTCGCCGCCCTGGACGCCGCGGCTCTCGCCCTGCCCGCCCCCGCCGCAGCGGCCGACCTCCAGGTCTGGCAGGCCTCCTACGCCCGCCTCGACGCCGCCACCCACCCGCACATCGCCGCCACCGCGCACCTCCTCACCGCGGACATGCGCCGCAGCGGCTACCCGTACGCCCTGGACCTGCTCCTCGACGCGGCCGGGGCCCGCCTCCGGTCGGCGGGCGCCGGCCACGACGGCTGACGACGCCACGCCGGGCCCGGCGGCCGGTGGCCGCGCTCAGTCCACCCCCGACCGCCGCCGACCACGCTCAGTCCACCGCGTGCACCAACTCCCCACCCACGTACGTCCGCAGCACCCGGGCCTCGGCGATCCCCTCCGCCGGCCCGGTGAGGATGTCCCGGTCGAGCACGACCAGGTCCGCGAGCCGCCCGGCCGCCAGCACCCCCGCGCCGTCGTGCCCGTTGACGTACGCGGACCCGGCCGTGTACGCGGCGATCGCGGAGCCCAGGTCGAGCCGCTGCTCGGGCAGGAAGATCCGGCCGTCGGTGGCCCCCGGCTCCATCCGGTTGACGGCCACGTGCAGGCCCGCCAGCGGGTCCGGGCTGCTCACCGGCCAGTCGCTGCCCGCCGCCAGGGTGGCGCCCGCGCGCTGCAGGTCCCCGAACGGGTACTGCCAGGCGGCGCGTTCCGGCCCGAGGAAGGGGATGGTCAGCTCGTCCATCTGCGGTTCGTGGGCGGCCCACAGCGGCTGGATGTTGGCGACGGCCCCCAGCCGCGCGAAGCGGGTCAGGTCGTCCGGGTGGACGACCTGGAGGTGGGCGAGGTGGTGCCGGGCCCCACGCCACCCGTTGGCGGCGCGGGCGGCCTCGACGGCGTCCAGCGCCTCGCGGACGGCGCGGTCGCCGAGTGCGTGGAAGTGCACCTGGAAGCCGAGCGCGTCCAGCTCGGTGACGTGTCCGCGCAGCGCGACCGGATCCACGAAGCTGAGGCCGGAGTTGGCGGTGGCGCAGCCGCAGCCGTCCAGGTACGGGCTGGTCATCGCGGCGGTGAAGTTCTCCGCGATGCCGTCCTGCATGATCTTCACCGAGCCGGCCCGGAACCGTCCGTGGCCCAACTCCTCGCGCCGCTGCACGAGTTCGGGGATCTGCTCGGCGCCGCGGTCGCGCTGCCACCAGAGCGCGCCGGTCACCCGGGCGGTCAGCGTGCCGGAGCGCGCCGCGGCCAGGTAGGCGTCGGACGGGTCCGGCTGGCCGTTGAACTCGCCGAGCAGCGCGTCCTGCCAGCCGGTGATGCCGAGCGAGTGCAGCAGCCGCTGCGCGCGCAGCAGGCCCTCCAGCCGGTCGGCGGCGGTGGACGGCGGCAGCAGCCGGGCGACCAGTGCGGTGGCGCCCTCCTGGAGCATGCCGCTCGGGGTGCCGTCGGGTTCGCGCTCGATCCGCCCGTCGGCCGGGTCGGGGGTGTCCCGGGTGAGGCCGGCGAGTTCCAGCGCCCGGGTGTTGGCCCAGGCGCCGTGGTGGTCCCGGTTGGTGAGGTACACCGGCCGGTCGGGGACGACGGAGTCGAGCAGCTGCCGGGTCGGCAGGCCGCCGTCGAAGCTCTCCATCGACCAGCCGCTGCCGGTGATCCACTCCCTCCCGGGGTCGGCCTCGGCGTACGCCCGGATCCGCTCCAGGTAGTCGGCGACGCCGACCGTCCCGGTGAGGTCGCAGACGGCCAACTCGGCGCCGCCGAACACCGCGTGGATGTGCGCGTCCTGGAAGCCGGGCAGCAGCAGCTTGCCGGTGAGGTCCACGACCTCGGTCCTCGGCCCGATCAGTTCCCGGACCTCGTCGTGTCCGACTGCGGCGATCCGCTCGCCGATCACCGCCAGGGCGCTCGCCCGGGTGCGGGCGGCGTCGCCGGTGTGCACGGGTCCGCGGGTGAAGACCAGATCGGCCTCGGTCATGGGTGGTGCTCCGTTCCTGCGTACGGTGAATCCGGTGTTCTGTCAGGGAGTCGGCGGAATTGCTCAGCTCGCCCGCTCCAGGAAGTACGGCGAGCGCCTCCGCCAGCGGGCCCAGGCCGCCGCCGGCAGCCCGCTGACGACCATCAGCGCCACCACGGACAGTTCGAACCACCCGTTGTCGGCGGCCAGTTCGAAGTGGTCGGTGGAATCGTAGAAGCTCCAGGCCAGGTAGCCGCCGACGACGAGCAGCGCCGCCGCGCCCAGCAGCGGGCCGACCACCGCGCGCAGGCCCTGCACCGGGTCGGTGCGCAGCAGCCCGCGGAACCGGACGGCGGCCGCGACGGCGGTCAGCGCGTAGTAGAGGGCGACGATGATGCCGATCGCGTTGACGGCGGCCGAGATCAGGTCGTTGACGGTCGGGATGGCCAGTGAGGCGAGGGCCAGCAGGACGGCGACGCCGGTGATCAGCAGGGTGCCGACGGCGGGCGTGGCGTGCCGGGGGTGCAGCCTGGTCCAGATCGGGCCGAGCACCTGGTCGCGCCCCATCGCGTACATCCCGCGGGCGGTCGGGATCACCGAGGACTGCAGTGAGGCCACCGCGGAGAACATCAGGGCGACCAACGGCAGTGCGGCGAGCGGTTGGTGGGCGAGCGTGGTGCCGAAGTAGGTCAGCCCGTGCGCGCCGTTGTCGGCCAACTCGCCCATCGGCAGCACCCGTTGGAAGGCGGTGCCGGCGAGGAGGAAGAGCAGCAGCATCACCACCAGGGCGAGTGTGCCGCCCCGGGAGGCGTCCCGCGGGTCGCGTACCTCCTCGCCGATGCTGAACACCGACTCGAAGCCCCAGTAGCAGAACACCGCGAGCACCATGCCCTGCGCGACGGCGTCGAAGGAGGGGATGTCGAAGGGGTTGTACCACTGGAGCGAGAACGGCTGGTCGCCCGCGAACAGCCCGTACCCGCAGAAGCCGAGCAGCACGGCGTACTCGAACACCAGCAGTGCCTTCTGCAGTCGGGCCGCCATGTCCAGCCCGCGCACCGCGATCAGTGCGGCGCCGACCAGGACCACCAGGCCGAGCAGGGTGCACTGGACGGTCGAGTCCGCGTCGAGGCGCAGGCCGGCGATGCTGCGCAGGTGGGCCTGGTCGAGCAGTTGGATGACCGACGAGCCGGTGACGGTCGTGGTGTACGCCATGAAGACCACGGTCCCCACGGTGTTCACCCAGCCGGTGAGGAATCCCAGCCAGGGGCTGAGGGTGCGCCCGACCCACCGGTAGCTGCTGCCGGCGTCCGGCTCCACGGCGTTCAGCCGCCCGTACCCGCCCGCGATGGCGAGTACGGGCAGGAAGGCCAGCAGCATGATCGCCGGGAGGTGCAGGCCGACCACGCCGGCCATCAGGCCCAGGCCGATGCCGATACTGCTGGTGGCGGCCGTGCTGGAGGCGGCGATCACCGCGCCGTCCAGCAGGCCGAGGGACTGTCGCATCACGACGTGGGAGCCGCTCGCGTCCGTTCTCGGAGCGTCGCCCGTGTCCTTCACCGTCGATGCCAACGGATCACCGCCTTGGTCGTGGGGGTGCACGTGGGTCGTGGGGTGCACGTGTGGGGGGACCCGCGCGCCGGAGGGGAGGCGCGGTGCGGGAAGTGCGAGCCATGAAACCGGCGGCACCGAAACACGTCAATGCCGTTGTCATAAGAGAGCAGCCAGCAGGACCACCGCCGCGAGCGGCCCCACGACGTCCGGTGGCACTTGCTGGAGTGGGGCGGGGCGGGCAGTCTGGTGGCGTCCGGTGCGAGCCCACGGGAGGGGAATAGTGGGTGGCACCCTCGGGTGGACTGCATGCCAGTTCGGTCGATCGTGCTTTCATTCCGTCAATCGGAGAGTACGATTCCACCGTCATATGGTCGTGCCGTTATCCCCGGTCGGATTGAATCATGAGAAATAGCCAACCAGACTCTCGTTCGGACGACGCCCAGGACGCTCAGGACGACGCGCAGACGCTGCGTCATCTCATGAGCTCCCTGCTCGCTTCCGATCCCGCCCCGACACCGGTTCTCAGCGACGACGAGCTCGTTGCCGAGGTTCGCAGGGCTGCCGCGGTATCCGACCCCGAATAACCACGTCCACCGGGCGGACAAGAGCGGACCAGGACAGACAAGGGCAGCACCCGCATTCAGGAATGACGCTGGTCAGCGCAATTCACGCCCGCGATCCGCATAGAGCTCTCCCAGCCGGTCCCGCAGGATCCGTAAGGTCCGCGAGGTGGAACTGCGGACCGTGGCCTGCGAACAGCCCAGGGTCCGGGCCGTCTCCTCGATGCTCAGGTCCTCCCAGTAGCGCAGGAAGACCAGACTCCGCTGTCTGGGCGCGAGGCCGGCGAGCGCGGCGAGCAGCAGGAGCCTGTCTCCGACGCGGGCGGCGTCCTCCGGGGCCGGATCCGGCTCCGGGAGCGGGTCCTGGATCAGTTCGCGGGACCAGCGGTGCCCCCTGCGCTCGCTGATGAACTGCCGCACCATCACCGTGCGCGTGTAGCCGTACAGGCCGTCGCGCCGATCCAGCCCGGCCCAGCGCCGGTAGACGGCGATCAGGGTCCGCTGCACCAGATCGTCGGCTTCGAACCAGTCCCCCACCAGCACGAACGCCGCGCGCCGAAGTGCCGGCCTGGACTCCTTGACGTACTGCGTGAACCCGTCGTCGAACGCCTCGTCCACTAGTCGTTCCCCCGCCATCCCCGCCGTTCCCCCGTCCAGAAAAAAAATCTCCCGGCTCCCGAGCAGCGCCCCCGCCGGTCCGACGCGTGTAGAAAGTGGAGCCGCTCACCACGACGTAGGAGATCTGCCAATTGGGCGCCACTGCCGAGCAGTCAACCAGGCCGACCGCTGACCCGCCAGCGATTCACAAACCGAGTTGGACTTCGGCTGCTGCGAGTTCCGACACGAAACGGAATTCCGCCGTCGACATGCAGCGACTTCCCCACCGCCGCGAGGTACCGACCTCCGTACTCATCAGGCGGGATTCACTCACAGTCTTCACGGGCCAAAGGGGTAAGGGATGAGAGCGTTCGAGGAAACGCCTCCGAGTAGGGAAGTTCCTGAATCCCTGCGCGCCATGGGGAGGCTGGTGTCGCCCTATGGCCTGGTCTCCCGGCTGACCTGGCTGCCCGTCACCGAGGGGGAGCCCGACTTTCCGATCTTCTCCGGTTCGCTCGGAAATCCGGGCGCCGTCCTCTCCGCCCAGGCGGAGTGGACACACGATCCGTCCTCCGGCAACTTCGACGGAGCCGGCGGGGCCCTGGACCGCGAGACGGCGGCGCACCTGGCCGCGGCGGAGTCCCTCGAACGGTACTCCTCCTGCGCCTGGGACTCGGCGGACATGATCTGGGCCACCGCGGCCGAGCTCGGCGACGACGCCATGCCGCCCTGGGAGTGGCCGAACTGCTCGACGAGCGAGCTCGCCGACCCCCGCAGCGGTCTGGTGCCGGTCGACCCGCGCGTGCCGCTGCGCTGGGTCGAGGGCTGGTCCTTCGCGCGCGGCCGCAAGGTGTACGTTCCCGCGGTCCAGGTGTATCTCAAGTGCTCGCCGGAATCGACGGCCGAGCGCTACCTGCACCCCGTCTCCACCGGGTGCGCCACGCACTCGGACCCGCTCGCGGCCGTCGCCAACGGGCTGCTCGAAGTCATCGAGCGGGACTCGATCGCCCTGACCTGGCTGCAGCGCCTGAGGCTGCCCCGACTGGAGTTCAGCGTCGATCAGTTGCTGCCCGAGCAACGGGAGTTCGTGACGCGCGCGTCCTCGGAGAACATCCGGACGCTGCTCTTCGACGCCACGACGGATCTGGGAGTCCCCGTCGTCTACGGGGTCCAGTTGGCCGACCACGACCCGGCTCTGGCCCAACTGGTGGTCGCCACCTGCGACGTCGATCCGGGCAAGGCGATCGCGAAGCTGTACCGGGAGGCCGCCTCGCTGCGCATCGCGCTCCGCTCGATGTCGGGCCGGGGAGCACCCGCCGAGGCTCCCGAGGACACCCTGAGCGTGATCGGTGGAGCGCTGCTGGCGGGGCCCCGCGATCAGCGGCACCGGTTCGACTTCCTACTGGAGGGCGAGCGCCCGGTCCGGAACCTGGCCGAGCTCTCCCGTCCGGCCACGGGAGCCCCCGCGCTGCCCTGGCTGCTGCAGCGGTTGGGCCGGGCCGGCTGCGAGGTCGTGGTCGTGGACATCACCACCGACGAGGCCAGGCAGGTCGGGGCGACCGTCGTCCGGGTCCTGGTACCCCAGCTGATGCCGCTCTCCTTCGCCCACCGGGCCCGCTACCTCGCCCACCCGCGCCTCTACCGGGCCCCCCGGGCCATGGGCCATCCGGTGCACGGCGAGGAAGACATCAACCCCTGTCCGCAGCCCTTCGCGTGAGGTCACGACACATGACGAATCATCGACTGCTGGTCCTCGCCTCGGGGTCGTTCGGCAAGAGCGTCGCACGCCGTCTGGACCGGACGTACCGGGTGGTGCTGCAGGAGATCGACGACGGGACGCATCCGAGCCTGTGGCCGGCCTCCGACGCGATCGTGCTCGCGACCTCCCACGAACGCCCCAGGATCGCCGAAGCCCTGGACCGGTCGTGCTTCGCCTGGCGCCGCCCCTGGTTCGCCGTGCACAGCAGCGCCACGGAGGTCCAGTGCGGACCGGTGGTGATCCCCGGTCGCACCGCGTGCCACCAGTGCTTCGCCCGCCGCCGGAGCCAGCACAGGCGCCCGGAGCACCCCACCGCGGCCACCGGTGACAGGTACCCGTCGGGCTACCCGGAGCACCACGTGGGGATCGCCGCCGGCTTCGCCCGCCAGGCCGTCCACGAGGTGTTCGGCGAGCCGGAGGGCGCCGGGATCGGCGGCACCGTACGGCGCTTCGACCAGGTCAGCGGGGCGACGAGCAGGGCCACGGTGGTCGCGGTGGACCGCTGCCCGCGCTGCCGCACCCGCTCCACGAGCGACGGGCTCTGGCGCGAGCTCGCCACGATCGGCGAAGGGCGGCTCCGGTGAGCGACCAGTCCGTGATCACCGCGGAGTCCATCGGCACGGCCGCACGGTTCGACCCGCAGCTGCGCGTTCCGCAGAAACCGCGGCTGCGCCGCGGGCTGGTGGTCAGCTGCGAGTCCGACCAGGTGGTGGTCCAGGGCCCGCCGAAGAAGCAGCTGTTCCGCGGCAGGTCGGCCACCGATCTGCTCCCCGGCCTCCTCGAACGGCTCGACGGCACCCGGAGCCACGGCGAACTGGCCGCTGAGCTCGGGCGGACCGAAGAAGTGGTCTTCAAGGCGCTCTCGCTGCTCTGGACCTGCGGCGTGGTCGAGGAGGGCCCGCCCGACGGCGCCCCGGCCGGGGAGATCGACGACGATCTCGCCGACTACCTGTCCCGGATCGGAAGCGCCACCGAGGCCAACGCGGCCTGGGAGCAGGCGGCCGTACGGCTGCGGACCGCACGGGTCGAGATCTTCGGCCCGCACGCGGTGTCCGAGCTCCTCCGGGCGGAGCTCGCCGGCTCGGTCCCGGCCACGACCAGCGACCACGCCCTCCCCTCCGCGGGGACCACCCTCGCGGTCTGGATCGACTCCTCACCGGACGGCTCCGCACCGGACGAAGCCGCACCGGACGACGCCGCACCGGGCGAAGCGCTCAGCGAACGCCGCCGGGTCCTCGCCGCCCACTGCTGGGACGAGGGCATCCCCCTGCTGCGCCTGCGGCTGAGCGGTCGGCGGGCAGCACTGGGCCCCTTCGTCGATCCTCGGACGACGCCGTGCCTGGACTGCCTCGTCGTGGACGACGAGACCGACGACCGTACGGCGGTCGACGGCGACCACGCCCTCGCCGTCGCACTGTTCGCCCGCGACCTGTTCGCGGCGGTCTCCCGGACGACACCCTCGCCGCTGCCGATGCGGTGGCGGTCGGTGGACCTCGAAACCCTGGCCCACCGGGACACCTCCTCCGCGACGCGGCCGGGCTGTCCGCGCTGTTCGATCGCCGAGGGGCCGACGGCGCAGCGCGCCTCTCTGGCGACCCGCTTCGAAGCCTCGGTGGCCATGCCGCCGAAGGAGTTCGCGGATCTGAAGTCCCATCAGATGCACTACAAGCCCTCCAACCTCGCACTGCAGCGGGTGTCGCGGACCTGGCCGGTCGCGCCGGCGGTCGAGCTGCCCGCGCCGCTGCACGACCGGTTGTCACGGCAGTGGCCCGCCTCGGAGTTGGACGCCGCCGCGCTCTCGCTGGTGCTGTCCGTCACCGCCGGGATCGCGTCGATCAGCGACGAACGGGTGGCCCGGTGGACCGCCAGCGGGGGCAACATCGGTTCGGTGACCGCGTACGCGGTGGTGCGCGACGTGCCGGGCATCGCCCCGGGGATCTACGGCTACGTGGCGACGGAACACCGCCTCGCCAGGCTGTCGTCCGGGACCGGCGCGGTGGACGGCGACTCGCCGGCGACCGTCGTCCTGAGCGGCGACTTCCCCAAGGTGGCTCGGAAGTACTCGGCCTTCGCGCTGCGCATCGTCCTGCTGGACAGCGGGTGCGCACAGGCGACGGCCCGCGAAGCGGCCCGCGTGCTCGGCCTCGGCCTCGCGTTGCGCCCGGACTGGGACGACGACGCCGTCGCGGCAGGGCTCGGGGTCGACCCCGACGTGGAACCGATCACCGCAGTCATCGATCTGGGAGGCGGCCGGTGAGCAGCCCGCACGACCTGGCAGGGGAACTCATCCGCGCCTTCAGGGCGCCCGGCCCCGCCGTTCCCGCCGCCGCCCGGAAGCGGTCGACGGCCAGCCCGCTCGGGCCGGGCGTTCGGTTCGAACCGGAGGAGCGGCCGCGGACGGACCTGTTGACCGCGCTGCGCACGCGCAGGTCGCAACGGTTCTTCGATTCCGGGGCCGTTCCGGCCGCCCTGCTGGCCGACGTGGTCGCCCGCGGGATCGAGACGGACGTCGCCTCCTGGCCGGACGAGCAGATGGAGTCCGCGTTGCAGGTCGACGTCGTGGCGTTCCGGCTGGAGGGGCTCGCTCCCGGAATGTTCGGCCTCGACGCCGGAAGGCGCGAGTACACCCCCGTGGCGCCCCTGCCGACGCCGGAGGCGCGCCATGACCTGACTCTCCAATGGGAGTTCTGTGAATCCGCCGCGATCGTCTCGGTCGCGGCGGACCTCGACCGGGTGAGCGAGCTGTACGGGGCGCGCGGATACCGCAGGCTCATGGGCCGGGCGTCCGCCGCCGCGTACACGATGTGGCTCGACGCCGTGGCCGCCGGCCTGGTCGGCACCGTCTTCGCGGGATTCATCCCCGCCTCGGTGCGCGGGCCGCTGCGCAGTGACGGCGCGAGTCGCCACCAGCTCTTCGCTCTCGCCCTCGGTGGCGCACCGGAGCAGCCACCCCACACACCCCCGGGGCCGACCGGTCACCGGGTGACGCACGGGAAACGAGAGGAGTAATCCCATGAACGATGCGACTCCGCTGGAGTTCGACCTGCACATCGTGGAGCTGCCGGAGGACGGCCTGTTCCTGGAGCAGGTCCCCGAGGGAGTGGCGCTGGGCACCTTCAGCACCACCTCGACCGCGGGGACGGCGTCCTGCCCCATCAGCAGCGCCGGCAGCGTGATGACCGCCAACTGCACCGGCTAGCCCGGGCAGAGAGAGGGGAAATCCCCATGACCGACCTGACCGACCTGGAACTCTACGTGCTCGGCGACCTCGAGGACTCCCTCGAACTGGAGACCCTCGCGGAGGGCAACGCCCTCGCGTCCGTCTCCACCGCGGGTTCGGTGGGCAGCGCCTCCTGCCCGGCCACCTCGGCGTCCTCGTTCACGTCGTTCTCCTCGTACACCTGATCCGTTGCCGGAGGTGCCCGGCAGCGGTGCGACTGCGCCGGGCACCTTCGGCACCGCCTCGAACCGCGTCGGCGGCGCCCCGCCCGAGCGGCGGCGCCGCCGGCGTCGTGACCGCCGGCTGACCGGCAGCCGGCCAACCCAGTGAAGGGAATCCATCCATGGTCGAGAACACGACCGACAGCCAGTTCGACCTCTACGTGCTGGAGGGCGAACTCGCCCTCGAAGAGCTGCCGCAGGGCAACGCCCTGGGCTCCTGGTTCTCCGCGGCCTCCGCGTCGACCGCGTCCTGCCCCGGCAGCTCGGCCGCGACCGTGGGCTCCGCCTCCACCTTCGGCTGACCTGACCCGCACCTTCCAGCTCTCCGAAAGGACATGACACCAGATGACCGAGAACACCACCGACGGCCAGTTCGACCTCTACGTGCTGGAGGGCGAACTCGCCCTGGAGGAGCTGCCGCAGGGCAACGCGCTGGGCTCGTTCTCCAGCGCGACGTCCGCGTCGACCGCGTCCTGCCCGGCGACCTCCGCCTCCAGCCTGACGTCGGCCTCCACCATCGGCTGACCGGACCCGGCGGGCGGCGTCGCGCGGACTGACGCCACCTGACGCCGTCCCGCCGGGTTCGGGCCGGCCGGCCCACGGCGCCGAGACGGGCGCCGTGGGCCGGCCGGGGCCGTCGCACGATCCCGCAGCATCCTTCGCAACATCAGGTCCGGGGTCACCGAGGAGCGGCTCGGTGACCCCGGACGTCCAGGTGGTCCAGGGAGAGGCAGAGAGCAGTGATCAGTTCGCCACCGAAGCTTCGGGAGGGGCTGGAGGTCATCCGGGGGATGGACGACATCCCGTTGATCTTCGATCCGGTCACCGGGAACTACCACCGCATCACCCGCGCCAGCGAGGTGGTGCTCACCTTCCTGGACGGAACGCGCTCCAGGGACGACCTCGTCGAGTACTTCGCGAGCCGCGGTCGGACCGGCTCCGAGGCGACGTTCTCCCGGCAGTTGGACTCCTTCCTGGCGAGCCTGGAGCGGAGCGGTCTGCTGGAGGGCTCGGACCTGCCGGAGAAGGCCGGTGGCGGGCGGGTGCGCACCTCGATGTTCATGCCGCGGATCGTGCTCACCAAGTCCCTGCCGGTCGTCCTGGAACCCGTGGCGCGGCTCCTGCGCGCGCTGCCCGCGTGGCTCCTGGTCGCGGTCGCCGCGCTCGCGGCGCTCGCCGGGTACGGGTTCGGGTTCCACACCTTCTTCACCGAGACGCCGCCGCTCAAGCAGTCGGCCGGCGGCCCCGCCTTCCTGACGGCCACCGGCGTGATGCTGCTCTTCGTCCTGGTGCACGAGACCGCGCACGCCCTGGTCGCCCAGGTGCTCAAGGTCCCGATCCGCGGACTCGGCGTCGCCCTGCTCTTCTACTTCATGCCGGTGGCCTACGTCGACCGCACCGACGCCTACCGGGTGCGCGAACGCGGCGGGAGGGTCGTGCTGGCCCTCGCCGGGATCCTGAGCGACGGTGTGTTCTGCGGGCTCACCGGGATCGCGGCCCTGCGCTCCGAAGGACTCGTCCAGCACACCGCCGCCCTCGTCCTGGGCATGCAACTGCTCATGCTGGTCGTCAACCTCAACCCGCTGATGCCGAGCGACGGCTACACCGCCCTGGAGGCCGCGACCGGCCGGACCAACGCGCGCGGCCGGGCGTTCGCGCTCCTTCGCAGCACCGTCAGGCGTCAGCCGCTCCCCCCGCACCTGGAGAACCTGGCCGCCCGCGCCCGCCTGGCCTACCTGGCGTACGGACTGTTCTCGATCGCCTATGTCTGTTTCCTGGCCTTCTCGATGTTCCGGACGATCCCCTTCACCGTGCACCTGGCGCTCGCGGCGGTGGGCCGGTGACCGCCGTCTCGTCCGTACTGCTGACCCGGGTGGCGGGGCTGCCCGCCCAGGCCCTTGATCTGGTCCGTCCCGCCACGCGGACGCTGTTGGCCGAGCTCGCGGACGTCTCACAACGGCTCGAAGCCATGGCCGCCGAGCTCACCGACCTGTTCTTCGCCCTGGTGCCGCGGCTGGACGACGACGTGCCGTTGCGCCGCAGCGTCCTGGCCGGCAAACGGGCGGTCAACCGGCTCGATGCCCTGCCGTGGGACGCGGACGTGCTGCGGAGCCTGGAGAAGCGGATCCCGGCCGACGGGTCGGCGCTCGTCGAGGCCTGGATCCGACTCACCGGCGCCCGGCAGGAGTTGATGGTGCGGCTCGGCGCGCAGCTCGCCGAGGACCGGGAGCAGGCCGTCCGGAGCCTGCGCCGCGCACTGGAGTCGACCGGGTTCGCCGATTCGCTCGCCCTCGCGGCACCCGACTGGATCCGGCACGGCCGGCTCCGTGCCGAGTCGGCCAGGGACCTGAAGACCTTGTACTCCTACGTCGTGCGGGCCGCGGTGAAGACCAGCCCGTTCTCGGGGCTGACCACGGTCGGGGTGGCCGGCGTGGCCGGGGCGGGGCGGGCGCGCAGCCGTACGTCCGCGGCCGTCGCCCAGCTGGCCCTGCAGCGCCTGGCGCGCGACGAGCGGACGGCCGGTCTGTTCGGCTACCGGGCGGCCCCGGTCCGCCCGGGCGGCCCCACCGAACCCGACGGGCTGCTGCTGCACAGCGAGGTGATGATCACCGAGGGCGTCATCTGGCGCCAGGACCGGGCGGTCGAAGGCGATTACGCCCTCCCGTGGCTGAACCGGCTGCCGGCGCACGCGAGGCTCGACGAACTGCTCGACGCCCTCGGCGGGGAGCGCCCGTTCGCCCGCTTCCGTCGGCTGCTGGACGCCGGCCTCCTGCACCCGGTGCCGCCGTGGCAACGGGGTGACGATCCGCTGGTGGCGCTGGCCGCGCTCGTGGGCGGCCCTTCCCCGATCCCCCGTGCCGATCTCGCCCGGGTGCACGAGCTCGGCGCCCGGGCGCACCAGGAGGGCGTGCAGGGCCGGATCGACGCCGCGGCCGAAATCCAGACGATCACGGCCGACTGGACGGAGCACGCCGACCGGGGCGAACGACGGCCCAGCGGGCTCGTCTACGAGGACCGGGAGACCGATCTCCTCCTCCCGGACCCGCTCGCCGTACCGCACGTCCGCGCGGACCTGGAGGCCCTGGGCACGAGGATGCGCCCGCACGTCTTCCGTTCCCACGTCTACGACTTCCTGCTGGAACGGTTCCTCGCGGAGTTCGGTCCGGGCGGTGTCTGCCGGGATCCCCTCGGCTTCCTCATGCGGCTGACCGTCGACGGCGACGCGAACCCCCCGCTCGACCGCGCCATGGCCGCGGACATGATGAGCCGCAACGATCCCGGCGAACGGGCCTGGCTGCCGGTCGGACCGACCAGCGCTCCCCCGACGGCCGGGGTGCTCTTCCAGTTGGAGGCGGCCGGCCGGGCCGACGTCGCCCAGGGGCGGTACCGACTGGTCGTCAATCACTTCGGTGCCGGCAGCGGCGGGCTGTTCACCCGCTTCGGCCGGCTGCTCGGCGACGACTTCCGGGGCCGGCTCGCCGCGCACGTCCGGCGCTGCTGGACGGGTGCCCGGTGCCGGGAGCTCGTGGTGTGGACGGACTGCAACACCGTGCAGGCCGAATGCAGCGGCCTGTTGCCGCCACTGCTCCTGCCCGGGGAGCTCGGCTCGGGCGACGGGATCACCCTGGACGAGACCGTGCTCGTGCACGACCGGGCGGGCAACACCCTGTCCCTGTTCGACCGGCTCGGGGATCCGGTCGGCCTGGCCTATCTGGGGCTCATCCCGCAGCACCTGCTGCAGTCGTACCTCCGGCTGCTCGCCGTGCTGGCGGACCCGTGGGTCAACGGCTCGCCGCACTCCGACTACACGATGACGAAGGCCTACGAGCTGCGCGCGCACTGTGGTGCGGACGTGGTGGCGCTGCCCCGGCTGGTGGACGGCCGCGTGGTCACCCGCAGGGCGTCGTGGATCGTCCCGGTCGACGCGATTCCCCGGCCCGGGCCCGGCGACCGGGACGAGGCCGGGCAGGCCGTACGACTGGACGCGTTCCGTCGTGCCCACGGCATTCCGGAGGAGGTCTTCGTCCATCAACTCGGCAGCTCCGCCTTCGGCATGGCCGGCGACCGCAAGCCGATGTGGGTCTCGCTGGCGTCCCCGCTCTCGGTCGGGGTCCTGTGGCAGTGGCTGAGCCCGGAGACCGGCCACGTCCGCCTGGTCGAAGCCCTGCCGGAACGGCACCTGCACCCCCAGACCGACACCGTCGGCCGGCTGCGGGTCACCGAGCACGCGGCCCTGCTGTCCTGGCCCAAGGAGGCGTGATCATGGACTGGTGGTACGTCCGCGCATACCCCGGACACCCGGACCTGATGGACGAGGCCACCCGGGTCCTGGTGCCCTGGGTCGCCGGTCTGGCGGCCGAGGAGCGCGCGCCGAAGTGGTTCTTCACCCGCTACTGGGACATGACCGGCCATCACCTCCGGCTGCGCGTCCAGTGCTCCGGGGACGGCGCCGACCGCGCGCACGAGCGCCTGCCCGAACTCGTCGCACTGCTGGGCTCGTTCGGCAGGCCCACCGCGACCGAGCGGCTCGTCCCGGGCTCGCTCCCGCAGGGGCTGCCCGCCGTCCGGCGGGCCAGGTGCTGCCTGTACGCCCCCGAGCTGGCCAAGTACGGCGGGAGGAAAGGGGTTTCGCTGGCCGAGGAGCTGTTCACCGCCGCCTCCTCCTGGTACGCCGAGAACGACGTGGCCGCGCTGGACCCGCTCCGCGACCGCGCGGCCCTCGCGGTCGCGTACATGGGCTCCCTGGTGCGCACGGCGCTGCCGGAGGGGCTCCGCCCGGAGTTCTGGGCCGCGCACCGCCGGCAGTGGGGACGGCACCTGCGGATGGCCGTTCCGGGGCAGGACGAGCTGCGCGCCCTCATCACCCGCAGGGCGGCTGCGGCGGCCACCGCCGCGGGCCTCCACGAGCGCCTTCGGCGCAGCGTCGACGAGCACGTCGACCAGGTCGTGCGGACCCTCGACCGGGCGGCGGCGGCGGGAGTCCCGGTCGAGCGGGCGGTGCTCCTGCTGCACTACCTGCACATGGACCTCAACCGCTGGGGTTTCGTGCCGGCCGAGGAGAGTCTGCTCGGCATCGTCGCCGCGCACGGCTGAGATTCCTCCCATGCAAGCACTTGCCAAGTTGGCATCTTGATGCGAATCTGGAATCCGCACGTAGTTCCAGCTCGACTCAGCGGCACACGATGAGAGGCTGACGCGGAATGCCGGCACATGATCCGACGATCCTGTTCGAGAACGTCACCAAGTGCTATCCGGGACCACACGGAGAAACCCCCGCCATCGCGGGAATCGATCTGGCGGTGGGCCGCGGGGAGATATTCGGACTGCTCGGCCCCAACGGTGCGGGAAAGACCACGAGCATCGAAACACTGGTGGGCCTGCGCCGCCCCACCTCGGGAAGGATCCGGGTCCTGGGGTTCGATCCCGTCGCGCAGCGCGACGAGATCCGCAAGCACGTGGCGATCCAGCCGCAGCAGGCCGCCCTGTTCGAACAGCAGACGGTGGCCGAGCTGCTGCGGGCCTGGGCCTCATTCTATCCCGAGCCGGACACCCCTGACACGATCATCACCCGGATGGGGCTCCAGGACTCGCGCGACGTCCGGGTGGCCAAGCTCTCGGGCGGCCAGCGGCAGCGACTGCTCGTCGGCACGGCACTGATCTCCCGCCCCCGCGTGCTGGTGCTCGACGAACCGTCGACCGGCCTGGACCCCAACGCCCGACAGGAGTTGTGGACCGCGATCCGCGACTACCGCGAGGCGGGCGGGACGACCCTGCTCTCCACCCACTCCATGGAGGAGGCCGAGGCGCTGTGCGACCGGGTGGCCATCCTGCACAAGGGCTCGCTGGTGGCCTGCGGAGCCCCGGAGGACCTGATCGCCGAGCACGCCCCCGAACGCGAACTGCACTTCACCGTCGCCGCGGACAGCGATCTCGGGCCCCTGCGCCACCGGGCCGAGGTGTCGTACCTCAGCACGCACGACGGCGACGGGCACACCCGGGTGACGGTGCGGACGACGGATTCCGACGCCGTGGTCAGGCTGCTCACCGGCCCGATCGGCGCGAGGAGGATCCAGATCAGGGAAGCCGGCCTGGAAGCGGTCTTCCGCCGGCTCACCGGAACGGCTTTCGACGACGTCGCCGACGCGGAACGCGTCGACGCGGAAAGGGTGGCATCGTGATCTCCTCCGCCACGCGTGAACTGGCACTGCTGCACGCGCGGGAACTCCTGCGGGACCGCCGGTACTTCTATTTCGCGCTGTTCTTCCCTTTCGGAATGATGGGGATCTTTCTGACGATCGGCGCGCTGGCCCCCAAGAATTCCGGCGCCCCGGACTTCATGCAGCTGGTGATTCCGATGGCGCTCTTCCTTGCCGTCACCAGCACCGCGCTGACCGTCACGACCGGGCCGCTGGCGAACCTGCGCACCAAGGGCACGCTCCGGCTGCTCGGGACCACCCCCGTCGGGCGTGCGCGGCTGGTGTTCACGCACATGTTCGCCCGGCTCGTCATGGCCGCCTGCCAGGCCCTCGCACTGCTCGCCCTGGCATTCGCCCTGGGGAAGGTGGACGCGGGCCGGCTCCCCGTCCTCTTCGGCATCACCCTGCTCGGCCTCGCCCTGTTCGGGGGGATCGGCTACCTCATCGGCGGGCGGCTGTCCTCCCCCGACGCCGCCACCAACGTGGGCACCCTCATCCAGCTCCTGTCGCTGTTCCTGAGCGGCCTGACCTTCCCGCTGCACCTGATGCCCACGGCCGTCGCCGACGTCCTCGCCCTCCTGCCCACCACGTTCTTCGCGGACCTGATGACGACCCAGATGTCCGGCGCACAGCCGTACCACCCGGCCTGGCTCTCCGTCCTGGTCGTGTCCGCCAGCGCGGCGGCCGCCGTGTACGCCGCCGTCCGGACGTTCCGCTGGGACCAGGGCGAAGCCGGGTAGTTCCTTGCCGCTCCGGCAACCACCTCCTACTGTGACAAGTTATGGAAGAAGGCGACAGGGTGGACAGGCAGGAAGCGCAGAAGGCGCTCGCTGCGGCCGAAACAGCGGCTTCGCGGCTGCACGAGGGGGCTCGGTGGCACGCTGCCGGCGTCTTCCTCCTCGGCATCGCCATGATGGTCCTGACCGCGACGTACGGGTTGCTGGTCCAGCCGTCCGTGCCGTACGCGATTCCGGTCGGGCTCCTGATCCCCCTGCTCCTCCTGGGCGTCTACACGGCGACGCGTCCGGTGGTCCCGCGACACCACCGGGCGCTGTACGCCGTCATCACGTCCGCCGGAGCGGGCATCTACACCCTCACCGTGCTCCTCGGCACCGTGGAGTTCTCCGGCGAGCCGCTGTGGTGGCTGCCGGGAGCGGTCCTGTGCGCCGTGCCGTTCTTCCTGGTGGCCCTGCTGGACCGCAGGGCCGGGCACAGCGGAACGAGAAAGCCATGAACCATCCACGGTGGTCCCTCGACACCGTCATCCACGCGCCGATCCGGTTCTCCATCACGGCCGCGCTGGCCGCGGTCGACGAGGCCGACTTCAAGTCCATCCGTGAGGCCATCGAGATCACGGACTCGGCGCTGTCCAAGCAGATCGCGCTGCTGGAGGACGCCGGATACGTCAAGGTGCGCAAGACCTTCGTCGGGAAACGCGCCCGCACCTGGCTCTCCCTCACCAAAGCCGGACGCATCGCGCTGAACCGGCACCTGACCGCCCTCCGGGAGATCGCGGACTGGGATCCCCGGGAACACCCGGACGCATCCGACGCATCCGACGGAACCCACGGCCCGAACGGCCCGCAGGGCGGCGCCGCGCGCGGCACGCCGTAGCGGCCGCGGACCGCACCGGCCGACGGCCCGGCGCCGGCCTCGGGACTGGACCGAGACCGGCGCCGGGCCGCGTCCGCGTCAGCGGGGCGGGCGGGCCGCCCGGGCGGCGGCCACCCGGCGGAGCAGGGCGCGGCGTTGCGGGTCGGCGGCCTGGGCGGTCGGGGTGGCCGGGGTGAGGCGGGCGGCCAGGGAGCGGGCGGTGGGGTACTCGAAGACGACGTTCGACGGCACCTGCCGGTCCAGGCGCTTGGCGAGCCGGGCGCACAGGGCGAGTACGGCCATCGAGTCGGCCCCGTGGTGGAAGACGTTGTCGTCGGGGCCCAGTCGCACCGCCAGTACGTCCCCGAGGACTTCCAGGACCACCGCCTCGACGGGCGTCCCGGCACGTTCGGCGGTGGGCCGGAGGCCCGTCGCGGCCGGTGCGGGGCCCTGCAGGTCCCGGGCCAGCGCGCCGGTGTCGACCTTGCCGTTGAGCGTGAGCGGCAGGTCCCGGTAGACGCCCACCCGGGCGGGCACCAGGTACCCGGGCAGCCGGCCCCCGAGCCAGTCGCGCAGGTCTTCGGGCGTCGTGCCGGAGGCGGCCACCGTCTCGACGGCGGCCGCGAGTTGGCGGCCGGTGGGCGAGTCCACGGCGAAGACGACGGCGTGCCGCACGGCGGGATGGGCGGCGAGGGCGGTCTCGACCTCGCCGGCCTCGATCCGGAAGCCGCGGATCTTCAACTGCTTGTCCCGGCGGCCGAGGTACTCCAGGGTGCCGTCCGGCAGCACGCGCCCGTAGTCGCCGGTGCGGTACACGCGCTCGCCGGGTGCCCAGGGGTGGGCGGGGAAGCGCTGCTCGGTCAGCTCCGGGTCGTTGAGGTAGCCGACGGCCAGGCCCGGGCCGCCGACGACGATCTCGCCGACGGCTCCGACCGGCAGCGGCCGGAGCCGTTCGTCCATGACGTGCGCCGTGGACCCGTGGATCGCACGGCCGATCGGCACCGACCGGCCGGCGGCGGGATCCCGGTCCAGCCGGTGGCAGCAGGAGAACGTCGTGTTCTCGGTCGGGCCGTAGCCGTTCATCAGGACGGCGCGCGGCACGGAACGGGCGGCCTCGGCGAACAGCTCGGGCGGTACCGCCTCGCCGCCGACCAGCAGGTGGCGCATGCCGGCCAGGGCTTCCGGTGCGGCCTCCACCATCCGCGCGAACAGGGTGACGGTGAAGAAGCCCGCGGTGATCCGGTGGCGTTCGATGGCCCGGCACAGCAGCAGCGGGTCCTTGAGCTCCCGCGCCGTCGGCACCACGACCGCCCCGCCGTTGGCGAGCGCGCCCCACACTTCGAGGGTGGCCGCGTCGAAGGACGAGTTGGCCACCAGCAGGGTGCGGTCCTGCGGGCCCAGCGGCAGCGTGGTGCTGTCGCGCACGAGCCGGACGACGGCGTGGTGCGGGATGCCGACGAGCTTGGGGACGCCGCTGGTGCCGGAGGTCGGCATCACATAGGCCAGCGAGTCGTGCGCGGGCTGCCGGCCGGGGCGGGATCCGCCGTCGGCAGCACGGTCGCCGGTACGGCCGGCGACGCGGTCGACCAGGACGGCCGACATGCCGGCGGGCAGTTCGGCGGTGTCGATCAGGCCCCCGCGGGTCAGTACGACCCGGGCGCCGGACCGGCCGGCGAGGTCGGCCAGCCGGGTGGCCGCGTGCTCGGGTGCCAGCGGGAGGTAGCAGGAGCCCGCCTTGAGGACGGCCAGCAGGCCCGCCACCAGGTCCGCCGACTTCTCCAGCACCACCACGACCGGGTGCTGCTGGTCCGCCTCGGCGCCGAGTTCGGCCGCGATCGCCTCGGCCCGGCTCACCAGTTCCGCGTAGCCGAGGTGGTGGTCCCCGTCGATGACCGCGGTGGCCTGCGGGTCACGCGCGGCGTGGCCGTCGACGAGTGCGGTGAGGGTCTCGCGCGGGGCCGGCGGCGGCAGTGGCCGGCCCGGTCCGCCGAGGGCGGTCCGCTGCTCGGCCGGGCCCATCGCGGGCAGTTCGCCGAGGGGCAGTTCGGGCTGCTCGGCGAGCGCCGCGAGGAAGGCCGCGAAGCCGTCGGCGAGCCGCTCGCGGGTGCCGTCGAGGAACTGCGCCGGGTCGCACAGCCAACGCAGCCGGATCCGCCCACCGGTGTCCACGGAGCCGTCCGTGCCGAAGCCGTCCTCGACGAACAGCGCGAGGTCGTACACGGCGTTGCTCGGGATCGACGGCCAGCGGCCGAAGGTGAGGCCCGCGGCGGTGCGCGGTCCGGCGGGCGCGATGTGCTGCGCGACGACGACCCGGGCCGGGCCGGGGGTGCCGCCGGTGAAGTCGAGGGACTGGATGATGTCCTCGAACGGCAGCGCCGCGTGGTCGAGCGCCTCACCGGCCAGTGCGGCCACCTCGCGCAGGTACCCGGGGAACGGCTGGTCCTCGCGGACGCGGTCGCGCAGCGGCACGAGGTTGACGAAGTAGCCGATGGCGCTGTGCGCGTCGAAGGTGTCCCGGGTGGACGCGGCGATGCTCACCGTGTTGTCCGGGCCCAGGCCGCGCAGGTGCAGGTACGCCTTGAAGGCGGCGGTGACGGCGGTGAAGCGGGTGGTGCCCGCCGCGGCCGCGAGCGTGCCCAGCGCCGCGGTGGCGGCGGCGTCCAGGGTCTGCTCCAGCACGCTGGTGCGGCGGGCCGGCGCGGGCCCGGCGGTGAAGGGCTCCGGCAGCAGCATCGTGTCGGTGAACCCGTCCAGCGCCCGGGACCAGTACCGGCGCAGCGTCGCGCCCTGCGGCCCGGCGAGCAGGCTCCGCTGCGCCTCGGCGGCGTCGGCGGGGTGGGCGCCGGGGGCGAGGCGGGGCTGCGCGTCCGGGTCCTGGTACGCCTCGGCCAGGTGGGCCTCGAAGAGCTCCGCCGACCAGCCGTCGAACACCAGGTGGTCGGCGGCCAGTACGAGCGCCGCGGTCCCGGGCGCGGTCACCAGCTCGGCGTGCCAGCAGTGCCGGGAGACGTCGAACCGGTGGCGCAGCCAGTGGTCGATCCGGGCCTGGACCCCGGCCCGGTCGGCCGCCGCGTGGACGCCGAACGGGGTTTGGTCCGCGCCGGGCGCCGGCTGGACGAGCTGGACCGGGCGGCCGTCCTCGTCGACGGCGAAGACGGTGCGCAGCGCCTCGTGCCGGGCGGCGACCTGCGCCACGGCCCGCCGCAGGCGGTCGGGGTCGCACTCGCCGTCGAGCCGGACGGCGTGCACCACGGTGGTGTCGGAGCTCTCCGGGTGCAGCTCGCGCCAGGCCCACAGGCCCTCCTGGGTGCGGGCGGCCGGTCTGCGGCCGAGGCGCGCGGCCCCCGTCGGCCGGGCGGCCCGCGTCGGCCGGACCGGCTCGCCGGTCGACCGCGCAGGCTCGCCGGTCGCCGGGGCGGGCTCGCCGGTCGCCGGGGCGGGCTCGCCGCTCGGCCGGGCGGTGGCGATCCGCCGGGCGAGCTCGCGCACCGTCCCGGCCGCCAGGGGGTCCGCCGCGCCCACGTCCAGGCCGTGCCGGCGCAGCCGGGAGGCGATGTGCATGGCCGCCAGCGAGCTCCCGCCGACGGCCGGGAACCGGTCCGTCACGCCCAGCCAAGGGGCGTCGAGGATCTCCCGCCAGACGTCGAGGATCAGCTGCTCGCGCTCGCCCTCGGCGGCCGTGGCCGTCCCGAGGGCGGCGGGCCGCGAGCGGTCGGCGAGCAGGGCGACGGTGTCGACCTTGCCGTTCGCGGTGAGCGGGAAGGCCGCGGTCAGGACGATCCGGGTGGGGCGGGCGGCGGCCGGCAGCCGCTCGGCGGCCCAGGAGCCCAACTCCTCGGCGAGGCCGGGCGCTTCCGGGTCCGGGACCTCCAGCGCCGCGGCGAGTCGCGGACCGACGGGGGTGGGGGTGACGATCGCCAGGGCGCGGCGCACCACGGGGTGCGCGCCGAGCACGGCCTCGGTCTCGCCGAGCTCGACCCGGACACCGTCGATCTTGAGCTGGCTGTCGCGGCGGCCGGCGAACTCCAGTGCCCCGTCGGGCAGCAGCCTGCCGAAGTCCCCGGTCAGGTAGGCGCGTTCGCCGGAGTCCGGCAGCCGGACGAAGGCCGCCGCGGTGAGCTCCGGCGCGTCGAGGTAGCCGCGGGCCAGGCCCGCGCCGGTCAGCACGATCTGTCCGACCTCGCCGACGGGCACCGGGTGCAGGTCCTCGTCGAGCAGGTGGACGGCCATCCCGGCGACCGCGCGGCCGATGGGCGTGCGCCGCCACGGGTCCTCGACCCGGTCGAACAGGTGCATCGCGCCGACGACGGTGGACTCGGTCGGGCCGTAGCCGTTGATCAGGCGCAGGCCGGGCACGGCGGCCACCAGCCGGCCGAGCAGCTGCTGGGGCAGCGGCTCGACCCCGACCAGCACGCGGTCCAGCACGCACGCCTGGTCGCCGCGGGCGGCCCGCTGCTCGGCGGCGTCCACCAGCTCCGCCAGCAGCCCGGCGGGAAGGTACGCGTGGTTGACCCCGCGCTCGCACAGCTCGTCCCAGAGCCGCCGTGGGTCGCGCACCACCTCGTCGTCGGGGACGTGGACGGTGCCGCCGTTGACGAGGGTGTTGAACACCTCCCAGACGGTCACGTCGAATCCGGGGCTGCCGACCATCGTCCCGACCGGCCGGTTCAGGCAGGGCGCCACCTGCTCGACCGCGCGCACCATGTTGAGCACCGAGTGGTGCTCGATCTGCACGCCCTTGGGGGTGCCGGTGGAGCCGGAGGTGAAGAGCACGTAGGCGAGGTCGTGCGGGTCCACCTCGGCGGGCCCGGCCTCGGCCGGCCCCTCGACGGTGGCATCGGCCGTGGCGTCGAGCGGGACGAGCGGGCAGTCGAGGTCGCCGGGGGTCGCGCCCGGGGCGGCCTCCACGACGGCGGCGGGGCGCAGTTGGGCGAGCAGCGCGGCCCGGCGCCCGGCCGGGAACGCGGTGTCGACGACGCAGTAGGCGGCGCCCGCGTACAGGACGCCGAGGAGTCCGAGCACCGTCTCGGCGCGCCGGCCGCCGACCACGGCGACGCGGTCGCGCGGCCGGACTCCGGCCTCCCGCAGCGCCCGGGCGAGTTGCCGGGCGCTGCGGTCCAGCTCGGCCCAGGTCCACCGGCGCGAGCGGTCGGTGAGCGCCGGGTGGTCGGGGGCCTCGGCGGCTCGGGCGGCCAGGACGGCGGCCAGCGTGTCGGGTGTGGTGGTCATGGCGTGCCTCACGAGACGGAAGAGGTCTGGGCGGGGGCGGTGGCAGGCTCGGTGGCGGGGGCAGGAACGGTGGCGGGGGCAGGCGCGGTGACGGGCGCGGCGGCGGCCCGCTCGGCCAGGGCGAAGCGGCGGGCGAAGCGGTTGCCGTCCGCGATCCGCGGGGTCTGCGGCGCGGGCAGCGGTTCGTCGTCCCGGCCCTCGGCGAGCGCGGTCAGCAGCGCGGCCAGCCGCGTGGTGAAGCGTTCGACGGTGGCGCGCAGGTACCGGGCGGGCGAGTAGAGGAGGTGGATGGTCAGCCCGTCCGGGTGCGGCAGGAACTCGATGCAGAGGTCGAACTTGACCGCGGCGGGCGGCGGCAGTCGCAGGGCCGTCACCCCGTCCGCGCCGGCCGGGTGCTGCTCGCCGTCGAACATCGTGACGACGACGGAGAAGAGCGGGTTGCGCTGCTCCTGACCGCCGAGCCCGGAGCGGTTGACCACGTCCTGGTACGGGGTCGAGGCGTGCTCCAGGGCGCCGAGGAAGACCTCGCGCACGTGGCCGACGGCGTCGCGCAGCCGTCCGCCCGCGGCGTGCGGGCGCAGCCGCAGGACCACCGGGTCCACGAACATGCCGACGACCGACTCGAATTCGGGCAGCGCGCGGTTGGCGAGGTTCGATCCGACGACCACCTCCGAGCGGCCCGACCACTCCGCCAGGGCCACCGAGGCGGCGGTGAGCGCCAGCGCGTACAGCGTGGTGCCCTGTTCGCTCGCGACCCGGCGCAGCTGCCGGGTCAGCTGCGTGGGCAGCAGTCGGCGCAGTGCGGCGGCCTCGCCGGGGACGCCCTCGGCCGCGGTGTCGGCGACGGGGGCGGACGGGTCGAGCCCGCGGATGACGTCCTGCCAGTAGGCGAGGTCGCGTTCGCGGACGTCGGCGGCGAGCGAGCGCTCCCAGCCGACGAAGTCGCTGTAGTCCGCCGGCGGGAGCGCGAGCCGCTCCGGCGCCGCGCCGCCGGCCAGGGCGAGGAGGTCGCGCCGCAGGATGTCCACCGACCAGGCGTCCATGGTGACGTGGTGGCAGACCAGCAGGACGCGTACGGCTCCGGGCTCGGTGGCGATCAGGATCCGGGCGGCGTGCCGTTCGAGGTCGAACGGCCTGCGGACGAACGGCAGTGCCGCGCTCTGGAAGGCGGCTTCGAGCTGCGTCTCGTCCGCGTCCGCGCCGCCCAGGTCGACCGTCTCGACGGGCACCTCGTCCACCGGGGCGGTGACGCGCAGCGGTGCGCCGTCCGGCCCGGGCACGTACCGGGTGCGCAGTTCGGTGTGCCGGTGCAGGAGGGCCGCCACGGCCGCGCGGGCAGCGGCCTCGTCGAGCTGCGGCAGCCGCCAGCCGAACGGGACGTTGTAGTGGTTCGAGTCCGGGTCGAACTGCCAGAGGTACCACAGGCGTTGCTGCATCGTGGAGAGCGCGTCCGAGGGCTCGAAGGCGGGGGTCGCGGGGCCGGTCGCGGCCGGGCCGGCCGGGCCGGTGCCGCCGCCGTCGGCGCAGACCTCGGCCAGCGCGCCGAGCGTGCTCGCGCGCAGCATCTCGGCGAGCGACGCCTGGGTGCCCAGGGCGGTGCGCAGCCGTGCGGCGATCTGCATCATCTGCAGCGAGTCGACGCCGAGGCCGGTGAGGCTCTGCTCCGGGTCGGCGCACGCCTGGCCGGTGACCTCGGCGACGGTCGCGGCCACCGCGGCGAGCACGGATCCGCCGTCGAGGGCGGCGGCCGTCCCGGCCGCGCCGGCCACGTCGGCCAGCCCGGCGGCGACCCGGCGGCGGCGCGCCGCGAGGTCTCCGGCGGCGGCCACCAGTACCGGGGCGCTGGTGCGCAGCGCCCGGCGCAGCAGCCGGACACCCGCGTCGGTGCCCAGCGCGTCGGGCCGTGCCGTGCCGTCGGCGCTCCAGCCGTCCCAGCGCACGCTTCGCCACACCGGGCCCTGGGCGGGCCGGGGGCGGGCCGCCAGGGCGTCCAGGTAGGCGTTGCCCGCCGCGTACGCGCCGAACCGGAAGCCGCCGAGGACGGTGGAGATCGACGAGTACAGCAGGACGAAGTCGCAGTCCGTCCCGCGGAGCGCCTCGGTGAGGATCGCCGCGCCGCGGACCTTCGCGGCGGTGATGGCGAGCGCGTTCTCCGGGCCGGTGTCGGTCAGTTCACGGAACTCGCTGGTGTCGGTGTGCCCGGCGAGGTGCAGCACCCCGTCCAGGCGTCCGTGCCGTGCGACGAGCACGGCGACGGCGGCCCGGACGGCGGCCGCGTCGGTGACGTCCAGGACGAGTTCCTCGACGGTGGAGCCCAGCGCGGCCACCTGGGCCAGGATCGCCGCGTGTTCGGGCGCGGGCGTCCGGCCCGCCGTACGGCCGGCGAGCACCAGCGTGCAGGGGGCCTCCTCGCTCAGCGCCCGGGCGGCGGCGGCGCCGATCCGGCCGTTGCCGCCGAGCAGCAGGTAGACGCCGCCGCGCCGGACCGGTGAGGGCCGGTCGGCCGGGGCGGGTTCGTAGCGCACGGTGTAGCGGTGGCCGGCGCGCAGGGCCACGTCCTCCGGGCTCGGGGCGAGGATCTCCGTCACGAGCGCGTCGAGGTCGTCCGCCGCTTCGGGGCGCAGGCCCGGGGTCGGGTCCAGGTCCACCAGGTGCGCGGTGACGCCGGGCAGGTCGTGCGGGGCGCAGCGGACCAGGCCGAGGACGGCTGCGGCCGACGCGTCCGGCTGCTGGCCCGCGGCCACCGGGAGCAGGCCCCGGGTGACGATGTGCACTGAGCGCACGGCGGTGCCGTGGGCGGCGAGGGCGCGGGCCGGGGCGAGCAGGCCGCGTTCGAGCCAGCCTGCGAGGGCCTCGGGCTCGGCCGGCTCGGCTGCGTCCTCCGGGCCCGCCGACAGCCCGCCGGCGAGGCCGGCGAGGGTGAGGTCGACGACGTGCTGGGCCGGGGAGCGCGGGGAGTCACCGGGCGCCAGCAGCTCGACCTGGTGGCCGGCCCGCTCGATCCGGGCCGCGAGCTCGGCGGCCAGCGGGGACGGCGAACGGTCCGCGGCGGGCGAGGACGGCGAACGGTCCACGGCGGCGGGCACGATGAGCGCGACGCGCAGTGGCTCGGCCGCCGGGGTGAGGGCGCCGCGCGGGGAGATCCGCGCGACCGGCATGCTCAGCTCCTCGAATCCGCCGAGGCCCTCGGCCGCGGGGGCCGTGGCGCGCTCGTGCCGCCAGAAGCGTCGGGCGGCGAACGGATGGCCCGGGAGCCGGACGAAGGCGCGGTCGGCGGTCTGGTTCAGCGCGTCCCAGTCGACGGGGGTGCCGTGGGCCCAGAGGCGGCCGAGCGCGGTGGCGAGCGCCTCGAAGCCGTCGTCGGCGCCGGCCGAGACGGCCACGGCGAGCTCGGCCGACCGGCCGCTGCCCTCCGCGGTGGCGCGGGAGACGAGTGCCGTGAGCGCGGTGCCGGGGCCGAGTTCGCAGAAGCGGAGCCGGTCGGCCTCCAGCAGGCTCACCGCGGCGGAGGCGAAGCGGATGGGCTCGCGCAGGTGGCGCACCCAGTAGTCGGGGGCCGCCCACTCCTGCGGCTCGGCCCAACTCCCGGTCAGGGTGGAGGGCATCGCGGCGCGGGCCGGCCGCGGGTCGGCGGCGAGGACGGCCCGTCGGTAGGCGTCCAGGATCGGGTCCATCAGCGGCGAGTGGAACGCGATCGCGCCGGGCAGGACACGGCAGTTGACTCCGCGGGCGGTCAACTCCCGGTGCGCGGCCTCGACTTCTGCGGCGCCGCCGGAGAGCACCAGCCGGTCGGCCGCGTTGTGGCCGGCCAACGCCAGGCGCTCGCCCAGCAGTTCGGCCACATCCTGCGGTGCGCAGTTGGCGGTGAGCATCGCGCCCGGCTCGCAGCCGCGCATCAGGGTGTCCCTGGTGTGCAGCAGCCGCATCACCGCGGCGCGCTCGAAGACTCCGGACAGGTGTGCCGCGGCATACTCGCCGAGGCTGCTGCCGATGTACGTGTCGGCCCGCACGCCGAGGTGCTCCAGCAGCCGGGCGTAGGCGATCTCCACGGCCACCAGCGCCGGCTGGTACGGGTTGCCCTGGGTCGCCGGTCCGTCGCCGTGGCCGTGGCCGTCGCCGAGGCCGTGGCCGAGGAGTTGCTCCAGCAGTTCGGTCCCGGTCAGCTCCAGGGCCTCGGCGCAGCGGTCGATCTCGGCGCGGAAGACGGGGTGGGCCCGGTAGAGGTCGGCGGCGTGCCCGGTGGCCCGGCCCGCCTGCCCCGGGAAGCTGAACACCACCGGGGCGTCGCCGCTCCGGCCCGCGGACGGCTGAAGCGCCGGCGCCCGGAACGCGCGCAGCGACTTCCGGGCCTGCTCGGCGTCGGCGGCGACGATCACGGCTCGCGCGCCGGGGTGGGCGAGTCGTCCCTGCGTCAGGGTGTGCGCGGTGTCGGCGAGGGCCGCCGCGACGAGGTCGGGGCTCTCGGCGAGCGCCCGGGCGTGGCGTTCGAGTCCGTCCGGGTCGGGGGCGGAGAGCGGCAGTGCGAGCGGGCGGTCGGCGGCCGGGCGGGCGGGCTCCGCCACGAAGCTCTCGACGATGGCGTGGGCGTTGGTGCCGCCGACGCCGAAGGAGCTGACCGCGGCGCGGCGCACCGGCTCGGTCCACTCCTCGGCGGCCTGCGGGATGCGGAACGGCGTGGCGGCCAGGTCCAGGTCGGGGTTGAGGGCCTCGTGGCCGGCCAGCGGCGGCCGGAGCCCGTCGCGGACCGCGCACACCGCCTTGATCAGCCCGGCGACGCCGGCCGCGCGGTCGAGGTGTCCGAAGTTGGCCTTGAGCGAGCCCAGGGCGCAGAAGCCGGTCTGCTCGGTGAACAGCTCGTACGCCTGCCGCACCGCCTCGATCTCGATCGGGTCGCCGAGGCGGGTGCCGGTGCCGTGTGCTTCGAAGTACCCGATGGTCTCGGCCGGTACGTCGGCCAGCGCGAGCGCGGTGGCGATCAGTTCGGCCTGTCCCTGGACGTTGGGGGCCATGAAGCTGCTCTTGGCGCGGCCGTCGTTGTTGGTCGCGGTGGCCCGGATCACGGCGTGCACGGGGCGGCCCTGCGCCAGCGCGTCGCCGAGCCGCTGCAGCACCACGGCGCCGGCGCCGTTGGCGGGCACGGTGCCGTTCGCCGCGGCGCCGAAGGGGCGGCAGCGGCCGTCCGGCGAGGCGATCATGCCCTCCTGGTACACGTAGCCGAGGCCCTGGTCCGGGTCGAGCGAGACGCCGCCGGCCAGTGCCACGTCGGTCAGGCCGCCGCGCAGGCTCTGCACGGCCAGGTGCACGGCGACCAGCGAGGAGGAACAGGCGGTCTGCACGTTGACCGCCTCGCCGCGCAGATCGAGCAGGTAGGCGACGCGGGTCGCCAGGAAGTCGGGGCTGTTGGCGATCATGCGCCGGTAGCGTTCGTTCTCGTCGAGCCCGTCCACCGGCCCGGAGATCCGGTAGCGGCTGGGCGCGGCCGCCGCGTACACCGAGACGGTCCGCTCGGCCTCGCCGGGGACGACGGCGGCGTCCTCGAACGCGTGCCAGGCCACCTCCAGGAAGACGCGGTGCTGCGGGTCGAGCAGTTCCGCCTCGTGCGGGGTGAGGCCGAAGAAGGGGGCGTCGAACCGGTCCGGGTCCGCCAGCAGCCCACCGGCCGGCACCCGCCGGCCGGGCGCGTCGCCGGGCACGCCGTCGGGCTCCCAGCGGGTCACCCGGTCCTCGCCGTCGAGGCAGTGCCGCCAGAACTCGGCGAGGTCGGCCGAGCCGGGGAAGCGGCCGGCCATGCCGACCACGGCGATGTCCGAGTCCTGGTAGGGCCCGTGGTCGGGTTCGGGTTCCGGTCGGTGGTCGGGAACGGTCAGCGACATGATGCGGTGGCTCCTGGGTTCTGCCGGGTCGGGGCGGGCGCGGTCGGGCTCAGCCGCCGAAGCACTCGGTCGGTATGCAGTCCTCGATCAGCGCCGCGGCGGCGACCACGTGCGCGGGGTCGAGCAGGGTGTGGTGGGTGCCCGGGGTCCAGCGCTGCGGGATCGCGCGCCCGAACACCGCGGACCAGCCGAGGTCCTGCGGTGCGTCGCCCCAGCCGGTCTCGTCGAGCGCGCGGACCAGGACGGTGGGCGCGGCGCAGGGCCGCGCGGTGAACTCGGCGCGGGCGGCGCGCAGATGCCAGCGGTAGGTGGCCGCGTACGGCTCCAGGTCCTCGGGGGTGAACCCGGCTCCCGGGGAGCGTTCCTCCAGGGCGCGGGCGACGGCCGCGAGGATCTGCGCGTCGTCGGCGTCGGCGGGCAGGTGGTCGGGTTCCGCGACGCCGAACAGTGCGGCGATCTCCGCGGCCGGCCGGCGCGGGCGTACGCCGAGGAGGGCGGGGGTGGCGCTGTCGAGCAGCACCACGGTGCGCGGCGCGGCGCCGGCCTGTTCCGAGAGCCGGGCCATCTCGACCGCGACGGCGCCGCCGAGCGACCAGCCGACCAGCACCGTCCGGCGCGGGTCGGCCAGCAGTGCCAGTTCCTCCAGGTAGTCGGCGGCGATGGCGCCGATCGAGCAGCGGTCCTCGGGGGCCTGCGCGTCGGCCTCGAACGCGAGGACGCCCGGGCCGGGGGGCAGGTGCGGCAGCAGCCTGCGGAAGCCGCCGGCGCTGCCGCCGGCGGGGTGGACGAAGGCGATCGAGTCGCCGCTCGGGCCCGCGGCACGCAGGCTGAGCAGATTGCCGCGGATCACGGTGTTCCTCTCGTGGTCGGGGCCCGGGGCGCGGTGCGCCCCGGGCTGGGGGGTCTGCCCGGCTGCCCTGGTCAGGAGGTGCGGGACTGCGGGCGCAGGTAGGAGGCGATCGACTCGACGGTGGGCCGGCGCACGACCTGACGCAGCGACAGCTGCTCGTGCCCCTGTGCGCGCAGCAGGTTGACCAGGCGGGCCAGCAGGAGCGAGTGCCCGCCGCAGGCGAAGAACTCGTCGTCCGGGCGCGGCCAGCCGCCCCCGATCACCTGGCGCCACGCGGTGGCCACGACCAGCTGCTCGGCGTCGTAGTCCTGCGGATCGGCCTCGGCCTCGGTCACGGCCCGGGCGAGCAGCGCCGTACGGTCGACCTTGCCGGTCGCGGTGAGGTCGAAGCGCTCCAGGACGGTGACGGAGTCGGGCACCATCGGCTGCGGCAGGATCGCGGCGATCTCCGCGCGCACCTGGTCCGCCTGGGCGGTACCGGTGACGAACGCCCGCAGGCAGGGCCGCTCGGCCCGCCGGTCCAGGACGACGACGGCGTCGCGCACTCCGGCGCCGCGCCGGGCGGCGTGCTCGATCTCGTGCAGGTCGATCCGCCAGCCGTTGAGCTTGATCTGGCTGTCGCCGCGGCCGAAGAGCCGCAGGGTGCCGTCCGGCCCGAGCACGCCGAGGTCGCCGGTGTGGTAGCAGTCGACGCGGCGGCCCGCGATCTCCGGCGTCCGGAACGGCGACGCGCCCTGGTGGCCGGAGAGGTAGCCGACGGCCAGGCCGGGTCCGGTCACCACGACCTCGCCCAGGACGCCGTCGGGCACCGGCGAGCCGTGCTCGTCGACGACGGCGAGCCCGGCGCCGGCGACGCCGGTGCCGACGTGCACGCCGCCGCCGGGGGTCATCCGGCCCGCGGTGGCGGTGGCGGTGGCCTCCGTCGGCCCGTAGAGGTTCCACACCTCGGCCTGCGGGTGCCGGGTCCAGATCCGGCGGAGCAGGTCGGTGTCCAGGGGCTCGCCGCCGAGCAGCACCCGGGCCAGGTTCATCCGGGGGGCCGTCTCGGTGCCCTCCTCCTCGGCGAGCAGCGCGGAGAGGTAGCTGGGCACGCAGTTGAGGGTGACCGGCTCGGTGGAGGCGGCCAGCTCGGCGCGCACCGCCGCGAGGTCCAGGCGGTCCGCGGCCGGCAGCCGGACGCAGCCGCCCGCGTACAGCACGCCGAGGGTCTGCTTGAGCGAGGCGTCGAACAGCGGGCTGGAGACGACCGGCAGCGGGGTGGCGGCGACGCGGAGCTCCTCGTCCGCCCAGCGCAGGTAGTTCTCCAGGCTGCTCCGGCGCACGCCGACCAGCTTGGGCACGCCGGTGGAGCCGGAGGTGCGCAGGAGGTAGGCGAGGGCCTGCGGCCCGGTGGCGACGGGCTCGGCCAGGCCGCCCGTCGTACCGTCCGGCAGCTCGCCCAGCACCAGGGCCCGGCACTGGGCCGGGAGCATCGCGGGCTCGGCTCCGGCGCCGAGCACGGCGGTGTGCGCCCCGGAGCGCGCGAGGGCGTCCGCGATCCGGGCGGCGGGCTCCTGCGGCGAGAGCGGCAGGAACACCCCGCCGAGCGCGTTGACCGCCAGCAGCGCGGCGAGCAGGTCGGCGTCCAGGTCGGCGAGGACGGCGACGACCCCGCCCACCGGCAGGCCGTCCAGCCGGCGGGTGATCTCGGCGGCCCGCGCGTCGAGTTCGGCGTACGTCCACACCCGGTCGCCCTGCCGGCAGGCGGGCGCCTCGGGCTTCGCGGCGGCGTGTGCGCGGAAGCGGGCGGTCAGGCCGTCGGCGGCCGGGGCGGCCAGGCCGGCCTGCAGGCGCTCGGCGAGGCCGGTCGCGTCCTGCTCCGGCAGCAGGCGCAGCGCGGCGAGCGGGGCGTCGGTCCGGTGGACGAGGTCGGTGAGCAGCGCGCTCCACATGGCGAGCACCGCGGCGAGGCGGTCCTGCTGCTCGGGGCCGTGGCTCTCGACGTGCAGCGTGGCCGAATCCCCGTGGACGCGCAGCGAGAAGACGGCTCGGCCGGCGAGCGGGAAGGACCAGGACTCCAGGCTCCAGCCCGCCGGCAGCTGCGGCAGGCCGTCCGAGTCGAAGACCAGTTCGGGAGTGGTGTCGGCCGGGCCGTGGGTCGGGCCGCCGAGCATCGCCAGGGCCTGCTCGTCCTCGGCGCAGTGGGCGCGCACCGCGGCCGGCCCGTCCAGGGTGAGGTCCGGTGCCGTCGCGCAGGGCACGACCTGGGTGAACGGGCCGACGACGGTGGGCAGTCCGATGGCCTGGCGGGCGTCGCCCGTCCAGCCGAGGCCGCCGGTGCCGAGGCCGATGCGGCGCAGCACGGTGGCCAGCGCGGTGCGGGCGACGTCGGACGGGGTGGCCCCGGCCTCGGCGGCGAGGGCGTTCAGCCGGGCGAGCGTCGGGCCGGACAGCGGGCGCCCGAGGGCGACGGGCTGCGCGTCGGGGCCGTCGGTGCGGCCGGGCACGGCGTCGGCCAGCTGCCTCGCCGGGCCCTCGGAGCGCGGCCGACGACCCGCCCAGAACCGCTCCTCCTCGGCGAGTTCGCCCTCGCGCAGCATGGCCAGGTGGCCGGGCGCGATCGCCAGGTAGTCCGGGGCGTCGCCGTGCCGGTCGTCGGCGCCGGGGGTGGCGAGGCGCTGCGCCAGCTCGGCCAGCAGCAGGCTGACGGAGGTGGTGTCCGCGAACATCGCGTCGCAGGAGAGGGTGAGTTCGGGGCCGTCCCAGCTGTCGGTGACGCGCGCCCGGAAGGTGCCGACGGCGAGCTCGCCCTCGGTCCAGTGCGCGACGGCCGCCGGACGCTGGCTGGGGATCCGCAGGCCCGGCACCTCGACGAGGTCGGCGCCGAGCACCGGAGCCGTGGCGAGCGCGGCCGAGAGGGCTGCCCGTACCTGGCCGGCCTGGGCCGTGGGGATCCGGACGGCGAGCGAGAGCCGGCGCTCGCCGCTGCCGAGCAGCGTGCGCTGGATCGGGCCGAGTTCGGTCAGCACGGTGGTGGCGGTGGTGTCCTGGACGGTGGTCATGCCTGAACCCCCTGGGTGGCGAGGTAGGACTCGGCGATCTTCAGCAGGATGCGGCGCGGGCCGCTGAACGGGCGGCGGCCGTGCGCGGCGAGCATGTTGTCGACCACGAGCACGTCGCCCTCGCGCCAGTCGAACTGCACCGCGTGCTGCTCGACGATGTCGTTGACGACGGTGATCGTCTCCGGGTCGATGTCCGAACCGTCGCCCCAGTAGACGTTGTTGGGCCACAGCTGCTCGTCGGTGTCCTCCGGCGAGGTGGACAGGGCGTCGCGGATCCCGCTGTCCATCCGGGAGATGTGGAAGCCGTGGGCGTAGTTGAACCACACCGGCTCGCCGGTCACCGGGTGCTCGGCGACGGCGACGCGGCGCTCCGAGGTGCGCAGCCGGTCGTCGCCGATCCACTCCACGGTGCGTCCCTCGCGGGCGCACACGGCCTCGACCTCCTCGCGGCTGTCGGTCTCGTAGGAGCGCTGCCAGGTGCGGTTGTAGCCGTAGCCGCGGGTGTAGAGCAGGCCGCGCTCGGCGAACTGCGCGCGGATGTGCTCCGGGATGGCCGCGAGGATCTTCCGGTTGTCCGCGATCGGCGTCTGGCCGCGGTCCTGCGGCTCGATGTCGCACTGGAAGAACAGCAGCATCGGCCAGTCGTTGGAGTAGCAGAACTCGCTGTGCAGCCGGATGTCGAGCTCCTCCGGGTACTCGCTGGCCGTGTAGGTGTTCTGGCCGACCCGGCTGCGGATCGCCGCGCCGCCCTGGTACTCGACGAGCTCGCCGCTGAAGGCCTGCACCACGGCGTCGAAGTCCGGCCGCTGTGCCGAGCGGAAGAGCAGGGCGCCGTGGCGGTGCAGGTCGGCGCGCAGTTCCTCGCGGTGCGCCGCGATCCAGGCGGGCAGGTCCACGTCGGACTCGGATTCGAGGACGAGCGGCAGCTGCTCCTCGTTGTAGGTGGTACGGCGCACCAGCTCCGGATCGGCGGCGCCGCGCGGGGTGCGCGACTCCAGGCCGGCGAACTTGGCGATGGGCATGGCTGGACTCTCCTGCGGTGGTGGAGGTGACGGGGGGTGGTACCGGACAGGTCTGGATGGGGGGACGGGACGATCGCCTCGGGGGAGGCGGTCAGTCCCGCGAGGAGTCGGGGACGGAGACCGCGACGTTGGTCGCGGCTCCGGCGGAGCGGTTGACCACACCGGCCGTGCGGCCGGGGGCGTGGCGGACCATGCAGCCCGCGGGGCGGCCGCCCATCACGAACGGGCTGACGACCGCGTTGCTGTCGGTGCTGACCATCGATCCGGTGGCCGGATCGAGGAAGTCCATGGGGACCGGGTCGGCGTCGGTGGCGCGCTGCAGGATCCAGCCGCCCTCGGCGGCCGCCCGGTCGAGCTCGCGGCGCCACTGCTCCGGCGTGCTGAGGGCGCCGATGAGCACGCCCTGGCCGGCGAAGCCGCGGGCCGGCTTGAGGACGAGCGTCTCGCGGCGCCGCACGGCCAGGGTGAACAGGTCGACCGTGCTGCCCTCGTGCTCGGTCGTCCCGGCGACGACCCGGCGGGTCCACGGCAGCACCTCGTCGAGGAACGCGCGGTCCGCCGGTTCGAGCGGCACCGAGCCGTCGGAGAGCCAGGCCAGCAGGGTCTTGTCGGACAGCAGTGCGGAGGCGGGGGACGGCAGCAGCGCGACCCCGGCCCGGGCGGCCCGCTCCACCGGCTCCAGCGGCACGCCCATGCGGCGCCATTCGGACGGGATGAAGTGGCAGGACAGGACGGGGTGTTCCGCCTCCCGGCCGCCGTCCAGGTCCTCGGGCTCGACGAACGCCGCGTCGAACCCGATCGAGCGCAGGTGGTCGACCTCGATGCCGAAGTAGCGCGCGCCGGCGATGTTCTCCTCCCGGGCGGTGCCCAGGATGCCGACCTTCGACGGCAGGCCGAGCCGGGCGCAGACGTCGCGGTAGACCTCCGCCTTGGCGGCGAGCGGGTCCACGGCCCGGGCGGTGCCGGCGGGCCCGAGCAGCCCGGGGTAGAGCTTCGCGTAGCTGCGCAGCAGCAGGTGACTCTTCATCACGCCGCCGAGCGCGCCGCCGAAGTTGCACTCCAGGAACCGGGCGCGGCCGCCGCTGAGCAGCGCGTCCGGCCGGGCGAAGAGTCCGGCCGAGGCGGCTTCGAGGGCCTGGTCCCCGAACGGGCGGTACTCCTGCGGGCCGAGGCCGAGCGCCGCGGCGAGCCGGGTGGCGTCGGCGGCCCGGCTCCAGGCCGCGTGCTGGACGAGGCGCACGAAGCGTACGGCGTCCTCGGCGAGCCGGTCGTGCACCGCGGCGTCCAGGAGCACCGGCCGCAGGCCGACCGCCGCGCCCTCCAGGGCGACGGGGTCGTCCCGCAGGTCGTCGGTCAACTGCCGCGCGGTCCGCTCCGGGTCGGCAACAAGCAGGGCCATACAGGCACCTCCACATCATGCAGAGCGACGCGCCGGCCGGGCGGCGGCATCGGGGAATTCCGGCGGTCCGATAAATGCGCGGAGGCCGCCGTGGAGATACTTCACGGGAAAACTTGCGCGGTATCCGTGAGGACATTTCTGCGGTCGAATTCCGCAGTGGCTTCCGCGTATCGCCACTGTGGCATCCCGGGCGGCCCGGACGCCACACCTTCCGCTGGCACCACCCGGCCTTTGCAGCATGCGGCCATCCCTGAAATTAGCTCTGAACTGGGCTTTTGTCGAATCCGCCGGGCCCGCTCCGGCCTCCGACCCTGCCGTACGCGGCCCGCCCGCCGGCCCCGGGGCCGATTTTCCTTGACAGTCGGCAATTCGATGAATAGCGTCCTCGATGCCTACGAGACAGCGTTGCCGTCACCATTCTTCGACGCCGGTCGGCCCGTATTCCCAGCGGGCGCGTGGACTTTGTCCGCCCCACCTGAGCACCGGTCAGGCATCGTTTCCAGGACCGAACCCAAGGAGCGCCCATGCTGCACTCACCGCCGACCGCGGGCCTGCCGCCCGCCCAGGACATCGCCCCGGCCGAGGTCCACCCGAGGCTCGCCCGCCACCTGCTCGTCGACGGCTACCCGTTCGTGCTCGACCTCGAACGGAGCCGCGGCTGCTGGCTCGTCGACGCGGTGACGAACGAGGCGTACCTGGACATGTACACCTTCTTCGCCTCCAGCCCGCTGGGCATCAACCCGCCGGACGTCGTCGAGGACGAGGAGTTCATGCGGGTGCTGGCCGCGGTCGGCGCCAACAAGCCGGCCAACTCCGACCTCTACACCACGCACCTGGCGCAGTTCGTGGAGACCTTCGCCCGGGTGCTGGGCGATCCGGAGCTGCCGCACCTCTTCTTCGTCGAGGGCGGCGCCCTGGCGGTGGAGAACGCGCTCAAGTGCGCGTTCGACTGGAAGAGCCGGCACAACGAGGCGCGGGGCCGCTCGCGCGACCTGGGCCGCAAGGTGCTCCACCTGACCCGCGCCTTCCACGGCCGCAGCGGGTACACCATGTCGCTGACCAACACCGACCCGACGAAGACCGACCGCTACCCGGCCTTCGACTGGCCCCGCATCGACGTGCCCGCGATCCGCTTCCCGCTGGAGGACCACCTCGACGAGCTGGAGCGGGCCGAGGCACACGCCCTCGCACAGGCCGCCGCCGCGTTCGAGGCGCACCCGCACGACATCGCCTGCTTCATCGCCGAGCCGATCCAGGGCGAGGGCGGCGACAACCACCTGCGGCCGCAGTTCCTGCGCGCCATGCAGCAGTTGTGCCGCGACCACGACGCGCTGTTCGTCCTCGACGAGGTGCAGACCGGCGTGGGCCTGACCGGCGGCGCCTGGGCGTACCAGCAGCTCGGCCTGGAGCCCGACATCGTCGCCTTCTCCAAGAAGGTGCAGGTCGGCGGGATCATGGCCGGGCGCCGGGTGGACGAGGTGCCGGACAACGTCTTCACCGTCAGCAGCCGGATCAACTCCACCTGGGGCGGAGGCCTGGTGGACATGGTGCGCTCGCGGCGGATGCTGGAGGTGATCGAGCGTGACCGGCTGATCCCGCGCGCGGCCGTGATGGGCGGCTACTTCCTCGACGGCCTGCGCAAGCTCGCCCGCCGGCACCCCCGGCTGGTGTCCAACGCCCGCGGCCGCGGCCTCATGTGCGCCTTCGACCTGCCCGACTCGGCCACCCGCGACGAGCTGCTGCACCGGCTGCGGGTGGAGGAGAAGGTGCTGCTGCTGTCCGGCGGCGAGGCGACCGTACGGGTCCGCCCCGCGCTGACCGTCTCGGTCGACGAGATCGACGTCGCGCTGTCCGCGATCGAGCGGACCCTGAACGGCATGGCGAAGGAGGGAGCGGCCGTATGAGCACGCAGCTGATCGCATCCGTGGTCGACGGGAAGCCGCTGCCCGACGGCCACCGGCTGCGGACGTACGCCTCCACCAGCCCGGCGCGCTGCGACGAGGTGGTGGCCGAGGTCGAACTGGCCGACGCCGCGGGGTTCGTCGCGGCCTGCCGGGCCGCCCGGCGGGCCCAGGGCGCCTGGGCCGACACGCCGGCGCCGGTGCGCGGGCGGGTGATCGCGGCCGCGGGCCGGCTGGTCGAGGCGAACAAGGAGCGGCTGGCCGCGCTGGTCACCCGGGAGATCGGCAAGCCGTACGCGGAGGCGCTGGGCGAGGTCCAGGAGATCATCGACACCTGCGACTTCTTCACCGGCGAGGGCCGCCGGCTCTACGGCCAGACCGTCCCCAGCGAGATGCCCGACAAGCAGCTGTTCACCTTCCGCGAGCCGGTCGGCGTCGTGGCGGTGATCACGGCGGGGAACTTCCCGGTGGCCGTGCCCTCCTGGTACCTCGTCCCGGCGCTGCTGTGCGGCAACAGCGTGGTCTGGAAGCCCGCCGAGTACGCGGCCGCGTCCGCCCAGGCGCTCTACGAGCTGTTCGCGCACGCCGGCCTGCCGACCGGGGTGCTCGACATCGTGCACGCGGACGGCGCGCAGACCTTCGCCGGCCTGGAGTCCGCGCTCGCCGAGGGCTGCGTCGACAAGATCGGCTTCACCGGTTCGACCGAGGTGGGCCGGCGCATCGGCGAGCTCGCCGGCCGGCACCTGCAGACCCCGTGCCTCGAACTGGGCGGCAAGAACCCGATGGTGGTGACCGAGGACGCCGACCTCGACCTGGCCGTGCACGGCGCGCTGTTCTCCGGCTTCGGCACGGCGGGCCAGCGGTGCACCTCGCTCGGCACCGTCCTGGTGCACGAGTCCGTACACGACGCCTTCCTGGCGAAGTTCGCCCTGGCGGTCGAGCAGGCCGTGATCGGCGACCCGACCGGGGAGGTGCTCTACGGTCCGCTGCTGGCCGCGCACTTCGCCGAGCGGTTCGAGGAGTGCCTCGGCTGGATCGCCCCGCACCACACGGTGCACGGCTCCACGGCGCACGGGCGGATCACCGCCGCCCGGCCGCGCGCGGGCTTCGCCGGCGACCCCGACGCGGGCCTGTACTACCACCCGACCGTGGTCGACGGCGTGCGCCCGGAGGACCGGCTCTTCCAGGAGGAGACCTTCGGCCCGCTGGTCGGCGTCGCCGGCTACCGGAGCCTCGACCAGGCGATCGAGCTGGCCAACGCGCCGGGCTACGGCCTGTCCGCCGCCATCTACACCCGCGACCCGCAGGCGGCCTTCGCCTTCCGGCGCGGCGTGCGAGCGGGCATGATCAGCGTCAACAACTCCACCTCCGGGGCCGAGGCGCACCTGCCCTTCGGCGGCAACGGCCGCTCCGGCAACGGTTCGCGTCAGTCCGGCGTCTGGGTGCTGGACCAGTTCACCCGCTGGCAGTCGATGAACTGGGACTACTCCGGCCGGCTGCAGCGCGCCCAGATGGACACCGGCGTGCTCGAACCCGACCTGGGCTACCGGCTGCCGTGACGACAGGTGGGGTCGGGGCGCACCGCCCCGACCCCACGCCGCAACGGCTCCACGCCGCAACGGCCCCGCACCGAACGAGAGGGATCAGCCTGTGACCGAGAAGCAGGCGGACCGGGCCGCCCGAGCGGCGGTGGCCGTCGCGGCCGAGTACGGCCTCGACGTCACCCGGCCCGTCGTTCTGCGCGACGCCAGCAACGTCCTCGTACGGCTCGACCCGCTGCCCGTCGTCGCCCGCGTCGCCGGACTGATGGCCGGCCTGCGCGACGGCACCGGGGAGTGGCTCGCGCGCGACGTCGCCGTCCTCGCGCACCTGGACGGCCGCGACGCGACGCGCCCCTGCCCGCCACCGCTGCCGCCCGGCCCGCACCACCGGGACGGGCTCGTCCTCACCTTCTCGGCACTCGAACACCCGGACCCGGCGGCGACGCTCGACCCCGGCGAGGTCGGCCGGTCCCTGCGCAGGCTGCACGCCAACCTCCGCGACCTGCCGGTCCGGCTGCCGGCGCTCGGCCTGGTCGAGGAGGGACGCGACTGGCTCCGCGGACTGACACCAGGGTGCGGGCTGACGGCCGACGAGCTCCGGCGGCTGTCCGAACGCTACGACGAGGTCCGCGCGGCCGTCGCCGACGCTGCCCCCGCCGCCCAGCAGCTGCACGGCGACGCCCACGCGGCCAATCTCATGTCGACCCCGCGCGGGCTGGTGTGGACGGACTTCGAGGACGCGGCGTCCGGTCCGCCGCTGTGGGACCTCGCCTGCCTCGCCGCCCGGGCCCGCGCGCTCGGCACCGGCGAACGCGGCTACGACGCCGACTGGGCCGACGCCGCCGTGCGCGCCTACGGAGCCGACCCCCGGGACCCGCTGCTGGACCTGCTCGTCACGGCACGCACCCTCGCCGTGGCCGCATGGGGCCTGGCCGTCTCCGACGCCGCCCCCCGGATGCGGGCCGCGAGCCTCGCCCGCGCCGAATGGATCCTCGCGAACCCGACCGGCCGACGTTAGGCCCGCGCAACCGGGTTCACACAATCGGGTTCGTGCAATCGGCCAGCGCAATCCGGCCGAGCAATCGGGCCCGCGCAATCGGCTCGGGCAATCCGGCCGGGCAGTCGGGTTGGCGCAATCCGGCCCACGCAATCGGGCGCGCATTCCGGCGACACCGGAATACGCGCCCGGGAATTCCCTCCCGCCACGACATGACGGCCCGTCAGGAATGCTTCCATTCAAGCAACTTGCTGCTAATCAACGGCGTTCAGTGCGCGGCCAGCCAGCCGCACGCCATCGCCCTGGCTCCCGCCTCGAAACGACTGCGCGCGCCCAACTGCTGCATGATCTCCGCGGTGATCCGACGACACGTCCGCACCGAGACGCCGATCTTGCGGGCCACGACCTCGTCCGTGAAGCCCTCCATCATCAGCTGCACCACCGCCTGGTGCTGCGGCCCCAACTCGGGCTGCCCCGAGTCGCTCCTGGCCGGCGCACGCCCGGACGCGAACGGCGCGGCCTCGGCCCACACCCGCTCGAACAGGCTGGCCAGGGCCTCCACCACGCCGGCGCCGGTGAGCACGAGGACACCGCGGGTGCCCCGGCTCGGGTCCACCGGGACGAGCGCCACCGTGCGGTCGTAGACGATCATCCGCGGCGGCAGGCAGGCGACGGTGCGCACCTCTCCCCCGTGCTCGTCGAGCCAGCGCGCGTACGAGACGGTGGCCGGGTCGTTGCGGACGCTGTCGAGGTAGATGTACCGGACCCGGACACCGCGCTCCAGGGCCAGCAGGTCCAGCGGGCGGGCGGCGTCGAGCTGCTCCGGCTTCTGCGCGCCGCCCGGGGCGAAGACGGCGATCTCGTTCTCGCAGCTCATCGCCTGCTCCTCGATGTGCGCGAGGATCTGGTCGGCGCCCATCACCCTGATCGCCCCGCCGTCCGCGTCGGGCTCGCTCCGGGCCACGTCGTCGATCAGCCGGGTCACCGCAAGCCGCGAGGCGACCAACTGCTTCTGCAGCTCCAGCAGTTCGTTCTCCTGATGGAGCAGCAGCTGGCGCAGGCCGACCTCCGGCTTGACCATGCGAAGCTCACCGGACTGCTCGACGGAGGGGCGCACCAGCGACCGCCGCGCCAGATCGTCCAGGGCCGCGACGACCCGGTCGACCGGCCAGCCCAGGCGCTCGGATATCTGCTGCTTCCGCACGCCCGGTTCCGCCAGCATCTCCCGGTAGACGAGCTCCTCGTCCTCCTTCAGACCAAACAGGCTGAATTCCACTCTCTTGCCCCCGTTCAGGCGTACGTTCCGCCTTCTCAATCGCGGCCACCGTAACAGAACGCAGTGAAACCGCAACGAGTCCTGTCCTGATGCTGCAAACGCAACACGCTGTCAGCTCCGAAGGCAGACAACGGACCGGTGAGCGGGCAAAGCTGGGATCCGAACGCGGGGCCGGCGACGGCGGCATTCATCACCAATTCCCGAATTTCCCGATCTGAGACGCAGCGGAGGAATAGCATGTCCCGAATTTCCACGTCCACCCGATCCATCGGCGGCTGGGCCCTCGCGCTGACCGTCGGCGCCGTGATCGTCGTGACCGCCGGATCGGCCGCCGGCTCGACCGGTGGCGAGCAGCTGCGGGCGTCCGCCGACGCCTCCACCGTCCAGGTCTCCGGCATCGGCACCGCCGCCCCGCGCATCCTGACCGCCCCGGACAACACCTGGGGCGACTGAGCGAGCGCTGGACCACCGCGAGCTCGTCGTGTACTTGGTGCAGGTCCGGTTCGCCGCGCACGGATCGATGTTCGACGCCCGGGAGCTCGATCTCCGCATCCGGGACTGTTCGACGGTCGAGGACTCCCTCGAACACGTCTACGTGCAAGCGTGCGGACGTACCGCCGATGTCGTCCTCTTCATCGCCACCGATCGGGCCGGTGCCGCCGAGTCCGCCGGGACCTGCCTGGCCGCCCGCTGCGCCGCGGGCTACCCGCCGCACGCCGGCGTGACCGTCTCCCCCGGCCGGGTCACCCTCGCGCCCGACATCGCCGACGCCGTCTTACTCGACGACGGCTGACCGGCCGCGGCACCCGGAGCCTGTCTTCGAACTCCCCATCCACCCCCGACGACCCCGTGCGCACCGCACTGCGGAAGAGCTTCGAGGAGCACTGTTGGAAAAGTCATCTGCCGAGGTCCTGCTCCTGGGCTGGTACGAGCCGGCCCTGACGGCGCTCACCGAGCTCGGGGCCCGCGTGGTGAACGTCGTCGATCCCCGGGACCTGCACAAGGCGAGGGCGCTGGAGCCCCGCGAGGCCGTCCGGTTCATCACCGTGCCGGACACCCGCAGTTCCGAGGAGGTGGTCTCCGGACTCGCCCGGCACGGGCTCACCCTGGCCGCGTTCTCGCACGTCTGCTCGATGCGCGAGCTCTCCGTGGTGACGGCCGCCGTGCTGGCCGCGGCCGGCGGCTGCGCGAGCCTGGACGTGCCGACCGCGATCGCCGTACGGGACAAGTTCGTCCAGAAGCAGCTGGTGCGGGCCGCCGGGGTGCCGGTCACCCCGTGCCGGGTGGTCGACCTCCTCACCGACCTGGCGGCGGACGGCTGGGACCGCCCGGTGGTCGTCAAGCCGCTGGCCGGCGGCGGTTCCCGGGACACCCATGTGCTGGCCGACCCGGAGTCGCCGGCCCGCCTGCTGGCGGAGGCCGCCGAACCGCCGCGCGGCCCCTGGCTCGTGGAGGACTTCGTGGAGGGCACCGAACTCCACGTCGACGGGGTGGTCCGCTCCGGCCGGGTGCAGTGGTTCGCCGTCTCCCGGTACCTGCGCAACGTCATCGACATCAAGGCCGGCGTGCCGGTCGGCTCCGTCGTCCTGGACCCGGCGGGGCATGCCGGGCTGTACGCGTCGACGGAGTCGCTGCTCCAGCGGTCGCTGGACGCCCTCGGGCACCACGAGGGGATCTTCCACCTGGAGATGTTCGAGCGGGACGGGGAGCTGACCTTCAGCGAGTGCGCCGGCCGGGTGGGCGGCGGCATGATCCCGGAGTCCATCGAGCACCGCTTCGGGGTGGACCTGCGGGGCGAGTGGGCCCGCGCGGCCCTCGGCCTGCCGACGGCACCGGTGCCCGCGGGCCGCCCGGAGGTCTGCGGCTGGATGCAGTTCTCCGCTCCGGCGGGCCGGGTGGTCGAGATACCCGACCGGGAGACGGTCCTGGCGCAGCCGGGCTGTGTCCAGGCGGTCGTGAGCCTCACGAAGGGCGCCACCGTTCCGGACATGAGTGCGGCCTCGAACCTCAAGGCGGGCTCGGCGGTCGTGGTCGGGGACACCGAGGAGCAGGTGAAGGCCCGGATGCTGGCCCTGAGCGACTGGTTCGCCCGGTCGGTGAAGACCTCGGAGCAGACCTCGGAGCAGACCTCGGAGACGGCCTCGGAGACGGCCTCGGAGCAGACTTCGGAACAGACCGGGGCCGGGCCGGATCAGCCGTGTCGCACCTCGTGATCACCGCGGCCGCACGCCGGGCGCTGTCCGGGTTCTCCATGCTGCCGGACCGCGGTCCGGGCCGAACGCTGTTCTGGGCGACGGTGGTCAACACCGTCGGCACCGGCATGTACCTGACCAGCAGCGCGCTGTTCTTCGTCCGGGTCATCGGCATGTCGCAGACCCAGGTCGGACTGGGCCTGACCGTCTCCGGGCTGATCGGCCTGCTGGCCGGCGTGCCGGTCGGCCGGCTCGCGGACCGGAGCGGTCCCCGCCGGGTGTACCTGGTGATGCTGGGCGCGGAGGCGCTGGCCATGGCGGCCCTCGTCCTCGCGCGCTCCTTCACCACCTTCGTCCTGCTGTGTTCCTGCATCTCCCTGGCGGCGACGGCGAGCGCGGCCGCGCGCGGTCCGCTGGTCCGGGCCGTCGGCGGCGAGCGGCCGACGCACCTGCGCTCCTGCCTGCGCTCGGGCAGCAACCTCGGTGTGGCCCTGGGCGGGCCGCTGGCGGCGGTGGCCATCAGCGCCGGCACCCGAACGGGCTACGAGCTGCTCATCCTCGGCAACGCCGTCACCTTCGCCGTCTGCGCGGTGATGGTCGGCCGCCTGCCGCACGTGCCGCCGGTCGCGCCCAGTGGTGCGGACGGGCAGCGACGGGCCGGCGTGAGCCGGCCGTTCCTGTGCCTGGTCGGCATCAACGCGGTGATGATGCAGCAGTTTCCGGTCCTCCCCCTGGTGCTGCCGCTGTGGATCTTCCTGCACACCCGGGCCCCGCACGCGATGGTGGGGGTCATCGTGCCACTCAGCACCGTCCTGGTGGTGCTGCTCCAGGTGCGGATGTCCCGGGGGATCGACTCCCCCGCGGCGGCGGCCCGGTTCATGGCGCGCTCGGGCCTCGCGGTGCTGATCGGCTTCGCGCTGATGGGGTCCATGGCGGCCCTGCCCGGATGGCTCGCCTCGGCCGTCCTGGTGCTCGCCATGGTGATCTACACCTTCGGTGAGATCTGGTACTCCGCGGCGAGCTTCGAGCTGAGCTTCGCCCTGGCCCCGGCGGAGTCGCAGGGCCGGTACCAGGGCGTGTTCTCGATGGGATCGGGAGTGGGGCGGGTGGTCTCGCAGTCCCTGGCGACGCTGCTCTGCCTCGGCGTCGGCTTCGCCGGCTGGATCCTGCTCGGCGTCCTGATCCTCGCCGCCGGACTCGCGGCGGTGCCCACCACGAGCTGGGCCCTGCGGGCGGGCCTGGCCGACCCGCCCGCCCCGCCGTCGGGAGCGGAGCAGCTGCCGGCGAGCGCCCGGTGAGGCGGTGACCGGTCCGGGTGAGCGCCGCAGGTCTGCCCCCCCCTGACAGACCCGCGGCGCTCACTCGTCGCCGTTCGCCTGACCGCCCGTCACGTCCCATCACGTCCCATCACGTCCCATCACGTCCCGTCCGTCACACGCCGACCCACACCCCGAGCCGGTTCGCCCGGGGCAGCAGCGCCAGCAGTTCGGGCGAACCGCCCACGATCGTGGGGTGGCCGACCTCCTGGAGCATCGGCAGGTCGGAGACGTGGTCGCCGTAGGCATGGCAGTCGCCCGGGTCGACGGCGGGACGGCTGGCGAGCAGGGCGCGTACCGCCCGGCGCTTGCCCTCCCCGATCATCGGGGGCCCGACGAGTTCCCCGGTCAGCACCCCGCGCTCCGTCGCGGGCTCGGCGGCCAGCACATGGGTGGCACCGAGCTCCTCGGCGAGCGGGTGCAGGAGCGCCGCGAACGAGCCGGAGACCAGGGCCACTTCGGCCGAGGCCGCACGGTGGCGGTGCAGCGCGTCCACCGTCTCGCCGATGAAGAACCCGTGCTCCTCGCGGCGCCGCAGGTACCAGTCGCGTCCGGAGCGCCGGACGTCCGCGAGGCGCTCCCCGCGCCAGGCCGCGTAGTAGCGGCGGTTCGCCTCGTCCCGGGAGCTCCCGGCCGCGACGGCGGCGTCCAGGTCGGCGCGGACGGCGGCCGCGTAGCGCCGGCCGGCCTGGCCGTGGCGTTCCGCGAAGTAGTGGTCGAGGAACTCCAGGGGGCTCCGGCAGCGGATCACCGTCTCGTCCACGTCGGCGAAGACCAGGTAGCCGGCGTCGGCCGGCCCCCGGCGGGGCGGCGTCACCGTCCGGCCACCGCGGCGGCGTAGGCGTCCGCCGCCGGTTCGAGGCGCAGCGCGCCGTGCGCGGCGATGGTGTGCACGTCCCGCCAGCAGCGCTGGAGTTCGCCGCCGCGCTCGCGGCAGTGGATCCCGCCGGTGCGGAACAGCCGCTCGACGGCGGTGACCAGCAGGTCGACGGCCACGGCGGAGTCGCGGCGGTTGGCGGCGACGGCCAGGGCGAGGGCCGGGGCGTCGGCGGGATCGGTGCGGTCGGCGCGGTCCGCGGCGGCTTCCAGCAGCAGCCGGGCCGCTTCGGTCTCGGCGGCGGAGCGGGCCAGCGCGTACCGGGCCGCGGCGTCGGTCTCCAGCGGCGCGCTGTGCGGGGCGGGCCCGGTGGCCCAGTCGGTCCAGGCCGCGAGGGCGTGGCGGGCGGCGCCGAGGGCGGCCGCGGCGAGCAGCGGCGGGCCGCCGAGCATGGCCGGAAGGGTGTGGCAGTGGGCGCGCCCCGGTCCGGACCGGCCCGCGAACAGGTCGGCGAGCGGGAGGGTGCGGTGGCCGGGCACCCGGGCGCCGTTCACCACCACGCTGTTGCTGCCGGTTCCGCGCAGGCCGGTGGAGTCCCAGGTGTCGAGGATCGTGACGTCCCGGACGGGGAGCGCGCACACCCGGACGTCGGGCGGGGCGGGGCGGCCGGCCTCGCGCGGCCGGGTGGCGGGATCGGGGGCCTGTTCCACGGCGGCGAGCAGCACCCAGTCGGCGTGCTCGCCGCCGCTGACGCAGGCCCACTCGCCGTCCAGCCGCCAGCCGCCGTCCATGGGGACGACGGTGCCGGTGGGCGGCGTGAGGCCGGCGGCGATCCGGGTGTCCGGGCCCGATCCCCACAGGTCGCGCTGGCCCGGCTCGGGCAGGTAGGCGGCGAAGCGGCCGTGGGCCGCGTACAGGCCGGCGCACCAGGCGGCGGAGGCGCAGGCGGCGCCGAGCGCCGCCGTCCGGTCGACGGCTTCGCGGTAGGTGCCCTCCGTCCCGCCCCAGCGCCGGGGGACGAAGTGCCGCGGGAAGCCCGCGCCGGTCAGTGCCCCGGTCACGGCGGAGGAGAGCCGGCGGGCCTCGTCCGCCGCGCCGGCCTCGGTGGCGGCGAGGGCGGTGACCCGGGCCAGTGGGACGGGCGGCGGCCCGGCCGGCGGAGCCGGAGCCGGCGGCGCCTGGACCTCGGTAGCGGTCATGCTCGTGTGCCCCTCTCGGTCGACAACCCGGCCGGCAACTGGAGGAAGAACCGGAACGGGTGTAAAAATTCCTTCATGGAGGTATCTTTGTACCGTGATTCCTCGGTTCGGAGGTAGAGAGTGGTCCGCCAGGCTCGCGCACTGCGCACGCACGACCTGATAGTTGACGCTGCCGCGTCAGAATTCCTGCAGCGGGGGTTCGCGTTGGCCAACCTGCAGCGGGTGGCGGATCGGACGGGCCTGACCAAAGGCGCCCTCTACGGACACTTCCGGTCCAAACAGGCGCTCGCCGACGCACTGGTGGCGCACCTGGAGGAGGTGCTCGCCGAGGTGCTGACGGCGGCCACCCAGACGGCCGACGGCACCGCGGTGCGGCTGAGTGGGCTGGTCACCGCGATCGCCGAGCAGATCGAGGCCGATCCCCGCGTACGGGCCGGCCTCCGGCTGGTGCTGGAGGAGGGTTGGAACAGCGGCGAGGCGCCCCAGGTGCTGCAGAACATCCGCGGGATCGCGAAGCAACTCGCGGTCCAAGCCGACCAGCCCGAACCTGCGGCGGATCTCGCGGTGGTGGTGCTGCTGGGCGCCTGGGTGAACTCGTGCTGGCCCGATGCGGCGCACCTGGTCCGCCGGGTGGACGACATCCGGCAGCTGATTCCCGTCCTGTCCGGCCCCGAATGGTGACCGGGGTGCCCGGCCCGGAGCCCTGACCGGGGCGCCCGGCCCGGGGCCGTGACCGGGGTGCCCGGCGGATCGCCCGCCGGGCACCCGGCGGGTCAGGCCGTGGCGGCGCCGGGCACCAGCACCCGCTCCTCCACGGCCTCCAGGGCCTCCAGCACCTTCACGGCTTCCACGGCCGCCACGGCGTCCACGGCGTCCACGGCCCCCGGAAGGGCCCAGGTCATCGTGGCGGTCGCCACCCGGCGACCGGCCTGGACGGCGTCCACCCGCAGTTCCCCGGGGCGGCCGGAGTCGTCGTGGACCTGGAACTCGACCGGGGCGTACAGCTCGGCGAAGGCCACGCAGGAGACCTGTACGCCCGTCAGGACGGGCACCGGCCCCTCCGGCCGGCCACCCGCGGCCGGCTCCCGCATCAGCAGGTGGCCGAGCTGGCGGAAGCCCTCCAGCAGCACCATCAGCGGGATGTGGTCGGTCGGGTGGTCGAACAGCACGGCGTGGTCCAGGGCCGCGCGCATCTGCCAGGCCCGCTCGCAGCCCTCGGCCCGCTCCAGCACGCAGTCCCTGCCCCGCAGGCGGCCCACGTGCGCGGCGGGCAGCCGGCTCCCCGTCCTCGCCAGGGCCTGCGCCCCGGCCTCGACGGCGACTCCGGCCCCGCGGTTGCGCAGCACCCGGTAGCGCTTCGCGTCCAGCGCGATCACGGAGATCGAACCGCGGCCGCAGGCGCGCCCGGCGATCCACAGCTCCACGTCCACCCGCAGCGAGGTCCGGTGCGGCGGCTGGCTGCCCAGGTCGGTCCAGCGGGCGTGCAGCACCGGCTGGAGCGGCGTGGCACCGACCCGGAGCAGTTCGGGCTCGGTGATCTCGAAGTCGAAGTCGCTGCCGACGAAGCAGTGCGTGAACGGTACGCCGTAGTAGGCGTGCGTCAGATAGACCATCGACTGGCGGATGGTCTCGGCGAAGAGCAGCGGATCGGCGTGACCGTCGCCGTCCGGGTAGTACAGCGCGTGGTCCCTGGGCCACTGGGCGGCGACCAGGAACCGGCCGTCGCCCAACGGTCGGGCGTCGGTGAGGAAGACCTCGGAGACGGCTGCGCGGTGGACGAGGTGGCGAGGAACCGTCTGCTGGTAACTGAGCGGAAGGTCGGGGTCATCAGAGGTGCTTGCGGAACCGTCGATCTCACCGGCTAGCGGGTCATGACTTGCTCGCATAACTTCCCCCCGGGGTCAGCTAGCACACGCCGCAACCGCTGCGACGCGATGTCTGTTCCGCGAGTTAGAATAAACCTTCGGGAAGGTATTCTCAACGCCTGTCCGGCCACGAGGTGGCCCGGCACAGGCCGAGGGCTCAGCCGCACGCGCAAGGAGAGGTCCACAAGTGGCCACACATCAGGAAAGCAGAGACAGGCACCGCACGGTGACGAATGCCAAGGGAGCACGGCTCAAGCAGGACAGGGCCCTCCAGACCCAGCAGTCCGTGCTGGAGTCCGCCGCCGCGGTCTTCGCCGCCAAGGGCTTCCCCGGCGTGACGATCCTCGACGTCGCGGAGCACGCCGGCCTGACCAAGGGAGCCGTCTACTTCCACTTCGCCAACAAGGAGGCCCTGGCGGAGGCCGTGGCGCAGGAGTTCTACCGCCGGCTGCCGCTCATCGTCGAGCCGGCGCTCCAGCTCGGCCTCCCGCCGCTCAGGACGGTCGTCGAGGCCCTGCAACGGACGGCCGACGCCTTCCGGGACGACCGGGTGATCCAGGCGGGCGCGCGGCTGCAGATCGAGCGCGCCTACATCGGGGCCACCCTGCCGACGCCGTACGCCGACTTCGAGGCCCTGCTCGCCCGCCTGCTCACTCAGGCCGACGAGGCCGGCGAGCTGCGGTCCGGGCTGTCACCCGAGGCCTACGCCCGCATCCTGATCTCGGCGTTCTTCGGCGCCCAGCACATCTCCTGGGTGCAGAGCGACCGCCAGGACCTCAAGGAGCGCGTCACCGAGATCGTCGACGCCGTCCTGCCCGGCCACTCCCCGGCCGGCTGATCCGCCGTCCGAACCGCCGGCTGAACTGCCGGCTGAACTGCCGTCCGGACCGCCGGACAGCACGGAGCAGACCCGGGTGTCCCGGGCCTGCTCCCCTTGCGCGTGCCGTCGTTCCGCCGTGCCGCTGTTCCTCGGTGTGGTGGGTGAACCCGGCCGCCCCACCGGGGCGTGGGGCGGCCGGGTGGCTCAGAGGGCCCCGGAGGGGCCGGTCGGCTGCGTCTGCGCGACGTCCCAGTGGAGTCGGAGTTCCTCGAATCCGCGGGCGATGACCAGCCGTTCGCGCACACGCGCGTCGGCGGGCCCCAGGCGCAGTCCGGGGAGTCGGTCGAAGAGCAGCGGTATGGCGATACGGAGTTGGAGGCGGGCCAGGGAGGCGCCGAGGCAGGCGTGGATGCCGCGGCCGAAGGCCATCTGGTGGCGGCCCGGCCTGTTCTGGAGGGTGAACGCGTCA
>NZ_JNWQ01000051.1 GCF_000716875.1 Streptomyces novaecaesareae | reverse complement strand
CATCGCGTGCAACCGCCTGAAAGCCATACCCGGCGTCTCTGGGCCTCTGGACCTTACGACGGCCCGTCCAACCCATGCCAACAACGTAGGACCGCCTGATCGACTCGGTGGCCGGCCTCTGGAAGACATTCCGGAGGCCGGCTACCCGCATCGGAACGCCGATTCTCTTCAGGCGGGCACTGGCTCGGCCGGGTGACGGCGGGCACTCGGAGTGTGCGGGCACTCATCAAAGTGCTCAGCCACGCACAATGGCCGTTCGAAGGATGGTGACGATGTACGCCAAGACCCCGCCGCTCCCAGGGGCGGTGGCGACAGGCCCGGGCGCCGTGGGTGGTGATGCGGCTCGCCGGGCGATGTTGCGTGGCGGGATGGTGCGTGGCGGGATGTTGCGTCGTGGGATGTTGCGTCGTGGGATGTGCTCCCGGGGCGATGTGCTCACTGGCCGGCCCGGCACCGACCGGGCCCGGCCTGGTGGTGCCGGGCCGGGCCGGGAACGGGCGGATCGCGGTGTGGTGTCAGGGTCGTGGTTCGGTCAGGAGTCGGCGCAGGCGGCCGTGACGGCGCCGGCGGCGCTGGTGATCGCCCCGATGTCGGGCTGCTTGCCGTCGGAGACCTTGTCGATGGCATCGCCGACGGCCTTGGAGAGCTTGTCGGCGGCCGAATCGAGCTTGCTCCCGCCGTCCTGTCGGATCTTCTTGGCATCGTCGATGATCTTCTTCAAGGCGTCGACGGTGTGTTTGCGGCGCTCCTTGTCGGTGATCTGGCCGACGTTGATCGCGGAGTCCGCGAGGTCCTGGACATCGCCGGTGAGACTGATCGCCTTCTTTCCGCAGTCGATGGCCTGATCGGCGTTCTTGCACGCGGTGAACAACGGGGCCGCGATGAGCACCGCGAGTGCGGTGGCGGCCAGGCGGTACGGCTTCTTTGTCATGTCACTATCCCTCCCGTCATCGACAACGCCTCTACGGTGCAAGGTGGTTCCGGTGGGACGGATGAACGGCCGGCAAATTCCCTTCCGGTGGCCGAATCTGATGCTCCGTCAGGTCATCGTGATCGGCCGATCGCCGGCGTCCGGCCCGAGGAGATCGGTGCAGGTCTGCCATGCGGCGGGCGGCAACAGGCCGTTGACCCTGGCGAACAGGCCGTACAGGCCGGGCCGGTCCCGGGCGGGAATGCCTCGGCGGTCGGAAGGCGTCACCCCGCGAGTGCTACCCCGAGGTGACGCCCCGACAACCGCAGCCGGGACTGGTGGCCGGGAACCATCAAGCGGTCGGCGGAATTCGGGTCCGAGTCCGGGTCCGGTCCGGGTCCGACTACAGGTCAGGGGCCGAGAGCTCGCTCACCAGGCGGGCGAGGGTCGGGACGGCGACCCCGTGCGCGTCGGCGGCCCGCAGCACGGCGCCGCCGATCGCGTCGAGCTCGGTCGGGCGGCCGGCTTCCACGTCGCGCTGCATCGAGGACTTCGTCGTCCCGGGGATGTGGTCGAAGAGCGCGAGCAGGGTCTGCGCGTCGGCCGGTGCGCCGACCGCCCGGGTGACGGCGGTGATCTCGTCCAGGGCGGCAATGAGTTCGGGCCGGTGCTCGGTGCGCACGGTGCCGACCCCGCTCGCGTGGCGGGTGGTGAGCAGCGCGAACGGGGCGAGGAAGGAGAGCTTGCTCCACAGCATCGCGGTCTCGTCCTCGCACAGCGCGACGTCCAGCCCGGTGTGCCGCAGCCGCTCGGCGAACTCCTCGACAGGGGCGGCGAGTTCGATGGCGGCGAACGGGCTGGTGTGCTCGATCCGACCGGGTGCCGTCCGGGTGGCCTCGATCCGGATCGTGCCGGCCGTGACCCGGGCGGCCGGGTAACGCTCGCGCAGCAGTGCCATGTGGTCCAGGCCGTTCAGCAGCGGCACCACGATCGCGGTGCCGAGGGTCTGTGCGGGCAGCCGGTCGAGCGAGGCGGCCAGCGCCGTCTCCTTGACGGTCACGAAGACGGCGTCGACCGGTTCGCGCAGCTCGGTGGCGGCCTCGACCCGCGCGGTGAACTCGCCGAACTGCGCACTGCGGACCTGCAGTCCGTCCCGGGCGATGGCGGCGGCGGTCTCCTCGCCGGCCAGGCAGACGACGCGGTGGCCGTCCCGGGCGAGCAGTCCGGCGATCAGGCCGCCGACGCCGCCCGGCCCGAGGACGGCGACGGTCAGAGGGGCAGTGCTGCTCATGGTGACTCCCTTGGGGGTGAAGAGGGTTGCGGGTGGTTACGGGGTCGCCGGTCGTGCAGTCGGCGGCGGGCGGCGCGGGCGGCTTCGGCGGCGCCGGTGGCTACGGGACTTCCCAGTAGAAGCGGCCCTCCAGGCCGTCCGGGCTGAGGAAGCCGAACCCGTCGCCGTAGCCGAAATCGAGGAAGTACGGATCGCCCTCGTCCGGGGTGTCCGTGAGGGCGAAGAGGTACCGCCACGGCGCGGGGACCAGGGCCCGGCCGCTGGGGAAGGACGGGAGGCCGCCGACGTGGTCGTGCACGTGGGGGCCGGCCGGGAAACGGACCTCGGGGCCCTCGCCGCGCAAGTACCGCTGGAAGGCGGCTCGTTCGTCCATCGACCGGTCGACGTCCGCGGGGACGGGCAGCAGGTCCAGGTGGAACTCGACCGGGGTCTCGTCGCCGTCGGACTCGCGACGCCAGAGCGACCGGCCCCGGGTGCCGGGCGGGCCGATGGTGGCGAACGGCGCTATCCGCCCGCCCGGTTGGACGAGCAGCACGGCGTCACCCGCGTCCCGGTCGGGGCCGCCCCTGATGCAGCCCTCCGCCAGGAAGAGGTAGGCCAGGCAAAGCTCCTCGCCCGGGACGGCGAAGCCCGGGACGGCGAACTGGCCGATGAACACCAGCGGTTCACCGGTCGAGGGCGAGAGCGGCCAGGCGGGCTCGGCCAGCCAGCAGGGCTCGCCGCCGAGCTTGGGGACCGGGGCGGTGATCGGCTGCTCGGCCGGGCGCGGGGAGAGGCGCAGGCGGGGGAGGAACGCGGCGTCGTGCGGGCCGGTCGCGGTGCCGGTCGGGTGCGGGTGTAGCGGGGGCGGAGGGGTCGGCGGGGTCATTCGGTGGCCTCGGAGGGGTCGGAGGGTTCGGCTCGTTCGGAAGGGTCGGAGGGGTCGGCTCGTTCGGAAAGGAACACGACGTCGAAGGTGAACGGCCCTTCGTGGCGCGGTTTGCGGCCCGGGGCCGACGGTCGGCGCGGGGCCGGGTGACGGGAGAGGTACAGCGAGCCGAGGCGGAGGGTGCCGTGGGCGGGGTCGGGCACCGGTAGGCCCTCGGCGCGCAGGGCCTCGACCAGTTCGTTCGCCGGCCAGCCGAGCAGGTCGATCCCGTGGTAGCCCACCGGGCAGGCGGGCCGGTCGTCGTTCGGGTTCCGGCCGACGCCGACTCCCCGGAAACGGTCGCGGTCGTCCGAACAGAGGGTGACGCTCACCCCGGGCAGCTGGAAGGCCAGCGCCCAACGGCAGCCGCAGACGAAGGTGTTCCGCACACCGTCGGGCAGCAGTTCGCCGTGCGGAGCCAGCAACCCGCGCACCGCGGCCTCGGTGAGACCGAAGCGCAGTTCGGGCAGCGGGGCAGGCAGGCGGACACCGTGGCCGGGCAACAGGTCGATCGTCACCCGGTCATGATTCCTCGTGGGGCCGGCAGAAGGGAGGCCGGGTCGGAAAAGCGGTGGCCCGCCCGGGCCTGGCCGGGCTACGACTTGGAGCAAACGCAGCCGGCCAAGCATCGGCCCGAGTATCAGGGCCTCAGCAGTCCACCTACCCACCAGTCGTGCGGCTTGCCGTCGTTGGCGATGCCGCGACTGCGCAGTGTCCCTTCGACGGTGAAGCCGAGTTTCTCGGCGACGGCACGCGAGCCGGTGTTCCCGGCCATGGCCCACCACTCGATGCGGTGGACGTCGAGGGTGGCCCAGCCCCAGTCGCACAGGGCCCGAGCGGCCTCCACCGAGTACCCGCGTCCGCGCTGCTCCTTGACCGCCCAGTAACCGAGCTCCCAGACGCCGCGGCTGATGAGGGTCAGGCAGTACGAGCCGACCAGGGTGCCGGTGTCCTTGCGGAACGCGCCGAGGGTGTAGTCCCTGTCCTCGGCCCACTGAGCGGGCAGCTTCTCGCCGACGAGCTTCTCCGCGTCCGTACGCCGGTACGGCACCGGCACCGGGGTGTAGAACTGGATGTCCTCGTCCTGGCAGGCTTCGTACACCGCATCCACGTCTGCAGGTGTGAAGGCCCGCAGCACCAGACGGTCGGTCTCAAGCGTCACTGGATCCATCGCGGCAGTATGACCACCATCAACATGCGGCGACCAGCGAATATCCCGACCGAGCACCGCTCATCACAACACTCCGGGCTGGTCAACGGTCGTCGCAACACCCCAGATCAGCTACCGCCGAGACGGAACTACAGCCACCATCAATCGCGGACCGAGCCGTTGGGGTGCGCCGGTCCCGGCAGCGTCCGGGGCGAGGGCGGTGGGGGGAGAAGGGGAGCGGATGGCGGCGGACGACCGGTTGCGGACGGCGGTGGGGGCGCGGGACGTCGACGCGGTGTGGGCGGCGATCGGGGAGGGGGCGGGTCCCGACGCGCGCGGTAGAGGACGGGCGGCCGCTGCTGCGGGCCGCCGTGGAGGGCGCTCGGGGGCCACCCGCTCACCTCCGGCACCAGGGCCGCGCTGCTCGGCCTGGTCCGCGACGAGGCGGCCGGCCTCCGGCTCGCCGCCGGATCCGTCCTGGCCGCCTCCGCGGACCGCACGCCCGAGGTCGCCGACGCCCTGGCGGTGCTGCTGGACGAGGAGGACCAGCAGCTGCGGCTGGAGGGTGCCTACGGCCTCCTCCTGCGGGACGACCCCCGCACGGCGGCGGGCGTCGAGCGCCTCGGGCCGCTGCCCTGGGGCGAGTACCGGTACGACCACCGGGCGGACGCGGTGCGGCGGTGGAGCCACCGCACCGGGCACGAAGGGGCGTAGCCCCCGACCTACCACCACCTGCGGGGTTCGGTTTTCCGAACCATCGATTCGGGGGCCAGCACTATCGATCTCCCGGCTCCGGATGCCCACGATGGAGGGCATGAACGGGATGACGACAGCCGCGGCCCCGGCGGCTCAGATCGGGGCGACGGGTACGGCCCTGAGCGGGGACGGGCTGTACCGCGAGTACGGGCGCGGCACGGCGGCGGTCCGGGCGCTGCGCGGGGTGTCCGTGGCCTTCGCGCCGGGGACGTTCACGGCGGTGATGGGGCCCTCGGGGTCGGGCAAGACCACCCTGCTGCACTGCCTCGCCGGGATGGACCGGCCGACCAGGGGCACCGTCCGGTGGGGCGACACGGAGGTGTCCGGGCTGCCCGAGCGGCGGCTGGCGGAGCTGCGCCGCACCCGGATGGGGTTCGTGTTCCAGGCCTTCAACCTGATGCCGGCGATGACCGTCGCACAGAACGTCGAGCTGCCCGGTCGGCTGGCCGGGCACCCGCCGGAACGGGCCCGGGTACGGGAGGCACTGGCCCGGGTGGGGCTGGCCGGACGCGAGCGGCACCGGCCCGGGCAGCTCTCGGGCGGCCAGCAGCAGCGGGTGGCGATCGCGCGGGCGCTGGTCGCCCGGCCGGAGGTGCTGTTCGCCGACGAGCCGACCGGTGCGCTCGACCGCGCCACCGGGCACGACATCCTCGACCTGCTGCGTGCGGGCGTCGACGGCGACGGGCAGACCTGCGTGATGGTCACCCACGACCCGGTGGCCGCCGGCTACGCGGACCGGGTGCTGCTGCTCGCGGACGGGCTGCTGGTGGACGAGCTGGTCAGTCCGACCGCCGCACAGGTCGGTGCGCGGCTGAGCCGGATGGGCGGGTGAGCCAGGTGAGGACGATGAGCCCGATGAGCCAGGTGAGGAAGGTGAGCCCGATGAGCCTGATGAGCAGTCCTGTCCTGGCGCTGTCCGTGGGACAGCTCCGGCGCCGCCCGGCGGCCTTCGCCGGACTGGCCGCGGCGCTGCTCCTCGCGACGGCGACGGTGACGCTGTTCGGCTCGCTGGTCGCCGCCCAGGTGACGGCGCCCAGGGCGGTGACGCGGGCACCGGTGGCCGGGCCGGGTGTGCTGGTGATCGCCGGGGCGTTCGGCGAGATCGCCGTCCTGGTCGCGCTGTTCGTCGTGGTCAACGCGCTCGGCTTCACCCTCCGTCAGCAGCACCGCGACCTCGCCCTGTTGCGCACCGTCGCGGCGACGCCCCGTCAGGTGCGGCGGGTGGTGCGCGCCCAGGTCGTGGCGACCGTCCTCCTGGCGGCCGTCCCCGGCTGCGCGGCAGGCCTGCTCGCCGCCCGTGCCTTCCTCACCGCCCTGCAGCGGCGTGGGATGGCCGCGCCAGGCCTGCACATACCCGGGACGCCGGTGCCGATGCTGGTCGCGCTCGGGGTGGCGCTGCTGGTCGGCCTGGCGGCGGCCGCCGCCTCGGCCTGGCGGGTCACCCGGCCCGCACCGGCCGTCGCCCTGGCCGAAGGAACGGCCGAGGGCACGGGCGCGGCAACGGGCGGGTCGCGGGTCGCGGCCGTGCTGCGGCCGGTGGCCGGGGTCGCGGTACTGGCGGGCGGCGTGCTGCTGCTGCGGCTGGCCGCGACCAGGCCGCCCGGGGAGCTCGACAAGGCGGGGCAGGCGGCCCTGCTCGGCTCGATGGTGCTGCTGGTGGCGCTCGCGCTGCTCGGACCGTTGGCGGCACGGGCGCTGGCCGCCCTCCTCGGCGCCCCGGTCCGGGCACTCGTCCCCCGGGCCGGCTGGCTCGCGGACGCCAACCTGCGCGGCTACGCGGCCCGGCTCTCCTCGGCCGTGGTGCCGGTCGCGCTGCTGGTCGGGCTCTCCGGCACGATGCTGATCATGACCAGCACCGCCGAGCGGGTGGCCCGGGCGACCGGAGCCGCGACCAGCGTGACCAAGGCGAGCGACATCTGGCTGCGCCAGGCGGAACTCGGCCTGCTGGTCTGCTTCGCGGCGGTCTCCACCGTCAACACCCTGGTCGCGCTGACCGCCGACCGCCGCCGGGAGTTCGCCCTGCTGCGACTGGTCGGGTCGACGCGACGGCAGCTGCTGCGGATGCTCTCCATGGAGGCGGCCCTGACCACGGCGATCGGTGTGCTGCTGGGGGCGGCGGTGGCGGCGGCCTCCTCGGGGGCGTTCAGCTGGGCGGTGCGGGGGTCGGTGGTGCCGGTGGTGCCGGGCGCGGGGTGTGCGTGGGTGGTGCTCGGGGCGGCGCTCCTGACGGTGCCGGGGATCGTGGGCACGGGGGTGTGGGCGAGTGGCGGTTCGGCGGTGGCGTCGGTGAGCGGCGAGCGGGGGTGAGGGGGGTGAGCGGCGAGTGGGGGTGACCGGCGGGGCCGAGAGCGGCCCTCGGGCGGGGCTGCGGGGGTGGGAAGGGACTGCCGGATGCGGTGGTCCGGCAATCACTGGTGGATGCTGGGGGCCGGTCGGCGGGCGAGCGGTGAGTGGACGGGGTGCGGACGGTGGTTGAGCGGTGAGGCGGACGGCAGTCGAGCGGCGGCGGCTCCCGGCGGTGCGGAGAGGCGAGACGGCGTTCGCCGTCCTCGGGCTGCCGCTGGGGGTGCTCGGCGGGGTCTACGCCGTCGCTGTCCTCTATGCGGGGGTGCTGCTCTCGCTCACCGTGCTGGGCCTGCCGTTCCTGGTGGCAGCGCTGCTCGGGGCACGGCGGATCGGCGGGCTGCACCGGTGGCTGGTCGGCCGGCTGCTCGGCGAGGCGGTGCCCGCACCGCCGCCGCTGCCCCGCCCGTCGGGGGTGCTCGCCCGCGGCCGGGTGGTGCTGACCGACCCGGTGGCCTGGCGGGTCCTGCTCTACCTCGTCCTCCGGCTGCCCCTGGGGGCGGTCGGCTTCCTGGCCGCGGTCGGGCTGCCGCTCGGCGCCCTCTGGTTGGTGGGCTTCCCGCTCTGGCTACGGCTGATGGAACCGGGCCCGCGGCCGTTCGGCTGGCTGGACCTGGGCGCGATCCCGGTCGGCGTCCTGCTGCTGGCCGCCGTCCCCGCCGTGCTGCGGGCGCTGAGCCGGGCGAACCGTGCGCTCGCCCGGACCCTGCTCGGCCCGGTGCGTTCGCAGCAGCGGGTGCGCGAGCTGGAAAGCGCCCGGGCCACCCTGCTCGCCGAGAACACCGACCGGCTGCGGCGCCTGGAACGCGACCTGCACGACGGCACCCAGGCGCAGCTGGTCGCGCTCGCCATCACCCTCTCGCTGGCCGACGACGCGCTCCTCGACCCGGGCGCTCCCGACCTCGGGCGGCTGCGCACCCTGGTCGACCGGGCCCGGGGACAGACCGACGACACCATCGCGGGCCTGCGCCGGCTCACCCGGGGCATCCACCCGGTGGCACTGGACGGCGGGTTGGCGGAGGCGCTGCCCGGGCTCACCGCCACCTCGCCGGTGCCGGTCGCCGTTCGGCTGGACCTGAGGGAGCGGCCGGACGAAGTGATCGAGCGGGCCGTCTACTTCTGTGCGGCCGAGCTGCTGACCAATGTGGCCAAGCACAGCGACGCGCGGTCGGCGGAGCTGACCGCGCGCGCCGCCGACGGGAGGGTCCGGCTGACCGTGCGCGACGACGGGCGCGGCGGCGCCGCGATCGGCGCGGGCACCGGGCTGGCGGGCCTGGCCGAACGGCTCGCGGCGGTGGACGGAGTGCTGCGGGTGGACAGCCCGACGGGCGGGCCGACGGTGGTCAGCGCCGAACTTCCCTGCAGGTTGTGACGGGCGTTCCTGGCTGGGCATGAGGAAGGCTCATGGGGGAGCGTCATGAGGAACGCTCATGTCCGGGTCATGAGCGTCGCTCATGAAACGGGGGCGTCGGCGTCATGAGCAACGCTCATGGCCCGGTGCCATGAGTGCCGTTCTCCGCGAGGTAGGCCAGTACGGCCTTGACCCGACGGTTGTCGGCGTCGGTCGCGGGCAGGTCGAACTTGGTGAACACGGCGGCCACGTGCTTCTCCACCGCGCGCTCCGACACCGTGAGCAGGGTGGCGATCGAGCGGTTGGAATGGCCTTGCGCCATCAGCTCCAGCACCTCGCGCTCACGCGGGGTGAGCGCGTCCACCCGGTTGCGTCGGCGGCCCTGCATCAGTCCGTTGACGATCTCCGGGTCGAGTGCCGTGCCGCCTGCGGCGACCCGGTGCAGGGCGTCGACGAACGCGGAGGTGCGGGCCACCCGTTCCTTGAGCAGGTAGCCGATGCCGGCGGCGCCGCCGGCCAGCAGTCGGGCGGCCCAGGCGGTCTCCACGTGCTGGGAGAACACGAGGATCCCGGTCTCGGGCCGTGCGGCCCGGATCTCGACGGCCGCCCGGATCCCCTCGTCGGTGTGGGTGGGCGGCATCCGGATGTCCACCACGGCCACGTCGGGCCGGTGCTCGGTGACGGCGGCGATCAGCTCGGGTGCCGTCCCGGCGGTGGCGACCACCGCGCAGCCGCGCGCGGTGAGGAGCTCGACCATCCCGTCCCGGAGGATCACCGAGTCCTCGGCGAGGACGACGCGGAGCTGCTTGTCGGTCATGCCGCCATTATTCCGGGGGCGTAGCGGCGCCCGTACCCCGCCCCCGGGAAATTCATGCAGTCCAGACTGGACAGTTCAGACTGATGAAATTACCGTGGAATCGTGACCGAGAAGCGAACTGCCCCCGACTCCGTCGACTCCGGATCTCCCGCCGACTCCGGATCTCCCACCGATTCCGGACGCCCCGCCGACTCTGCCGTCCTCGCGGCCCGCGAGCTGCGGGCCGTCTTCAGCCGGCTGCGCCGCACCCTGCGGGAGGCGAGCGGAACCAGCGACCTCACGCCCTCCCAGGCCGCCGTGCTCAGTCGGCTGATCAACGACGGCCCGGCCTCCGCCAGTGCGCTGGCCGCGGCCGAGCGAGTCCGCCCGCAGTCCATGGCCGCCACCCTCGCCGCGCTCGAACAGGGCGGCCTGGTGGGGCGCCGCCCCGACCCCGAGGACGGGCGCCGTCAGCTGGTCAGTCTCACCGAGACCGGGCTGTCCCGGATCGCGGACAGCCGTCAGGCGCGGGAGGAATGGCTGACCCGGGCCCTGGCGGAGCACTTCACCGAGGCCGAACGCACCACCATGCTGGAGGCGTTGGCCCTGATGGACCGGCTGAGCCGGCTGTGAGCGGCCCGGTCGCCCTGCTGGCCCGGCTCCGGTCCGGTCGCCGACGGCCCTCCCCCGAGGAGGGGTTCAATCGTCGGCTGATCGCCCCGATGGTGCTCGGCTCGGTGCTCAACCCGATCAACTCGTCGATGATCGCCGTGGCGCTGGTGCCCGTGGGCGCGGCCTTCGGCGCGCCGCCCGCCGAGACCGCCTGGCTGGTCGCCGCGCTCTACCTCGCCACCGCCGTCGGCCAGCCGGTGATCGGGCAGCTGGTGGACACCTACGGGCCGCGCCGGCTGTACCTCGCCGGGACGGCCCTGGTCGGCATCGCCGGGCTGCTCGGCGCGCTCGCCCCGTCGCTCGGGCTGCTGATCACGGCCCGGGTGCTGCTCGGGCTGGGCACCTCGGCGGCTTACCCGGCCGCGATGCACCTGACCCGCAGTGAGGCCGAGCGGACCGGCAGGTCCAGCCCCACCGGGGTGCTGACCGTGCTGGCCGTCGCCAACCAGACCGTCGCCGTGGTCGGCCCCACCCTCGGCGGCCTGCTGATCGGCGTGGGCGGCTGGCGGACCGTCTTCGCCGTCAACGTTCCGCTCGCGCTGGCCTGTCTGGCCCTCGGGGCCGCCCGCCTGCCCACCACCGCACCGCGCCCCGCCGGGACCGCCCGCCCCGCCGGGACCGCCGGGCCCGACCACCGTGACGCCCGCCCTGACCGCCTCGACCACGTCGGGATCGCCCTGTTCGCGGTGCTGCTGCTCGCGCTGATGCTGTTCCTGATGAAGCCGAGCCCGGCGCTCTGGTACCTGCCGGTCCTGGCCGTCCTCGCCGCCACCGGCTTCGCCGTCCGCGAGTCGCGCGCCCGCACCGCCTTCATCGACCTGCGGGCGCTTTCCCGGAACCGTCCGCTGGTCGCCACCTATCTGCGTCAACTCCTCGGCTACACCGCGATCTACGCCTTCCTCTACGGCTACACGCAGTGGCTGGAGGAGGGGCGCGGCCTGTCGGCCGCCTCCGCCGGGCTGGTCCTGCTGCCGCTTTCGCTCACCGCCCTCGCGGTGTCCGGCCTCACCGGCCGCAGTCCGGCCGTGCGCGCCAAGCTGCTCGTCGGGTCCACCGTGCAGATCGCGGCTTGTGGGGCGCTGCTGCTGGTGGACGGAGGCAGCCCGGTCGTGCTGCTGATCGCGGTCGGTGTGCCGGCCGGAATCTCGCAGGGGCTGATCGGGCTCGGCACCCAGACCTCCCTGTACCACCAGGCGAATCCGGCCTCGATCGCCTCCGCGGCCGGGCTGCTGCGCACGTTCATGTACCTCGGCGCGATGGCGGCCTCCGCCGCGAACGCCGCGTTCTTCCCGCACGGTGCCACCACGGCCGGGCTGCACCACCTCGCGCTGTTCATGCTCGGCGGTGCGGCCCTGCTGTTCCTCCTCACCCTGCCGGACCGCACGCTCGTGCGGATGACCGACCAGTCGCAGAAGCGTAGTTGATGATACGTCAGATCATCTGGCGCGTGGACGGCACCTTGACGGTGGCCACGTCGGGCGGCAGGAACTGGATGTGCACCGGTTCGTACGTGGTCAAGCCGGTTCGCGTGCTGATCGGAGCGTGAGGTAGTCGCCGAGGCGGGCGGCGGCGGTGAGCATGGCGAGGCCCCGGTTGGTGAGGCGTTGGTGCCAGCCGTCCAGGGCGGCGGCCAGCTCGCCGGTGCCGCCGGCCGCGCGGATCTGCCGGACCACGGTGGCGATGTGGTCCAGCAGGTAGCCGCCCCGCCGCAACAGGTGCGCGAGTTCGGCGTCGCGGACGTCGGCCGGGTGGTAGACGCGGTGGCTGGTGGCACTGTCGCGGACGGGGGTGAGGATGCCCGCGGCCTCCCAGGCGCGCAGGGTCGCGGGGGTGACGTCGAGCCGGTGCGCGATCTCGCCGATGCTGAGAGGGGCCGGTGGCCCGGTGGGCCCGGTGGGTGCGGCAAGCCCGCCGGGCGCGGCGGTGAGGTGGTCGACGGCCTCGCGGACGGAGGCCAAGGTCTCCCGGTCACGCAGCAGTTGGGCGTGACCGCGGTCGAGGGTGGTCAGTGCCTCGTCGAGTCGCCCGGCGTGGACGGTGGTCATCACCGCGCCGGCGGTCGCGTGCCCGTACGCCGGGACGAGGGCGAGGAAGGCGCGCAGTGCGGCCGCGTGCAGCTCGGTGTAGATCCGGTAGCCGGCCGGGGTGCGCGCGGCGGGCGGGAGGCAGCCGTCGCGTTCGTAGTTGCGCACCGCCTGGGTCGAGATGCCGTGTTCGCGCGCGAGGTCGGAGGGGCGCATGGGTGGTCGGTCTCCGTTCGGGCCTGTTTGAGACTTCTGGCAGCCATGGACGGTTATGGACGGGCTGGCTGGGAAAAAGTCTCAACTGTTCTTTCAAGGATACGCTTGAGGTTCATGAGCCAGGACCTTCATGACTTCGTGACCCCCTCGTGTGAGCTGCTGGGGCTCGGCGAGCCGACGCACCAGGAGCCGGCCTTCGGGTGGGTGCGCAACCGACTGTTCGCCCGGCTGGTCGACCGGGGCTTCCGGTCGATCGCGCTCGAAACGGACCGGGTGGCCGCGCTCGCCGTGGACGCCTACGTCCGGGAGGGCGTGGGCACGCTGGACGCGGCGATGGGCGAGGGCTTCTCGCACGGCTTCGGGGAACACGAAGCCAACCGCGAACTCGTCGCCTGGATGCGCGAGTTCAACCGCAACCGCCCGGCCGGGGAGCGGCTGGCCTGCCACGGTTTCGACATCCCGACCGAGAACTACAGTGCCCCGAGCCCGCGCCGCTACCTCGAACACGCCCGCGACCACCTGCGGATCGACCTCGACATCGCCGGCCCGGCGGGCGAGGACGAGCGCTGGAGCCGGGCGGAGGCGGTGCTGGACCCGGCACAGTCGCCCGGCGCCACCGCGGAGGCGACGAGGCTGCGCTGCCTCGCCGACGACCTGCTGGTCCGGCTCCACGCCCGCGCGGCGGAGTCGATCGACGCGAGCTCGCTCGCCGCGTGGCAGGAGGCCCGGACACGGCTGACCGCCGGCATCGGCCTGCTGCGCTACCACGCGCAGTCGGCGGTCCTGGGTCTGGATCCGAGCACCCGGCTGAGCGGCCTGCTCGGCATCCGGGACGCGCTCATGGCGCAGAACCTGCTCGACATCCGCGACCTGGAGGCCCGGCGCGGGCCGACGCTGGTCTTCTCGCACAACCAGCACCTGCGGCGGAGCCCGAGCGCCTGGTCACAGGGGGAGCTGGACTGCGGGTGGAGCGGTGCGGGGCGCATCGTCGGAGCCCTGTTGGGCGAGCGGTACGCCTTCGTCGCGGGGAGCCTCGGACGCAGCGCGGCGATCGGGCTGGCCGAACCCGCGCCGGACACCTACGAGGCGGCCCTGCAACGGCGCGGCTCGGTCTGGGAGTTGACCGGCGCAGTGCTGCCGGCCGGCAGCCGTACCCGCACCGACACCACGCCGCGGCAAGGCTACTTCCCGCTCGACCGGGAGGTCCTCGACGGCGCGGCCGCGCTGCTGCACATCGCCGACGGCGCGGCCGCGACCGTGGCGGCGGCCGGGTCGAAAGCCGCAGCCGGGCCGAAAGCCGCAGCTGGTTCGGCAGTGACAGCAGCCGACGCGGCGACGGGGGGCTGAGGGGCGGCCGGGCCCGGGTAGGCCGTCCGCAGGTGGGACACCAGGGCGGCGGTCGGCGGCGAGGCGGGCCGTCCGGCCGGCCAGGCCAGAGCGATCCGTACCATCGGGACGGGGTCGGCCAGCGGGCGGATCCGGAGCCCGGGGACGACGCCGGGGTCCGGCAGGACGGCCACGCCCAGTCCGTGCGCGGCGAGTTCGGCCAACTGCGGCGGCGCGGCCGCCTCGACGCCGATGGCCGGGTGCGCCCCGGCCTCGGCGAGGGCGCGCTCCAGCGCGGTGCGCATGCCGGTGCCGCGCGGGGTGCTCACCAGGGCGTGCCCGTCCAGCGCGGCGACCGGGAGGGCGGTAGCCGGGAGGCCGCGCCCGTCCAGAACGGCGACCGGGAGCGCCGCGACCGGGAGTGCGGCAATCGAGGCTGTGTCACCCGGCGCAGGGCCGCTCGGGTCCGCGCCGCCGGGGGCGGCCGCGAGCGGGTGCCGTTCGGGGCAGGCCGCGACCAGCGGGACCTCCAGCACGGTGTGCACGGTGAGTCCGGCCAGCGTCGTCCAGCCGTTGTCGTCCTCGCGTCCGCTCGCCTCGGTGGGCAGGCCGATCACCGCGAGGTCCAGGTGTCCGTCGCGCAGGGCCGCGAGCATCCGGGCGGTGGTGTCCTCGGTCAGGGAGAAGTCGATGCCGGGGTGTTCCTGTCGGAACGCGGCGAGCGTGGTGGCGAGCCCGGGGAAGGTGCCCAGTTCGGACGGCGGGGTCAGTGCCGCACCGGCGACCATGCCCAGCCGCACGTGCCCGCGCTGCAGCCCGCCGAACTCCTGGGCCGTCCTGCGGGCCGCCTCGGCGGAGGCGAGTGCGGCCCGGGCGTGCGGCAGGACGGCTTCTCCGGCCGGGGTCAGCCGCACGGTTCGGCCGGAGCGGTCGAGCAGTTGGTGCCCCAGCTCCCGTTCCAGCTGCCGGATCTGGGAGCTCACCCCGGGTTGGGTCAGGTGCAGCAGCTGGGCGGCCCGGGTGAAGCTGCCGTGCTGGGCGACGGTGGCGAAGTACTGGAGCTGCCGCAGTTCCATAACTGTCGATTATAGGCGGCAGAAATTCCCGGTCTTGGACGGGTGAACGGTTCCGGCGGCAGGCTGGAGACATGGAAACCGTGTCAGAGAAGCAGGACACCGGGCAGGTCGGCTGGATTCGCGAACAGATCGCGGCCGAGCGTCGCGAACTCGCCGAGGTGTTCTCCGCGTTCACCCCGGAGCAGTGGAACTCACCGACGCTGTGCGAGGGTTGGCGGGTGCGGGAGGTGGCGGCTCACATGGGCAGCGGGTTCCGGCGTTCCACGGCGGCCATGGTGCTCGAACTCGCCCGCTCGGGCGGCCACGTCCACCGGATGGCCGACCGGCTCGCCCGCCGCGATGCCGCCGCCCTCACCGAGCGTGAACTCGCCGCGGCCCTCGCCGACCACGCCGACCACCCGTGGCGACCGCCGGTCGGCGGCCGGATCGCCGCCCTCGCCCACGACGTGGTCCACGGCCTCGACATCACCGTCCCGCTCGGTCTGCCCCTGCGGCTGCCGACCGCCCGGACCGCGGCCCTGCTGGCCGGCGTGTCCGCCCCCACGCTGCGGTTCTTCGGGGCGCGGATCGACGGCGTCCGCCTGCGGGCGACCGACACCGCGTGGTCGTACGGGAAGGGCCCGCTCCTCGTCGAGGGCCGGGCGGAGCACCTGCTGCTGGTCGCCTACGGCCGCCGGGTGCCCGCCGGACTGCTGGCGGGGCCGGGCGCGGAGCGCTTCACCCTGGGCGGGTAGCGGGTAGCGGGTAGCGGGTAGCGGGTAGCGGGTAGCGGGTTGCGGGTTGCGGGTTGCGGGTTGCGGGTAGCGGGACGCGGGAGGAAGCAGGAACAGGGGAAGGGGCGGTGCTCCGCACGGAACACCGCCCCTCCTCACGCCCCAGGGTGGGTCACTTCGTCTCGTAGAAGCCGAGCAGGTCGACCATGAGGTCGATGTCCTGCCAGCCCTGGTTCCAGAGGTCGACGATGCCGCCCTTGCCGCCGGAGGCCTGCGCGACGTTCGGGACGGTGGCGCCCGCCGTCCAGTTCAGCGTCGAGGAGACCGGCCGCTGCGGCGTGCCCGCGGTGCCGTTCTTGTAGGCGGACCAGAGGTTCGGGTCCGGGTCGACCGACAGGAAGCCCGGCCCGCTGGTGTTGGTGACGGTGGTGTTCAGCACCCAGCCGTCGACCTCCGGGGTGGTGACGTCGCCTTCGAGGCTCAGCGCGAGGAAGCCGCGGGCCGGGATCGGGCCAGCCTTGCGGCCCCAGCTGTCCTTGCGGCTGTCGATGATCCGGAACGGCACCCGGGCCGTCACGAGGGCGGATCGGCTGTCGGGGGTGTAGTAGCCGACGACGTCGACGATCACGTCCGTCGGACGCCAACTCCCGTTGCGCACGGTGATCTTGCCGTCCGGGCCGACCGGCACGATCACCGCGTTGGCGACCGTCTGGCCGGCGGTGAAGTTCAGGTTGGACGTGGTCGGCGCCGCCTGCCCGCTGGGGTAGGCGGTCAGGTGGCCGTCCTGCTGCGGGTTGGTGGCCGTCAGGTTGAGCGCCACGGCGGTGATGCCCTGCGGCACCCGGTTGGTGCCGGCGATCTGGACGTCGAAGCTCGCCTGCCCGTCGAGCTGGCCCTGGGGAACCCCGAGGCCCTCGCGGGTGTCGACGGCACGCCTCTGGGGCAGCGTCTGGTAGCCGCTCGCGGGCGAGGGCGTGAAGTAGCCGGTGACGTCCGCGATCAAATCGACCGGCTGCCAGCCCGCGTTGTTCAGGTACACGTACCCGTCGGCGCCGACCGCGGCGACCACCAGGTTCGGGACGGTCTGGCCGGCCACGTAGTTGAGGTTCGAGGTCTCGGCGGTCTCGGCCAGCTGCTTCTCGGGCTGCACGGAGACGTGGCCGGCGTCCGTGGTGTTGGTGACGGTGACGTTCAGGACCACCGCGGAGGCCCCGGCGGGGACCTGGGCGGCACCCGCGACCTTCAGGGCCACCGTGCCGCGCCCGGCGACCTGGCCCTGGGCGGCGCCGATGCCCGCGCGGGTGTCCAGCAGCCGGGTGGGCGCGTGCGGGGTGAACTCGCCGCCCTCGGTGACGACCTTGACCTGGTTCACGGCCTCGACGGCGTTCGCGGCGTCCTTCGCCGTGACCTTGACGTCGTAGGAGCCGAGCGCGGCGTAGGTGTGCTTGGTGTTGCGCAGGTCGGAGGCGAAGCCGTTGAGGGTGGCGGAGAACGTGTCCGTGGTCCCGTCGCCCCAGGAGATGGTGACGTCGAGCGTGGAGTTGATGCTGGGGATGACGATGGTCTGCAGGTCGACCGCGTGCGCGGTGACCGTCGTGGCGGTCAGGCCGATCGTGATCGAGTTGGCAGCGCTCGGCGCAGCCTGGGCCTCCTGCGCACCCTGGGCGCTCTGCGCACCCTGGGCCGGCGCCGCCAGAGCGGTGCGCTCGCCGGACTTCGGCGCGAGCACCGTACGGTCGGCGGGGCTCGTGAAGGTCTTGCCCGGAAGCTTTCGGGCCGCGTCCGTCCCGGCCGCGGTCCCGGCCACCCCCTGGCCGGCGGGCGCCGCGGGCGCCGGGGCCGGACCGGCCGCCTGGGCCAGCCCGGGCGTGAGAACAACACCGGCCGCCACGAGGGCAGCAGGAATCACAAGTCGGCGATTACGCACCGATCCCCCCACTTTTCTGTCAAAGGTCGAACAGGTTCCACACAGTTCGAATGCTGGAGCAGCGTACATGGTCGTGCAAGGAGAGGTTGTGGATTATTTGTGGGCCGTGTGGTGCGCGGGTGTCGCGGAATCCGTGGCCGATCCCTGAGCGGTCCTGGGTTGCTTTTGGGTGGCCTGTGGGCGGCTCCTGGATGGCTGCCACATGCGGGTTGCTCGTGCCCGTGGCTACGATCGGAGGAAGCCCTTCCGGATGCGTCGCGAGACGGAAGCCAGGTCGCCGATGGCCCCGAGGTCCGTGCAGTGGCCGCCGTACGTGCGGGCCGCGCCGTGGTTGCTGATCGTCGCCGGGCTGGTGTGGAACTCGCTGGATCCGACCGACTACTGGGGCGATCCGCTGCTGGCGGCCGCCGCCGTACTGGCCGGGGCACTGCTGCGACTGCGGGACACCGTCGCCGTGGGGGCGGCCAATGTGAGCGGGATCCTGGTGCTGTCCGCCCGGGACGGGTCGATCGGGACCGGCGACGGCTACCTGGAACTGGTCAACACGGCGTTCGCGGCGCTGCTCGGGGTCGGGGTGAACCGGGTGGTGACCCGGCACGGGCGGCGGTTGGAGCGGGTGCGGTCGGTGGCGGAGGCGGCGCAGCGCGCGGTGCTGCCGGAGCCGCCGGGGCGGGTGGGGAGGCTGTCGGTCGCAGCCTGCTACCGGGCCGCCCAGGACGAGGCGCTGATCGGCGGGGACGCGTACGCGCTGCAGATCACCCCGTACGGCGTGCGCGGGCTGATCGCGGACGTGCGGGGCAAGGGGCTGCAGGCGGTGGGGGCGGTCTCGGTGCTGCTGGGGGCCTTCCGGGAGGCCTCCCACCGGGCTCCGGACCTGGTCGCGCTCGCGGACGGGCTGGAGGCCTCGCTGCTCCGGGAGGTCGACCGGCTGAGCGAGGAGCTGCGGCTGGAGGGGTTCATCACCGCGCTGCTGGTGGAGTTCCCGCCGGGGGAGGAGGCGGTGCGCACGCTGGACTGCGGGCACCCCGGCCCGTACCTGCTGAGCGGCAGCGGACCGCAGGTGCGACGGCTGGACGCGGCGGACCCGGGGCTGCCGCTCGGGATGGGGGTGCTGGGGGTGGCGCGGCCCGTGCCGGAGAGCCGGCCGTTCCCGCCCGGGTCCACGCTGCTGCTGGTGACCGACGGGGTGACCGAGGCCCGGGACGCCGCGGGGGAGTTCTACGACCCGGTGCCGGGGCTGGCCCCGCTGGGCCCGTTCGGCGGGCCGCAGCAGGTGGTGGACGCGTTGGTGGCGGACGTCGAGCGGTGGACGGGAGGGCCGCGGGACGACGACATGGCGGTGCTGGCGATCACTCGTAGGGCGGGCGATTGAAGGTGAGGGCGCGTGGGGGCGTGCGATTGAGGGGGTGGCGCGGGCCGTCGAGGTCCTATTCGACGGTTGCCGTCGGTCGCGGCGGTATCACGACAGGGTGACGGCCCGGCGGCGCTTCACGGTATCCGGCCAAGTTGAGTGCCGTCGTCCGGTGGCCGGAAAGGCGGCGTCCGGATATCGGACGGCGAAATGGACGGACCGCTCCGGCGGCGCCCCGGGGGCCCGCCCGGCCGCGCCGCCTCGGCCGACGGGTCGTGCGGGTGCCGCGAGCGGCCCATAAGGGGCCGTAAGAGACGCGCAAGAGCCGGTCGGGGGAGTGGCGGGATCCGGCCGACCGACGGTTCGTCCGGAAACGGACCCGGTGCTTGCCCCGTGTCGAAGAGGTGACCGAGAGTCGCACCGATGAACGAATCGCCTCTCCCTCCTCAGGCCCGTCTGCTCGGCCACCGCGACTTCCGGCTCCTGCTGACCGGCGCCGCGGCGGCCCAGACGGGCAGTCAGATCACCTTGGTCGCACTGCCATTGGTGGCCGTGCTGGTACTGGACGCCACGCCGTTCGAGGTCGGTCTGCTGACCGCCGCCGAGACCGCCGCCTTCCTGCTGGTCGGCCTGCCGGCCGGCGCCTGGCTGGACCGGATGCGCAAGCTGCCGGTGCTGATCCGCGCCGACGTGGTGCGCTGCCTGGCCGTCGGGTCGATCCCCCCGGCGGCGGCGCTCGGAGTGCTGACCATGCCGCAGCTCTACCTGGTGGCGCTGGTCACCGGGGTGGCGACGGTGTTCTTCGACGTCGCCCACCAGTCCTTCCTGCCCGCCGTCCTGCCGCGCGAGCAACTGGTCGGCGGCAACGGGGCGCTGGAGACGGTCCGCTCCTCCGCGCAGATCGCCGGCCCTGGCCTCGGCGGCGGGCTGGTCCAGTTGCTCGGGGCGCCGCTCGCCATCGTGGCCGACGCCTGCGGGTACCTGGCGTCCGCGCTGCTGCTCGCCCGGATCCGGGTCGAGGAGCCGCGACCGGAACCGGAGCCCGGGCGCTCGCTGCGCGCCGAGGTGGGGGCGGGCGTGCGCTTCGTCCTGGGGCACCCGCTGCTGCGGGCGATCGCGACGGCCACCGCCGTCTCCAACCTGTTCGCCGCCGTCCTGATGGCCGTGCAGACGGTGTTCTGGGTCCGGGTCCTCGACCTGGCGCCGGGCGCCATCGGCGTGCTGCTGTCGGCGTCCGCCGTCGGAGGGCTGGCCGGCGCGCTGTGCGCCGGGTACCTGGCGCGGTGGGTCGGGCAGGCCCGGCTGATCTGGCTCTCCACGGTGGTGACGGCGCCGTTTGCGGTGCTGTGGCCGCTGTCCGGCGGCGGCGCGGGCGTGGTGCTGTTCGGCGTCGCCTCCGGGGTGGTGCTGTTCGGCGCGGTGGCCTACAACGTCGCCCAGGTGAGCTTCCGGCAGAGCGTCTGCCCGCCGGAGCTGCTCGGCCGGATGAACGCCACCATGCGCTTCCTGGTGTGGGGCACCATGCCGCTCGGCGCGCTGGGCGGCGGGCTCGTCGCCGACGCCGCCGGGCCGCGCGCCGCGCTCTGGCTCTGCGCGGCCGGGTTCCTGCTGGTACCGGTACCGCTGCTGCTGTCGCCGCTGCGACGGATGCGCGACCTGCCGCTCGGTGACCTGCCGCTCGGCGGTACGCCGGGCAGCGGTACGCAGGGCGGCGGCACGCCGGATGCCGGGGACGCCGTCGCGGAGGAGGGAGCCGCCAGCACCGAGCCCGCCGCGAGCCCCATCACGCCCTGACCGACCCGCCCCTGACCGACCCGCCCCTCACCGATCCAGACCTCACCGACCCACACCTGCCGAGCTGCGACCGGAAACCGGAGACCGTTCCCGTGCACGCCAGCATCACCGCCGCCTACCTCACCCGGTACCGCTCCGCCGCCGCCGACTCCCCGGTGGAGCTGCTCCCGCTCACCGGCGCCCAGCGGCGCTTCCTGATCACCCGCCGGCTCACGCCGCAGAGCCGCTCCGACGTCGTCCCGCTGCTGTTCGCCTTCCCGCGCGGCACCCTCGAACCGGACCGGCTGGCCCGCGCCGCGGCCACCGTCGCCGCCCGCCACCCGGCGCTGTGCGGGGGCTTCGCGACCGTACGCGGCACACCGGTCCTGCGGGTCGGCGGCCCCTCAGCCGAGGCCGCCCGGATCGCCGTAGCCCCCGGCGGCACGGCCCGCGAGGCGCTGCGCGAAGCCCTGCTCGACTGGCCCCTCGACGGGCCCGCGTTACGCCTGCTGGTGGCCCAGGACCCGGACGGCGACGAGGAGTTGCTCGCCGTCGCGCTGGACCACGCGGCCTGCGACGAGCAGTCGATCGGGGTGCTCACCGCCGAACTGAGCGAGGCGTACCGGAAGGACGAGACGCCACCGTCGGCGGCCGGGCCCGATCCGCAGGCCCTGGCCGACTACCGGCAGGCCGTCGAACTCCAGCTCGCCGCCGAGGACGCCGCCGGCGGACCCGCCGCGCAGGCCCACTGGGGGCGCCGGCTCGGCGGACTGACCGGGGCGGGCGGCGGCGCGGCCGCGTCCACCGGAATGCTCGCCGAGCGGCTGCCGGCCGTCGGGTCCGCCGCTCGCAACGCCGTCTTCCCGGCCCTGCTGGACGCCGTCGGAGCCGCCGCGCACCGGCTGTACCGGGCATCGGCGTTCCCCGGGCCCGAGGCCGGGGGAGGGGCGCTTGCACTCGGCTACCCGTGGGGCGGCCGCCCGCCCGGGGCACCCGCCGCGCTCGGCTGCTTCCTCAACACCCTGGTCCACCCCGCCGTTTCGACCACCGCCACCGACCTGGACGCCCTCGCCGACGCCTGGTGGGACGACCTCGACCAGGCCGGCACGCCGTTCGACGAGGTCGTCCGGGCCGCCCGCACCGCCGGGGCGCCGTGGACGGGCGCCCTGGACGCCATGCTCACCCTGGAGGACCTGCACCGCCGCCCGCCACTGGTGCTCGGCGGCGTCCCCGGCGGGGAGACCCACCTGGCCGGGCGGCCGCTCGCCGCACCCGTCGCCGTCTCCGCCTCGCACGGCGACGACCTGCTGGTCCGGCTCGCCTGGGACAGCGACCGCTTCCCCGAGGCGGACGCCCGCGCGGCCTTCGGTGACCTCCTCGCCGTACTGCGGCACCACCTGGACAGCGGGCCGCGGCCGGACGCCCACGCCTGAACACGCCTGCCCTGACCGGGGTTTGCGGCGCCTGAGTGCCCGCGCCTGAGCGCCTGCGCCTGTGCGCCCGAACCCTCCTGCGCCTGAACGCCCACACCGGACCCGCCCTTCCGGGTCCAGCACACCGGACCCGCCCTTCCGGGTCCACCTGCCCGACCGCACGTGCCCGACGGGCGCGCCCGGCCGGGTGCCCGGATTCCGGGCCGCACCCTCACCCCGGGTGCGGTCCGGCCCACCGGACGGAGCGGGACCACCCCACGCCCGCCGCCGGCCACCGCAGTGCTGACAAGCCCACCACACAAGGGAGCCGTCCATGTTCGCACTCTCTCCGTCGCAGGAGATCGTCTGGCTGCACGAACAGATGCTGCCGGGCAGCCGCGCCTACAACTTCACCGCCGTCCTCGACCTGTGGGGCACCCTCGACCGCGCGGCGCTGCACGCCGGACTGGCCGCCGTCCTGGGCCACCACCCGGGCCTGCGACTGGAGTTGGTGCCCAACGCGGAGGGGCTGCCCGGTCAGCGGGTCGTCGAGGGCTGTCAACCGGAGCTGCGCCACAGCGACTTCGGCGCCGAGGCCGACCCGGAGGCCGCCTTCCGCCGGCTGCTGGCCGCCGAGGCCGAGGAGCCGGTGGACACCGAGCGGGCGCCGCTGCTGCGCTGGCACCTGGTCCGGATCGCCGAGGACCACCACCGGTTGATCCACGTCGAGCACCACCTCGTCCACGACGGCCACTCCTTCGCGATCCTGCTGCGCGACCTCTTCACCGTCTACCGCGCCCACGTCCTCGGCGAGTCGTACGCGCTGCCCGCCGCCCCCTCGTACGAGGAGCACGCGCGCGCCGCCGCCGACGCCCCCCGGGACCGCGGACTCGACTTCTGGACCGAGCAGTTGGCCGACGCGCCGCGTGAAGTCACGCTGCCCGGGCTGGCCCGGCCCGGCACCGAGCGCCGCCACCGGGGCGGGCAGCTGCGCCAGGCGATCGGCGCCGACCTGGCCGCACGGCTGCGCGAACGCAGCACCGCGGACGGCCACACCCCGTTCAGCACGCTGCTCGCCCTGCTCGCCGAACTGCTGCGCCGGCACAGCGGGCACCGCGAGCTGGTGATCGGCACCGCCGTCGGCAACCGCCCGGAGGGCTTCGAAGGCACCGTCGGCATGTTCGTGAACACCGTGCCGCTGCGCCTGCGGCTCGACCCGGCGGCCCCCGGGACCGAGGCCGTGGACGAGGCGACCGACGTCCTGCTGAGCGCGCTGCCGTACCAGGACCTGCCCGTGCAGGAGCTGACCCGCTGCCTGGGACTGCACACCAGCGGCGCCGACAACCCGCTGTTCAACGTCATGTTCAGCGCGCACGACGCGGCCCTGCCGGACGTCCAGGCGCCCGGGCTGGAGGTCTCGCTGTACGAGGGCTTCAACACGGGCACCACCCGTTTCGACCTCGACCTGGTGCTGCTGCCCGACGACCGCCGGGTGGTCGGCGAGAAGCACGGCGCGGCCGGGATGACCCTGGTCTGGGACTACGACGCCGACCTCTTCCGCGAGTCCGAGGCGGTGCTGCTGTCCGAGCGGCTGCTGGAGCTGCTGCGCTGCTATCTGGACCGCCCGCAGGCGCCGATCGCCGAGCTGGCCCCCGCGCCCGAGGAACCGCCGGCGGTCACCGGGGCGCCCGCTGCCGACACGCCCGGCACCATACTGTCGGCCACCGCGAGGCCCGGCACCGCGACGCCCGGCACCGCGAGGCCCGGCACCGCGAGGCCCGGCACCGCGAGGCCCGGCACCGCGACGCCCGCCACCGCGACGCCCGCCCTGCTCGACCCGGCCGCCGCCCACGACCCCACCGCGCTCGCCCTGCTGACCGGCACCGAGCGGATCAGCTACGGCGAACTCGACCGCCGCGTCACCGAGTTGGCCGAACGCCTGCGCGCCGCCGGGGTCGCGCCCGGCCAGCCGGTGGCCACCCTGCTGCCGCGCGGCGCGGACAGCGTGGTCGCCCTGCTCGCCTGCCTGCGCCACGGCGCCGTCCACGCACCGCTGTCCACCGAGGACCCGGCCGCCCGGCTCGGACTGCTGCTGGAGCGCCTGAGCCCGGCCCTGGTGCTGGCCACCCGGCAGAGCGCCCTCGCACTGCCCGCCGAGGGCGTCACCCCGGCGCTGCTGGACGGCCCCGCCTTCCCGAAGGCCGCGCCCGCCGCCACCCTGGACGGCGCCGCCTACCTGATCCACACCTCCGGCTCCACCGGCGTGCCCAAGCCCGTCCTGGTCGGCCGCCAGGCCCTCGCCGGGTACGTCGCCGCGATCGCCGCCCGCTACGGACTCACCCCCGCCGACCGGGTGCTGCTGTTCGCCCGGCCCTCCTTCGACGTGGCGCTGGAGGAGGTGCTGCCCGCCCTCGCCGCCGGTGCCTCCCTCGTCGTCCCGCAGCGCGAAGTGCCCACCGGGCCCGAGCTGGTGGCCGTCCTGGCCGCCCGCGGCGTCACCGTCGCCAACCTGCCGACCAGCTACCTGCTTGCTGTCCGCGAAGACCTGCGCGAGGCGCTGCGCGACGGCCGCTGGACGCCCCGGCTGCTCGTCCTCGGCGGCGAGCGCCTGCCCGCCCGGGCGCTCGCCGGGCTGGCCGAGGCCACCACCGTGCTGAACGCCTACGGCGTCACCGAGGCCACCGTCACCTCCACCGTGTACGAGGTGACCGCCACCGACGTCGCCGAGGACGGCGAGATCCCGCTCGGCACCGAACTGGACGGCGTGCGCATGCACGTCCTCGACGAGACGCTGCGCCTGCTCCCGGCCGGCTGCGTCGGCGAACTCGTCGTCGGCGGAACGATGCTGGCCGAGGGCTACCTCGGCCTGCCGGACCCGACCGCCACCCGCTTCGTCACCGTTCCCGCCCTCGGCGGCGCCCGCGTCTACCGCACCGGCGACCGCGGCTACCGCGACCTGCGCGGGCGGCTGCGCTTCCTCGGCCGCGCCGACAACCAGGTCAAACTGCGCGGCCACCGGATCGAGCTGGAGGAGATCGAGGCCGCGGCCTCCGCCGAACTCGGCGGCCGCTCCTGCGCCGTGGTGCTGCACACCGACCCGCGGACCGGCCCGCGCCTGCTCGGCTTCCTGGAGGGCGCCGAGCGCCCCGACCAGGCCGCCCTGCACAAGGCGCTCGCCCGCCGGCTGCCCGGCGGACTCGTCCCGGCGAGCTGGACGGCCGTCGCGGCGATGCCCACCCTGCCCGGCGGCAAGCCCGACCGTGCCGCGCTCACCCGACTGGCGGACGAGGCCGCCGAGGAGGCCGCCGAGGAGGCCGCCGAGGAGGCCGCCGAGGAGCCAAGCGCACCGAGCACCTTCACGGACCCCGCCCAGGAACTGCTCGCCACCGCCTGGCGCGAGGTGCTCGGCCACGACCGCTTCACCGCGGACTCGCACTTCTTCGAGGTCGGCGGCCACTCACTGCTCGCCGCCCAGCTCGCCGCCCTCCTGGAGCCGCACCTCGGCAGCCGCCCGCCGCTGCGCACCCTGTTCCGCCACGCCGTGCTGGCCGACCAGGCCCGCGCCCTGATCGGAGGCGCGCGGTAGCTGACCGCGCCCTCCGCCGTCCTGGGGGACGGTCACCGCGAAGCCGCCAAGGCCTGTTCCACGGCGATGAACTGACGGTACGTCACAACTTTTTGGAGACCATGATGGAAAACCGGAGCACGGATGTCCGGAGCACGGATGTCCGGAGCGTCGGGTACGGCCGTCCGCACCAGGACGGCGCGGTCCTCGACCTCTTCACCACCTGGGTGCACCGCACCCCCGACGCCCCCGCCCTGATCGACGGCGAGCGCGTCCACAGCTACGCCGAGCTCGACCGCCTCGCCGACAGAGTCGCCGGGGCCCTGCGCGGGAAGGTCGGCCCCGGCGACCTGCTCGGCGTCTGCCTCGGCCACTCGGTGTCACTGGTGGCCGTCACCCTGGCCGCCGCCAAGCTCGGCGCCGTCCACCTGCCGCTCGGCCCGCGCCCCGGCGAACGCCGACTGCGGGCCGTCGCCGAGCAGCTGCGCCCGGCCTGCCTGGTCGGCGAGCCGGACCTGCTGCCGCCCGGCGGCGAGCGGCTGCCGCTGGACCTGCCCACCGAGGGCGTGGTGGCCGCCCTGACCCCGGGCGAGCAGGTGCGCGTCCCGGTCGGCACCCACTACGCGGTGCTCACCTCCGGCTCCACCGGCACCCCGAAGGCCGTCGCCGTCACCGAACCCGCGCTCGGCGCGCTGCTGCACTGGTACCGCGAGCTGACCGGCCTCGGCCCCGGCGGGCGGCACAGCCTGCTGATCGGGGTCGCCTTCGACCCGCACCTCCAGGAGCTGTGGGCCGGCCTCACCTCCGGCGCCGCCCTGGTCGTCGCCCCCGAGGCCGTCCGCTGGGACTCCGGCGCGCTCACCGACTGGTGGCGCGAGGCCGGCATCACCGTCTCCGTGCTGCCCACCCCGCTGGCCGAGCCCGTCCTGGGCAGGCCCTGGCCGACCGGGCTGGCACTGCGCCACCTCACGATCGGCGGCGACCGGCTGCGCCGCGCCCCCGGGCCGGATGTCACCGCGACCGTCCACAACGCCTACGGCCCCGCCGAGGCCACCGTCGCCACCACCGTGCACACCATGGCCCCCGGAGGCGACCACGGCGCCGGTGCCCCGCCGATCGGGCTGCCCATCCCGGGCGCGGTCGTGCTGGTCACCGACGAGGACGGCCGGCCGGTGCGGCGCGGTGTCGCCGGCGAGCTGCGGATCGGCGGCCGGGGCCTGGCCGCCGGGTACCTCGACCCCGAGCTGACCGCCCGCCGCTTCGTCGGCGCGCCCGAGGGCGTCGACGGCACCGACCGGGTCTACCGCACCGGCGACCGGGTCGTCATGCGCGCCGACGGGGTGCTGGAGTTCCACGGCCGCCTGGACGACCAGGTCAAGGTCAGCGGCGTGCGGATCGAACCCGCCGAGGTCGAGGCCGCGTTCGAGCGCGACCCGCGGGTGCGCCGGGCGGTGGTCGCCGCCGAGCAGGCGCCGACGGGTGGCGTCCGGCTGCTCGCCTTCGTCCAGCTGGAGACCGCTGCCGGGACGGGCGCGGAGGCCGGTGGCGGGGCCGGCGCGGAGTCCGGTGCCGGGATCGCGGTCAGGGAGGGCGTCGGCACCGGTGCCGACCCGGCGCGGCTGCTCGACGCCGTCCGGCCCTGGCTGCCCGAGCAGGCGGTGCCCTCGGCCGTCCGGCTGGTGGACCGCTACCCGCTGGACGCCAACGGCAAGGTGGACCGCGCCGCACTGCTGGCCGCCGAGCCCGCGCAACCCCTGGGGGAGGAGGGCGACACCCCGGCCGAGCGCACCGTACTCAAGCTCTGCCGCGAGCTGATCGGCCGCGCCGACCTCGGCCTGGCGGACAACTTCCTGGCCTCGGGCGGAAATTCGCTCGCCGCCGCACGGCTGCTGGAAGCACTGCAGAGCGAGTACGGGATCCGGCTGCGCGCGCCCCTCGTGCTGCGCCAGCCGGACCTGCGGGCCGTCGCCCGACTGGTCGAGGAGCGGGTGACCGCCCTGACCGCGACCGCCTGACCCAGCCCGAACCTCCTCAACAGGGCGCCCCGGCCGTACCGCCGGGGCGCCCGGAAGGGAACGCCATGACCTCCGCGACCCTGCCCGTCGCGCCCCAGCCCGCCACGACCCTGCCCGCGCTGATCGCCCGGCAGGCCGAACGGCAGCCCGACGCACTCGCCGTGACCGACGGTTCCACCGCCCTTACCTACCGCGAACTCGTTGACGCCGCCGGCCGGTTGGCCGCCGTCCTGACCGCCCGGGGGATCGGCCCCGGCAGCGCCGTCGGCCTGCTCTGCGCCCGCTCCACCCGCCTGGTCGTCGCCCAGCTCGCGATCTGGCGGGCCGGCGGCCACCTCCTCCCGCTGGACCCGGCCTACCCGCGCCCGCGCATCGCCGAGATGACCTCGGACGCCGGAGCCCGGCTCGTCCTCGGCGACAAGGCGCTGCTCGCCGAGGCCGGACTGGCCGAGGACCAGACCCTCGTCCTGACCGAACACGGCACCGACGGGACCGGCCCGGTGGCACCCGACGCCGCCGACCCGGCCGCGACCGCCGTGCTCTTCTACACCTCCGGCTCCACCGGCCGGGCCAAGGGCGTGCTCGTCCCGCACCGCGCCGTCACCGACCTGGTCACCGCCCCGGACGCCATCGCGGTCGGCCCGCGCGACCGGGTGCTGTTCCACTCCGCCGTCACCTTCGACGCCTCCACCTTCGAGCTGTGGGCCCCGCTGGCCCGCGGCGCCGCCGTCGCCGTCTCCCCGGCCGACCGGCCCACCGCCGAGGAACTCGGCCGCGACGTCGAGCGGTTCGGCGTCACCACCCTGCTGCTCACCAGTGCCCTCTTCCACCACCTGGCCGCCAGGCAGTCCCGGATCTTCGGGGTGCTGCGCACCGTGGCCGTCGGCGGCGAGGTGCTCGCGCCCGAGCACGCGGGCGCGGTTCTGCGGGCCTTCCCCTGGCTCGAACTGGTCAACGTCTACGGGCCGACCGAGGCCGCCACCTTCACCACCCTGCACCGGGTCACCCAGGCCGACTGCGCCGGCCCGATCCCGATCGGCCGGCCCTTCGGCGGCGCCCGCGTCCTGGTCCTGGACGAGCAGCTCGCGCCGGTGCCGGCGGGCACGGTCGGCGAGCTGTGGATCGGCGGCGACCGCCTCGCCCAGGGCTACCTCAACCGGCCGGAACTGACCGCCGAACGCTTCCGCGAGCTGCCGGGCATCGGCCGGGCCTACCGCAGCGGCGACCTGGTCCGCCAACTGCCGGACGGCACGCTGGAGTTCCACGGACGCACGGACGAGCAGGTCAAACTGCGCGGCTTCCGGATCGAACCGGGCGAGGTCGAGCACGCGCTGCTGCGGCTCCCCGAGGTCGCCGAGGCGGCGGTCGTGGTCCGTCGGGCCGGGCAGGCCGACGCCGCCCTCACCGCCTGCCTCGTCCTCGCCGAGGGCGCCGCCCCGGCCGTCGAGACGCTGCGCGCCCGGCTCGCCGAGCGGCTGCCCGCCCACCTGGTGCCCACCGCCTGGACAATCCTCGACGCGCTGCCGCTGACCGCCAGCGGCAAGGCGGACCGACGGGCACTGGCCGCAGGCGACGCGCCCGCCCGGCGCCCCTCCGCGGCCGGCACGCTCAGCCCGATCCAGCAGGCCGTCGCCGAGGCCTGGAGCCGGGCCCTGGAACGCCCGATCACCGACCCGGCCGCCGACTTCCTCGCCGAGGGCGGGCATTCGCTGCTCGCCATGTGGGTCGTCGACGACCTGCGCGAGGACCTCGGAGTCGAGCTGTCGCTCGCCGACTTCCTCGCCCACCCGACCGTCGCCGGGCAGGCCGAGCTGCTGGAACGGGCCCTGCGTGACGCCGACGGTCCGGATGGTACGGGTGATCCGGGTAGCCCCGGCAGTCCGGACGGTTCCGAAGGTTCGGACGGTTCCGAGGCCCCGGGAGGCGCCCGATGACCGCCGTCGACCAGGCCGACCTGCTGCGCCGCGCCCGCAGCCGTCGGGGCGCCGCCGTCACCGCGCCCGAGCGCGCGACCGTACCCGACGGCCCGGCCCCGCTCTCGCACGCCCAGCAGCGGATGTGGCTGATGGACCACCTCGGCCAGGGCGGCGCCCTCTACAACGTCCCGATCGCCACCCGGCTGCGCGGCCCGCTCGACCGGGTCGCCCTCGCGGTCGCGATCACCGCGCTCACCGAGCGGCACGCCGTCCTGCGCACCCGCTACCCGCGCTGCGGCGGACAGCCGTACCAGCACACCGCCCCGGCCGCCCCGGTACCGCTGCCGGTCGTGGACGCCAAGACGGCTTCGGCGGCCTCCGAACAGCTCGCCGCCGAAGCCGCCCGCCCGTTCGACCTCGCCGCCGGGCCGGTGCTGCGCGCCCTGCTGCTGCGGCACGGGCCGGAGGACCACACGCTGGTACTGACGATCCATCACATTGCCGTCGACGGCGGCTCACTGCCCGTCCTGGCCGCCGACCTCGCCGCGCTCTACGCCGCCGCGCGCGACGGCGTGGCGCCGGAACTCCCGCCGCCCGGGCCGCCGTACACCGAGTACGCCCGCCAGGAACGCGCCCGCGACACCGAACTCACGGCCGCCGCCGACACCCTCGCCGCCCGGCTGGCCGGCGCCCGCCCGCCGGCGCTGCTGCGCCCCGTCCCGCCCGGCCCCCGCGAACGCCGGGCAGCGCTGCACGCCGCCCCGCTGGACCGGGCCGTCGTGGACGGCCTGCGCAGGCTCGGCGCCCGGCACGGCGCCACGCTGTTCACCGTCGTCCTGGCCGCCGCGTTCGCCACCCTGCGGACGGCCTGCGGGCAGGGCGACCTCGTCCTCGGCTGTGCCAGCGGCCACCGGGCCCGGCCGGAGCTGCGGCGTACCGTCGGCCTCGCCGTCAACACCCTCGCGGTACGGGTCGATCAGGCCGGGGACGCGTCGTTCGCCGAGCTGCTGACGGCCGTGCGCGGCAGGCTGCTCGACGCGCAGCAGCACCACGAGGTGCCGTTCGACCTGGTGGTCGAGCGGCTCGGCGCGGCCGCACGCGGCGCGGACGGCACCCCGCTGCTGTCGGTCACCTGTGACCTCGTCCGGCCCGTCGCGCCGCTGACGCTGCCCGGCCTCGACTCCGAGGACGTGGAACTCGACCTGGGGCTGGCCAAGTTCGGGCTCGCACTGCTCCTGGAGGACGGGCCGGCGCCGCGCTGCCTGGTCCAGCACGACCGGGACGCGCTGGACGAGGCCACCGCCGGGCAGCTGCTCGACGCCTTCGCCGCCCTGCTCACGGCGGTGGCCCGCAACGCGGAGCAGCGCCTCTCGGAGCTGCCCGGCAGCCTGCTGGTCGCCGCCGAACACCCGGTGGTGGAAGGCCTGTCGGCCGATCCGGGCGTGGTCGAAGCGGCTGTGGTCGAGACCGTCGACGGCCCGCCGCTCGCCTACGCGGTGGTGCACGGGCCCGTCGCCCCGAACGGCGCCCAGCTGCGGGCCGCTCTGCGCCGCCGCCTCCCGGCCGCCGAACTCCCGCTCGCGGTCACGTTGTTGGACCGGATCCCGCGCCACCCCGACGGCACCCCCGACCGCGGCCGACTGCCGGGCGCTGCCGAGCCTCTCCACACGAGCCCGCACCCGGACGGGCCGGTGGATACCGTTCGGGAGGCTTTCGGCGAACTGCTGGGCGCCACACCGCCCGCCGACGGCGACTTCTTCGCCCTCGGCGGCCACTCCCTGATCGCCGTCCAGCTCGCCGAACGCCTGCGCACCCGCACCAAACTGCCGCTCACCGGCCTCGACATCCTGGAGCGGCGCACCCCGCGCGGCCTCGCCGCCCTGCTCGCCACCCGCGAGCACGAGCGCCGCGCCGCCCTCGCCCAGACCGCCGCCCTCGCCCGCACCGCCGACCGCCCGCGCACCCGCGCCCACACCGGCACCGTGCTGCTCACCGGAGCCACCGGCGGAGTCGGCGCGGCCGTGCTGCAGGAGCTGATGGCCCAGGGCCGGCCCGTCCGCGTCCTGGTCCGGCCCGAGTCGGCGCACCTGCCGGCCCTGAACGGCGCCGAGGTGGCGGAGGGCGACCTCGCCGACGCGGACAGCCTGCGGCGCGCCGTCGAGGGCGTGGACGCCGTCATCCACTCCGCCTGCACCTTCACCGACCACGCCACCGACCTCGCCGCGATGCGCGTCCTGCTGGACGGCTGGCGGGGCGGGCCGTTCGTCTTCGTCAGCAGCATCGACGCGTACGGCCGCCCGGCGGGCACCGCGGTCCCCGAGGGCAGCCGGAGCGGTGCGGCCGTCACCCCGTACGGGCAGGCCAAGCTGGACTGCGAGCGGATGCTGTTCGAGGCCGCGGGCCCCGGCCGAGGGCCGGTCACCGCCGTCCGCGCCCCGATCGTCTGGGGCCCGCACCACCGGCTGCGCGACCAGCTCCGCTGGGGCGCCACCGGTGACCTCTACCAGGCCGCGCTGGCCGGGCGACCGATCGGCCTGCCGGAGGTCTCCGACGGATCCTGGTACGGCGCCTCCTGGGTCCATGCCGCGGCCCTGGCCCGCGCGCTCGCGGCCTGCGCCGCACCGGACCACCCGGCGGCCGGCCGGGTCGTCAACGCGGTGAGCGGGCACGTCTCCTGGGCGGACTTCACCGCCGAACTCGTCCGGTTGCTCGGCTCCGCCAGCCCGCTCACCGTCGGCCCCGACGCCGACGAGGAACTGCGCCGCCCCTGGCACTACCGGGCCGAGATCCTGGCCGGCCCGCTCGCCCCCGAACCGGGCGAGGACTGGCGCACCGTACTGGCGGCCATGGTCGGCTGAACCGACCCGGGACGGGCGGAAGGGGTCCGTCGGGCACCGGCCCCCTCCGCCCGGCTACCACTGCTGCGGCAGCTTACGTAGCTACCGCAGCTGCGGCGGGTTCCGCAGCTGCCGCAGCCGGTCCGCGGCGATGTTGCGGATGCGCCGGGTGCGCCCGCCCTCGGCCAGGACGGCCAGTGCGCTCCGGGCCGACGACGTCTCGGCGGCCCGGAGCTGCAGCCGGCTCGACGCCCCGAGCAACTGCCCGGCCTCCCAGGGCTCGTCCAGCTCCACCGTCCGCAGCAGCGCCCAGTCACCGAGGCGCCGCACGGCGAACCCGTCCGTTGCCACGGCGGCGGCCATCTCCCGGTACCACGACGGAAAGCCCGGCCCCGCCAGCAGCTCCGCCGCCCGCCGGTCCAGGTACTCGCACACCGCGCTGCCCGCCATCGCCGGATCGGGATCGGCCAGCACCCGCCGCACGAGCCCGACCGCACCCTCCGGAGCCACCTCGGCGAACGCCCGCCGGTAGCGCGCGAACCGTACGTGCTCGTCCGGGTCGGCATCAGGGGCGACGGACGCCACCCTCCCGCCCGGGGAATCGGCCGCTCCCACTCCCGCTCCAGCGGTCATTCGACCCCCTCCGCCGGCACCCACCCCGGTCGCGCTCGGATCCCTGTGGAACGCCGACGCATCACGCCCGACCGGCCGGTGGCGAGCCCGCCCCGGCGACGACCCGGATCTCGTGGACGGCGTTCCGGTCGCCGGTGAGCGGCTGGACGCGCCCGGCGGAGTCGGTGGCCCGGCAGCGGATGCGGTGGGGGCCCGGGGCGAGGTCGTACCGGAGGCGGAAGCGCTGCCAGGCCGGGTCCGGGCCGCGCCGGTCCAGCGCGGCGGGCTGCCAGTCGGCGTCGTCCACGGCGATCTCGACGGACGTCACCTCGGTCGAACTCCAGGCGTAGCCGGCCAGTGCGCAGCTCCCGGCCGGGACGGAGCTCCCGTCGCCCGGGGTGAGCAGCTTGCTGCTGACGTCCTTCTCGCGGACCGGCACGGCCTCGCGCCCGCCGGGTGGGACGCGGGTGTAGAGGCGGGTGGTGAAGAGGTGGTCGGGGCGGTCGGCGGCCAGCACGATCCGGCTCAGCCACTTGACCGAGTTGGTGCCGAACATCAGGGGCGCCACGGCCCGCAGCGGGTAGCCGTGGTCGGGGCGCAGCGGTTCGCCGTTCATGGTGTGCGCCAGGACGACCTCGGCGCTCGCCTGGTCGAGTGGCAGGTCCTTGAGGTAGCTCAGGCCGCTCTCGCCCGCGAAGTCGCCCGTGTCGGCGCCCTCCAGCCAGACGTGCCGGGCCTCCGGCCGTGGGCCGGCGAGCTCCAGTACGGCGGCGAGCGGGACGCCGGCCCACTCCAGGTTGGTCACGGCGCGGGTCGGCACATCGGGGCGCAGCGGGTTGCCGAAGCACTCGTGGACGGCGGTGAGGCGGGTCTGCGGCAGGCCCTGGATGTCCGGGAAATCCAGCCGGAGCGGCCGCTCCACCAGGCCCTCGACGGTCAGCGACCAGGTCGCGCGGTCGAGCCGTGGCAGCGGTCCGAGGTGGTTGCGGATGAAGACCTCGTCGACCGGGGTGATGAAGAGGTCGGGTGTCTCCGGATCGGTCCTGAACATGTGTCACGCCCCCGTGTCGAACTCGTCGTTCTTTTCGCTCTTGCTGCTTCTGCTGCTCTTGCTGATGTTGCCGCTCATGCCGTTCACACTGCTCACGCCGTCACGTGCGATCGACAGTACAAGGAGGGACTGACAACGCCCGGAGGAGGGCCCTGGACGGGAAGTCCCCGCTCACCCGATGGTGACCACCCGGGCCCACTCCGGCGGCGTCTCCGGCTGGTAGTCCGGGTCGTCCTCGTCGTAGCCGCTGGGGCGGGGGAAGAGGCCGACGACCGTGCGGCAGGGCGGCGGGGCGGACGGCCACGGGGTCTGGCCGTCGGTCAGGACCACCACGACGTCGGGCCGGGGGGTGGAGCGCAGGGCGGCGCGGAAGCCCGTGCGCAGGTCCGTTCCGCCGCCGCCGAGCAGGGGGATGCCCTCCGTCCGGCACAGGGAGTGGACGGTCCGGGCGGCCGCGTCGCAGGGGACCACGCTGACCTGGTCCCGGCGGCCGCCGACCGCCCGGGCGATGGCCGCGACCTCCAGCAGCGCGCTGCCCAGCTCGTCGTCCGAGACCGACGCGGACGTGTCGATCACCACCGCGACCCGGGGCGGCCGCCGGCGCAGGCTCGGCAGCAGCACGCCGGGGACTCCGGCCGAGCGGCGGGCGGGCCGGCCGTAGGAGTAGTCCTCGCCCGCGCCGGGGCCGGAGACCGCCGAGCGCATCGCGGCACCCAGCAACTGCCGCCAGGGCTGCGGCGGGTGGAACGCCTCCTCCGCCCACCGCCGCCAGCCCGCCGGGGTGCTGCCGGGACGGCCCCGGATCCCCTCGGCGACCCGGAAGCGGACGGCGTCGCGCTCCTGCGCGGTCAGCCCGTGGGCGCCGTCGGGGCCCAGCTCCCAGGGGCGGTCCCCGTCGTCGGCGCCGCTGCCGCAGTCCAGCCAGGCCGCGTCGAGGTGGCGCGGATGGAACCGGTACTCGCGCAGGTACTCCTCCATCAACAGCCCCTCCGGGAGCAGGAGATGGGCCGGGCGGATGGCACCCTCCGGGCGGACCAGCCCGTCGCCGTAGATGTCGTCGTTGATCTCGCAGTCGGCGGCGATGTTCGTCCGCAGCTGCGCGGCCGGGCCCTCCAGGCCGAGTTCGCGGGCGATCCGGTTGCTGCGCCCGTGGTGGTCGCGCAGCAGGTGCGAGACCTCGTGGACCCAGACGCCGGCGAGCTCCTCCACCGGGGTACGGTCGACGAAGACCGGCGAGGCGTAGCAGCGCCAGTACCGGTCCACCGCCATGGTCGGCACCTGCCGCGACTCCACCACATGGAGGGCGAACAGGGCGGTCGCCAGGTACGGCCGGGCGCGGGCGGCCTGCAGCCGGGCGGCGTACAGCTTCTCGACGTCCAGCTTCTCGACGTTCAGCTTCTCGGCTTCCGGCTTCTCGACGTCCGACGCGGCAGCGGTGCTCATCGGGCTCGGCCCGGCTGCGGGTGCCCCGCCTTCTCCGCCACCCGGGCGGCGGCGCGGTCGGCACGGCGGGAGAGGGCGAGCGCCGGGGCGAGCCGTTCGATCGACTCCGGGACGATCCAGTCGTCCCGGCGCAGCGAGGCCAGCGTGGTGGCCGGGACGACCAGCAGATCCGGGGCGCCGGTCTCCAGCGCCCGGGCCAGCAACGCCCAGGCCGATTCCCAGCGTTGACGGTCCGGCCGGTTGCGCACCGCCGCGACCACCCCGTCCAGTACCGCCTGCCGCAGGTCCCCGCGTTCGGGCAGCTCCGCGCCCGCGGGGTCGGCGAGCAGGGCCTCCGGGTCGGGCAGGTCCATCCGGTCCATGCTCGCCATCAGTTCCAGCCCCGGGCCGTCCCCGACGGTGCCGCGGACCAGCAGCGACAGCACCTCCCGGGCGGAGCCGGCGGCGGTCGCGAAGGCGACCAGCCGCAGCGTCATGTCCCAGCTGCGCGGGGACGGCCAGGCGCCGCCGCGCCGGGTCTCGGTGGTGGGCAGCCGGTGGACCAGCTCCGGGCGGGCGGACAACAGCCCGCACACCGCCCGCCGGGCCAGCGCCACGGCCTCCGGCAGCGCCTGCGGATCGAGCCGGGGCAGGGTGGCCACCGGCCAGACGCCGCCGAGGCCGCGCACCACCACCTCGTGGTCGTGCACCCACTGGAGGTGGACGAAGCGGTTGGCCAGTGGCGGGCTCAGCTCCCAGCCGTCGGCGGCCGAGGAGCGCGGATTGGCGGCGGCCACGATCCGTACCCCGGGCGGCAGTTGCAGGGTGCCGATACGGCGTTCCAGGACCAGCCGGAGCAGCGCGGCCTGGACGGCGGGCGGCGCGGTGGACAGCTCGTCCAGGAAGAGCAGCCCGCGCCCGGCGCGCACCAGCCGCACCGCCCAGTCCGGCGGCGCCATCGGGACGCCCTGCTGCGCCGGGTCGTCGCCGACGATGGGCAGTCCGGAGAAGTCGGAGGGCTCGTGGACGCTGGCGATCACCGTGGTCAGCGGCAGTTCCAGGGCCTCGGCGAGCTGGTTGAGCGCGGCGGTCTTGCCGATCCCGGGCTCGCCCCAGAGCAGGACGGGCAGGTCGGCGGCGACGGCCAGGGTGAGGGCCTCCAGCTGGGTGTCGACGCGGGGCTCGGTCCTGGTGTCGCCGAGCAGGTCGAGCAGCCGGCGGGCGACGTCGAGTCGGGCGGCTTCGGGGACGCGGCCGGTTTCGGGGACGCGCGTGGCTTCGGGTCCGCGGGTGGTTCCGGGTCCGCGGGTGGTTTCGGGTCCGCGCGTGGTTTCGGGAACAGGGGCGGTCATGGGCATGGAAACAGGCATGGGTGATCACCTCAAGGAGTCTGGTACGGACGGGATTTCAGCGCTCGGTGGCCGGTATCCGTCGCGGCATCAGTGGTGGACGACGCGGTGGGCGCGCGCGTACGGCGTGCGGGGGAGCTTGCGGAACGGGTGGCCGGGCGTGCGGGGGCCGGTCAGGCCGGCCCGGTAGAGGCCGTACGCGATCCGCCGCTGCGCAGCCGCCGCCAGCTCGTCCCGCAGCGGGCCGTCGCGCAGCACCGCCTCAGGGCCGAGCAGGCTCTCGACCACGGCCAGCGCCCCGGCGGTGTCGCCGTGGTCCAACCGCTCGCGGACACCGGCCAGTTCGTGCGGACGGCGGTGCGCCTGGTCGACGGCCCGCAGGCAGGGCAGCGGGGTGCCGGAGAGGGCGGCCAGCAGCTCCTCGCGGCGCAGTTCGGCCGGATCGTGGTCGAGCGGGGTGAGCACCCCGTCGACCAGGCCGATCCGGTGGCGCGACCCTCGGCAGTCCACCAGCCGTTGGGTCGACAGCCGCACGGGCGGGCCCGCGGACGGCCGCGCCCGCCTGCCGGGCGCCAATGCGGCGGCCACCAGCGGGTGCAGCCGGTCCGGCTCGATCGCGCCACTGCGCAGCAGGTCGAGGTCGGGTGGTGCCCAGGTCGCGGCGTCGGGCAGCAGGGGGAGCGCCGAGGTGTCCCCGGTCGTCTCCTGCGTCGACCCGTCCGGCGCGAGGAGCAGCCGCCGTCGACGCCCGAGCCGCACGACGACGGGCCCCTCGGGGCGCCCGTCGGCACGCAGCAGCAGCGCGGCCTCGGCGGCCCACCGGTCGACGGCGCGGCGCCGCACGGGATCACCGACGTCCGTGTCGCCGACGTCCGTATCGCCGATATCCGTGTCGCCAACGTCCCGGTCGGACAAGGCGTTCGGCGTGCCGGCCCCGGCGCGTACGGCCAGCTCCCCGCTGCGCCCGGCGTCCCAGAGGTGCCGGTGCAGGTCGTAGCGGAACCGCCGGCTCGGGCGCGGATGCGGGTGCGGCGAGCGATCGTCGTTCCCGGGCCCGTCCCAGAGCGCCAGGGAGATCCGCTGCCCGTACTCCGCCCAGGCGGGCGGCGTGCGGACCACCAGGAACACCGGCCGGTCGCCCGGGTGCCAGGCGATCGGGTACCGGGCCAGGGCCATGGTGAGCCCGGGCCGCAGCAGCCCGTCGGGCGCGGATCGCGGCAGGTGCCAGCGGAGCAAGTCCGGCGCGAGGCGCCGGAGATCGGCGCGCAGCCGGTCGGCGAGACCCCGGCCGTGGGTGCGGGCGACGTCCCCGAGGCGGAACTCCACCTCGACGTTGGCGGCGGCGCAGGCCCCGGCCCAGTCGCCGGCGAGGCGGCGGGCGGTGGCGGTCTCGATCATGGAGGGCGGCACGGCGTACTCGCGTACGCGCCGCCAGAGGAGAAGGCGGGAGTCGTTCCCGTTCGCGGTGGAAGTGAGCATCAGCACTCACTCTTCGCGGACGGGACCCCCAATCTGTGAACAGCGTGAGTGGTCATCGCCGGGGAGCATAGCCTGCGTCAGCGCCTGCCCGCCACACCGTTTCCGCCCCGCCGTGGGGGACTCGGCGACAAGCACCCGACGCCCGGAGCCGCCGCCGCTACGTGATGTCCGTCAACCCGCCGGGTGGCTGGCCGATTCGGCCCGCCTCCGCCTCCCGGTGGGTCGCGGGCGGGCATGCCATCGGAGCAGACTGGCCGGTGCACCGCAGTCCAGACCCGCGAGGGGGCAGGCATGTCCGTACGAACCGGCAGGCGCAGCGCAGTTGGAGGACTCCGGACGACGATCGGCGCGCTCGCCGTCGCCCTGGCGGCGGGCGCGGCGGTCTCGCTGCCCGCGGCACCGGCGGAGGCGGCCGGCGGGGCGGGTGGAAAGGTCGTCTACCTCACCTTCGACGACGGCCCGAGTCCCGCCTACACGCCCAGGATCCTTGCGACGCTCGCCCGTTACGGGGTGCGCGCGACCTTCTTCGAGATCGGGCAGAACGTCGACGCCCATCCCGCGCTCACCACGCAGGTCGCCCAGCAGGGCCACAGCGTGCAGAACCACTCCTGGTCGCACCCCGACCTGCGCAAGCTCTCCGGCTCCGCCCTGGACGCCGAGGTGGTGAACACGGACCGGGCGATCCGCGCCCGCACCGGCCGTACCCCGAGCTGCCTGCGCCCGCCGTACGGCGCGGTCAACGGCACGGTGCGCTCGCACGCGGCGGCGCTCGGCAAGCAGGTGGTGCTCTGGTCGGTGGATCCGGCGGACTGGTCCCGGCCGGGAACGGCGGCCATCCGGTCACGGGTGCTGAACACCGTCCGTCCGGGGTCCGTGATCCTGCTGCACGACGGCGGTGGCGACCGCAGCCAGACGGTGGCGGCGCTGCCGTCGATCATCTCCACCCTCAAGGCGCGCGGGTACGGCTTCGCCACCCTGTGCCGCTGAGGCCGCTTCGGCGGCTGAGGCCGCTGATCTCGGCGGGCTGAGCCTGAGGGGTGAAGTCTTACCCGTGTAGTGCTTTCCCGTTTGCCTAAACCATTTAGGTAATCCCATACTGGCTGTAGTGCACCGCCGCACCGGCGCGGCAGCACGGTGCGACAGCATGGGAGGAAGCACATGGCACGGGCAGGTCTGACCGTCGAACGCGTGGTCGTCGCGGGCGCCGAGCTCGCCGACGAGGTCGGATTCGAGCAGGTCACCGCCGCCGCACTGGCCCGGCGCCTCGGCGTCCAGACCGCCAGCCTCTACTCCCACGTCAAGAGCTCCCCGGACCTCAGGACCCGGATCGCCCTGTACGCCCTGGAGGAACTGGCCGACCTCGTCGCCGACGCCCTCGCCGGACGCGCCGGCCGCGACGCGCTCGGCGCCTTCGCGGACGCTTACCGCGACTACGCGGCCCGCCACCCCGGCCGCTACGACGCCACCCGCCTGCGCCTCGACGCCGAGACCGCCGCCGCCAGCGCGGGCGTCCGGCACGCCCAGATGACCAGGGCGATCCTGCGCGGCTACGACCTCACCGAACCCGAACAGACCCACGCGGTCCGCATGCTCGGCAGCGTCTTCCACGGCTACATCAGCCTGGAAGCGGCTGGCGGGTTCAGCCACACCGCCGTCGACCCGCGGCAGTCCTGGGACTGGATCATCGACTCCCTGGACACCCTGCTGCGCGCGGGCGGAGCCCGCACCGCCACCTGAACTCCCGTACGGTCCCGGCGAATCCGCGACCCTGGCCCCGTGCGACGACCCTGACCCCGTACGACGACCCGAAGAAGCGCCATGACCACGATCACCACCCCCGTCACCGAAGACCTCCTGTACGGCCACCTCGACATCGAGCGCACCCGCCGCTGCCTGCTGCCGCACCGCCTGCCCGCCCGCGCCCGCCGCCGGATACCCGACGACCAGCTCGCGATGGCCGAGTCCCAGCCCTCCGGCGTCCGCCTGGCCTTCCGCACCCGCGCCACCGCGATCACCCTGCACGCCGTCCCCACCAAGCGCGCCTATCCCGGCGTCCCGAACGTGCCCGACGGGGTCTACGACCTCCTCGTGGACGGCGTCCTCACCGCACAGGCCACCGTCCCCGGCGGCAACCTGCGCACCGTCGACCTGACCACCGGCCGCTTCGAACTGACCGAAGGGCCCGCTGGCAGCGCAGAGTTCACCGGCCTGCCCGACCGGGACAAGACCGTCGAGATCTGGCTCCCGCACACCGAGACGACCGAACTGATCGCCCTCGACACCGACGCGCCGTTGCACGCCCTCCCGCCGCACGCCCTCCCGCCGCACGTCGCCCCGCCGCACGCCGTCCCGGCCGGGCCGCGCAAACGCTGGGTGCACCACGGCAGTTCGATCAGCCACGGCTCCAACGCCGACCACCCCACCGGCACTTGGCCCGCACTCGTGGCCATCGGAGCGGGACTCGACCTGGTCAACCTCGGCTTCGGCGGCAGCGCCCTGCTCGACCCCTTCACCGCGCGCACGATCCGCGACACCCCCGCGGACCTGATCAGCCTGAAACTCGGCATCAACCTCGTCAACACCGACGCGATGCGGCTGCGCGCCTTCACCCCCGCCGTCCACGGCTTCCTCGACACCATCCGCGACGGCCACCCGGCCACCCCGCTGCTCGTCGTCTCCCCGCTGCTCTGCCCCATGCAGGAGGACACCCCCGGCCCGCTCGCCCCCGACTTCAGCAACGGCACCCTCCGCTTCCGGGCCACCGGCGATCCGGCCGAACGCGCCGCCGGCCGCCTCACCCTCACCCTCATCCGGGAGGAACTCGCCCGCATCGTCGCCGAACGCCGGGCCGACGGCGACCAGGCCCTCCACCACCTGGACGGACTCGCCCTCTACGGCGAGCCCGAACACGGCACCCACCCACTCCCCGACGGCCTCCACCCCTCCCCGGAAGCCCACCGCCTCATCGCCGAACGCTTCACCCGACTCGCCCTCACCCCCTGCGGCCCACTGCCGTCCTGACCCGCCGCGGGCAGGCCGCGAGGCCGAACACCGCCGCATGGGCAGGTGACGTAGGGTCTGCGCATGCTCTTGTGGATCAACGGGCCGTTCGGCGGTGGCAAGACCCAGACCGCGCACGAGATCCAGCGGCGGCTTCGCCGGGCCTGGACATGTGCCAGGCACATCCGTTTCGACTGAGCCTCGGCCGCGTGCTCCGTTTCCCGCTTCCCGTTTCCCGCTGGGTGGGTGTCCAGCGGGTGGTCACCCGGTGGGTGCTGTGGGTGGGGGCAGTAGGATCGGCGGCGTTGCATTCCCGTAGTACCACCGCCGGTAGGAGGCTTTTCATGGCTCAGGTCACGCTGAAGGGGAACCCGGTCCAGGTCGGCGGGGCGCTGCCCGCCGCCGGGGCGCAGGCTCCCGGGTTCACGCTGGTCGGCGCCGGACTCGCGGACACCTCGCTGCAGGACTTCGCCGGCCGGCGCAAGGTCCTCAACATCTTCCCCAGCATCGACACCCCCACCTGCGCGACCTCGGTGCGCACCTTCAACGCCCAGGCCGGCGCCCTGGACAACACCGTCGTGCTGTGCATCTCCGCCGACCTGCCCTTCGCCCAGGCCCGCTTCTGCGGCGCCGAAGGCCTGGACAACGTCAAGACCCTCTCCACCCTGCGCGGCCGTGACTTCCACGACACCTACGGCGTCGCCATCAACGACGGGCCCCTCGCCGGCCTGACCGCCCGCGCCGTCATCGTCCTCGACGAGAACGACACCGTCCTGCACACCGAACTCGTCTCCGAGATCGCCGACGAGCCCGACTACCAGGCCGCCCTCGACGCCCTCAACTGACCCACCCCGGACGCACTTACGGCGGCCCGCCCCCTCCGCCCCTCGGCCTGAACCGCTGAGGTGGGAGGGGGTGGGCCGCCGCCTCGTTTCACCGTCCCGCAGGCGGACGTTCGTGCCTGCGGCCTGCCGTGTGAGGGGCGTCTAGTTGAGGACGAGGATGTCCGTGCGCATCGCGAGGGGGCTTCCCCAGCCGATGTTGATCTTGAAGGTCACCACGCCGTCGCCGGGGGCGATGCTCGACACCTGGAAGGCGGCTGAGCCGACGAACCGGTGTCCGTTGGCGTCGATCTCGGAGGCCGTGATGACGACCGTGGAGTCCGTCCCGATGACGTTCCAGGGGATCTGGAGGTTGAAGGTCCCGTTGGCGGGGGTCCACGTCGACCATCCGCGCCACACGGCTCCGACGTTGCCGCCGATCGCCGCGGGGCTCTCCGCGCGGTCGGCGGACGGTGAGCTGCTCACGATCTGCGGTACTGCGGAGGCGGAGGATTCGGTTGCGGCCATGACGGGCTCCTCTCGTGCCGGGAGGGCTCCTTCGAGCCATGCGGATACGTTGAGTGTCCGTATGTGTGCAGAGGGTGACAATCACTCGTACGAGTGAACCTCGGCGTGGCCGGTCGGCCCGACTTCCGGTGCGGAAAGGGCGTGGGTCAGGTGTGCTGGTCGAGGAGGGCTTGGACGTAGTCCTCAAGGCGGGTGGTGAGGAGGGCTGGGGTGAGGTCGGTGCGGCCGAGTTCGCGCCAGGGGGTGGCGACTTTGGGTGCGTCGGGGGCGAAGGCGAGGGTGTCGAGCAGTCGCCAGTAGAGGTGGTCGCGGTCGTTGCCGAGGAGGGCGCCGGTGCTGCGGTAGTGGTCGGTGAAGGCCAGGGCGGCGGCGGGGCCGTGGAGCAGGGCCAGGGTGGTGGCGCAGTGGGCGACGTCGAGGTCGCGCGGGCCCCAGGAGGTTTCGACCCAGTCGAGGACGCCGGTGACGGTCAGGGTGGGGCCGGTGCCGGTGAACAGGACGTTGCCGGGGTGGAAGTCGCGGTGGAGGAAGGTCGGGCGGTGCGGGGGTGCCTCGCGACGGATCTCGTCTATCGCCCGCCTCCAGAGTTCGGGGCGGGTGGTGTGCTGGGGGGTGTGGACTTGGTCGGGGGTGGTCCATGCCTGCCAGGCGCGCGGGCGTTCGCTCTCGTCGACGTCCAGGGCGTGGATGGCGGCCAGTTGGGTGGCGAGCAGGCGGGTGCGTTGTGCGACGTCGTCGTCCTCGGCCACCCGTACGGTGCCGGGCAGGTGGGTCATCGCCAGCGACGGGTGGTCACACCGGGCGCCGTCTGCGTCGAGGGCGACCAGGTGCGGGGCCGGGACGCGGCTGTGCTCCAGCAGGCGCAGCACGCCGGCCTCGCGGGCCAGCATGGCCGGGGCGTGGCGGCGGTAGAACGGCTTGACGAAGGAGCGCAGCACCAGGGCGTACAGCGGTGCGCCGTCGGGGCGTTCGATGTCCAGGCGGCGCATCCGCGAGGTCCATCCGCCCTTGAGCGCCGTCGTCCGCGCGATCCGCTCGCCGGGTGCGAGTGCCTCCTCGGCCCAGCGCCGGGTGGCGGCCCACCCCGCGCCGTCGCCATCGCCATCGCCATCGCCCTCGCCGTCGATGCCGCCGTCGCCGTGGTTGTCGATCACGGGCGGACAGCCTACGCCCCGCCCCGCGCACGGCTCCCGGTCGGGGGCCCGCCGAAGGCCCGTACGCCCCCGGCCTGAGCTGGTCGCACGCCCCCGGCCCCGGGTGCCCACATGGTCCCGCGCTCCCCTCCAACGGGCGCGCATGGCCGTTTATTCCGATGGTTGTCGAAGTTTGACAGGATGGGCCGGGCGGGGTTGTCTGGTGCTGCGATCGCACGTCACCAGCCCGTCTCTGTAGGGGAGTTGACCCATGCCCAGGATAGTTGTCGTCGAGAGCACCGGGGGGCCGGAGGTGCTGACCGTACGGGAGCGTGCGTTGCCCGAGCCCGGGCCGGGGGAGCTGCGGATCCGTGTCGCGGCGATCGGTCTCAACCGGGCGGAGGCCCTGTTCCGGTCCGGTGCCTACATCGAGGAGCCCCGGCTTCCCGCGACCCCGGGCTACGAGGCCGTCGGCACGGTGGACGCCCTCGGGGAGGGCGTGGACGGGTTCACGGTCGGGGAGGTGGTCGCCACCGTGCCCGCTTTCTCCCAGAACGACTACGGCGTCTATGCGACCCATGCGGTCGTGCCCGCGCGGGCCGTCGTCCGTCATCCCGTAAACCTGACCGCCGTCCAGGGTGCGGCGGTGTGGATGCCGTACCTGACCGCCTACGGCGCCCTGGTGGAGGACGGGCACCTGCGTCCCGGTGACCACGTGCTGCTGACCGCCGCGGCCTCCAGTGTCGGTCTGGCCGCGATCCGCACCGCCCGCCGTCTGGGCGCGGTCCCCATCGCCACCACCCGTACCCGGGCGAAGGTTCGGGCGCTGCTGGACGCCGGGGCCGCCGAGGTCGTGGTGGCCGGCGAGGACGACCTGGCCGCGCGCGTGGCGGCGGTCACCGGCGGGCACGGGGTGCGTACGGTCTTCGACCCCGTCGCCGGGCCGGGTGTGCGCGCCCTGGCCGAGAACATCGCCCCCGGTGGACGCCTGATCGTCTACGGCCGCCTGGACCCGCGCGACACCCCGATGCCCGGCCAGGACACCTTCGCCCCGGTCAGCAGCCGCTTCTACACCCTGCACGAGGTGACCCGCGACGACGAACGCCTGCGCCGGGCGCACGCGTTCGTCACCGCGGGTCTGACCGACGGTTCCCTCGCTCCCGTGGTCGACCGTGTCTTCGAGGGTCTGGACGCGATGGTCGAGGCCCACCGCTACCTGGAGGCCGGCACCCAGGTCGGCAAGATCGTCCTCACCGTGGGCGACTGACCGTGAGGACGCCCATGACCGGTTTCCCGGGCGGGGCCGACCCGGCGGCCGGCCGGGTTCGCCCGGGAGCCGCTCGTGGGCGTCCTTCGGCTGTCGGGAATGTGACTGATCGTCATGTCGGTGTGGGGTGTTGGTGGGCTTCGGCGTCTGCGGCGGCTATGACCGCGGTGAGGAGGCCGGGGAAGCGGTGTTCGAGTTCGGTGGTGCGCAGGGCGTTCATCTTGGTGGTGCCGATGTAGTACTGGCGTAGGAGTCCTGCTTCGCGCAGGACGCTGAAGTGGTGGCTGGAGGTGGATCGTCCTACGGGTAGGTCGAAGGAGCCGCAGCTGAGGTCGGTTCCTGAGTGGGCGAGTGTGCGTACCACTGACCTGCGGGCCGGATCGGCGAGTGCCTCCAGTACTTGTTGGACGCTTACGTCCTCCAGGCCAGGGTGCACGATCACCCGTGCTGCCACGCGTGCCCGTCCCACACCCACCACCCCTTCCCAACGTCGGCCCCCGTCTGTCTGGTGATCAAAGACCGCGCGGTGTGCGCGACTTCACGCACCGACGCTACTACGCCCGGGCGGTCAGCCACGCCTGCCGCAACACGCCGGCCGGTCCTTCGGAGGCACCCGTGGGGTTTACCAGGGGATGGTGTGGCCGTTGCGGCTGCCCCTCACCCCCGAGGACGAGAGGCTGCTCCGCGCGCTCGCCGCCGACGGCCGTGCCAGCCTCGTCGACCTCACCGGCGCGGCCGGCCTCACTCCCGGACGCGTTTCCCGGCGCCTGGATGCCCTGTAGCGCAGCCGTCCCTTGCCCTGCCTACTGTCCTGGTTGCCCGAGTCGGCGTTCGAGCTCGTGAAGTTGTGTGACGGTGTATTCCCACATGCGTGTCTGGTAGGTGGGTGCGTCGGAAGGGATGCGGGTGGCTGCTGCGCGGGCTTCGTCCAGTAGCGCTGTCCGTGCTTCGGGTTGGTGCGCTACCTGCGGGCTCTCGGCTTGCTCTCGCAGGACGAGGGCGAGTTTGTAGGCGTGGGCGTGTGGGGTGGCTGCGAACAGTGTCCGGTATACCCATAGGCCTTCCTGCCCGTGCAGGATCCGCTCGTTGTGGCTGAGCAGCCGTACCCGTGCCCTGAGCACCAGGTCTTCGTGCACGTTCATCCGCGTGTCCCCCTTCGTGTTGCTTCGTTCGTCCACCCGTCCTCCCTGCGCGGCCCGTGGGCGTGATGGCCTGCGGGCGTGACGGTGCCGTGCGCCCGGCCGCCGGTGTCGGCGGGGGGCGGCGTGCTGGGCCGTGAGGGGGAGGGGGTGTTGCATGAGTTTGCGGGGTGTGTCTGGTGTGCGGCAAGGCGGAAGAGGGGTGTGCTGTGTCCTGCCGCAACCGTTGTGTGAGCTGGCAGGATTGGGGTCGGCACCCTCGCGGGGCGGGTGGAGTCGGGTTCGGGTGCGGGGGTTCCGTGTCCGGGTCTTCGCGAGCGGGTCTAGCGTGGGCGTATGTTCGTTTTGGAGTTGACGTACACCGCCTCGATGGAGCGGATCGATGCGGTCTTGCCGCGGCACATCGAGTGGCTGGAGGCGCATTACGCGGCGGGGACGTTCCTTGCCTCGGGGCGTAAGGTGCCGCGTGACGGCGGGGTGATCCTGGCGGTGGGGCGGGACCGGGCCGTGATCGAGGCGCTGGTGGCCACCGACCCGTTCGTGCGGGCGGGGCTGACCGAGTACCGGGTGACGGAGTTCCTGGCCACCACCACCGCCCCCGCCCTGGATGCCCACCGCCAGCAGCTGCCCTCCTGAACCGGCGGCGGCCCTGCCGGCCGGCCCTTCCTGAACGGGCGGGTCCCTGCCCGACCGTCGGCGTCTCCCGAGTGGGTGGGTTCCGTCCGAACCTTCGGCCCCGTCGGTCTGTCCTGAGCGGGCGGCGCCCCGTCCGACCCGTCGGCCTGGTCCGGGTTGCCGGTCGTTCTTGAGTGGGTGGGTTCCTTGTGGGTCTGTCGGCCTCTGTTGAGCCTTCGGCGTTTCCTGGCCTGTCGGTCCTGTCTGTCCCGCTGGTTTCTGTCGTCCCGTTCGGCCAGGCCAAGCCCGCCTCCGGGATCTTCCGGGTCGGCTGTGAACGTCTGGGCCTGGCTCCGTGCGAGGTCGCCTATGTGGGGGACAGGTACGACCTGGACGCGCTGGGCGACGGGTAGGGGGTGTTGCGCCGGTTGCGTTTCGCCCGCAGCGTGCCGATCAGGTCGGGCTGTTCCCGTTCGGCGAGCGGCCGGTGGGTGGTGGGCGGTGGGTCCCGGTAGTCGAGGGCCTCGTCCGGCGGCGGTACTGCGTTCGTGCAGTAGCGATTGCGGTCCGGCGGTGATGGCAGAGGGCCGGCCTCCGCCACGGCAGGGGCGTGTCGGTCCTGGAGGCGTCGGGGGTCGAGCTGGTGGGGTCGCCGGCTGTGCGGATGGGCTCACGCGCCGGTTCCCTGGCGCCGGTTCCCTGGCGTCAGCTCCTGGTGTCAGTTCCTGGCGTCAGGGAATCGGTGCGGCCTGAGGTGGGGGCGTTGCGGGTGGTTGCCGCAGACGTATCGGTGTCGGTGCGTCAGGCTGTGTTCTGGGGCATGGAGGTCGTGGTGCGGGTGGAGTTGATGCCGGAGGCCGGCCAGGCTGCCGGGCTCCGGGTGACCCTGCGCACGGTATCGATTCGGCGAGCCGGGTGTCGGCGGTGGCGTTCGAGCGCGGTGTGCCGCGTGAGTACGAGTTGCGCAGGCACACCTGTGTCGAGTTGAAGGGCGCGCGGGCTGGTCGTGCAGGCTGCCCGGCACGCCATCAGGAAGGTCCGCGACGCGTGCACCGCGCTGAAGGCCGGCATCCGTGCCGGGAACCTCGGCAGGCCGGGCTCCGAGCGGCGGGCCCCGGCGGGGTCCGAGCCGATCGCGTTGCGGCCGCAGGCCGTGCGGCCGTGTGACGGCCGGTGCCTGTCCTGGCAGTTGGACGCCGGGACGGTGTCGGTCCGGACGATGGCCGGACGGCTCGATGGGGGTGCGCTTCGTCTGCTCTGCCAACGCGCTCATGATGCTCCGTGAGCGCCGCAAGGGGCGAGTGCGATCGTGTCGGGCGGGGCGGCGGGTTCTTCCTGATCGCCGCCTGTGAGGTGCCCGGGGCGCCGCTCGACCGGGAGCCGGTCTCCTTCGCCGGCGTGGACCTCGGCATCGCCGACATCGCCACCACCTCCACCACCTCCGTCGGCTACCGGCCGGCGGGCGCGGTCTGAACCGGCACCGCAGGCGGCAGGTGGGCCTTCGCAGGAGGCTTCAGGCCGAGGGCGCCGAGTCTGCCGAGCGGCTGCTCAAGAAGCGCTCCCGCGCAGAAGCCCGGCACACCGCCACCATCGACCACACCGTCTCCAAGCGCATCGTCTCCAAGCGCATCGTCTCTAAGCACACCGTCTCCAAGCGCATCGTCTCCAAGGGCATCGTCACCACCGCATGGGGGCACCTCCCGGGCGAAGGCCGGGGGAGCACCGGCCGCGCAGTTGCCCTGGCCGACCTCACGGGTATCCGCGGCCGGGTGCGGCACCGCAAGGACCAGCGGACCCGGCTGCGCGCGGGGGGCTTCCACCAGCTCGGCCGGTACGTCGCCGACAAGGAGAAGCGGGCCGGGGTGCCTCTGGTGTACGTCGACGGTGTACGTCGACCCGGCGTACACCGGCCAACCGTGCTCGCGGTGCCGTCACATCGACCGGAACTACCGTGTCGATCAGGCGACATTGGCGTGCCGGTCCTGCGGGACCGTCCTGCACGCGGACCACAACGCGTCCCGCACCATCGTCCGCACGGGCGAGACCGTGTGGGCGGCGGGGTGTGAGTCACGCGTCCCGGCCACCCCGTAGGCGGCTCAGGCGTGGGGGCACGCGCAGCCGGCCGCGCCCTGCCCGCAAACCCGGTTCTGCACGGCCGGGTCGAGTTGACGACCGGTCCGTGGGTGCCGGGGACCTTCGCGCTGATCTCGATGGACGGGGTGCGGGCGGCCACCGCCGCAAGGCCGGCGCGGATGCGTTCCTGCTCGTCGCCGCGGCTGCCCGGGGACGTCCCCGAGGCGACCGCGTAGCGCGTGGGGGCGGCGATGGCGTCCGGTACGGGGCCCAGGTCGCGTGTCCGGGCGAGGCTGGCGAGCTCGATGGTGCACGGCGCCGGCTCCTCGGCGTTCGTCCGCGGGGTCGGGGCGGTGGGGCGCAGCAGCGGCAGGAACCGGCTCCACTGCCGGAACTGCGTGCGGATGCGTTGCTCCATGGCGTCGTCGAGCCAGTCGTAGGGCTGGGCGCCGTCGACCAGGACGGTGCCCAGGGCGGAACGCCCCGTAGGACCAGCCGGCCACCAGGGCCCGCTGCACGCCGCGGGCGGCGAGGACGGCGTCGGCGTCGCGCACGCAGGCTTCGAAGGAGTAGTCCGCCGAGCGTGCGGACCTGCGTCCGCGGGCGCGTTCGTCGTAGGTGAGGTGGCGGTAGCCGTCGCCGAGTTCGGCGGTGACGTGCCGCCAGTAGCCCTGGGTGGCGAACCGGCCGTTGGGGTGGACCGCGGGGGTGCCGGGGCCGCCGGTGTCGGTGACGGCCCCTGGAAACCGCCGTCGTCGACCGGGACCATGCCGGTCCACGCCGGGGTCGGGGCCGGGGCGGTCGGGGCGGCCGTGGCCGGTGGCGGCGTCGAGGGCGGCGGAGGTGGCGGTGGCGGCGGCGACGGTGAACCGGACGCTGCCGGCCGCGACGTCCAGGACGGCGGTGATCGGGGCGGGGGTGGCGAACTTCTGCATCGTGCTCTCCTGTGGGTGCTGCGCACCGCGCGCCGTGGTCTGTGCGCGGGTGCTGCGCCTGTGTGCTGTGCCTGTGTGCTGCGCGGTCGTTGTTTCTGACATTGGAAACGCTACGTTGCTTTCATGGACTCGGCAACGCTCTCGTTGCGTCAAACTGTCGTCTTTGCAGGTGGATAGCGGGAAACTGTTGCAACGGCTCTGTCGATAACGCAACAACGACTGCCACGATCATTGCAATGGGTGAGAGGTGAACGCTATGGTGGGGATCAAGGACCACAGGAGTGTCGAGGACCACCGAGGAGACCGTGATGCCGGGAGGCAGACTCACCCAGCAGGAACGCCGGCAGATCGCGCTGGGACTGGCCGACAGCCTCCCCTACGCCGAGATCGCCCGACGCCTGGAGCGCCCCACCTCGACCGTCACCCGCGAGGTGATGCGCAACGGCGGCCCCGCCGCCTACCGCGCCGACCTGGCCCACCGCGCCACCGAACGCCGCGCCCACCGGCGCCGGCCCGTGCCCGCCCAGGGGCCGCAGGCCGGCGCCCGGGCGCACGGGCGCGACGGTGAGGCCGTGGCCGAGTACGGGGAGACGCTGACCACCGTCCTCATGGGCTCGGGCCTGTCCAAGATGACGGCCCGGGTGCTGACCTGCCTGTTCACCACCGACGCGGGCAGCCTGACCGCCTCCCAGCTCGCCCAGCGCCTCCAGGTCAGCCCGGCCTCCATCTCCAAGGCGATCGCCTTCCTGGAGAGCCAGAGCCTGGTGCGCCGCGAACGCGACGAGCGCCGCCGCGACCGCTACATCGTCGACGACGAACTCTTCTTCCAGGCGACCATCGCCAGCGCCCGCGCCAACGACCAGCTCGTCGCCACCGCACGCCAGGGCGTCGCCGTCCTCGGCGCCGGCACCCCCGCCGCCCACCGCCTGGAGAACGTCGCCCGCTTCCTCGACTTCATCAGCGAGAGCATCGTGCGCGCCGCCGAACAGGCCCGCGAAGTCCTCCACACCAAGCCCGCCCCCGCCCC
>NZ_JNWQ01000050.1 GCF_000716875.1 Streptomyces novaecaesareae | reverse complement strand
CCCGAGATCTACACTAGATCGCTCGTCGGCAGCGTCAGATGTGTATAAGAGACAGCCCCAGGGCTGATCCCGCCCCCCACCCTCCTCCCGGCCGGTCGCACACTCCCGTGCGGCCGGCCGCCGCCGTCCCGGGGCGCCGCCCGCCCTGTGGGATCGGCCACAGGCCCCGGCGCGCGGACGACCCCGCGCGCCGGGCGCACACGCCGCCCGCGTGTTTCCGAAACGCCCAACCGCCGTACGCCTCCTGACGACCTGCCCGCAGCCGCCCCGATCGGCCGAAACCCGCTGAGCGCCCCGCGCCCCGGCACCCGCGCCCGCGCCCGGGCCGTCGACGCCGGGCCGTACCCGTGGATAGGGTCGGGCCCCATGGCTGGCAGACCGCCGGGCGCACCGCCCCAGACGACTGCGACGAGGCCCGGCGCCGCCCCGGCGTCCGAGTCCGTGACGGCCCGGTTGCGCAAGAGGCTCCGCCGGGTCCGCCGAAGGCTGCGCACGGCCGGTGTGGACTACTTCCGCGGCGGCGCCGCCGACTGGCCGGTGCTCTGCGCGCTCGCCCTGCTCGTCCCGGTGCTGATCCTGCTCAACATCTGGATCCCCGACTGGGCCCCGCCCACCTCGCTGGTCCTGCCGATCCTGGCGGGCGCGCTGCTGCTGCGCCCCGGCAGCCTCGTGGTGCTCTACGCGCTGGCCGCGCTCGGCCTCTCCGCCGAGTCCGTGATCCACACCGGCCAGCGGGTCGCCAGCGACAACCCGCAGGCCTACCTCTACGGCGTGACCCCGGGCGCCGCCCTGGTGGTCGGCGCCGCCGGGGTGGGCGGCCTGCTGCTGGCCCAGTTCCGGGCCCGGGTCGGCGTGCCCTGGTGGGGCGGCTCCACCATGCTGTTCGACCTGCGCGAGCGGCTGCGGGTGCAGAGCCGGGTGCCCGAGCTGCCGGGCGGCTGGCACGCGGACATGGCGCTGCGCCCGGCCGGCGGCCAGTCCTTCTCCGGGGACTTCGTGGTCGCCGCCCGCACCGGCCCCGGCCAGCGGCTGCTGGAGGTCGTCCTGGCGGACGTCTCCGGCAAGGGCATGGACGCCGGCTCCCGAGCGCTGCTGCTCTCCGGCGCCTTCGGCGGCCTGGTCGGCTCGCTGCCCGCGCACGACTTCCTGCCCGCCGCCAACGGCTACCTGCTGCGCCAGTCCTGGGACGAGGGCTTCGCCACCGCCGTCCACCTGGTGCTGGACCTGGACACCGGGGAGTACGAGCTGCTGTCGGCCGGGCACCTGCCGGGCATGCAGCGGCTGGCGGGCGCCGGCCGCTGGGAGGTCAAGGAGGCCGAGGGCCCGCTGCTGGGGATCTACGACGGCGCCAAGTTCGAGGGCGTGCGCGGCCGGCTGAACCGGGGCGACGTCCTGATGCTGTGCACCGACGGCATGGTCGAGGCCCCGGGCCGGGACCTCACGGAGGGCATGGACCGGCTGATGGGGGAGGCGGACCGGCTGGTCCCCGGCGGCGGCGCCGGGGCGGGCAGTGCGGCCGCACTGATCGAGACGGTCGCCCGGGACATCAACGACGACCGCGCGGTGCTGCTGCTCTGGCGGGACTGATATTCGCCCGCTCGCCTCCGGGGCGCTCCGACCCGGCGCCGACGGTCGGCGCTCCCTCGCTTCGCTCTCTCGCTTCTCCCTTTCGGCACCGGCGCGCCCCTTCGGCTCGGGGCGGGGATTCGCCCGCTCGCCTCCCGGCACATGCCGCAGGCAGCAACGGGCGGCAACTGTCAAGCCTGGCAGCTGATCTTCGGCCAAATCGGACGGCCCGTCGACGGACCGGACCAGCGGCTTCCGTTACCCGCCCCCGACCGCTTCCCGGCCGCTCAGCACGGCCCCGCCGACGATTCGTCAGGACGGCTCGACTATCGTCCCGGTCGGCGGAAACTCGTCTCGCATCGCAGGATATCGGCGTTGGGCTGACTGTCAGACCTTTACGCAATCGGCACGGTCGACCACACTGAGTCCGGGCGGGACTGTTCAGGATTCGGGGGATAGGGGGCGTCACGTGCGGCACGACAGACAGCGGTCGACCGTGGGCTCCCTCACCGGCGGTGTGTCGGACGGTCCGCGATTCCGCCTCGGGACCGTCGGACAGACAGGCCGGGGTCCGGCTTTCGCTGGTGTCGCCGGGTGGTGGCACCCCGCTATGAAAACGAGGAAGTGAGTCCGGGTGGCACTCTCCGTCTCCGCGCTGGTCCTGTTCGCGATCCTGAGCATCATCTTCATCCGCAACAAGCAGATGAAGATCCCGCACGCGATCGTCGCTGCCCTGTTCGGCTTCATGCTGCACGAGACCACGGTCGCGACCTCGATCAACTCCCTGCTGGCCAACCTCGCGCACAGCATCTCCAGCATCACCGGCGGCTGATCCTCGCGCCCCGAGCGCCCCGGAGGCGAGCGGGCGAGTCAACGTCACCGGCCGGCCCGTCTGGCCTCCCGCCAGCGGGCGAACAGGCCCCGGGCGCGCGCCGCCGCCGGGGCCTGGGCACGCATCGGTGCGGGTGCCACGGCACCCGCCGATGCGGCCTGCTCGGGTGCCGTCCCCTCGGTCGTCAACAGGACGAACAGCCGTGCCCAGCACAGTCGTTCACCCCGCGGCCAGTCCAGCGCGCGCAGCGCCGCGGAGGCCGCCTCCGACACCTCGCCGCCCACCCGGACCTCGGCGACGTCGTCCCCCGCCTTCCCGCCCAGGAAGAGCTTCACCCCGACCGGCCCGGGCCCGGTCAGCTCCGACCGCAGCGCGGGCGCCAGCGCCGACAGCACCCGGTTCTCGGCGAGCCAGCCCGCCAGGTGCTCGTTGCCGAAGCCGAACACCGCCGCGGGCCCCTGCACCGCGTGCCAGCCCGGGAGTTGGGGAACGTCCGGGCGGTCGGCGTGCACCCCGTACCCCTCGGCGAGCTCGACCAGCACCGAGGCGGTGGTGGTCGCCCACATCCTGACCGCGTTGGCGAGCTTCTCCTCCTCGGTCTTGCCGAGGCCGGCCGCGCAGTCCCACACCACCGGCGCGTCCGCACGGCCGAGTTGCAGCACGAAGCCGAGGTCCACGTGCCCGGTGCCGTCGTCCCCGGGGTGCTCGCGCACCGCGACCGCCGTGGTGCCGGGGCCGCGCACGATCTCGCCGTCCGGGCGGAACACCTGGCCCAGTCGCGCCATCTCCCGGACCACACAGCGCTGTATGACGGCCAGTCGATCCTGCGGACGCACCGGGACTCCTCCATCTGGGGAGCGCGGCGGCTGAGCTCGCGCTCGAACTGCGCTCGAACGCCGCCGAGGCTATCGGCCCGACACCCAACCGGGAAACCATCCGGGCGCCCGGGCCCTCCGGTCGCGGAAATGTCTGCCATGCCCCACTTTGGGCAGCGGAACCCGCAAGCCGTCCGCCCGGAGAGCCCGCATGCCCCGCACCACCGCCCCGACCCCGCCGACGACCCCGCCGCCGCTGGTCCACCCGGACGGCTCCGGCCTGGTCGCCGAGATCGAGGCCTACCTCGCCTCGCTGCCCGCCCCCGCCCGCACCCCCGCGCCGTACGTTCACCCGTACGGCAGCACCCCGCAGCTCTGGCACGCCGGCCACCCGCTGCCCCGGGCCACCCTGCTCGACCGGGCGCTGCGCCGCCCCGCCAGGCCCGTCCCGGTCAGCGCGGCCGGCCACCTCAGGCTCGCCTCCCGCTACATCGGCGCCCACGGCTGGCTGCAGGGCGCGATGTGGGACGAGGCCGGCCGGGTCTGCCTGCTCGGCGCCCAGGCCGCCGTACTGGCGTACGGCTACGGCACCCCGGCCACCGTCCGCACGGCCCGGGTCCAGCTGATGGAGGTGCTGCACGCCACCGGCCGCCCGGCGCACTCCCCGGACGAGTTCAACGACCGCCCCACCACCCGGGAGGGCGACGTCCACCTGCTGCTCGACCGGGCCGCCGCCCGGGCCGCCCGCCTCGGGCTCTGAGCCGACGGCCGGAGCCGGACGGGCCCCGGGAACGCAACCGGCCCCGGTGTGCGGACTGCACACCGGGGCCGGACGAAGAGCGGGCGACGAGAATCGAACTCGCGTGACTAGTTTGGAAGACTAGGGCTCTACCATTGAGCTACGCCCGCGCGACCCCCCGACCGGCACCGGCCGGAAGTTCGGGGAACAGCGTACCTGGTCCGGCGGCCCCCGTGCACACCGCATTTCCGGACACCGCCGCGCACGCCCCTGCGCGCCCGGGTGGAAATAGTCGGCGAGCCGAACAGGCCTGCCGTGTACGCTTCCTCTCGGCACCACGGGGTGTGGCGCAGTTTGGTAGCGCGTCCGCTTTGGGAGCGGAAGGCCGTCGGTTCGAATCCGGCCACCCCGACAGTGCGGCAGGGTCTCGCCCACCGGGGCGGGGCCCTGTTCTGTTCGGCCGGTACGGTGGCGCCTGGCGTCCGCCTTTCGTGGTACCGGTAGGATGGGGCGCTGGCGGTAGTCCCTGTGGCGTCAACCCAGGTCAACCGCACGAGGGCGAGGAGTCAAGCTCACCGTCCACCCCCACGGGAGATGCAGCTCCAACCGCCCATCGCCCGTCTCGTCCGACCCATTTCGTACGGCTCCGGCCGCACGGCGGGGCCGGGCGGAGACAACCTGACCGCAAGCCATAGGAGACCAAACCGTGAAGAGCGCCGTCGAGACTCTGAACCCGACCCGGGTTCGACTCACCGTCGAGGTGCCCTTCGAGGAGCTCAAGCCCAGCCTCGACGCGGCGTACAAGAAGATCAACCAGCAGGTCACGGTTCCGGGCTTCCGCAAGGGCAAGATCCCGGCTCGGGTCATCGACCAGCGCTTCGGCCGTGGTGCCGTGCTGGAGGAGGCCGTCAACGACGCCCTGCCGCGCTTCTACACGCAGGCCGTCGACGAGGGCAAGATCGAGGTCCTCGGCCAGCCCGACATCACCAACATCGAGGGTGTCGAGAAGATCGCCGACGGCGGTGACCTCAAGTTCACCGCCGAGGTGGACATCCGTCCGGAGATCACCCTGCCGGAGTTCTCCTCCATCGAGGTGACCGTCGACCCGATCGCCGTCTCCGACGAGGACATCGAGAAGTCGCTGGAGCAGCTGCGCGAGCGCTTCTCCTCGGTCAAGGACGTCGAGCGCGCCGCGGCCGCCGGCGACATCGTGGTCGTCGACCTGGTGGCCAAGGTCGACGGCGAGGTGCCGGAGGACGGCACCGCGACCGGCGTCAGCTACGAGATCGGCTCGGGCCGCCTGATCGACGGCATCGACGAGGCCGTCGTCGGCCTGTCCGCCGGCGAGGAGAAGACCTTCGAGACCGAGCTCAAGGGTGGCACCCAGGCGGGCAAGACCTCCGAGGTCACCGTCACCGTCACCGCCGTCCAGGAGAAGGAGCTGCCGGAGCTGGACGACGAGTTCGCCCAGCTGGCCAGCGAGTTCGACACCCTGGAGGAGCTGCGCGCCGACTCCCGCAAGCGCCTGGAGCGCATGAAGGAGTACGACCAGGCCACCCAGGCCCAGGAGAAGGTGCTGGACGCGCTGCTCACGCTGGTCGAGATCGAGTACCCCGAGAAGCTCCTCGCGGACGAGATCCAGACCCGCAAGCACAACGTCGAGCACCACCAGCTGGAGCCGATGGGCCTGAACCTCGACACCTACCTGGAGACCCAGGGCAAGACCCGCGAGGAGTGGGACGCGGAGATCGAGGAGCAGGCGAAGAAGGGCATCAAGACCCAGTTCGTCCTGGACCAGATCGTCGCCGACGAGGAGCTGGGTGTTAACCAGGAGGAGCTGACCGAGCACCTCATCCGCCGCGCCGCCGGCTCGGGCCTCACCCCGGACCAGTTCGCGCAGCAGGTCGTCCAGGGCGGCCAGGTTCCGCTGCTGGTCGGCGAGGTCGCCCGCGGCAAGGCGCTGGCCACCGTGGTCGAGGCCGCCAAGGTCGTCGACACCGAGGGCAACGAGATCAACTTCGACGACGAGGACGAGACGGGCGAGACCGTCGAGGCCGCCGCCGAGGAGACCGCCGAGGAGAAGACCGAGGCCTGAGCCCCGGTAGCCCCCTGAGGCACGCAGCGGGCCCGGACGCCGTCAAGGTGTCCGGGCCCGCTGTCTTCCCGCCGTGCGGCCACCGCGACCCTGCGCTCACAGCGAACAGTTCTGCGTGAGGGATTCTGCGGCCCGGCCTGCGCGTTAGGGTCCTTGGACAGCAACAATCACGACGTGATACCCGGAAGCTGTGCGACATCGTGACGGCCGTGGAGCGACCGTCCAAATCGACTGAGCAGGTGGCTAAGTGACGTTCCCGCAGATGCAGATGGGCCCGATGGCGCCGCACGCCGCCTCTGGTGACGTGCTCGGCGGCCTGGGCGACCAGGTCTACAACCGGCTGCTCAACGAGCGGATCATCTTCCTCGGCCAGCAGGTCGACGACGACATCGCCAACAAGATCACCGCGCAGCTGCTGCTGCTGGCCGCGGACCCGGACAAGGACATCTTCCTCTACATCAACTCCCCGGGCGGCTCGATCTCGGCCGGCATGGCGATCTACGACACCATGCAGTACATCAAGAACGACGTCGTCACCATCGCGATGGGAATGGCCGCCTCGATGGGTCAGTTCCTGCTGACCGCGGGTGCCCCCGGCAAGCGCTTCTCGCTGCCGAACTCGACGATCCTGATGCACCAGCCCTCCGCGGGCCTCGGCGGTTCCGCCACCGACATCCGCATCCAGGCGGAGCAGCTGCTGCGCACCAAGAAGCGGATGTCCGAGCTGATCGCCCACCACAGCGGCCAGTCCTTCGAGCAGATCACCGCCGACTCCGACCGCGACCGCTGGTTCACCCCGGAGGAGGCCCTGGAGTACGGCCTCATCGACGCGATCATGCACAGCGCCGCGGACGTCCCCGGCGGCGGCGGCACGGGCGCTGCCTGAGCCTCGGCCCGGCCCGCGAGACCACAGTCACAACGCTCCGGAGGACAAGAACCCCCATGAACATCCCCAGCCTGTCGGCCGCCCAGGCCCGCGTCGAGGACATGCGTGCCGAGGGCCGCTACATCGTCCCGCGCTTCGTCGAGCGCACCACGCAGGGCATCCGCGAGTACGACCCGTACGCCAAGCTGTTCGAGGAGCGCATCATCTTCCTCGGCTCGCAGGTCGACGACGTCTCGGCGAACGACATCATGGCGCAGCTGCTGTGCCTGGAGTCGATGGACCCGGACCGCGAGATCCAGATGTACATCAACTCGCCCGGCGGCTCGTTCACGGCCCTGACGGCCATCTACGACACGATGCAGTACGTCAAGCCGGACATCACCACGGTCTGCATGGGCCAGGCGGCCTCCGCCGCGGCCGTGCTGCTCGCCGCCGGCACCCCCGGCAAGCGGATGGCGCTGCCGAACGCCCGGATCCTGATCCACCAGCCGTACACCGAGACCGGCCGCGGCCAGGTGTCCGACCTGGAGATCCAGGCCAAGGAGATCTTCCGGATGCGTGAGCAGCTGGAGGAGATGCTGTCCAAGCACTCCAACAAGTCGGCGGAGCAGGTGCGCGAGGACATCGAGCGCGACAAGATCCTCACCGCCGAGGAGGCCGTCGAGTACGGCCTGATCGACCAGATCATCTCCACCCGCAAGACCTCGCTGACCTCCTGAGGTCGGCTCCCTCCTCGTCCGGCAGCGGCCCGGGGAGGCCCCATCGGGGCGGGACGGCGCACCCCTGGTGCGCGTCCCGCCCCGGCCCATCGGCAGGCTCGTGCACGGCATCTGTTCGGTATCAATTCGCCCAGGGCGTAGGGCAGACCCGGCGAAGAGGACGGAATCACGGGCCCGGCAGAGTACCGTCGGATAGCGAGACCGAGCGCCGTCGGCGTTGACGGTCCACAGCACCAGGCCCCGGAACCCCTGCGGGGCCCCTGGCGAAGGGGAAGCACCTCGTGGCACGCATCGGAGACGGTGGCGACCTGCTCAAGTGCTCGTTCTGCGGCAAGTCGCAGAAGCAGGTGAAGAAGCTGATCGCCGGCCCAGGCGTGTACATCTGCGACGAGTGCATCGACCTGTGCAACGAGATCATCGAGGAGGAACTCGCCGAGACCTCCGAGGTGCGCTTCGAGGAACTCCCGAAGCCGCGTGAGATCTACGAGTTCCTGGACCAGTACGTGGTCGGCCAGGACCTCGCCAAGAAGGCGCTGTCGGTCGCGGTCTACAACCACTACAAGCGCGTCCAGGCCGGCGAGGCGGGCCGCAGCGGCGGCAACGGCCGCGAGGACGCGATCGAGCTGGCCAAGTCCAACATCCTGCTGCTGGGCCCCACCGGCTCCGGCAAGACGCTGCTCGCGCAGACCCTGGCCCGGATGCTCAACGTGCCCTTCGCGATCGCGGACGCCACCGCGCTGACCGAGGCCGGCTACGTCGGCGAGGACGTCGAGAACATCCTGCTCAAGCTGATCCAGGCGGCCGACTACGACGTCAAGAAGGCCGAGACCGGGATCATCTACATCGACGAGATCGACAAGGTCGCGCGCAAGAGCGAGAACCCGTCGATCACCCGGGACGTCTCCGGCGAGGGCGTGCAGCAGGCCCTGCTGAAGATCCTGGAGGGCACCACCGCCTCGGTGCCGCCACAGGGGGGCCGCAAGCACCCCCACCAGGAGTTCATCCAGATCGACACCACCAACGTGCTGTTCATCGTCGGCGGCGCGTTCGCCGGCCTGGAGCGGATCATCGAGGGCCGCGCGGGTGCCAAGGGCATCGGCTTCGGCGCCAACATCCGCTCCAAGCGGGAGTCGGACGCCAGCGACCACTTCCGCCAGGTGATGCCCGAGGACCTGGTGAAGTTCGGCATGATCCCCGAGTTCATCGGCCGTCTGCCGGTGATCACCAGCGTGCACAACCTGGACCGCGAGGCGCTGCTGCAGATCCTCACCGAGCCGCGCAACGCCCTGGTCAAGCAGTACCGCAAGCTCTTCGAACTGGACGGCGTGGAGCTGGAGTTCTCCCGCGACGCGCTGGAGGCGATCGCCGACCAGGCGATCCTGCGCGGCACCGGCGCGCGTGGGCTGCGGGCCATCATGGAGGAGGTGCTGATGTCCGTGATGTACGAGGTCCCCTCGCGTCAGGACGTCGCCCGCGTGGTGGTCACCGGCGACGTGGTCTCCAAGCACGCCATCCCCACCCTCGTCCCGCGCGACATGATCAAGCGCGAGCGCCGCGACAAGAGCGCCTGACCGACGTAGCGCGAAGGGCCCCGCACCAGATCTGGTGCGGGGCCCTTCGCGTGAGTTCGCGCGGCGCGGGCGCTACTTGGCGACGACCATCGCGTCGCGGATCGCCCGGGTCTTGGCGGCCGCCTGGTCCGGGGTGAGGCTCTGGCCACCGCCGCCGCTGGTGCCCAGGTTGAGCTTGCTGAAGGTGACCCGGCCGGTGGTGGACTTGTCCGCCCACACGCAGACCGTCGGGCCGGGCTTGCCCGCGAGCACGCTCGCCACGCCGCAGGAGAGCTTCGCCGAGGAGCTGTGGCCGTCCTGCGCCGGGAAGTCGGTCATCGGGGTGCTCCAGGTCAGCCCGCCGCTGTCCTTCTTGGAGTCCTCGATGATCTGCCCGGGGTCGTTGAGGTTCCCGTAGACGCCGACCACCGAGAAGGTGTCGAGCGCGTCCGAGCCCTTGCTGTAGCTGGCCACCAGGACCTGCAGGTCCGAGCCGAACTTCGCCGCGTCCGGCTTGCTCATGTCGGCGGCCTGCTCCTTCGCCGACTTCTGCACGTAGCCGTCCGGCAGCGACTGCGGGGCGGTGATCTTGTACTGGCCGCCCTGGTCGCTGCCGCCGAGGAACTTCCACGCGGCGAAACCGCCGCCGCCCAGCACCAGCGCGCCGACCACCAGGCCGATGACCAGGCCGCCCTTGCCCTTGCTCGGCGGCGCCACCGGGTAGCCCGGCTGCCCGTACGGCGCCTGCGGCGGCACGCCGTACGGCTGCTGGGGCGCGCCGTACTGGGGCTGCGGTGCACCGTAGGGCTGCTGCGGCGCGCCGTACTGGGGCTGGGGTGCGCCGTACTGGGGCTGCGGGGCGCCGTACGGCTGCTGCGGCGGCTGGCCGCCGTAAGGCTGCGGCTGTCCCTGCGGATACTGCTGTCCCTGGCCGTACATCTGTGTCTGTGCTCCCCCGCCGCACCCGCGGCCTGTTCGTGGTGTGGAGTCGTTCCGTGCACGCCCGGTCCGACCGGACGAGTGCCCGGGCACGGTACCGCACGGTGCCCGTCGCGGGCCCGTACGGGTGTGTCGGGTCCGCCCACCGAAAGCGGTTCGTAACCCACGCCCCCGGTTACGTAAACTGTGCGTCGTGACCGACACGACGAACCAGCGCCCCGTGAGCACCACCGGGGACGATGCGGCAACCCTCCCGACGACCTACACCCCCGCGGACGTAGAGGGCGAGCTGTACGAGCGCTGGGTAGAGCGTGGCTACTTCACCGCGGACGCCAAGAGCGACAAGCCCCCGTTCACCATCGTCATCCCCCCGCCGAACGTCACCGGCAGCCTGCACCTGGGCCACGCCTTCGAGCACACGCTGATCGACGCCCTCGTCCGCCGCAAGCGCATGCAGGGCTACGAGGCCCTGTGGCAGCCCGGCATGGACCACGCCGGCATCGCCACCCAGAACGTGGTCGAGCGCGAGCTCGCCAAGGAGGGCAAGTCCCGCCACGACCTGGGCCGCGAGGCCTTCGTCGAGCGCGTCTGGAAGTGGAAGGCGGAGTCCGGCGGCCAGATCTCCGGCCAGATGCGGCGCCTGGGCGACGGCGTGGACTGGTCCCGCGAGCGCTTCACCATGGACGAGGGCCTGTCCCAGGCCGTCCAGACCATCTTCAAGAAGCTCTACGACGACGAGCTGATCTACCGCGCCGAGCGCATCATCAACTGGTGCCCGCGCTGCCTGACCGCCATCTCGGACATCGAGGTGGAGTACCAGGACGACGACGGCGAGCTGGTCTCGATCCGCTACGGCGAGGGCGAGGACTCCATCGTCGTCGCCACCACGCGCGCCGAGACGATGCTGGGTGACACCGCGGTCGCCGTCCACCCGGAGGACGAGCGCTACAAGCACCTGATCGGCACCGAGATCGAGCTGCCGCTGACCGGCCGTCGGATCCCGATCGTCGCCGACGCCCACGTCGACCCGGAGTTCGGCACCGGCGCCGTCAAGGTGACGCCCGCGCACGACCCGAACGACTTCGAGATCGGCCAGCGGCACGACCTGCCGAACATCGCCGTCATGGACGAGCACGCCGTCATCACCGTGCACGGCCCGTTCCTCGGCCTGGACCGCCTGGAGGCCCGCTCGGCGATCGTCGCCGCGCTGCGCGCCGAGGGCCGGATCGTTGCCGAGAAGCGCCCGTACACCCACTCGGTGGGCCACTGCTCGCGCTGCAAGACCACCATCGAGCCGCGGCTGTCCATGCAGTGGTGGGTCAAGGTCGGCCCGCTCGCCAAGGCCGCCGGCGACGCGGTCCGCGACGGCAAGGTCAAGATCCACCCGCAGGAGATGGAGAAGCGGTACTTCGACTGGGTCGACAACCTGCACGACTGGTGCATCTCGCGCCAGCTGTGGTGGGGCCACCGCATCCCGGTCTGGTACGGCCCGAACGGCGAGATCGTCTGCGTCGGCCCGGACGAGCAGCCGCCCGCCGGCGAGGGCTGGCACCAGGACACCGACGTCCTGGACACCTGGTTCTCCTCCGGCCTGTGGCCGTTCTCCACGCTCGGCTGGCCGGAGCAGACCGAGAGCCTCGCGAAGTTCTACCCGAACTCCGTCCTGGTCACCGGCTACGACATCCTGTTCTTCTGGGTCGCCCGGATGATGATGTTCGGCCTCTACGCGATGGACGGCACCCCGCCGTTCCACACCATCGCGCTGCACGGCATGGTCCGTGACCAGAACGGCAAGAAGATGTCGAAGTCCTTCGGCAACGTGGTCAACCCGCTGGACTGGATGGACAAGTACGGCTCCGACGCGCTGCGCTTCACGCTGGCGCGCGGTGCCAACCCGGGCGTCGACGTGCCGATCGGCGAGGACTGGGTCCAGGCGGCCCGCAACTTCGCCAACAAGATCTGGAACGCCACCCGCTTCGCGCTGATGAACGGTGCCACCGTCGAGGGCCCGCTGCCCGCGCCGGAGGAGCTGACCGCGAGCGACCGCTGGATCCTGTCGCGCCTCAACAGCACCGTCGCCGAGGTGGACGGGCTGTACGAGGACTACCAGTTCTCCAAGCTCTCCGAGGCGCTGTACCACTTCGCCTGGGACGAGGTCTTCGACTGGTACGTCGAGCTCTCCAAGACCACCCTGGCCAAGGGCGGCCCGCAGGCCGACGCCGCGCGCCGGGTCCTCGGCGAGGTCCTGGACGTCACGCTGCGCCTGCTGCACCCGATCGTGCCCTTCGTCACCGAGACCCTGTGGACCACGCTGACCGGCGCGGAGTCCGTGGTCATCGCCGACTGGCCGAAGGACAGCGGCTACCGCGACGCCGCGGCCGAGGCGGAGATCGCCACGCTGCAGCAGGTCGTCACCGAGGTCCGCCGGTTCGCCGTGAGCCAGGGCCTCAAGGACCGGCAGCGCGTTCCGGCGAAGCTGGAGCTGGAGGGCACCGCGCTGGCCGTCCACGAGGACGCGATCCGCTCGCTGCTGCGGCTGACCGTCCCCGAGGAGGGCTTCGCGGCCACCGCCTCGCTGCAGGTCGCGGGCGCCACCGTGTCGCTGGACCTCTCCGGCACCATCGACGTCGCGGCGGAGCGCAAGCGCCTCGCCAAGGACCTCGCGGCCGCCGAGAAGGAGAAGGCCCAGACCACCGCCAAGCTCGGCAACGAGGCCTTCCTGGCCAAGGCGCCGGACGAGGTGGTCGCCAAGATCAAGGCGCGCCAGGAGGCCGCCGAGGCCGACATCGCCCGGATCACCGCCCAGCTCGCGGCGCTGCCGCAGGGCTGAGCCCGGCAGACCCGGCAGACCCGGCAGATCCGGCCAGGGGTCGCACTCCGTTTCGCGGAGTGCGGCCCCTGGGTCTTTTCCGGGCCGGTCCGCCTTACACCGAATAGCCCAGCAGCATTGCTCCCTTCCGGCGAATATTCATCCTGGACCGGGTGAGGTCCTATTCCGAGCGAATTGATTCCGGTCTTGCCCGCGCGCGTTCGCCGAAGTTTCCAGGTCGGATGTGTACGGTGTGCACGGAGTTTCCGAATGGGCGTTTCCGCTGAGGGTTCCTGCTGAGCGACGGACGGGAGGGCACGGCGTGGTGGTGACCGAGGAGTTGGCCGACGAACTTCCTGCCGAGGCGGTCGAGGAGGCCAAGGCCAGGGCGGCGACGCTGCTGCTCGCCTTCCGGCACGGGAACCAGCTCGCGTTCGATCACGAGCTGGATTTGCTGTTCGCGGAGCACGCCGAGCGCGAGGTGACCACCCTGCTGGCGTGGATCGCCGCCGAGGCCGTCCGCAAGGCGTACGCCCCCGAGGTCGGCGACCGGGTGCTGCGGGCGATGGCCCGCCGCGCCCCGGCCGACAGCGGAGCGGTCGCGGTGGACGAGGAGTCCGCCGACGCCGCCCGGCTGATCGAGGCGGTGGCGGCCGGCGAGGTGGCCGAGGTGCGCGGCCTGGTCGCCGCGACGGCCGACACCACCTACCTGGTCGGCGGTCTGCTGCAGGGCGTCGCGATGATGCTCCCGCTGCTGCCCGAGGGCGAACTGGCCGAGATCACCGCCGAGTTGCGCCGCCGGCACGGCGGCGCCGCACACGTGCCGGAGGCCCGGGCCGCAGTCTGACGCCCCGCCGGCCGCCCAGGAGCTACGCGGCCAGCGGTACGGCTGCGGCGGCGCCGGACTCGGCGAGCACCGCGCCGAGCGCCTCGGCGGTGTCGGTGTTCTCCGGGCGGTGCACGGTGGCCAGCACGTACGCGTCCGGGCGCAGGCCGTGTGCGGCGAGCAGCGCGGCGCGGGCGGCCTGGTCCGGCAGCTGACGGCGGACCACCTCCACGACGGTGTTGCCGGTGAGCTCGATCCGCTCCTCGGCCAGCGACTCGGCGCGCAGGTTGGCGACGTTGTCCGGGGTGGCGGCGCAGAGCAGGTCGGAGACGTGGTCGACCATCACCCGGTTGTGCTCCTCGGGCATCGCCCGGTCGAAGCTGCGCAGCCCGGCCTCGACGTGGACGAGCGGGATGTCCCGGGCGTTGGCGGCCCGGCCGCGGCCGGGCAGCGGGAGCTCCTCGTCGGCGTTGCGCATCCGGACGCCGATCTGGACGGCGCCGGTGTCGGGGCGGCCGAGCGCCTTGTCGTTGCAGACCTGGGCGAGGGTGCCCGGGTCGAGCCGGCCGTCGGCGTCGACCACGCCGATCACCACGCGGGAGCGGTCGGTGGACTCGGGCAGCCAGGCGGAGATCTCCCGGTAGGCGGCGTTGAGGGCGGCGCCCTTGCCGATCCGGGCGTGCGGGCGGCGGCGCTGGACGAGGTGGACGCGCGGGTCGTGGGCCGCGGCGGCGAGCACCAGCTCGCGGGTGGCGTCCGCGCTGTCGTCGTCGATCACCCACAGGTGGGCCTCGGGCGCAGCGGCCCGCAGGCCGTCCAGGGTCTGGGTGACCACCGAATCCTCGTCGCGGCAGGGGATCACCAGGTGCCACCGGAAGGCGGCCGGGTCGCCGGGCTGGGCGGGGCGGTTGTGCTCGAAGGCGTGGCGGGAGCCGGCCCAGTACACGAGGAAGCGCCCGAAGACGCCAGGTAGCCGACGAGGGCCAGGGGGATCAGTCCGGCGACCCAGACGATGGCGTCCTGGCGAAGCACGATCCAGTCGTGCAGGGCGTCGGGCATGGCGCAATGCTCCTTGTGATCAAAGGCTGACAGCTCCTGTCGGTTGCGAATCGATGCTTCGTTGCGGTTCAAACTCGCTAAAGAGATAGTAAAGGGATCAAACTGGGGCGTTAAGGCGAAGCCGGGCAAAGTGGCCGTTCTCACCCCCGCGCCCACCCCCGCCCCCACGCCCGCTCTCACCCTGTGAGGACGGGGCGCCGCCGCTCCGTAGACTGTGGTCGTGAGCGACAAGGCCGACCCGAACCCGTACACCATCCGCCCCGCCGACGGCGGCACCGGCGACGCCCTGCGCGACGTCGAGGTGGAACTCTCCAAGCGCTGGCCGGAGAACAAGCTGGAGCCCTCGCTCGACCGGATCGAGGCGCTGATGGACATCCTGGGCGAGCCCCAGCGGTCCTTCCCCTCCATCCACATCACCGGCACCAACGGCAAGACCTCCACCGCCCGGATGATCGAGCAGCTGCTCAACACCTTCGAGCTGCGCACCGGCCGCTACACCAGCCCGCACGTGGAGTCCGTCACCGAGCGCATCAGCCTGGACGGCCTCCCGATCAGCCCCGAGCGCTTCGTCGAGGTCTACCGCGACATCGAGCCCTACGTGCAGATGGTCGACGCGGCGCAGCCGGTGCCGATGTCCTTCTTCGAGGTGCTGACCGGCATGGCCTACGCCGCCTTCGCCGACGCCCCGGTGGACGTCGCCGTGGTCGAGGTCGGCATGGGCGGCTCCTGGGACGCCACCAACGTCATCGACTCCGCCGTCGCCGTGATCACCCCGATCGGGCTGGACCACACCGACAAGCTCGGCGAGACCACCGGCGAGATCGCGGTCGAGAAGTCCGGGATCATCAAGTCCGGCGCCGTCGCCGTCGTCGCCCAGCAGCAGCTGGACGCCGCCCAGGTCATCCTGCGCCACGCCGTCGAGGTGGACGCCACAGTCGCCCGCGAGGGCCTGGAGTTCGGCGTGATCCGCCGCGAACTCGCCATCGGCGGCCAGCTGGTGACGCTGCGCGGACTCGGCGGCGAGGAGTACGAGGACGTCTTCATCCCGCTGCACGGCGAGCACCAGGCGCACAACGCGGCGCTCGCGCTGGCCGCGGTCGAGGCCTTCTTCGGCGTCGGCGGCGCCCGCGGCGGGCAGCTCGACGTCGACAAGATCCGCCAGGCCTTCTCCGGCGTCTCCTCGCCGGGCCGCCTGGAGATCGTCCGCCGCAGCCCCACCGTCATCCTGGACGCCGCGCACAACCCACACGGCGCCCGCGCCACCGTCGCCGCCCTGACCGAGTCCTTCGGCTTCACCCGGCTCGTCGGCGTGATCGGCACCTCCGGGGACAAGGACGTGGCCGGGGTCCTGGAGGCCTTCGAGCCGATCCTGGCCGAGGTCGTCATCACCCAGAACTCCACCCACCGCGCGATGGACGTCGACGCGCTGGCCGCCCTTGCCGTCGAGATCTTCGGCGAGGACCGCGTCCAGGTCGAGCCCCGGCTCGACGACGCCATCGCCGCCGCCGTCACCCTCGCCGAGGAGGAGGGCGACCTCGGCGGCGCCGGGGTGCTGGTCACCGGTTCGGTCATCACCGTGGGCGAGGCCCGCCTGCTGCTCGGGAGGAAGTGACATGAGGACGCTCTGCTCCTCGACCCTGATCGGCGAGGCGCTCCTGATCATGTTCGCGGCGCTGGTCGCGATGCGGCTCACGGACGTCTCCAACGGAGAGATCTGGGCGGTCAGCGGCATCGCGATGGCCCTGTGCATCGCGCTCTGCGGCATGATCAACCGCCCCGGCGCGGTGCCCATCGGCTGGGTGCTGCAGATCGGACTGATCGCCAGCGGCTTCATCCTGCCGACCATGTTCGGCCTCGGCGTGGTCTTCGCCGGCCTGTGGTGGTGCTCGGTGCACTACGGCCGGAAGGTGGACGAGTTCAAGGCCGCCCGCGCCGCCGCGGAGGCGGCCGCCGTACACGCCTAGGGCCGGGACCGACGGGCCGACACGCCGTGTACGCAAGGTAACCTCTGCCGTGTCGGCCCACTCGTCGACCCGACTGTCTGCCGAACCGAATCCCCAGGAGACGCACCGTGTCCCAGCGCACTCTCGTCCTGCTCAAGCCCGACGCCGTCCGCCGCGGCCTGGCCGGCGAGATCATCAGCCGCATCGAGCGCAAGGCCGGCTGGAAGCTCGCCGCCGTCGAGCTGCGCACCTTCGACCGGGCCACGCTGGAGCTGCACTACGCGGAGCACGTCGGCCGCCCGTTCTACGAGCCGCTGCTGGAGTTCATGACCTCCGGCCCGTCGATCGCGCTGATCGTCGAGGGCGAGGAGGTCGTGCCCGGCATCCGCATGCTGGCCGGCGCCACCAACCCGCTGGAGGCCGGGGCCGGCACCATCCGCGGCGACTACGCGACGATCACCCGCGAGAACCTGATCCACGCCTCCGACTCCCCGGAGTCCGCCGAGCGCGAGATCAAGATCTTCTTCCCGGCGCACGCCTGATCCGGGCCGGGCGATACGCCCGGAGGACCGAAGACCTGCCCCGGTCGGGACCATTGGCCCGGCCGGGGCATTCTTATCGTGAAATAGGGAACTGGGGCTGCCGACACGGCGTCCCAATCCTCGGAGAAGCGATCACGCTCCGGACAATGGACGGTATGCCCCACGTCGACGTCCGTACCGCGCCGCGTGACTACGATGGACGCGACCCAAGGGCCCGGTAAGGCAGCTCAGCTGGTCTCCGCCCCCGCGTGGGCGCGCGCAGTCGTCCACCACCCCCATGAACTCCGAGCCCGGGAAGGCACCTACACCCCATGGCGAGCAACCTGTCGTTCATCGGCCGCGACTTGGCGATCGACCTCGGAACTGCCAACACGCTGGTGTACGTCAGGGGCAAGGGCATCGTCCTGAACGAGCCGTCCGTGGTCGCCGTGAACACCAACACCGGCGGCATCCTCGCCGTCGGCGCCGAGGCCAAGAAGATGATCGGCCGCACCCCGGGCAACATCGTCGCCATCCGCCCGCTCAAGGACGGCGTGATCGCCGACTTCGAGATCACCGAGCGGATGCTGCGCTACTTCATCCTCAAGATCCACCGCCGCCGCTACCTCGCCCGCCCGCGCGTCGTCGTCTGCGTGCCCTCCGGCATTACCGGCGTCGAGCGCCGCGCCGTCATCGAGGCCTCCTCGCAGGCCGGCGCCCGCCAGGTGCACATCATCGAGGAGCCGATGGCCGCCGCCATCGGCGCCGGGCTGCCCGTCCACGAGGCCACCGGCAACATGGTGGTCGACATCGGCGGCGGCACCACCGAGGTCGCGGTGATCTCCCTCGGCGGCATCGTCACCGCCCAGTCCATCCGGGTGGCCGGCGACGAACTGGACAACGCGATCGTCCAGCACATCAAGAAGGAGTACTCGCTGCTCCTCGGCGAGCGCAGTGCCGAACAGATCAAGATGAGCATCGGCAGCGCCTTCGGCCTGGAGGGCGAGAAGGACGAGCACGCCGAGATCCGCGGCCGCGACCTGGTCAGCGGCCTGCCCAAGACCGTGGTCATCTCCGCCGCCGAGGTCCGCGAGGCCATCGACGAGCCGGTCAACTCGATCATCGACGCGGTCAAGACCACCCTCGACCAGTGCCCGCCCGAGCTGGCCGGCGACGTCATGGACCGGGGCATCGTGCTCACCGGCGGCGGCGCCCTGCTGCGCGGCCTCGACGAGCGGCTGCGCCGCGAGACCGGCATGCCGATCCACATCGCCGAGAACCCGCTCGACTCCGTAGCGCTCGGCTCCGGCAAGTGCGTCGAGGAGTTCGAGGCGCTCCAGCAGGTACTCGACGCCCAGCCGCGCCGTTAGCCACCACGAACGACATTCCGACACCGACTGAACGGGCCGCCGCCCGGGCCCCACAGCCCCGGGCGGCGGCCAGGCACGAAGGGGCAGCACCAGCACCGTGAGGGACACACGAGAGAGCCGGCTGCTGCTCATCCTGCTGGTGGCCGTCGCCTTCGCGCTCATCACCGTGGACATCAAGGGCGGTGAGGACTCCCCGCTCGGCCCCGCCCGCCGCGCCGCCGCCGGCGTCCTCGGCCCCGTCGAGCACGGCGCCGCCACCGTCGTCGACCCCGTCGCCGACACCGTCCGGGCCTTCCGGGACGCCGCCACCAACAGCGGACGCACCGACCAGCTCGCCCGCGAGAACACCGAACTGCGGCAGAAGCTCGCCTCCTCCGACATGGCCACCGGGCGCACCAAGCAACTGGACGACCTGCTGCGCACCGCCGGCGCCGGCGGCTACACCGTCAAAGCCGCCCAGGTCATCGCGATCGGCCCGGCCCAGGGCTTCTCCTGGACCATCACCATCGACGCCGGCAGCGACGACGGCCTCACCCGCGACATGACGGTGATCAACGGTCAGGGCCTGGTCGGCCGGATCACCACCGTCGGGCCGACCACCGCCACCGTGCTGCTCGCCTCCGACCCCGGCTTCTCGGCCGGCACCCGGCTGGAGGGCACCGGCGAGATCGGCTTCGCCTCCGGCGGCGGCGACAGCCCGATGAAGGTCTCCCTGCTCAACGGCAAGGCCCAGGTCAAGGCCGGCGACCGGCTGGTCACCTTCGGCTCGCAGAGCGGCCGCCCGTTCGTGCCCGGCGTCCCGGTCGGCAAGGTCATCGAGGTCCAGGCCAACGCGGGCCAGCTGACCAAGACCGTCCTGGTCGAGCCCTTCGTCCAGTTCACCCGGCTGGACCTGGTCGGCGTGGTGGTCGTCCCGCCGCGCGCCGACCCGCGCGACGCCGTCCTGCCGCCCGCCCCCGCACCGGGCCAGGCCCCCGCCGCGCCCGCACCGGGCCAGGCCCCGGCCTCCGCGCCCGCCGCCCCGCCCGCCAAGCCCAATGGGGGGAACTGAGCCATGCGCCTCGCCCGCATCCCCGTCTCCGCCGGCCTGATCCTGTTCGGCCTGATCCTCCAGGTCAGCGTCTTCGGCCGGCTCCAGCTCCCGGGAGCCACCCCGGACATACTGCTGCTCGTCGTGGTCGGCCTGGCCATGGTCTACGGGCCCACCGGCGGCTGCCTGGTCGGCTTCTCGGCCGGCCTGCTGGCCGACGTCGCACCGCCCTCCGACCACGCGATCGGCCGCTACGCGCTGGTGCTCTGCCTGATGGGCTACGCCGCCGGACTGCTGCGCCCCGACCACGGCCGCCAGCGCTCCGTCGCCAGCGCGCTGCTGGTGGTGGGCGCCGCGGCGGTCGCCTCCACCCTGCTGTACGCGATGGTCGGAGCCCTCGTCGGCGACACCGCGGCCCGGCACGTCGGCCTCGTCGGCCTGGTGATCAGCGCCCTGCTGTACGACCTGCTGCTGGCGCCGTTCGTGGTGCCGCTGGTGATGCTGCTCGGCCGCCGCTTCGGGCGCGACCCGGTGGCCGCCGCCGACGACGACGGGAGCGGCCCGGGCCTGGGCACGCTGGCCCGCTACCGCACCACCCGTGAGGCCTCGTCCGGCCCGAGCTACAAGAAGCGGCGCGTGCCCGGCTTCGCCCGCCGCCCGTAACCGGTCCGGCCCCGACCTCCCGACTTCCCCGCATCCTGGAGCGCACGAGACGTGAGCAACATCCCCGAGACCGGCCGCACCCGGAGGGTGACGATCCGTCTGGTGGTGCTGCAGATCCTGGTGCTGTCGCTGCTCGCCACCCTCGGCGGACGGCTGTGGTACCTGCAGATCCGCAACGCCAAGGAGTACACCGCCAAGGCGACCGGCAACCACATCCGCGAGGTGGTCGAGCCGGCCGTCCGCGGCGAGATCCTGGACGCCTCCGGGAGGGTCCTGGCCGGCAACGAGACCCGGCTGGTGGTCTCCGTCAGCCGCACCGCGCTGCTGCAGATGAAGGACGGCGGCAAGGCCGTGCTGTCCCGGCTGGCCGACGTGCTCGGGATGCCCGCCAAGGACGTGCAGGAGAAGGTCCGGCTCTGCGACGCCAAGACCCCGCAGCCCTGCTGGAACGGTTCGCCGTACCAGCCGATCCCGGTCACCAAGGAGGCGACCACCCAGCAGGCGATGCAGATAATGGAGCGCCGCGAGGACTTCCCCGGGGTCACCGCGCAGCCCACCGCCGTACGCCGCTACACCGGCGCCGAGGGCGCCAACCTGGCCCAGGTGCTCGGCTACCTCTCGCCGGTCACCGACGAGGAGGTCAGCAAGACCGCCGCCAAGAGCGGTCTGGACCGCTACCTGCCGGCCGACCAGATCGGCCGGGCCGGCCTGGAGTCGGTGTACGACCGCGACCTGCGCGGCACCGCCGGCATCACCAAGCTGGCGGTCGACAACCTCGGCCGGGTGATCGGCACCGCCGACGCCGTCGCCCCGCGGACCGGCGACAACCTGGTCACCAGCATCGACGCCCGGGTGCAGAAGGTCGTCGAGGACAACCTGGCGCAGGCCATGAACGACGCCCGGAACACCTTCGACAAGGTCACCAACCGCAACTACGAGGCCGACTCCGGTGCCGCCGTGGTGATGGACGTGCACACCGGGCGGATCGTCGCGATGGCGAGCGCGCCGACCTACGACCCGAACCTCTGGGTGGGCGGCATCAGCGGCAAGGACTACCAGTCGCTGACCAGCAAGGAGTCCAACTTCCCGCTGCTGAACCGGGCCATACAGGGTCAGTCCGCCCCCGGCTCGACCTTCAAGGTCATCTCCACCACCGCCGCCGTGCAGGCCGGCTACCCGCTGGACGGCACCTACCCGTGCCCGAAGAGCATGACCATCGGCGGCCGCGAGTTCAAGAACTTCGAGAGCGAGAGCTTCGGCTCCATCTCCCTGGAGAAGGCGCTGGAAGTCTCCTGCGACACCGTCTTCTACGGCCTGGCGAACGACCAGTGGGTGAAGGACGGCGGCATCAAGCCGAAGAAGGACCCGGGCGACTGGTTCTTCAAGACCGCCCACGAGTTCGGCCTCGGCGCCAAGACCGGCATCGACCTGCCGTCCGAGGTGACCGGCCGGGTGCCGGACCGGCAGTGGAAGCAGTCCTTCTACGACAACAACAAGGACGCCTGGTGCGCGCAGGCGCAGAAGGGCGGCAACAGCTTCTCCGACCAGATCGCCCGGGAGAACTGCGTCGACGGCTACCAGATGCGCGCCGGTGACGCGGTCAACTTCGCGATCGGGCAGGGCGACACCCTGGTCACCCCGGTCCAGATGGCCCGGATCTACTCGGCGCTGGCCAACGGCGGCACCTTCTACCGGCCGACCATCGCCAAGGCGGTGATAAGCCCGGGCGGGGACCTCGTCCGCGAGATCGCCCCGCACGAGGACGCCAAGTTCCCCGGCGACCAGAAGCTGCTGAGCTACATCAACCAGGCCACCGAGGGCGTCGTCAAGAGCGGTACCGCCGCCTGGAAGTTCACGCAGGCGGGCTGGCCGCAGGACAAGATCGCACTGCACGCCAAGACCGGCACCGCCGAGGTCGAGGGCAAGCAGACCACCTCCTGGCTGGCCACGTACAGCAAGGACTACGCGATCATCATGACGATAAGCCAGGGCGGCACCGGCTCCGGCGGTTCCGGCGACGCCGTCCGCCGGATCTACCAGGCGCTGTACGGCGTGGACGACAAGGGCAACGTCGACAACGGCAAGGCGCTGCTGGCGGCCCCGCAGGGCGAGCTGCCGAAGTTCAACCCGGACGGCACCGCGATCATCAAGCCGGCCTCCTACACCGCCGCCCCGGCGGCGGGCTCCCCGGTTCCGGCCGTCGTGCCGGCGTCGGCGGTGCTCGACGCGGCCTCCGCGCAGGCGGCCCCGGCGGCGGCCTTCCTCGACCAGGCGCCGCCGACCGACCACCCGGCGTCGTACACCGCGGCCGACGCCGCGCTCGAACCCGGTCGCGGCCCGGGAAGGGGACGGGCATGACCTCCTACGGCTCCTACCGGCAGCTGCGGCTGGCCCCGCAGCGCCGCGGCGTCTCCAAGGCCCTGGCCAAGGACTCCCCGCTCTGGCGGCTGGACTGGATACTGCTGCTGGCCGCGCTGGCCCTGTCGGCCGGCAGCTCGCTGCTGGTCTGGTCGGCCACCCGCGGGCGCGACTCGCTGACCCACGGGGACCCGCAGTACTTCCTGTACCGGCACCTGACCAACTTCGTGGTCGGGCTGGTGCTGTGCGCCGTGGTGATAGGGATAGGGAGTCGGCGCTTCCGCACGCTGGTGCCGTTCCTGTACGTCGGCGTGATCCTGCTGCTGATGGCGACGCTCAGCCCGCTGGGCTCGACCATCAACGGCGCGCACTCGTGGATCCAGCTCGGCGGCGGCTTCTCGATCCAGCCGGCCGAGTTCGCGAAGCTGGCGATCGTGCTGGCGATGGCCGTCGTGCTGTCGGACCAGGTGGACGCGGGGGAGCGGGAGTTCCCCTCGCACCGGGCGGTGTTCCGCGGCCTGGTCTGGGCCGGGCTGCCGATGTGCATAGTGCTGCTGATGCCGGACGCCGGCTCGGTGATGGTGATGGCCGCGATCGTGCTGGGCATCCTGCTCGGCTCGGGTGCGGCGAACCGCTGGGTCCTCGGACTGCTCGTGGCGGGCGCCGCCGGGTGCGTGGCGATCTGGAAGTTCGGGCTGCTGAGCAAGTACCAGATCGACCGCTTCGCCGCCTTCGCCAACCCGCAGCTGGACCCGAACGGCGTCGGCTACAACACCGCGCAGGCCCGGATCGCGATCGGCTCGGGTGGTCTGACCGGCAAGGGGCTGTTCCACGGGACGCAGACCACCGGGCAGTTCGTGCCGGAGCAGCAGACCGACTTCGTGTTCACCGTCGCCGGTGAGGAGCTGGGCTTCGTCGGGGCGCTGGCGATCATCCTGCTGGTCGGCGTGGTGCTGTGGCGGGCCTGCCGGATCGCCCGTCAGGCGACCGACCTGTACGGCACGATCGTCGCGGCCGGGATCATCGCCTGGCTGTCCTTCCAGGCCTTCGAGAACGTAGGGATGTGCCTGGGCATCATGCCGGTCGCGGGCATCCCGCTGCCGTTCGTCTCGTACGGCGGGTCCTCGATGTTCGCGAACTGGATGGCGGTCGGGCTGCTCCAGGCGGTGCGGAGCCAGCGGCCGATAGCGGCCTGAGCGGCGTTCGCGGCCTTCGCGGCGGGGCCGGTCCGGGACTTCCCGGGCCGGCCCCGCCGCGTGTGCGGGGTCAGGGCTAGACGGTGGCGAAGCCGATCCGGGCGAGCACGCCCCAGCGGTCGTCCTGCCGGGTGAGCACGTAGACCGAGTCGAAGGAGCCGGTGTGCGCGCCGGCCGCGTCGTAGCGGGCGAAGCGGACCAGGGCGTGCACCTGGTCGGGGGAGGACTGGCTCAGCTCGACGCTCTCCCCGTCGCTGCGGGCCCGCGGGGGAGTACGGCTGGCACAGCGCCGCGTCCACCATCTTCTGGGTGGACCCGGTGGAGCGGCTGACGGTGCTGTTCCTGACCCAGCTGATGCCCTCCAGCGCCCATCAACTGCACGGGCGGCTGCGGCAGTTGGTCAACCAGGCGCTGGTGGGCCGAGGGTAACGGGTGAGGGTGGGCCGGCCGGCGCCGACGGGATGGCGGGCGCCGGCGGGCCGGCCGCGGGCCGGGGTTCACCCGGTGGGCTGGACGGCGAGGATCTTGCGGGTCAGTCGGGTCAGCGTCTCCCGCTCCTCCGGGGTGAGCGCGGCGAAGACCCGGTCCATCAGCGGCGCGATGCCCGCCTCCGCCTCGGCCAGCGCGCTCGACCCGGCCGCCGTCATGGTCACGGCGTAGGCGCGGCGGTCGCGCGGGTGGCGCTCGCGGACGACCAGCCCGGAGTTCTCCAGGCCGTCGATGCAGCCGACCATGACGCTGCGGTCGATCCGCAGCTGTTCGCTCAACTCCTGCTGGGAGCAGGCGCCGACCGCGTCCAGCATCTTCAGCACCAGGTGCTGGGCCACCGTCAGCCGGGCGTCCGTCAGCTCCTCGTCGATCGCCCGGGCGACCACCGTGGTGGCCCGGCAGAGCGCGATGTCGGGGCGCTCCCGGGTGAGCGTCGCGAAGTACTTCCGGCGCTCGCCGTCGTCCTCCGTCCGGCTCGGCGAGGCGAGGCGGGGCGTCCGCGGGGCGGTGGCCATCGGATCTCCTTCTGCGGGCGGGGCCACCAGCGTAACGCGTGCAGGAGATTGTTTTTCCCTAGATGTTCTCCGAGGAAGGGGAATCCCATGTGCTCACCCGAGACGGTGGCCGGCGCCACCGCCCACACCGCGACCGTGCCCCGCGCCGGGAAGGCAGCCGCGTCGGCCTCCCCGGCCGCGGTCAGCGGAGGCAGTCGGCGGTGGTGAGGACGGCGCGGGTCTGGTGTGCGAGTTGTTCCTGGACGGGCACCCAGCGGACGCCGAAGCACTGGCGCAGGCGGTCGAGGCTGTCGGCGACGACGGCGCGGGCGCGGTCGCGGGCGGCGTCGGCGGCCGGGCCGCGGGCGTCGGCGAGCAGGCGCAGCAGGATCGAGGCGACCCGCAGCGGCAGCCGGGCCGCGACCAGGCCGGCGGTGGTCACCCGGGAGGAGGTGAGCGGCTGGCCGCACCAGCGGTCCAGCCACTCCGCGGCCACCCGCGGAGCCACCGCCAGGCTGAGCTCGGCGGTGCGCACCAGCGGCCCGTACGCCTCGTGGCCGTGCTCGGGGACGTAAGCGAGCAGGGCGGTGAGCTCCTCGGCGCGGGCGGTGAGGTCGCGGGCGGCGGCGCCGAGGGCCCGGGGCCCGGCGGGGTGGGGGCGGGCGTCGCCGACCGCGTCGACGGCCCACATCGGCACCTCCAGGACGGCGGTGACCGCACCGTGCCGGGTGGCGTGGGACCAGGTGGAGAGCTCCGGCTCGTCCGGCAGCGCCCGGGAGACCTCGGTGCTGCCGGGGGCCGGCATCAGGTAGGTGCCGGGGGCGGGGCTGGCCCAGCCGATCGCGTCGTAGGAGTCCACGTCGAGCGGGATCCCGGCCCGTTCGGCGGAGCGGGCGAAGCGCTCGGCCAGGCCGGGGACGGGGCCGGTGAGCTGGACGAAGGCGCCGCCGAAGTCCACCCCGTGCAGCGAGCACTGCAGGATCGGGCGCAGCTCGTCGATCAGGCCGGTCAGTGCCACGCTCTCCGGCATCGGCGGACGGCCGGAGCCGGGGGCGGGCAGCAGTTCGGGCTGCTCCTCGAAGGCGGGGCGGAAGAAGTGCTCGTAGTGGCGGCGCATGGTGAGCGGGCCGTCCAGCCAGCCGGCGTTGAGCGCGGCGCCGTCCGGGTCGAGGCAGAGCAGCAGGTGCCAGGAGAGGCCGGGGCGGGCGGGGCGCTCCAGCAGCACCTCGGCCAGCCGGATCGCCGCGGCGGTGCCGATCGGCTCGTTGGGGTGCGGGCCGCCGACCACGAGCACGGCGCGCGGGCCGCGGTCGACGGAGAGCAGCAGCAGCGGGCGCCCGGCCCGGGACCGGCCCACCTCGCGCAGCCGGCAGCGGTCCGGGTGGCGCAGGGCGAGCCGCCGGGCGGCGCTCTCGGCCTGGGCCTGCGTGGGGTAGCGGGCCGGCCGGGTGTCGAGGGTGCGGAGGGGGCGGATCCGCCGACCGGTGTCGGTCATGGTTCTCCTTGCGCCGGTCGTACGGCCGCCGGGGCGCGGCGGGAGGGGGCAGCGCCGGGGGGAACTCCGATGAGGGCCGAGCGTACGACCCAACTTCCTTGTCCGGAAGGGGTGCAGAACGTGTGCACGATTCTTGGCGGAGCCCTGTCAGTACCGCACGGTCCGTCCGGGCGTGTCAACGGCGGACGGCGCCGGTCGGCGGGCGCGCGCTGCGCGTACCGGGGCGTGTACCGGGGCGGGACCGGACGGCCGGGTCGCGCCGGAGCGCGCAGGGCCCGGGATCCGGGGCAGGCGGCCCGTTCCCCGGATTGGGCTACCCTTGAGGGTCACCCCTCCCGTGCTGCTCGCGGCACCGAATCACGTCGTAAGGGTTCCTAGTACATGACTGTCGAATCGGTCTTCCCACGCCTGGAGGCCCTCCTCCCGCACGTCCAGAAGCCGATCCAGTACGTCGGCGGCGAGCTCAACTCGACCGTCAAGGACTGGGACGCCTGCGACGTCCGTTGGGCGCTGATGTACCCCGACGCCTACGAGGTCGGCCTGCCCAACCAGGGCGTCATGATCCTCTACGAGGTGCTCAACGAGCGCGAGGGCGTGCTGGCCGAGCGCACCTACAGCGTCTGGCCGGACCTCGAAGCGCTGATGCGCGAGCACGGCGTCCCGCAGTTCACCGTCGACGCCCACCGCCCGGTGAAGGCCTTCGACGTGTTCGGCCTGTCGTTCTCCACCGAGCTCGGCTACACCAACATGCTGACCGCGCTCGACCTGGCCGGCATCCCGCTGGAGGCCAAGGACCGCACCGTCGACGACCCGATCGTCCTCGCCGGCGGCCACGCGGCCTTCAACCCGGAGCCGATCGCGGACTTCCTGGACTGCGCGGTCGTCGGCGACGGCGAGCAGGCCGTCCTCGACATGACCGAGATCATCCGCGCCTGGAAGGCCGAGGGCCGCCCCGGCGGGCGCGACGAGGTGCTGCTGCGCCTGGCCCGCACCGGCGGGTTCTACGTCCCGAAGTTCTACGACGTGGAGTACCTGGCCGACGGCCGGATCGGCCGCGTCGTGCCGAACGCCCCGGGCGTGCCGTGGCGGGTGTCCAAGCACACCGTGATGGACCTGGACGAGTGGCCGTACCCGAAGCAGCCGCTGGTCCCGCTCGCGGAGACGGTGCACGAGCGGATGTCCGTGGAGATCTTCCGAGGCTGCACCCGCGGCTGCCGCTTCTGCCAGGCCGGCATGATCACGCGCCCCGTGCGGGAGCGAAGCATCACCGGCATCGGCGAGATGGTCGAGCGCGGGCTGAAGGCGACCGGCTTCGAGGAGGTCGGCCTGCTGTCGCTGTCCAGCGCCGACCACACCGAGATCGGCGACATCGCCAAGGGCCTGGCGGACCGCTACAGCGAGGACAAGATCGGCCTGTCGCTGCCGTCCACCCGCGTCGACGCCTTCAACATCGACCTCGCCAACGAGCTGTCCCGCAACGGCCGCCGCTCGGGCCTCACCTTCGCTCCCGAGGGCGGCAGCGAGCGCATGCGCAAGGTGATCAACAAGATGGTGTCGGAGGAGGACCTGATCCGCACCGTCGCCACCGCCTACGGCAACGGCTGGCGCCAGGTGAAGCTGTACTTCATGTGCGGCCTGCCCACCGAGACCGACGAGGACGTGCTCCAGATCGGCGCGATGGCGAAGAACGTCATCCAGAAGGGCCGCGAGGTCACCGGCCAGAACGACATCCGCTGCACCGTCTCGATCGGCGGGTTCGTGCCCAAGCCGCACACCCCGTTCCAGTGGGCCCCGCAGCTGTCCGCCGAGGCCACCGACGCCCGCCTGGCCAAGCTGCGCGACTCGATCCGCGGCGACCGCAAGTACGGCAAGAACATCGGCTACCGCTACCACGACGGCAAGCCGGGCATCGTCGAGGGCCTGCTCTCCCGCGGCGACCGCCGGGTCGGCGCGATCATCCGCGCCGTCTACGAGGACGGCGGCCGCTTCGACGGCTGGCGTGAGTACTTCTCGTACGACCGCTGGATGGCCTGCGCCGAGAAGGGCCTGGCCGGCACCGGCGTCGACGTCGACTGGTACACCACCCGCGAGCGCACCTACGAGGAGGTGCTGCCCTGGGACCACCTGGACAGCGGCCTCGACAAGGACTGGCTCTGGGAGGACTGGCAGGACGCGCTGGAGGAGGTCGAGGTCGACGACTGCCGCTGGACCCCGTGCTTCGATTGCGGCGTGTGCCCGCAGATGGATACCAAGATCCAGATCGGCCCCACCGGCAAGAAGCTGCTGCCGCTGACGGTCGTCAACACGTAGCCGTCGGTCGGCGGCCGATGGTCGTCGGCGAGTGACGGTGCCCACACCTCGGGCCCCCGGTCGGAACGTTCCGGCCGGGGGCCCGAGGTGTGCGGCTGACCAGGGGCGGAGCGAGGGGTGCGGCGGGGCGCGTACCCTTTGAGGTGACAGAGTCCGGACAGTGGCGGGAAGACGCCACGCCGGACGGAAACAACTGACTAAGGACTGAGCGACCCTGGCACGCCGTACGCCCGACGGTCCGCCGCCCGCGCCGACGGTGCAGCGGATTCGTCTCCGCTACACCAAGCGCGGCCGGCTCCGCTTCACCAGCCACCGCGACTTCCAGCGCGCCTTCGAGCGCGCCCTGCGCCGGTCCGCCGTTCCGATGGCCTACTCGGCCGGCTTCACGCCGCACCCGAAGGTCTCCTACGCCAACGCGGCCCCGACCGGGGTGGCGAGCGAGGCGGAGTACCTGGAGATCGGCCTGGCCGCCCTCCGTGACCCCGAGCAGCTGCGGGCCCAGTTGGACGAGTCGCTGCCGACGGGCCTGGACGTGATCGACGCCGTCGAGGTGCGGACGCCGAACTTCGTGGAGCGCCTGGAGGCCTCCGAGTGGCTGGTCCGGCTGGACGGTGTCGAGCCGGACGAGGCGGCCCGTGCGGCGGCGCGTTTCCTCGCCGAGGAGCGTGTCGAGGTCGAACGCCTCACCAAGAACGGCGTGCGGGTCTTCGACGCGCGCGCCGCGGTGGCGGCGCTCGACGTCGTCCCGCCCCAGGTCGACGCCGGTGCGGACACGGAGGTGGAAACCGACCGCGATGTTCGGACGGCCCGTCCCTGTGCGATACTGCGCCTGGTAGTACGACACGCCACACCCGCCGTACGACCCGACGACGTATTGTCCGGTCTCCGTGCGACGGCCGACCTGGCGCCGCCGGTCCCCGCAGAGGTGACCAGGCTGGCGCAGGGGCCGCTCGATGAGGAGACCGGCACGGTGACCGACCCGCTGGCGCTCGACCGCGCCGCGGCCCCGGCCGGCTGAGAAACGGCTGCCGGGCCGCGCGCTACCGCGTCCGCCTAGTGGGCGGAGGCCGGGTCCAGTGCCTCACTGGACCCGACGGTCCTCCAGGGTTCCCGCGGCTCCCCAGGGGAGCGAGCGTCGTCGCAGCACAGGCCCGCCACCCGGGGCCTGCCGGCCAGGAAGGCCGGTGGGCCCGGGGCCCCGTCCGGGAGCCACCCGGGGTTGGGGGACAGCGCAGCTTGGGAAAACCTCAGAAGACTGGTCAGACCAGAAGACTTTCGACACCCCGCTGAGCGTGGGGCGCCGAGCGAGACTACGAGCCCCTGTGCGGCCTCGCGTCCGCGCGGCGGCACCAAGGAAGGGTCCGGCCCGAGCATCCTCGCGATGCCGGCCGCCCACCGGTGCCGTGCCGTGCCAGGATGCGGAGCCCGGGGGCCTGACGGGAGATCCACCCGCATGCTCGATAACACCGATCCGCAGCAGACTGCGGCCACGGAACAGAACGAAACCGCCGCGGCCGGCGGCGAAGGCGCGTCCGCCGCGCCGCCGCGCCGCCGTCGCCGCGCGGTGTCCCGCCCGGCGGGCACCCCGCAGGGGGCGGGCGCGGACACGGCCGAGACGGTCGTGCCGACCGAGGCGCCGGCGGTCGAGACCGCTCCGGCCCCGGCCGCCGAGCCGGTGGCCGAGAAGCCGGTCCGGGCCCGCCGGACCCGCAAGCGTGCCGAGGCCCCGGCCGGGGCGCCGGAGGCCACCCCGGTCGTGGTCACCGCGGCGGATGCCGCCGCGACGCCGGTCGAGGAGCAGCCGTCCGTGAAGGCGGACAAGGCCGAGAAGAGCGACAAGGCGGAGACGGCCGAGAAGGCCGAGAAGCCGGTTCGGGCCCGTCGCACCCGTAAGCGGGCCGAGGCGCCCGCCGGGGCGCCCGCCGCCGAGGCCGAGGCCCCCGCCGCTGTCGAGGCGCCGGTCGTCGAGACCCCCGCCCCCGCCGCCGAGCCGGTGGCCGAGGAGGCCCCGGCCGCTCCGGCCCGCCGCCCGCGCCGTCGTCGGGTGGTCGAGGCCGCGCCGGTCGTCGAGGCCCCGGTCGAGGAGCCCGCCGCCGAGGAGCCCGTCGTCGCGGAGGAGGAGCCCGAGGAGGAGGCCGCCGAGCCGGTGGCCGAGCCCGTCGCCGCCCCCGCCCCGGTCGCCGAGGCCGAGCCGCACCACCGGGTGCGCCGCCGCGCCGTCCGCCCGGCCACCGCGGTCTTCCAGGCCCCGGTGTTCCAGGAGCCGGCCCCCTACGTCGCGCCGGCCGCGCCGGCTGCGGTGCAGCAGCCCGCCGCCGCCCCGGCGCCGGTCGAGGCCCCGGCCGCCGCGGAGAGCGGCGAGGACGAGGAGTACGAGTACAGCGGCGTCGGCCGCCGCCGCCGGGTCCGTACCCGGGTCGAGTCGGGCCGCCGCAAGCCGGCCGCCGCGGCCCCGGCCAAGGCTCCGGCCGTCAAGGCTCCGGCCGTCGAGGCCCCCGCGGTCAAGACCCCCGTCGTCGAGGCCCCGGCCGTCGAGGCGCCCGTCGTGGCGGCCCCCGCCGGTGGTCCGGAGACCGAGGGCGACTGGGAGGAGGACGGCCGTCCGTCGCGCCGTCGCCGTCGGGGCGGCCGTCGCCGCCGTCGTGGCGAGGCCGAGGACTTCGAGGCCGCCGAGGCCGTCGAGACCGAGCAGCCCGCCGCCGAGGAGTCGGCCCAGGCCGTCGCCGAGGAGGAGGACGAGGAGGACGACGACCTGGCCGCCGGCCTGTCCTCGTCCCGTCGCCGTCGCCGCCGTCGCCGCCGCAGCGGTGAGGCCGGCGCCGTCGAGACCGCCGAGACCACCGAGGACGGCGTCCGTACGGTGGTGAAGGTGCGCGAGCCGCGCCGCCGTTCCACCGAGCCGTCCTTCGACCCGGACGAGGTGCAGTCCATCAAGGGCTCGACCCGTCTGGAGGCGAAGAAGCAGCGCCGCCGCGAGGGCCGCGAGCTGGGCCGCCGCCGGGTGCCGATCATCACCGAGGCCGAGTTCCTGGCCCGCCGGGAGTCGGTCGAGCGCGTCATGGTGGTGCGCCAGAACGGCCTGCGCACCCAGATCGGCGTCCTTGAGGACGGCGTGCTGGTCGAGCACTACGTCAACAAGGAGCAGGCCACCTCGTACGTCGGCAACGTGTACCTGGGCAAGGTCCAGAACGTGCTGCCCTCGATGGAGGCCGCCTTCGTCGACATCGGCAAGGGCCGCAACGCCGTGCTGTACGCCGGCGAGGTCAACTTCGGCGCGCTGGGCGGCCACGGCGGCCCGCGCCGGATCGAGTCGGTGCTGAAGTCCGGCCAGTCCGTGCTGGTGCAGGTCTCCAAGGACCCGATCGGCCACAAGGGCGCCCGCCTGACCAGCCAGATCTCGCTGCCCGGCCGCTACCTGGTGTACGTGCCCGAGGGCTCGATGACCGGCATCTCGCGCAAGCTGCCCGAGAACGAGCGCGCCCGCCTGAAGCAGATCCTCAAGAAGATCGTCCCGGACGACGCGGGCGTGATCGTGCGCACCGCCGCCGAGGGCGCCTCCGAGGAGGAGCTGACCCGCGACGTCCAGCGGCTGCAGCAGCAGTGGGAGGACATCCAGAAGAAGGCCGCGACGGGCAACGCCCCGGCGCTGCTGTACGGCGAGCCGGACATGACCGTCCGGGTCGTCCGCGACATCTTCAACGAGGACTTCACCAAGGTCATCGTCTCCGGCGACGAGGCGTGGAAGACCATCCACGAGTACGTCTCCAACGTGGCCCCGGACCTCGCCGAGCGGCTCCAGCGGTGGACCTCCGAGGTGGACGTGTTCGCCACCTACCGGATCGACGAGCAGCTGATGAAGGCGCTGGACCGCAAGGTCTGGCTGCCCAGCGGCGGGTCGCTGGTGATCGACCGCACCGAGGCGATGGTCGTCATCGACGTCAACACCGGGAAGTTCGTCGGCCAGGGCGGCAACCTGGAGGAGACGGTCACCCGCAACAACATCGAGGCGGCCGAGGAGATCGTGCGCCAGCTGCGGCTGCGCGACCTCGGCGGCATCATCGTGATCGACTTCATCGACATGGTCCTGGAGTCCAACCGCGACCTGGTGCTGCGCCGCCTGCTGGAGTGCCTGGGCCGGGACCGGACCAAGCACCAGGTGGCCGAGGTCACCTCGCTGGGCCTGGTCCAGATGACCCGCAAGCGGGTCGGCCAGGGCCTGCTGGAGTCCTTCTCCGAGGCGTGCGTGCACTGCAACGGCCGCGGTGTGATCGTCCACATGGAGCAGCCGAGCGCCCACGTCCACGCCCCGGCCGCCGCGGCGGGCGAGGCCGCCCAGGGCGGCAAGCGCCGTCGCCGGGGCAAGGGCGGGGCCGTCCAGGAGGAGCCGCAGACCATCGAGGCCGCCGCGGCCGAGGCCGTCGCGCGGCTCGGTGTGGAGGCCGGCGGCGAGCTGCCGGCCGAGCCGGTGCGCGAGGAGATCGAGGGCCAGCTGGCCCTGGAGGTCCCGGGTGTCGAGGCCGCCGCCGAGGCGCCGGTCGTCGAGGCCGTGGCCGTCGAGGCGCCGGTCGCCGAGCAGGCCCCGGCCGCTCCGGCGGGCCGCCCGCGCCGCCGTGCGGTGCGCAAGGCGACCGCTCCGGCCGGTTCGCCGGACACCGCCGAGATCGTGGTGCTGCAGGCGAAGGCCGAGGCGGCCCTGGAGGCGGCCCTGGAGGCCGCCGCCCCGGCCGTCGCCGAAGCCGCTGCCGAGGCTGCCGCCGAGGCGCCGGGTGAGCCGGTCGTCGTCGCGGAGGCCGCGGTCGTCGAGACCCCGGCCGAGGAGCCCGCCGAGGCCCCCGCCGCCGAGGCCCCCGAGGCCGAGGCCGAGGAGGCGCCGGCGCCGAAGAAGCGGGCCGCCCGCAAGACCGCCGCGAAGAAGACCGCCGCCAAGAAGACGACCACGGCGGCCAAGAAGACCACCGCCCGCAAGACCGCGACCAAGCGGACCAGCGCGGCGGCCAAGAAGGCCGCGGCCGCCGAGGGTGATACGGCGGCCGAGTAGTGCCCACGCCCGGGGCGGGAGCCGATCCCGCCCCGGGCCGTACGGGCCGGTTTGCCCCCCGGGCGGCCGGTCCGTATTCTTGACCATCGGCGTGTCTACGCCATGCTCCCGAGCACATCACCTTCCCGAGGTCACCGCGTCCGCGCGGCAACGGAGGGGAGAGGCTCCTGTGTCCGTACCCAGGTGGCTGGCGTCGGGGGTTCCGACCGAGCAAGGAAAGCAGGTACCGCATGTACGCGATCGTTCGCGCAGGCGGCCGCCAGCACAAGGTCGCCGTGGGCGACGTGCTGGAGATCGACCGTATCGAGGCCAAGCCGGGTGACTCGGTCGAGCTCTCGACCATCCTCATCGTCGACGGTGACGCTGTCACCTCCGACCCGTGGGTCCTGGCCGGCGTGAAGGCTCACGCCGAGGTGGTCGACCAGACCAAGGGTGACAAGATCGTCATCCTGCGTTACAAGAACAAGACCGGCTACCGCCGCCGTCAGGGCCACCGCCAGCAGCACACCGCGGTGCGCATCACCAGCATCGACTCGGTCAGCAAGTAAGGGGATAGCGAGATATGGCACACAAGAAGGGCGCAAGCTCTACCCGTAACGGCCGTGACTCGAACGCCCAGCGCCTCGGCGTGAAGCGCTTCGGCGGCCAGGTCGTCTCGGCCGGCGAGATCCTCGTCCGCCAGCGCGGCACCCACTTCCACCCGGGTGCGGGCGTCGGTCGCGGTGGCGACGACACCCTGTTCGCGCTGACCGCCGGTGCCGTGCAGTTCGGCAACCGTCGCGGCCGCAAGGTCGTCAACATCGTGGCCGTCGAGGCCTGAGTCCCCGCGGACTCCCGAGTCGTATAAAGACTCACAGTGAGGGGTGGGCCGGAATTCTCCGGTCCACCCTTCACGCTTTACGCAGGTAGCAAGCAGACTCTCGCGCACTGGAGGCACACCCATGACCACCTTCGTGGACCGCGTCGAACTTCACGTCGCCGCGGGTAACGGGGGCCACGGCTGCGCCTCCGTGCACCGCGAGAAGTTCAAGCCGCTCGGCGGCCCGGACGGCGGCAACGGCGGGGAGGGCGGCAGCATCATCCTCACCGTGGACTCGCAGGTCACCACCCTGCTGGAGTACCACCACTCGCCCAAGCGCAAGGCCACCAACGGCAAGCCGGGCGCGGGCGGCAACCGCACCGGCGCCGACGGCGAGGACCTCGTCCTGCTGGTGCCGGACGGCACCGTGGTGCTGGACCGCAAGGGCAACGTGCTGGCCGACCTCGTCGGGCACGGCACCAGCTTCGTCGCCGCCCAGGGCGGCCGCGGCGGCCTCGGCAACGCCGCGCTGGCCTCGGCCCGCCGCAAGGCACCCGGCTTCGCGCTGCTCGGCGAGCCCGGCGAGGCCCGTGACATCGTCATGGAGCTCAAGTCCGTCGCCGACGTGGCCCTGGTGGGCTACCCGAGCGCCGGCAAGTCCTCGCTGATCTCGGTGCTCTCCGCCGCCAAGCCGAAGATCGCGGACTACCCGTTCACCACCCTGATCCCCAACCTGGGCGTGGTCACCGCGGGCGAGACCGTCTACACCATCGCCGACGTGCCCGGCCTGATCCCGGGCGCCAGCCAGGGCCGCGGCCTGGGCCTGGAGTTCCTGCGGCACGTCGAGCGCTGTTCGGTGCTGGTGCACGTGCTGGACTGCGCCACCCTGGAGCCCGGCCGCGACCCGCTGAGCGACCTGGAGACCATCGAGGCCGAGCTCGCCGAGTACGGCGGCCTGGAAGACCGCCCGCGCCTGGTCGCGCTCAACAAGGTGGACGTGCCGGACGGCCAGGACATCGCCGACCTGACCCGCGCCTCCCTGGAGGAGCGCGGCTACCAGGTGTTCGAGGTCTCCGCCGCCTCCCGCAAGGGCCTGCGCGAGCTGAGCTTCGCGGTGGCGAAGATCGTCGCCGAGGCGCGCGCCGCCAAGCCGGTCGAGGAGTCCACCCGGATCGTGCTGCGGCCCGCCGCCGTCGACGACGCGGGCTTCACCATCACCGAGGAGGACGGCGCGTACCGCATCCGCGGCGTCAAGCCGGAGCGCTGGGTCCGCCAGACCGACTTCAGCAACGACGAGGCCGTCGGCTACCTCGCCGACCGGCTGGCCCGCCTCGGTGTCGAGGAGAAGCTGTGGAAGGTCGGGGCGCACGAGGGCGACACCGTCATCATCGGCCCGGACGAGAACGCCGTCGTCTTCGACTGGGAGCCGACCATGGCCGCCGGTGCGGAGATGCTCGGCCGCCGCGGTGAGGACCACCGCATGGAGACCCAGCGCCCGGCGGTCGACCGCCGCCGCGAGAAGCAGAAGGGCCGGGACGCGGCCGAGGCCGAGTTCCTCGCCTTCGAGGCGCTCTCCAGCGGCCGCCAGGCCGCCATCGAGGGCGACGACGAGGACGCCTGATCCCGCGCGCAGCCGCTGACGCGAACGGCCCCCGCCGACCTTCCGGTCGACGGGGGCCGTTCGCTTGCGCGGTCGTGACGTTGCGTCACTTCGTCCAGGCGGCCTGGACCTTGGTGATGTCGGTCGAGTCGCCGTAGCCGATCATCACCGGGGTGGCGCCGGCCTGGAAGCTGACGATGTCGCAGCCCTTGAACTCGACGCCCTTGGTGGCACCCGAGAAGCTGGGGGTGTTGCACTTGGCGACCGGGTTGGCGGCCGAGCCGGCGAACATCCCGAGGTTGCCGGAGGCGTCGTAGGCCTTGAACTTGGAGTCCGGGGCGGCGAAGGTCAGCTTCGTGTCCGACATGTTCTTCATGGTCCAGCTGACGTAGAACAGCGCACGGCCGTCCAGGCCCGCGGTGGGGGCCTTGGCGTCCTGGAGGTCCTTGATGGAGCCCGGGACGACACCGGTGACGGTGATCTCCAGCTTGGCGGCGGCGTTGAAGGTCTTGTCGGCGAAGTCCACGGTGGCGGGCTGGCCGAACTTCACCGAGGTGCCGGCCTGCGGCAGCTTGCCGCCGCCCGCACCGCCGCCCGCACCGCCGCCCGCACCGCCGCCCGCACCGCCGCCCGCACCGCCGCCCGCGGCGCCGCCCGCGGCGCCGCCCGCGGCGCCGGCCGTACCGGCACCGCCGGTGGCCGCGCCCCCGGCGGCCCCGCCCGTGGCGGCGCCGCTGGCACCGCCCGTCGGGGGCGTGGTCGAACCGCCGGCCGCGCCCCCTGCGGTGGCGCCCGGGTCGCCGGTGGTCGGCGCCGGAGCGGCGCCGGTCGTACCGCCGGTACCAGTCGACGGGTCCGAGTTATCCGGACCGCAGGCCGCGAGCGACAGGGCGGTGGCCGCCGCCAGGACGGCGACGGTCAGCTTGCTGGTGTACGAACGCATGATGCGCTTTTCTCCCGGGCGCGCTGCCGCGAACCGTTGCCGGCCTGCCCAGTGCGGCGCCGCCCTCTCGTGAAGAGGAAGGGTCGAAGACGAAATGGGTCCAGCGGGCAAGAAGCCGTCCCCCGATCTGGCTTTCGGTCACGGACCATACCAGCCATCCGGATTGCCGGACGGGCTGTGGCAGGCCCGTGACCAGGCCGGGTCCAGCCGGTGAAACGCCTTCGGGAGACCTGCGCGAAATCGCGTAGATTTCGGGGGTGACGGCGGGCCAGGACCGCCGTACCCGCACCACACCGGAAGGGCGTACAGCGAGATGAGCGAGGACTCTCTGCGGGAGGAGGTGCTGACCGCACGGCGGATCGTGGTCAAGGTCGGCTCCTCCTCACTCACCACGGCCGCCGGCGGCCTGGACGCCGACCGCGTCGACGCCCTGGTGGACGCGCTCGCCAAGGTGCGCAGCCGCCCCGAAGCACCGGAGGTCGTCCTCGTCTCCTCCGGCGCCATCGCCGCCGGACTCGCCCCGCTCGGCCTGGAGAAGCGGCCCAAGGACCTGGCCCGCCAGCAGGCCGCCGCCAGCGTCGGCCAGGGGCTGCTGGTCGCCCGCTACACCGCCTCCTTCGCCCGGTACGGCATCCGGGTCGGCCAGGTGCTGCTCACCGCCGAGGACGCCAGCCGGCGCGCGCACTACCGCAACGCCTACCGCACCCTGGACCAGCTGCTGGCCATGGGCGCGATGCCGATCGTCAACGAGAACGACACCGTCGCCACCGCCGAAATCAAGTTCGGCGACAACGACCGGCTCGCCGCGCTCGTCGCCCACCTCGTCCGGGCCGACCTGCTGGTGCTGCTCTCCGACGTGGACGGCCTGTACGACGGCGACCCGTCCCGCCCCGGCACCAGCCGGATCGCCCGGGTCAGCGGACCGCACGACCTCGACGGCATCGAGATCGGCAGCGCGGGCAAGGCCGGGGTCGGCACCGGCGGCATGGTCACCAAGGTCGAGGCGGCCCGGATCGCCACCGGCGCGGGCATCCCGGTCGTGCTCACCGCCGCCAGTCAGGCCGCCGACGCGCTGGCCGGCCGCCCCACCGGCACGCTCTTCCTGCGCACCGGCGCCCGCACCTCCGACCGGATGCTCTGGCTGGCCCACGCGAGCAGCCCGCGCGGCGCCCTGCACCTGGACGCGGGCGCCGTCGAGGCGGTCGTCTCCGGCGGCGCCTCGCTGCTGCCGGCCGGGGTCACCAAGGTCGACGGGGAGTTCGCCGCGGGTGATCCGGTGGACCTTCTTGCCGAAAACGGCAACATCGTGGCCCGCGGACTGGTCAACTTTGATGCGAGGGAGTTGCCCCGCCTGCTCGGCCGGTCCACCCGCGACCTGGCCCAGGAGTTGGGCGCCGCGTACGAGCGTGAGGTCGTCCACCGCGACGACCTGGTCGTTCTGCGCGGCTGACCGGCCGCCGGGCCGGCACCGGCCATCGGCCCACGGCCCATCGGCGCAGTGCGGACGGCGGGCCGCCCCGGACCGGGAGCGGCCGAGCGGGCCGGCCACGGGCGAGGAGGGGCGCAGCCGTACCGGTCGGTGGGAGCCGGCGGGGACGGGTGGGGACGGTGGGGGACGACAGGACATCGCCGAACAGGAGGCCGCCGGTGGAACGCAGGCGCGAGGCAGCGCTGACCGGAGGGACGGCGGGCCGGCGGCTGACCAGCATCGACGGCGGACGCGGGGACGGCCCCGCCGAGCCGGCCGGTCCGCCGCACCAGAGGCCCGGCGGGGTGCGCAGGCCACAACGCACGGACGCGGCACAACCGCCCACCGTGCCCGAACAGGCGCGGCTGTGGCACGTGGTGCTGAGCGTGGCCGGGCAGGTCACCCCGCTGTCCGCGCTGCGCGCCTCGCTGGAACGGCTGGCGCACGACCACTCGTTCTTCCTGACCGCCCGCTACGCGGCCGACCACGCCGAGATCCGCTACTGGGAGCAGGCCCGCGACCTGCACGACGCGGCGGCGATAGCGCTGCGGCTGTGGGGCGAGCACAAGGCCACCGCGAAGCTGCCGCCGTGGGAGATCGTCGGGCTGGAGGTGGTCGACCGGGCGACGTACCACAAGCGGGTGGCCGAGGGCTTCGGCGATCCGCCGCCGCACCTGGGCGGGGTGCACCCGTACTGAGTCGGCCTCCGTACTGAACCCGCCGCTGTGCCGGGCCCGGCACGGCGGCGTCGGCGGGCGCGTTCGGGCGGTGTCTCACCGGGCGAAATACCGGCCCGGCGCGGCGGGCGCAGTCGCTACCCTTGGCGGCATGACCAGCGACCTCGCCACCGCCGACAGCCCCGTCCTCGCCGTAGCGCGCCGAGCCCGGGAGGCCGCCGCCGCGCTCGCCCCGCTGCCGCGCAGGGCGAAGGACACCGCGCTGCTGGCGATCGCGGACGCGCTGGTCGCTCGCAGCGCCGAGATCATCGCGGCCAACGCCGAGGACGTGGCCCGGGCCCGGGAGGCCGGGACGGCCGAGTCGGTGGTCGACCGGCTGACGCTCACCGACGAGCGGATCGCCGCGATCGCCTCCGACGTGCGCGACGTCGCCGGCCTGCCCGACCCGGTCGGCGAGGTGGTGCGCGGCTACACGCTGCCGAACGGCCTGGACGTGCGGCAGGTCCGGGTGCCGCTCGGCGTGGTCGGCATCATCTACGAGGCCCGGCCGAACGTCACCGCGGACGCCGCCGCGCTCTGCCTCAAGTCCGGCAACGCCGTGCTGCTGCGCGGCTCGGCCTCGGCCTACCGCTCGAACACCGCGCTGGTCGCCGTCCTGCGGGACGCCGTCGCCGCGGCCGGGCTGCCCGCCGACGCGGTCCAGCTGGTGCCGGGGGAGAGCCGGGACTCCGTGCAGGAGCTGATGCGCGCCCGCGGCTACGTCGACGTGCTGATCCCGCGCGGCGGCGCCTCGCTGATCCGGACCGTCGTCGAGGGCTCGACCGTCCCGGTGATCGAGACCGGCACCGGCAACTGCCACGTCTACGTGGACGCCGAGACCGACCTGGCGATGGCCGTCGGCATCCTGCTGAACTCCAAGGCGCAGCGGGTCAGCGTCTGCAACTCGGCCGAGACCCTGCTGGTCCACCAGGACGTCGCGGAGGCCTTCCTGCCGCTCGCGCTGGCCGCCCTCGCCGAGGCCGGGGTGACCGTGCACGGCGACGAGGCCGTGCTCAAGGCCGCCGAGGGCGGCCCGGCCACCGTGGTGCCCGCGACCGACGAGGACTGGGGCGCCGAGTACCTCTCGCTGGACCTGGCCGCGGCCGTGGTGCCCTCGCTGGAGGCCGCCGTCGAGCACATCCGCCGCTGGTCCTCCGGCCACACCGAGGCGATCGTCACCACCTCGCAGGCCGCCGCCCGGCGCTTCACCCAGCTGGTCGACTCGACCACGGTGGCCGTCAACGCCTCCACCCGCTTCACCGACGGCAGTGAGTTCGGCTTCGGCGCGGAGATCGGCATCTCCACCCAGAAGCTGCACGCCCGCGGCCCGATGGGCCTGCCCGAGCTGACCAGCACCAAGTACATCGTCACTGGTGACGGCCACGTCCGCGGCGAGGCGACGCAGACCGTCGGCGGGGCCCCGGACGTCCGCTGAGCGGGGCGCGGGAGCCGAGTGTCACACGGGTGACGGACCAACTGCCGTGAGCCACAGACAAATCGCCCGGCCGGTAATACGCTGAATCCGTGGCTGAGGATGTGGGGGGCTTGCCGTACCCCGACGGCGCCGACCACGGTGGTGCGGACGACGAGTTCGCCACCGTGGTCTTCGATGAGGCCTTCGTCCGGTCCGCCGCCGTGCACGAGCCGACCGCCAAGGAGCGGCAACTCGCCGCCGCCGAGGCCAGGTTCGAGCCGGACACCGCGGGCCCGGGCTGGGGCTATGAGGTCTCGGCCGGGGACGGGCTCCCACTGGAGCTGCGCCCGTACCCGAGCGGACTCGACGCGGACCACCTCTACCCCGACCCCTGGTCGGGCCCGGGCCGCTCGGGCGGCCGCCAGGGCCGGCGGCCGTGGCGGCGCGGCTACGACCCGGTGGGCGCCCGCGGCCGGTACGTGGCCCAGCAGCGCTGGCACCGGCCGGTGGCCTGGGTGCTCGCCGTGATCATGGGCGTGAGCCTGGTGGCGGTCGCGGTCGCGGCGGTCTACCAGGGCGTGGGCGGCTCCGCGGGCACGCCCCGCAGGCCGGAGTCCGGCAGCAGCAGCGCCGGGGTGGACCCGCGCCCGGCGCCGGCCGAGCCCTCGCTGGTGGTCACCGCCCCCACGGGCTGAGGCCCGTCCTCGGGTTCCCGTAATCGGGCCTCCGTCCGCGGGCTTTCGTCCGCGGGTCACGGCGGGAAGGCCGCGCGGGTGTGCGCCCGGCGCAGGTGGTCACGGAGCGTCCCCGGGAATCTGCGCCGGGACCCTCGTGGCGGCGCGGGTGTCCGCCTACCCTGGTGGTGTGGGTGACCCGCGAGAGCCTCCTGAGGGTACGCCCGAGGACGGTTCCGGCAACGAGGACGAATTCCGGTCCGTCGTGTTCGACGAATCGTTCGTCCAGGCTGCCCGGATCCAGGAGCTGTCCGCCCGGGAGCGGCTGGCCGGCTCCTTCGGCAAGGCCACCCGGCAGCGGGTGCGGCTCGGCCCGCTGGGCTCCGTCCCGCGCCAGGCGCTCGCCCTGCTGCTGCTCATCCTGCTCGCCTTCGGCGCCGCCGTGTACTTCGGGGTCAGCTCGCCCAGGGGTGTCCCGGCCCGGCCCGAGGGCAGTCAACTGACCGTCAGCCTGGTCGCGTTGAGCCCGGCTTCGACCGTCCACCCGGTCGCCGACCCGGCGAACCCGTTCGCCGTGCTGCCCACCGGGTACGGGGACGGCACGCTCGGGCTGAACACCCCGACCGGGGCCGCCACCGAGCACTTCAGCCGGGTCGAGGTGACCAAGGCGCTCGACACCGTCCAGCGCTACCTGGTCGCCTCCTCGCTGTCCCCGGCCGTTTTGGTCCAGGGAGCCACCGCGGACGTGCGGTCCTTCGTCACGCCCGGTGAGCAGGCGGCGTTCGACGCGAGCGTGGCCCAGCCGGTGGACGACCGGCACCACGCGGTGACCGGCTGGGTGGTCCGCTTCGACCCGGCGCAGGTCGCGCTGGCCTCGAACACCGTGAAGGTGGCGGGCGCGATGCGGATCGACGAGGCGGACAGCGGGACGCTGCAGATCACCACCGACCACACCTTCGTCTACGCGCTCAAGCCGGCCGGCGCCCCGGCCGGAGCGCCCGTCACCCTGGAGACCGTGCGGCGGCAGCTGACCTTCCAGTTCGACCGGGTCGACCTCGCCTCGGCGCAGCTGCGGCTGGTGGACTCGGTGCTGGAGGCCGGGCCGGCGCCGTGCGGCACCTCGATGGCGGGCTTCCTGCAGCCGGTGCTGGCCGGCGCGCAGGGCACGGCCGTCGCGCCGCCGACCGCGGTCGACCCCGGCAACCACGCCCGGCCGGCCTGGCAGGTGTGCGGGGTGCTGGCCGGGAGCTGAGGGGCGGGCGGGCACGGACGGTCGTACGTGCGGACGGCCGGTGACCCGGGTGGGTCACCGGCCGTCGTGCTGCGCCGGGGCGCAGTGCCCGGGCGCGCGGTCTCAGCTGTCGTCGCGGTCGTTCGAGCCGCCGCGGCCGGCGCCGGTGAAGGTGTCGCGGAGCTTGCCGCCGACGGTCGCGGCGCCGCCGGCGACGTCCCGCAGCAGGCCCATCAGCGGGTCCTTGCTCTCCTTCACCGAGGTCGTGTAGTGGTCGGCGGCGGCCTTCCACTGCTCGCCGACCGAGGCGTCCCGGTCGTCCTCACGGCGCGGGTAGGCGCCGGCCAGGATCGAGCGGTACTCGTCGCTCTCCGCCCACTTCTTCAGCTGGGCGACCCGGACCACCGCGAAGGGGTGGGTCTGCGGCAGCACCTGCAACAGCTTGAGCACACCGTCGCGCAGGTCGCCGGCCTTCTCGTACTCCTCGGCCTGCTCCAGGAAGGCGTCCACGTTCATCTCGGCCAGGTTGTGCCCGCCGGCCAGCTTCATCAGGGCCCGCATGGACGCCTGCAGGTCCTGCCCGGCGAGCAGGCCGGCCCGGTCGCTGGACAGCTCCGCCTTGCGGAACCACTCCTTGAGCGCGGTGATGATGGCCGTGATCGCCAGGTTGCCGAGCGGCACCCAGGCGATCCGGGTGGCGATGTTGGTGAGGATCATCAGCATCGTCCGGTAGACCGCGTGGCCGGACATCGCGTGGCCCACCTCGTGGCCGACGACCGAGCGCAGCTCCTCCTCGTCGAGCAGCTCGACCAGGCCGCTGGTGACCACGATGATCGGGGTGTCGATGCCGATGGTGAACGCGTTGACCGTCGGGTCCTGGGTGACGTACAGGTCCGGGACCTGCTCCAGGTCGAGCGCGTACGCGGCGTCGCGCACCATGTCGTACAGCTCGGGGAACTGGCGCTCGGAGGTCTTCACGGCCGTGGCCAGGAACATCAGCCGGATCGCGCGCTCGGAGACCAGCCCGGCGAGCTTCTTCAGGACGTCGTCGAAGCCGGTCAGCTTCCGCAGGGCGACCAGCGCCGAACGGTCCGCCGGGTGCTCCCAGGCCCGGGTGGAGATGCCGGGGAAGCGCTCGCGGCGGCGGCTCGGGGTCTTCGCGGTCGGGTCGGTCATGGTCTGGGTACCTCCTGCTCGACGGCGGTCGCGGCCCGCTGGCCGGCCCCCCGATCCTCTTCGCCTGCAACGACTGTCAGTGCAACGTCCGCGGTTGCGCACTCGTCCCCGGGCCCAGCGTACGCACGGCCCCGGCCGCGCCGGGTCTGAGCGCCCCGGAGGCGAGCGGGCGAGTGACAGCCCCGGTGGCCGCCGCCGGTGTGAGGCCGGTCTACCCTGAATGACCTGGACGACCGAGACCGGATCCGGCCGCGGTACCGAGCAGTTCGAGGAGCCCCGCAATGTCCACCGACACGCTTGTCAGCCTGGCCGCGCCCATTTCCGACGAGGCCGGCCCGGGCCTGTTCCTGCGGATCATCGTGGTCGCGTCCTTCGTGGGCGTCGGCCTGCTGGTCTGGATCATGGCCCGCGCCTTCCGCGGCAACTAGGACGCGGCCCGGACCGGGTGGGAGGGGACCCGCGACCCGGCCCCGGTCGGCGCCGGGAGGACGGCCCGCGGGCGCGTTTCCCCAGGCCCTCGTCGGCCCGGGCTCACGCCCGGTCAGCGGCGGTGGGCCGCCGAGCGGTTGCCGCGTAACCCCCCGTACGATGACGGGTGGGCCCTCACCGGCCCGGAACAACCCCCAGGTCCGTTCACCGAGCCGAGAAGGTCCCGCCGACCATGAGCACTGCCGCCGCACTCCCCGTTCTGAACCTGCTCGCCGAGGGCGAGGGGGGCAACCACGACAGCCTGAACCCGCTCCTGACGGGTGGCGCCGCCCTGGTGATCCTGCTGCTCCTGCTCTTCGTCACCACCCGCTTCAACCGGGACCGCTGAGCCCGCTCCGCGGACCGCTCGGGGAGCGCCCGGCCACCGGCCGGCCGCTCCCTCACGCATCTGCGGACAACCCCCACCCGGGCGTTCCCGCACCGTAACGGGCGTCGCGTAAGGTGTGGCGGCATGGGAGAGCAGGCCGGGAATTCCGGCGGACCGGAACCGGTGAAGAAGCGCCTCGGCGTGATGGGCGGCACCTTCGACCCGATCCACCACGGCCACCTGGTCGCCGCCAGTGAGGTGGCGAGCGCGTTCCACCTGGACGAGGTGATCTTCGTCCCGACCGGACAGCCGTGGCAGAAGAGCGACCGCCACGTCACCCCGGCCGAGGACCGCTACCTGATGACGGTCATCGCCACCGCCGAGAACCCGCAGTTCTCGGTCAGCCGGATCGACATCGACCGCAAGGGCCCGACCTACACCGTCGACACCCTGCGCGACCTGCACGCCCTGCACCCGGACGCCGACCTCTTCTTCATCACCGGCGCCGACGCGCTCGCCCAGATCCTGTCCTGGCGCGACTCCGACGAACTCTTCTCGCTGGCCCACTTCATCGGATGCACCCGACCGGGGCACACCCTCTCGGACGCCGGGCTCCCGGCGGGCGGGGTCTCCCTGGTGGAGGTCCCGGCCCTGGCCATCTCCTCCACGGACTGCCGCAACCGCGTCGCCAAGGGCGAACCGGTCTGGTACCTCGTCCCGGACGGCGTGGTCCGCTACATCGACAAGCGGGCGCTGTACGCGCCGCGCGGGACCTGAACCGGGAGCGGGAGGGCGCGTGAGCGAGCGCAGCGGCGGTCAGCAGCAGCCGGAGGACTGGTCCACCGGGCAGTACCAGCAGCCGTACCAGGGCTACCGGCAGCAGCCAGGGCAGCCGTACGAGCAGTACCAGCAGCAGGAGCAGTACGACCGGCAGGAGCAGTACGACCAGTACGGGCAGCCGGTGTACGGCCAGGACACCTACGGGGGCTACCAGGAGCAGCAGCCGTACCAGCAGCAGCCCTACCAGGGGTACCAGCAGCCGGGGCAGTACCCGCAGGAGCAGCAGCAGTACGGCGAGTACGACCAGTACGGGCAGCCCGTGCAGGCCTACCAGCAGCAGGGCGGCTACGGCTACCAGGAGCAGTCGTACGGCTACGACGGCTACCAGCAGCAGCCCTACCAGGCGGCGCCCGTCGTCGCCGAGCCGGCGCCCGCCGCCCCGCCCGTCCCGGAGCCCGCCCCCGCAGCCCCCGCCCCGGCCGTCGTGCCGCCGCGCCCGCGGGTGCCCCGGCCCGCCGCGGAGGCGGCGCCGGCCAAGCCCGAGGCGCCGTCCGAGCAGGTCGCCGGGGCGCGCTCCGGCAAGGCCGGGAGCAAGGCGCCCAGGGACGGCTACACCACGGGCGAGTTCGCCTTCGCCGAGGAGGAGGCGGAGGAGACCGAGGACGTCATCGACTGGCTGAAGTTCGCCGAGTCCCGCAGCGAGGTGCGCGCCGAGCGCCGCCGCAAGCTGCGCAACCGGCTGATCGGCCTCGGCGTGGTGGTGGCGCTCGCGGCGGGCGGCGTCGGCGGCTACCTGTGGTTCACCGGCGACAAGCCGACCGCGGCCGCCGCGGCCGGCGGGCGCCAGGTCAACGTCGTCCACCTGCGCGACCTGCAGGGCAAGGTGTCCAGCGCGCTGCTCGTCGACGACGCCTCCGGGAAGAAGGGCACCGTGCTGCTCCTGCCCGACAACCTGCGGCTGCCCGGCCCCGCCGACCCGCCGGTCACCACCGTCGGCCAGGCCATGGACACCATCGGCGCCTCGGCGACCCGCGACGGCCTGTCCACCGTGCTCGGCGCCCCGGTGGCCGGCACCTGGCGGCTGGACACCCCGTACCTGGAACTGCTCGTCTCCCAGCTCGGCGGCGTCCGGGTGGACACCAACGCCGAGACCCACGAGGGCGGCAAGCCGGACGGCAAACTGCTCTCCGCGGCCGGGAAGAACACCATGCTCAGCGGGAAGGCCGCGGTCGCCTACGCCACGCTGCAGAACGCCGGCGAGAACCGGGACGCCCAGCTGGCCCGGTTCGGGCAGGTCATGGAAGCGGTCGTGCGCACCATGCCGACCGAGTTCAAGGACGCCAAGGACGACGTGCACCGGATGAACGCGGTGCTCGACCCCTCACTGCCCGAGGACGCCCTCGCCGGGGTGCTCGTCCAGCTCGCCCAGCAGGCGAAGGACGGCCACTTCGGCACCACCGCGCTGACCGTCAAGCCGGACGGCAGCCTGGACGAGGCGACCGCGGGCAAGCAGGTCAAGGACGTGCTGGGCGGCACCGTGAAGTCCGCGACCGCCGGCGACGCCCCGGCCCGGGTCGCGCTCCAGGACGCCAGCGGCAACGACGCGGCGGCCCCCGCCGCGCAGGTCCAGATCGTCAACTCCGGCCTGACCTTCATCCCGGGCGGAGCCAAGAGCGCGGCGCAGGCCAGCAGTGAGATCCGCTACACCGACGACGCCCGCCAGGGCGCGGCCAAGTCGCTGGCGACCAGCCTCGGCCTGCCGGACACGGCGGTGAAGAAGGTGACCGGCGACACCCAGAACGCGGACCTGCTGGTCGTGCTCGGCAAGGACTACCAGCCGCCGAAGAGCCAGTAGCCCGAAAACGGTTCCGGGCCCGCCCGGACGGCGTGAGATCCTGGAAGGCGACCCCGGCCCCGAGCCGGGGCGCCGCCCCACGCCGCCGAGCCGGAAGAACACCGTGACCGTCACCGACCACAGCCAGCAGCTCATCACCGTCGCCGCCCAGGCGGCGGCCGACAAGCTGGCGCACAACATCATCGCCTTCGACGTCAGCGAGGTCCTGTCGATCACCGACGCCTTCCTGATCGCCTCCGCGAACAACGACCGCCAGGTCCGCGCGATCGCCGAGGAGATCGAGGACCAGCTGCGCGAGCAGCTGGACATCAAGCCGGTGCGCCGCGAGGGCGAGCGCGAGGGCCGCTGGATCCTGCTCGACTACCTCGACATCGTCGTGCACGTCCAGCACTCCGAGGAGCGCTCCTTCTACTCCCTGGACCGGCTCTGGAAGGACTGCCCCGAGCTGCCCATTCCCGAGGACGCCCTGGCCTCGCGCAACCGCCCCGACGCCCACACCGACGAGGCCGGCAACGTCGTCGCCCCCGCCGACGACTTCGGCAAGCCCGAGGACCTGCACTGAGCCGCGGCGCGCGAGGCCCGCGCATCGTCTTCTGGCGGCACGGCCAGACGTCCTGGAACCTCGAATCTCGGTTCCAGGGCACCACGGACATCGAGCTGACCGGGCAGGGCGTCCAGCAGGCCCAGCGGGCGGCCCGGCTGCTCTCCGGGCTCCGCCCCGACCTGCTGATCTCCTCGGACCTCGAACGCGCCCGCCGTACCGCCGAGGAGCTGGCCCTGGTCACCGGGCTCGACGTGACGCACCACGAGGGCCTGCGGGAGACCTACGCGGGCTCCTGGCAGGGCCTGACCAACGCCGAGATCCGCGAGCGCTACCCGGAGGAGTACGCGGCCTGGGCGGCCGGCGAGCCGGTGCGCCGCGGCGGCAGCGGGGAACTGGCCACCGAGGTCGCCGACCGCTCGGTGCCGGTGGTGCTGGAGGCCGTGGCCAAGCTGCCGGAGGACGGCACCGTGGTCGTGGTCAGCCACGGCGGGACGATCCGCACCATGCTCGGACGGCTGCTGGACCTGGAGCCCGCCCAGTGGGAGTGCTTCGGCGGCCTGTCCAACTGCTGCTGGTCCGTGCTCGGCCAGGGCGCGCGTGGCTGGCGCCTGCTGGAGCACAACGCGGGCACGCTCCCGCAGCCGGTCATCGGCGACGACACCTGACCGCTGAGGACACCTGACGGCTTCGGCCGGGGGTGGCACTCGGGGGGCCTCGCAGCGGGACACCGCAGGGCCCCGGAGGGGGGCGCTGCGGGGCCCGGAGGGGGCGGATTTCGCAGTTCCGGGCCTGACCAGCTAGAGTCTTCCTCGTTCGCAGGGAAGGAACGCGGCCCGGAAGGGAAGCGGGAGATCCGGTGAGTGCGGGGCTATAGCTCAGTTGGTAGAGCGCTTGCATGGCATGCAAGAGGTCTGGGGTTCAATTCCCCATAGCTCCACTCCGCATCGGCGGTCGTGGTCAGCCAGGGTCGCCCGTGTCGCGGGGCTATAGCTCAGTTGGTAGAGCGCTTGCATGGCATGCAAGAGGTCTGGGGTTCAATTCCCCATAGCTCCACAGCAGTTCAGGAGGCCGTCACCCATCGGGTGGCGGCCTTCCGGCATTTCGGGCCCGAGGCACTCGCTCGTGGCGCCCACTGTTCGCGCTCGTGGTGCTCCCTGCCCGCGCTGGTGGTCCTCACTGCTCGCAGGTGTGCGTCCAACCGCCCGGCGCCAGGGACCCGAGCCGCTCGACCCGCTCCCGGTCCTCCGGACTCCTCGGCACGTAGACCACGATGTAGCACTCCTGCACACCCGGCATCGTCAGATAGGTGGCGTTCAGCCGCAGCACCCCGATCTCCGGGTGGCGGAAGATCCGCGGCCAGGTCTCCGGCGGCGCGACCTCCTGGCGGGCCCACAGCTCCCGGAACAGCTCGCTGCGCGCCGACAGCCGCTGCACGTGCTCCTCCCAGACCGGCTCGCCCACGTGCTTGCCGTAGGCCGAGCGCAGCACCGCCACCATCCGCGGCAGGGCCTCGTCCCGGTTCTCGCACGGGTTGCAGCACGGCGGGGCCACCAACATGCACCACAGGCTGTTGAAGAACGCCCCGTGCGACGGGCGCATCCGCTCGGTGCCGAACAGCGAACGGTACGGCCCGTTGAAGCTCAGCACGTCGAAACGGGTGTTGGAGACCGCCGCCGGCAGCGGGGCCAGCGAGTCCAGGATCACCTGGATCGACGGGCTCAGCTCCGGCGGCGCCGGCTGCGCGTACCGCGAACGAGAAATCCCGGCCAGCCGGAACAGGTGCTCGCGCTCCGTGCCGTCCAACCGCAACGCCCGCGCCACCGCCAGCAGCACCTGCTCGCTCGCGTTGATGGGGCGCCCCTGCTCCAGCCACGTGTACCAGGTCACCCCGACCCCGGCGAGCTGCGCGACCTCCTCACGCCGCAGCCCCGGCGTACGGCGCCGCAGCCCCGGCACCAGCCCGACCTCCTCCGGAGTCACCCGCGCCCGGCAGGCCTTCAGGAAGCGGGCCAGCTCGGTGCGGCGGCGGTCGCGCCCGCCCGCGGCGGCCGGAAGTTCCTCCAGGACGGTCATGCCCACCATCGTGCCGCAGGCCCGCCGGGCGATACAGGTGCTGCCAGTACCAGGATCAGCAGGCTCTAACCACCAGTACCGGCACGGCCCCAGGCTGGTACCCATGACGGACCTTCAGATCCGGCCCGGCGCGGCCGCAGGCACCACCGGGCCCCCGGCCGTACGGCCCGGGCTGCTCCTCGCGCTCGTCCTGTGCGGGCAGTTCATGGCCGTGCTCGACGTCTCCATCGTCAACGTCGCGGTCCCCACCATCCGCACCGACCTGGGCGCCTCCGGGGCCGCCCTGCAACTGGTCATCGCCGGCTACACCATCACCTACGCCGTCCTGCTCATCACCGGCGCCCGCCTCGGCGCCCGGTACGGCTACAGCCGGCTCTTCCAGCTCGGCCTCGCCGCCTTCACCGCCACCTCGCTCGCCTGCGGCCTCGCCCCGTCCACCGGCTGGCTGATCGCCTTCCGGCTGCTCCAGGGCGCCGGCTCGGCGCTGATGGTGCCCCAGGTGATGAGCCTGCTGCAGCGCACCTTCACCGGCGCCGCCCGCACCCGGGCACTCGGCCTCTACTCGGCGGTGCTGGCCGGGGGCATGGCGCTCGGCCAGGTCCTCGGCGGCGTGCTGGTCAGCGCCGACCTCCTCGGCAGCGGCTGGCGGCCCGTGTTCCTGGTCAACGTGCCGATCGGGGTGCTGCTGCTGGCGGCCGGCGCCCGCCTGCTGCCCCGGCTGCCCGGCGACGCCTCGCGCGGCTTCGACATCCCCGGCCTGGTGGTCCTGGGCGCGGCACTCGGCCTGCTGGTGGTGCCGCTCGTCCTCGGCCACGAACTCGGCTGGCCCGCCTGGGGCTGGGCGATGATCGCGGGCAGCGCGCTGCTGTTCGGCCTGTTCGTGCTGGTCGAGCGCCGGATCGCCCGCCGCGGCGGGCAGCCGCTGATCTCCGGCCGGGTGCTGCGCACCCCCGGGCTGCGGCCGGCGGCCGCCGGACTGTTCTCGATCATGGCGGCCTTCGCGGGCTTCATGTTCTCCTTCGCCCTGCACCAGCAGGCCGCGCTCGGCCACAGCGCGCTCAGGGCCGGGCTCTGCTCGGCGCCCGTCGCGATCGGCTTCGGCCTGTCCAGCATGCACTGGCACCGGCTGCCCGGACGGCTGCACGGGGCCCTGCCGGCGCTCGCCGCGGTCCTGCTCGGCGGCGGCTACCTGCTGCTCGGGATCCTGCTCGGCGGCGGCGCCGAGATCGACGCGGGGCCGCTGGTGGAGATGGCCCTGCTCGGCCTGGTCGCCGGCTGCGCGTACGCACCGCTGTTCGCCCGGGCCCTCGCGGGGGTGGCGCCCGAGGACGCGGCCGACGCCAGCGGGGTGATGGTGACGGTCATCCAGCTCGGGCAGGTGATCGGGGTCGCGGTGCTCGGCTCGGTCTTCCTCGGGCAGGTCGACCTGCCGGCGCCGGCCGCCGAATCGGGGCACGCGCTGCTGACCACCCTGGCGGTCGACGCCGTCGCGGGGGCCGCCGCCGCGGGCTTCGCCGCGCTCAGCCGCCGGGCGACGCGGTAGGGGGCTCGGGGGTGGGGGC
>NZ_JNWQ01000049.1 GCF_000716875.1 Streptomyces novaecaesareae | reverse complement strand
TGAACTCCCCCGAGTACCTCGCAGTACCCATGAGGACATCCTCTCCACGGACCCCAAGATCCGCTTCTCAGAAGTGTCCACAAACCGGGGTAAAGCCCACTGAAAGCCTTCACCCGAAAGAGCGAACGCCCCGACCTGTGAGTCTCACAGGGGTGGCATAAATGCCACCCCTGTGCCATCGAAGCTGAGACTGTGCCACGAAAGCTGAGACCCTACAGTGGCCCGGGCTCAGTCCCGGGTCATGTCGACGAAGCGCGAGTAGTGGCCCTGGAAGGCCACCGTGATGGTCGCGGTCGGGCCGTTACGGTGCTTGGCGACGATCAGGTCGGCCTCGCCCGCGCGCGGGGACTCCTTCTCGTAGGCGTCCTCGCGGTGCAGCAGGATGACCATGTCGGCGTCCTGCTCGATCGAGCCGGACTCTCGCAGGTCCGAGACCATCGGCCGCTTGTCGGTGCGCTGCTCGGGGCCACGGTTCAGCTGGGAGAGCGCGATGACGGGGACTTCCAGCTCCTTGGCCAGCAGCTTGAGGTTTCGGGACATGTCCGAGACCTCCTGCTGGCGGTTCTCGGCCCGGCGGGAGCCGCCGGACTGCATCAGCTGGAGGTAGTCGATGACGACCAGCTTGATGTCGTTGCGCTGCTTGAGCCTGCGGCACTTGGCGCGGATCTCCATCATCGACAGGTTGGGCGAGTCGTCGATGAACAGCGGTGCCTCGCTGACGTCCGGCATCCGGCGGGCGACCCGGGTCCAGTCGTCGTCCGTCATGCTGCCGGAGCGCATGTGGTGCAGCGCCACCCGGGCCTCGGCGGACAGCAGGCGCATGGCGATCTCGTTGCGCCCCATTTCGAGCGAGAAGATCACGCTCGGCAGCTTGTGGTGGATCGAGCAGGCCCGGGCGAAGTCCAGCGCGAGCGTGGACTTACCCATGGCGGGGCGGGCCGCGATGACGATCATCTGACCGGGGTGCAGCCCGTTGGTGAGCGCGTCGAAGTCGGCGAAGCCGGTCGGCACGCCGGACATCTGGCCGTTGCGGGAGCCGATCGACTCGATCTCGTCGAGGGCGCCCTCCATGATGTCGGCGAGCGGGGCGTAGTCCTCGTTGGTGCGCTGCTCGGTGACGGCGTAGATCTCCGCCTGGGCGGCGTTGACGATCTCGTCCACGTCGCCCTCGGCCGCGTAGCCCATGCCCGCGATCCGGGTGCCGGCCTCGACCAGTCGGCGCAGCACCGCGCGCTCGTGGACGATCTGGGCGTAGTACTCGGCGTTGGCCGCCGTCGGGACGGAGTTGACCAGGGTGTGCAGGTACGGGGCGCCGCCGACCCGCTGCAGCTCGCCGCGCTTGGTCAGCTCGCCGGCCACGGTGATCGGGTCGGCCGGCTCGCCGCGGGCGTAGAGGTCGAGGATCGCGCCGTGGATCAGCTCGTGCGCGGGCCGGTAGTAGTCGGCGGGCTTGAGCACCTCGACCACGTCGGCGATGGCGTCCTTGGAGAGCAGCATGCCGCCGAGGACGGACTGCTCGGCGGCGAGGTCCTGCGGGGGGACGCGCTCGAAGCCGTCCGCGCCGCCCTCGCCGTCGCCCTCGCCGCGGCGCTGCCAGCCGCCGTCCCGCTGGCCGCCCTCGCGCGAGGAGCCGTTCCGGCCGCCCTTGCCGCCCTGGAAGCCGCCCTTCTGGAAGCCGTCGCGGCCACCGCCCTGACCGCCGCCCTGACCGCTGCGGCCGCGCGAGACCGGGAGGCGGTCACCGGGGCCGTCCGGGAAGGGCGCGTCGTCGAAGGCGCCGGCCGGGAAGGGGTCCTCGGCGGTCTGCCAGTCCTCCTCCGGCGGCGGGGCGTCGTGGTCGTCGTACTGGGGGCCGGTCACGCGTGTTCCCCGATCAGCGAGTGGTGCGAGTTGGAGCGGGCCTTGCCGGTGGCTGGGTGGAGCGGATCCGATCCTCTTTGTACGCCACGGCTCCGACAAATCGGACGCCGGGGGCGGTGGGAGTGTCGGGCGGAGAGCCCACGCTAAGGCGCCGGGCACCCTTGCGCCAAGGCGGTTATCCACAGGGGGTGTGGATGAACGGCCCCGTCCTGTGGAGAACTGCACCAAAGCTGTGGACGCCCCTGTGGACGTCCCTGTGGATAACCCGACGATCGCTCCACCGTCAACCTGCTGACCTGGGATTACCTCTTCTCGGGCCTGTGCATGAGAAAAACTTCACACACCTCCGAACGGCTGTGGGCGCAGAGCGGACGAACGACGCCGCTCAAGATTTCGAGTAATGGGCACAACCTACTGGCGTCCATTACCTGTGGATGAGTAGCCTGGAGCCCATGACCGCCTCGCCCCCAACCCCCGTCCCCGCGAGACGCCGGCACGACCGGGAGATCCTCGCCCTGGCCGTCCCGGCCTTCGGCGCGCTGGTCGCCGAGCCGCTCTTCCTGATGGCCGACTCGGCGATCGTCGGCCACCTGGGCACCCCGCAGCTGGCCGGGGTCGGCGTCGCCTCCGCCGCGCTCACCACCGCGACCGGGGTGTTCGTCTTCCTCGCCTACGCCACCACCGCGGCGGTCGCCCGCCGGATCGGCGCCGGGGACCGCCGGGGCGCCGTGCAGCAGGGCATCGACGGCATCTGGCTCGCGTTCGGCCTGGCCGTCCCGGTGGTGCTGCTGACCCTGCTGACGGCCCCCTGGGTGGCCGACGTGCTGGGCGCCTCGCCGACCGCGGCGCCCTACGCCGTGACGTACCTGCGGATCAGCTCCCTGGGGATCCCGGCGATGCTCATGGTGCTGGCCGCCACCGGCGTGCTGCGCGGGCTCCAGGACACCCGGACACCGCTGCTGGTGGCCGTCGCGGGCTTCGCCGCCAACATCGGCCTGAACGCCGGACTGGTGTACGGCGCCGGGCTCGGGGTGGCCGGCTCGGCCTGGGGCACCGTCATCACGCAGACCGGGATGGCCGCCGTCTACCTGGTCGTGGTGGTCCGCGGCGCCCGCCGGGAGCGGGCCTCGCTGCGGCCGGACGCGACGGGCATCCGGGCGAGCGCCAGGGCCGGCGGCCCGCTGCTGGTCCGGACGATCAGCCTGCGCGCGGTGCTGATGATCGCCACCGCGGTGGCCGCCCGGCTGGGCGACGACCAGGTGGCCGCGCATCAGATCACCATGACGCTGTTCAGCTTCCTGGCCTTCGCGCTGGACGCCATCGCGATCGCCGGTCAGGCCATCATCGGCCGTTACCTGGGCGCCTCGGACGTCCCGGGCGCCAGGGCCGCCACCCGGCGGATGGTCGAGTGGGGCATCGGCTCCGGGGTGGTGCTCGGCCTGCTGGTGGTGGTCGCCCGCCCGCTGTACGTCCCGCTGTTCACGCCCGATCCGGCCGTGCGGTCACAGCTGGCCACCGCGCTGCTGCTGCTCGCGCTCAGCCAGCCGGTCGCCGGCCTGGTCTTCGTGCTGGACGGGGTGCTGATGGGCGCCGGGGACGGCCCGTACCTGGCCTGGGCGGCGCTCGCGACCCTGGCGGTGTTCGCCCCGGCGGCCCTCGCGGTGCCGGCCACCGGCGCCGGGCTGGCCGGGCTCTGGTGGGCGATGAACCTGTTCATGCTGGTCCGCGCCGCCTTCCTGGTGCGGCGCGCCCGCGGCGGCAGGTGGCTGGTCACCGGAGCCGTCCGCGGCTAGCACGGGCTCCCCGCGCGCCCCGGGCCCCGCGCGTCCCGGGAACGACCGAGGGCCGGACTCCCGGAGGAGTCCGGCCCTCAGGCCACTGCTACGGAACTCAGGCAGCGACGACCGCGATGTCCAGGTTGGCCTGGACGTCGGAGTGCAGCTTGACCGAGACCTTGTGGGTGCCCACGGTCTTGATCGGCGAGGCGATCGCGACGGCGCGCTTGTCGACCGACGGGCCGCCGGCGGCCTTGATGGCCTCGACGACGTCGGACTGGGTCACCGAGCCGAACAGACGGCCGGCCTCACCCGAGCGAACGGCCAGCTTGACCTGGACGCCCTCCAGCTTGCCCTTGACCTCGTTGGCGGCCTCAAGGGTCTGGATCTCGTGGATCTTGCGGGCGCGACGGATGGCGTCGACGTCCTTCTGACCACCCTTGGTCCAGCGGATGGCGTAGCCACGCGGAACCAGGTAGTTGCGGGCGTAGCCGTCCTTGACCTCGACGACCTCGCCGGCGGAGCCGAGACCCGGCACCTCGTGCGTGAGGATGATCTTCATTACTTGGTCACCCTCTCTTAGCGCGCGGTGCTGGTGTAGGGCAGCAGCGCCATCTCACGGCTGTTCTTCACGGCCGTGGCGACGTCACGCTGGTGCTGGGTGCAGTTGCCGGTGACCCGGCGGGCACGGATCTTGCCACGGTCGGAGATGTACTTCCGCAGCAGGTTCGTGTCCTTGTAGTCAACGTAGTTGACCTTGTCCTTGCAGAAGACGCAAACCTTCTTCTTCGGCTTGCGAGCAGGCGGCTTCGCCATTGTGTGCTCCATTTGGGGTTCACGGCCCGGCGGGCGTCCGAGGACGCCGACGGCCGGGCCGCACGAAATCTGTCAGCTCTTTAGAACGGGGGTTCTTCCGAGTAGCCGCCGCCACCGGACGGCGCGGCACCCCAGCCGCCACCACCCTGGTTGCCGCCGGACGGGGCGCTGGACGCCCACGGGTCGTCGGAGGGGCCGGACTGGCCACCGGAGTTTCCACCCCAGTTGCCGCCCTGCTGGCCGCCACCGCCGCCCCAACCGCCCTGGCCGCCACCCGGCTGGCCGCCGAAGCCGCCACCGGGGCCGCCCTGGCCGCCGGACCGGTTGGCCCGGGTGACCTTGGCGGTCGCCGAGCGCAGGCTCGGACCGACCTCGTCGACCTCGACCTCGAAGACCGTCCGCTTCTCGCCTTCCTTGGTCTCGTAAGACCGCTGGCGCAGTCGGCCCTGCACGATGACGCGCATGCCGCGCTGCAGCGACTCGGCCACGTTCTCCGCCGGCTGCCGCCAGACGTTGCACGTGAGGAAGAGGCTCTCGCCGTCCTTCCACTCGTTCGTCTGACGGTCGAAGGTGCGGGGGGTGGACGCGATACGGAACTTCGCGACCGCCGCACCCGACGGGGTGAAGCGCAGCTCGGGGTCGTCGACGAGATTGCCGACGAGGGTGATGACGGTCTCGCCTGCCATGGTGGTGATGACCTCTCGGGAAGATGTCCGTTCACCGCTGTTTCACGTGAAACAGCGGACGCGAGCTACCCGAGACCCGAAGGCCTCAGAGGTGGCTCAGTGGGTGTCCGGGCGCAGGACCTTGGTCCGCAGAACCGACTCGCTCAGGCCCATCTGGCGGTCGAGCTCCTTGACGACCTCAGGCGTGGCCTTCAGGTCGATGACCGAGTAGATGCCCTCGGACTGCTTGTTGATCTCGTAAGCCAGACGGCGACGACCCCAGGTGTCGACCTTCTCCACCTTGCCGCCGCCGTTGCGGACGACAGTGAGGAAGTTCTCGATCAGGGGGGAGACAGCGCGCTCCTCGACCGACGGGTCGAGGATCACCATGATCTCGTAGTGACGCATGGGTAACCCACCTCCTTTGGACTCAGCGGCCACGGTCTCTCCGTGGCAGGAGGGTTGTGCGTAGCGTCGGCACCGGTGCGGTGACGACTCCGGCCACCGTAGCGGCCGGGTCGGACAGTCGGGCCCCGCACCACCCGGAAGGGGGTGGCACCCGGAAGAGGGCGCAGGGGGGCACAACTACACCAGTGCAGACGGCACAGCCTACCCGCACCCGGACGGCCGAACAAAACGCATAGGGGTTGTGAGACCGACCCAACCGCCGCAATCTGGACGGAACGGGATTCCTGCCCGTTCGTCTCCACGCCTGGAGGTGGGACTCATGGCCCAGTCCGTCCACCGCATGCCCGCGCTCACGCTGAACACCGACGGCCACCCGCACCCCCGCGAGAACACCCTGGTGGCACTCACCGCCGTCCTGGGCGTGATCGCCTTCACCACCTCGTTCTTCTACAACCTCCACCTGCTGACCTCGTGGACCGGCCTGGCCGGCATCGTCACGGGCCTGTGGGGCATGTTCGTCTCGGTCACCACCGCCGAACGCTTCGTCCTGATGATCACGCTCGGCGCCTCCGCGATCGGCTTCTACCTCGGCATCGCCCGCGGCGGCCTCTGGGGCTGAGCCCGCAGGAAGGCCGCCCAGGAACCCTCGGCGCCCCCGTCGCGTATCTGCAAGGAGACAGGTACGCGACGGGGGCGCCGTCCTGCCCGCCAGGGTGGGCGCCCGGGCCCCGGACGATAGGGTCAAGCCCGAGAACCTGGGGCCACCGCAGCCCGACCGACGAGGAGCACCGAGCAATGAGCCTGCGCCTGAGGACGATCACCCGCGAGGAGCACCTCGCCTTCATCAGGAGCCGTGCCTCGGCCAGCCACATGCAGGTGCCGTCGTGGGGCGACGTCAAGGCCGAGTGGCGGTCCGAGTCGATCGGCTGGTTCGACGACGCCAACCAGCTCGTCGGCGCCGGCCTGGTGCTCTACCGCCAGCTGCCGAAGCTCAAGCGCTACCTCGCCTACCTGCCCGAGGGCCCGGTCATCGACTGGTTCGACCGCGACCTCGACCGCTGGCTCTCCCCGATGCTGGCGCACCTGAAGGCGCAGGGCGCGTTCTCGGTGAAGATGGGCCCGCCGGTGGTGATCCGCCGCTGGAACGCCCCCACCATCAAGGAGGCCATCGCCGCCAAGCAGGCCAAGCGCCTGCGCGACGTCGAGGCCGACTGGTACGAGGCGCGCGCCTTCGAGGTGGCCGACCGGCTGCGCAAGGCCGGCTGGCTGCAGGGCGAGGACGGCGGCGCCGGCTTCGGCGACGTCCAGCCCCGCTACGTCTTCCAGGTGCCGCTGGCCAACCGCTCGCTGGACGACATCCACAAGAACTTCAACCAGCTGTGGCGCCGCAACATCAAGAAGGCCGAGAAGAGCGGCGTCGAGGTGTTCCAGGGCGGCTACGACGAGCTGCCGATCTTCCACCAGCTCTACCTGGTCACCGCCGAGCGCGACAAGTTCACCCCGCGCCCGCTGTCCTACTTCCAGCGGATGTGGAAGGCCCTCACCGCCGAGGACCCGAACCGCATGCGGCTCTACATCGCCTACCACGAGGGCGAGCCGCTGGCCGCGACCACGATGCTCGTGGTCGGCGAGCACGTCTGGTATTCCTACGGCGCCTCGGCCAACCACAAGCGCGAGGTCAAGCCGTCCAACGCCATCCAGTGGCGGATGATGCGCGACTCCTACGCCCTCGGCGGCGGGGTGTACGACCTGCGCGGCATCAGTGACACCCTGGACGAGAACGACCACCTGTTCGGCCTGATCCAGTTCAAGGTCGGCACCGGCGGCCAGGCGGCCGAGTACCTCGGCGAGTGGGACTTCCCGCTCAACAAGCTGCTGCACAAGGCCCTCGACCTCTACATGTCCCGCCGCTGAGGAGGCTGCCCGATGACGCTGTCGCTCTACCTCGACACCGAACGCTGGCGCACCCACCAGCGCTCCGTCCTCGCCGAGTTCCCCGGCCTGGTGCCGGTCGCCAAGGGGAACGGCTACGGCCTGGGCAACCACCGGCTGGCCGAGGAGGCGACTCTGCTGGGCACCGGGGTGCTCGCCGTCGGTACCGCGTACGAGGCGGCCGACGCCGCCGAGTGGTACGGCGGTGAGCTGCTGGTGCTCACCCCGTACCGGGTCGGCGAGGAGGTGCTGCCGCTGCCGCACGCCCGGGTGATCCGTACGGTGGCGAGCCTGGACGCGCTGCGGGCGCTGCACGGCGCCCGGGTGGTGCTGGAGTGCATGACCACCATGCGCCGGCACGGCGTGAGCGCCGACGACCTGCGGACCGTCGCCGCCGAGCTGGACGGCGTCGGCTTCGAGGGCCTGGCGCTGCACCTGCCGATGGACCGGCCGGACGGCTCCAGCCCGGTCGAGGAGGTCGCGTACTGGGTGGACACCGCCCGGGCGGCGGGCATCCCGGTGCACACCGTGTTCGTCAGCCACCTCGGCGCGGCCGGCATGGAGCAGCTGGCCCAGCGCTACCCGGAGACCGTCTTCCGGGCCCGGATCGGCACCCGGCTCTGGCTGGGCGACCACGCCGCGCTGGAGGTCCGGGCCACCGTCCTGGACGTCACCCCGGTGCGCAAGGGCGACCGCTACGGCTACCGCCAGCACCCGGCGCCGACCGACGGCCACATCCTGGTGGTCGCCGGCGGCACCGCGCACGGCATCGGCCTGGAGGCGCCCAAGTACGTGCAGAGCATGGCCTCACGGGCCAAGGGCATCGCCCGGGCCGGCCTGGCGACCGTCAACAAGACCAAGTCGCCGTTCCACTGGTCCGGCAAGCAGCTCTGGTTCGCCGAGCCCCCGCACATGCAGGTGTCGCTGCTGTTCCTGGACGGCGAGACCAAGCCCCCCGCGATCGGCGAGGAGCTCGGTCTGCAGGTCCGCCACACCACCACGCACTTCGACCGCGTGGTGGACCGCTAGGCACCTCTTGATGGCGCTCGGCTCGCCTCTCAAATAGCGCTCGCTCGCGTTACGGCTTCTCGGCCGGCTCCAGCAGTTCCGGCTCGCCCAGCCACTGCTCGGGGCCGGCCGGCGCGTACGCGGCGTAGGTCTCCTCCTCGCGCAGCCGGCGGGCGGTGCCCAGCACGAACACGTCCGGGGCGCGGTCGAGTACCCCGCCGGAGGGGTCGTCGCTGCCGTCCCAGCGGACCGGGTCGCGGTCCGGGTGCAGGACGTCGCGGACGACGAGGGTGACCAGGTAGAGCGTGCCGATCAGGTGCAGCCCGATCGCGAAGTGGTACCAGGCCTCGCCGATCCCGTGCTGCTTGGGCCCGGTGACGAAGCCCAGGTGGGACCAGATGCCGAGGGTGTAGAGCACCTCACAGGCCTGCCAGATCAGGATGTCCCGCCAGCGCGGCCGGGCCAGCGCCGCCAGCGGCAGCAGCCAGAGCGCGTACTGCGGTGAGTACACCTTGTTGACCAGCACGAACAGCGCGACCACCAGGAAGGCCAGCTGCGCGAAGCGCGGGCGGCGGGGCGCCGAGAGGCCGAGCCACGCTATGGCCGCGCAGCCCAGCACCATCAGCACGCCGATGTAGACGTCGAGGTCGGCCAGGCCGACGCCGCGGGTCTGCATCAGGATCAGCCAGACCGAGCCGTAGTCCTCGCCGCGGTGCTTGCTGAACACGTAGAACGTCGACCAGCCCTGCCAGTTGGCCAGCATGACCGGCAGGTCGACCAGCAGCCAGGAGCCCACCGCGCCGGCCAGCACCAGCCGGAACTCGCGCCACTTGCCGGCCCGCCAGCAGAGCACCAGCAGCGGGCCGATCAGCAGCACCGGGTAGAGCTTGGCGGCGGTGGCCAGGCCGATGAAGACGCCGGCCCAGCCCGGCCGGGAGCGGGCCCACCAGGCCATCGCCACGGCGGCCAGGGCGACGGCGAGCAGGTCCCAGTTGACCGTGCCGTTGAGCAGCAGGACGGGCGAGAGCGCGAACAGCACGGCGTCCCAGGGCCGGCGGCGGTGGGTGCGCGAGAGCGCCACGACGGCGATCACCGCGCAGGCCATCAGCATCCCGGCGTTGATCGCCCAGAACCACTGCTCCTGGCTCTGCTGGTCCCCGCCGCCGGACGTCAGCCAGGCCGCGACCTGCATGAACAGGCCGGTCAGCACCGGGTACTCCAGGTACTGCAGGTCCCCCGAGGAGCCCGGGATGCGGTCCACGTACGGGTGCAGCCCGGCCGCGAAGCCGCGCCCGGAGTACAGGTGCGGGATGTCGCTGTAGCAGGCGTGGATGTACTGCGGCGAGCCCGGCTGGAACCAGGCCTGCTCGTAGCAGGGCAGCTTCTGCACCATGCCGAGCACCGAGACCACGATCACCGCGAGCGCCAGGAAGCGCGCCGGGATCCACCACGAGACGCCGAGCAGCGCCCGGCGTCCGGGCGGCCCGCCGATCACCTCGCTGCCGGCCGCCGCCACCGGGTCCTCGTCGGCCGGGACGACCACGGTGTCGGCCGCCGGTGCGGCCGTGGCGACGGCTGCCGGGGAGGGCCCTGCGGCGGCGCCGGACCCGACCGGGCCGGCGGTTTCGTCACGATCGCTCGACGTCATGCCGGACATCCTGCCGCACCGTCCCCGCCGGAACGAGGAGGCCCCCGCGACGGCCTGCGGTGCTGCGCGGCGGCCCGGGCCGCGAATCGTGACGAAAACGGCGGCGGCGGCCCTCCGGGGAGGACCGCCGCCGCCGTCGCGGGTCTGCCGGGGCTACTGCCCCGCGGCGCCCTGCGCGGCGCCGGTGGAACTCGGCGTCGGCTTGGTCGGCTTGCCACCGCCGCCCGGCGTGGTGGTGTCCGTGGGCGTCGGCTGCGTCGGGCAGTTGATCAGCGGGATGCAGGTGCTGGTCGGACCGGGCGTCTTGGTCGGCTTGTGGGTCGGCTGGTCGCCGGGGCAGTCCACGCCCGGCACGCAGTTCTGGGTGGGCTGCGGCGGCTGCGGCTGGCTGGGCTGCGTCGGCGGCTGGGTCTGCACCGGGGCCGGCGGGGTGTCGGTCATGGTCGGCGTCGGCACTGCCGAGGCCGTGGACGGCGCACCGGAGGAGTCGACCTCGCTGCCGACCGGTTGCGGGTTCGGGAAGTCCATCTTCTTCTCGTTGGCCAGCGCGACCTTCATGTACCGGGTGAAGACGTCGGTCGGGAGGGCACCACCGTGGATGGACTCCTGGCCGGCGGTGCCGTTGAGCGACTGCCGCTCGTGCTTGGTCGGGTCCTCGCGCCACATCGCGACGCTGGTCACCAGCTGCGGGGTGTAACCCACCCACCAGGCCGACTTGTTCTGGTCGGTGGTACCGGTCTTGCCGGCCACCGGGCGGCCCAGCTCCTTGGCCTTGGAACCGGTGCCGTTCTTCACCACGTTCACCAGGACGTCGGTGACGTTGTCGGCGACGGCCGGCTCCAGCGCGACCTTGGCGTCCTTCTTGCCGAAGCCCGGCCGCTCCACACCGTTCAGCTCGACCTTGGTGACCGAGTAGGGCTCGGCCTCCTTGCCGCTGGCCGCCAGGGTTCCGTAGGCGGTGGCCATCCGGATCGGGCTGATGGTGGAGGTGCCGAGCGGGAAGGTCGCGGTCTTCGGGTCGGCGAGGCTCTCCTTCTTGACGCCCATCTGCACCGCCATGTCGGCCACGTTCTGGCCGCCGACGTCCTGGTTGAGCTGGACGAAGGGCACGTTGTACGAGTACTGCATGGCCTGCCGCAGCGAGACGAAGCCGTGCTTGCTGGAGTCCTCGTTCTTCTGCCGGTAGGGCTTGCCGTCGTCGCCGATCACCAGCGAGTTGTCCGGCTTGCGGATCTCGGACATGTCGTCGGCCAGGTAGCGGCTGTCGGCGTTGATCCGCTTCGGCTTGCCGTCGTCGCCCTTCGCGGTCTGCACGCCGACCTGCATCGCGGTGGCCAGCACGAAGGGCTTGAAGGTCGAGCCGACCTGGACGCCGGAGGCGTCGGCGTTGTTGTCGAAGTGCCCGTTCTCCACGCCGTCGCCGCCGTAGAGGGCGATGATCGCGCCGTCGCCGGGGCGGATGCTGGCGGAGCCGAACTGGATGTTGGTGTCGTTGTCCGGACGCTTCTGCGGGTTGAGGTTCTCCGCCTTGACGTCGTCCACGGCCTTCTTCAGAGCGTCGACCTTGTCCTTCTCGAAGGTCGTGTAGATCTTCAGGCCGCCCCGGTCGATCACCTGCTGGGTGATCGTCTTGTCGTTGTTCAGCACGTACTTGTTGGCGGTGTCGACCAGGTAGCTGATCTCACCGTTCATGTTGGAGCTGGGCTTCAGCGGGATCGGGTCCGGGAACGCGGCGCACTTGGCCCGGTCCTCCGGGGTGATGGCCTTGATCTTGACCATGTTGTCGAGGATCCAGGACCACCGGCCCTGGGCCCGCTCCTTGTTGGCCGGGTTGGTGGGGTCGTAGTACGCCGCACCCTTCAGCAGGCCGGCCAGCATGGCGCTCTGACAGACGTTGAGGTCCTTGGCGTCCACCCCGTAGTACGCCTGGGCGGCGGCCTGGGCACCGTTCGCACCGCGGCCGAACCAGCTGGTGTTCAGGTAGCCCGTGAGGATCTCGTCCTTCTCCTTGCTCTGGTCGATCTTCAGCGTGATGAAGAACTCCTTCACCTTGCGGCTGAGCGTCTGCTCCTGGCTCAGGTAGGCGTTCTTCACGTACTGCTGAGTGATCGTCGAGGCGCCCTGGGTCTCACCTCCCTTCGCCATGTTGTAGACGGCGCGGAGCATGCCCTTGGGGTCGATGCCGTGGTCGGTGCGGAAGTCCTGGTTCTCCGCGGCGATGACGGCGTTCTGCAGGTTGGGGCTGATGTCCTTGAGCTCGACGATCTGGCGGTTCGTCGAGCCCTTGCGGGTCATCTCGCTGCCGTCGGCCCAGTAGTAGATGGTGTTCTGGTTGTTCACCAGCTCGTTCAGCTCGGGGACCCTGGTGGTCTGGTACAGGTAGAACACCAGGCCGACGAAGCAGCCGAAGACCAGCAGGAAGCCGCTCAGCCACTGCTTCCAGGACGGCAGCCAGCGCCGGATCCCGGTCTTGCCGAACCGCGGGTAGTCGATGAAGCGCTTCTTGCCGGGCCCGGCCGCCGCCGCGGAGGCCGCGGCGGCACCGCCCCGGCCGACCTTGCCCTTCTCGCCCTTGCCCTTCTTCTGGGCGGCCTTGCGCATCTCCGCCCGACCCATCCGGGGTTGCTGAGCGGTCTCCCGAACGCCCGGCGGGCGCCGGCGGCCGACCCCGTCGGAGCGCAGCTCGTCGGGGCCCGGCGCTCCTTGACGGTCGCCGCCGCCTCCCGGGGGCTGCTGCCCGTCACCGCCCGGGTTGGGCGTCCTTCGCCGTCGCTCGCTCATCTTCCAGCACTCCTCGTCAGGCGTTTCCAGCCTGAAGGCAGGGTTCACGTCCGATGCCCGCAAACCGCCTAACCCCGGAGGTGGTCCTCGTGCACACGCGACAGCGTACGCAGCACTGAATTACTACTAATCGGGCATCAGTCGCCAATAACCGCAAAACGGCGACAGATCATTACACGCCCGTTGCCAAGCCCACCCGCGGGTCGGCTTGTGATCACATTCACGCGTGCCCCCCTTGCCCGTTCCCGGGGCCGGGTTTACTGTTCTCGATATATCGAGCCGATACATCGAAGCGGAATACCGCCGGATGCAGCGGCCGGACGAAGGCCGACAGGGAGGAGGACGACGGCAGTGGGCAGGCGCTCAGGAGTGCTGGAGTTCGCCGTTCTCGGCCTGCTCCACGACGCCCCGATGCACGGCTACGAGCTGCGCAAACGGCTCAACATCCTGCTCGGCACGTTCCGGGCACTGTCCTACGGAACGCTCTACCCGTGCCTGAAGAGCCTGGTCGCCCAGGGCTTCCTGGTCGAGGACAACCCGGACGTCGAGTACGTCCCGGCCACCGCGCTCAACGGCAAGCGGTCCAAGATCGTCTACCGGCTCTCCGCCGAGGGGAAGCAGCGCTTCGAGGAGCTGCTCGCCGACTCCGGCCCCGACGCCTGGGAGGACGAACACTTCGGCGTCCACTTCGCGTTCTTCGGTCAGACCGACCGGGCCGTCCGGATGCGCGTCCTGGAGGGGCGCCGCAGCCGGCTGGAGGAGCGCCTGGAGCGGATGCGCAACTCGCTGGCCCGCGCCCGCGAACGGTTCGACGACTACACCGTCGAGCTCCAGCGGCACGGACTGGAATCCGTGGAGCGCGAGGTCCGCTGGCTCAACGAGCTGATCGAGACCGAGCGGTCCAACCGCACCGGCCGGACCGGGCCCACCACCACCGGTGCCCCCGCCGGGAACCCCGGCACCACCGCCGTACCCCACAAGACTTCGGACGGCCGTGGCCAGGAGACCGGGTCCTCGGACCCGTCCGGGCCACCGTACGACCGCCCGGGGCGCTCCGCCGAGGAGCGCTGACACCGCGCCAGCCCTGTGCCGCGCGGCAGGAGTGGGCGCCTCGCGCCCCGCAAACAGTCATCGAAGAAGCAGGACGAGTGCCGCCGACCCCGGCGGTCCTCATGAGATCACAGGGAGCAACCGGAAATGGGTTCGGTTCGCGTAGCCATCGTGGGCGTGGGCAACTGCGCCGCGTCGCTGGTGCAGGGTGTCGAGTACTACAAGGACGCCGACCCGGCCGGCAAGGTCCCCGGGCTGATGCACGTCCAGTTCGGTGAGTACCACGTCCGTGACGTGGAGTTCGTCGCCGCCTTCGACGTCGACGCCAAGAAGGTCGGCTTCGACCTGGCCGACGCCATCGGCAACAGCGAGAACAACACCATCAAGATCTGCGACGTGCCGCCGACCGGCGTCACCGTGCAGCGCGGCCACACCCTCGACGGCCTGGGCAAGTACTACCTGGAGACCATCGAGGAGTCGGACGAGGCCCCGGTCGACGTCGTCCAGGTCCTCAAGGACCAGCAGGTCGACGTCCTGGTCTGCTACCTGCCGGTGGGATCCGAGAACGCCGCCAAGTTCTACGCCCAGTGCGCCATCGACGCCAAGGTCGCCTTCGTGAACGCCCTGCCGGTGTTCATCGCGGGCACCAAGGAGTGGGCGGACAAGTTCACCGAGGCCGGCGTGCCGATCGTCGGTGACGACATCAAGTCCCAGGTCGGCGCCACCATCACGCACCGCGTGATGGCCAAGCTGTTCGAGGACCGCGGTGTCATCCTCGAGCGCACCATGCAGCTGAACGTCGGCGGCAACATGGACTTCAAGAACATGCTCGAGCGCGAGCGCCTGGAGTCCAAGAAGATCTCCAAGACCCAGGCCGTCACCTCGCAGATCCGCGACCGCGAGCTGGGCGCCAAGAACGTCCACATCGGCCCCTCGGACTACGTGGCCTGGCTGGACGACCGCAAGTGGGCCTACGTCCGCCTGGAGGGTCGTGCGTTCGGCGACGTCCCGCTGAACCTGGAGTACAAGCTGGAGGTCTGGGACTCCCCGAACTCCGCCGGTGTCATCATCGACGCCGTGCGCGCCGCGAAGATCGCCAAGGACCGCGGCATCGGTGGCCCGATCCTGTCGGCCTCCTCGTACTTCATGAAGTCCCCGCCGGTCCAGTACTTCGACGACGAGGCCAAGGAGAACGTCGAGAAGTTCATCCGCGGTGAGGTCGAGCGCTGAGCGCTGAGCGGCTGACTCGCTGCTAGCTCTCCGGAAGGGCCCACGATCGCCTGATCGTGGGCCCTTCACCATTTCGCAGCCAATGTTTCACGTGAAACGTCGGCCGGTTCCATGGCACCCTGGGCACGTGGCGATCACCGAGAACGGCAGCACCCACCAGTCCGCGCACCGCGCCACGCTCGTCGATCTGCTCCGGGGCCGCGACTTCCGGCGGCTGCTGACCGCCCGGGTGCTCTCCCAACTCTCGGACGGCGTCTTCCAGGTCTCGCTCGCCGCGTACGTGGTCTTCTCCCCCGAGAAGCAGTCGTCCCCCGCCGACATCGCCTCGGTGCTGGCCGTGATGCTGCTGCCGTTCTCGGTGATCGGCCCGTTCGCCGGGGTCCTGCTGGACCGCTGGCGCCGCCGGCAGGTGCTGTACGTCGGCAACCTGGCCCGCTTCGGGCTGGGCCTGGGCACCGGCGCGCTGCTCCTGGCCGAGGCGCCGACCTGGCTGTTCTTCGCCTCGGCCCTGCTGGTCACCGCGCTCAACCGGTTCATCCTGGCCGGTCTGTCCGCCGCGCTGCCCCGGGTGGTGGAGCAGGACCAACTGGTCACCGCCAACGCGCTCTCCCCCACCCTCGGGACGGTCGCCGCCGCCTTGGGCGGGGGCATCGGCTTCCTGCTGCACCAGGTGATGGCGCCCGGGCCCACGGCGGACGCCGCGCTGGTCACGGTCGCCTCGCTGCTCTACCTGTCGGCCGCGCTGGCCGCCCGGCGGATGGACCGCGACCTGCTCGGCCCGGACCAGCACGCCGACCGCCCGTCGCTCGGCCAGGCCCTGGTGCGGGCCGCGGTCGAACTGGGCGCCGCGGTGCGCCACCTGGTGCGGGACTGCCGGCCCGCCGTGCACGCGCTGGCCGCCGTCACCGCGGCCCGGTTCTGCTACGGCGTGCTGATCGTGGTCGTGGTGATGCTCGCCCGCTACACCTTCAACGACCCGGCCGACAGCGCGGCCGGTCTGGTCACCCTCGGCCAGGCGGTCGGCCTCTCCGCCGCCGGGTTCTTCGTCGCCGCGGTGGTCAGCCCCTGGTGCACCCGCCGGCTCGGTCTGACCGGCTGGATGACGGTCTGCCTGGTCGCCCCGGTGGTCTTCGTCCCGGCGCTCGGGCTGGGCTTCACCCTGGTGCCCTGTCTGATCGCCGCCCTGCTGCTCGGGGTGGTCACCCAGGGCACCAAGATCTGCGCCGACACCGTGGTGCAGGAGTCGGTCGAGGACGAGTTCCGCGGCCGGGTCTTCGCCATCTACGACGTGCTGTTCAACGTCGCCTTCGTCGCCGCCGCCCTGGTCACCGCGCTGGTGCTGCCGCTGTCCGGACGCTCGGTCACGGTGGTCGTCGGGGTCTCCGCCGTGTACGCCCTCACCGCCGTCCTCTACCTGCGCGCCGCCCGCCGCCGCCCACTGCCCTGACCAGCACTCCCGGAATCCCCGGGACTCGGGACGGATGGCGTCCGACCGACTCGCTAAGGTGTCAGACCTGTCGAAGCGACAGCACTCTGTCTCGGGGGACGAACTGATGAGCACACCGCCCAACCCGTACGGGCCGCCAGGCGCACCGCCGTACGGTGCGCCCGTCCCCCCGCCGACCGCACCGTACGGACCCCCGCCGGCCGCGCCCTACGGGCCTCCCCCCGCCTACGGGCAGCCCACGCCGCCGGCCCCGCCGGGCTACGGGCCGCCGCCGTCGTACGGGCAACAGCCGTACGGACAGCCCCAGTACGGGCAGCAGCCGTACGGGCAGCAGCCGCCCGCCGGGCCGTACGGGTACCCGCAGCCCTCCGCTCCGGCACCGGCCGCGCCGACCGCACCGGGCGCACCCGCGAAGAAGCTCGGCACCAAGTCCAAGCTGAAGGCCGTCGGCCTGGTCGGCGGCGGCATGGCCCTGGTGGTCGGGTACTTCGTCGCCGGGCCGAGCGTCAGCAGCGCCAAGCCCGGCGACTGTGTGCGGGTGAGCGGCTCCCGTGATGTCGAGATCGTCAAGTGCACGGATTCCAAGGCGAATTACCGCGTCCTGTCGAAGTTCGAAGGCACCACCGACGTGAACCGCTGCAAGCAGACTCCGCAGACCACGAGCGCCGTCTCCGGCAAGAGCGGCCGCCGCTGGAACAAGAAGCGGTACGTGCTCTGCCTCGGTCCGATGACACCCGCCACCACCGGCGTCCCGCCGGTGAAGAAGTCCTGAACTCTTCCGCCACTCCTTCCCGGGGGACCACCTTGTCCGTTCCGCCTCCGCCCCAGATGCCGTACGGTCCGCCACCCGGCGACGGCAACCCGTACTCCTCCGGCGGCGCCTACGGCGCACCGCCCCCGCCGCCCGGCCAGCCCGGGTACGGCTACCCGAGCCCCCCGCCGCCGCCCGAGCAGCCCTACGGCTACCAGCAGCCCGCGCCCGGCTACGGCTACGGGTACCCGCCGCCGGCCCCCACGGACGGCCTGACCTGCCGGTTCTGCGGCGGCTACCCGGCGGTGCAGGCCACCGTCCGCGGCCACCAGGGCCTGCTCGTGGCCTACCGGATGCTGCGGATGTCCGGCCCGTTCTGCCGCACCTGCGGAACGGCCACCGTTCGCGACATGTCCGCCCGCACGCTGGTCCAGGGCTGGTGGAGCCTGGTGTCGTGGCTGCTGACCCCGATCACCCTGCTGCTGAACCTCGTCCCGCACAGCAAGTTCAAGCAGCTGCAGCCGCCCGTCCCGGGCACCCACGGCCCGCAGCTCGACCCGGGCGTCCCGCTGACCCGCCGCCCGCACATCGCGATGCTGCTGGTGCCGGTCTCGCTGGCGGTCACCGTCGTGCTGGCCGGCGCCGGGGTGCTCGGCCCGACGAAGAACGACGGCCCCTCCGACCCGATCACCGCGGCACCCTCGCCGTCGGCCTCCACCTTCACCTTCTCGCCCCCGCCGGCCTTCCCCTCGCCGACCTTCACGCTGCCGGTGGTGCCGAGCATCACCCTGCCGCCGGTCACCACCCCGAGCGACCCGGCCGACAGCGTCGACACCGCCAAGGCGGGCGACTGCCTGCGCAACGAGAACGGCACCGTCGGCGCGACCACGGACACCCACCCCAAGGTCTCGGTGCTGCCCTGCACGGACGCCAAGGCCCAGTACAAGGTGATCTACAAGTACCCGGCCACGTCCGACGAGAAGGTCTGCGAGCAGCAGCCGAAGGCGGACAGCTGGTACACCCGCACCTACACCAACCTCCCGGCCCTGAACTACGTGCTCTGCCTCAAGAAGCTCAAGTAGCCCGGCCCACGCGCGAGGGGTGGCCCCGGCCGAGTGCCGGGACCACCCCTCGCGTCGTCGTGGCCGGAGCCGGGGCCGCAGCCCGAACACGGGCCGGGATCAGCCCTGCTGCTGCTCCGCCCACCAGGCCCGCAGCGCCGTGACCGCCTCGTCGTGCTCCATCGGGCCGTGCTCCAGGCGGAGTTCGAGCATGTGCTTGTACGCCTTGCCGACCTGCGGGCCTGGCTTGAGGCCGAGCAGCTCCATGATCTGGTTGCCGTCCAGCGCCGGGCGGACGGCGTCCAGCTCCTCCTGCTCCTTCAGCTCGGCGATCCGCTTCTCCAGGCCGTCGTAGGTCCGCGAGAGGGTGGCCGCCTTCTTCCGGTTGCGGGTGGTGCAGTCGGAGCGGGTCAGCTTGTGCAGGCGCTCCAGCAGCGGCCCGGCGTCGGTGACGTAGCGGCGCACCGCGGAGTCGGTCCACTCGCCGCCGCCGTAGCCGTGGAAGCGCAGGTGCAGCTCGACCAGGCGCGAGACGTCCTCGATGAGCTCCTTGGAGTACTTGAGGTCGCGCATCCGCTTGCGGGTCATCTTGGCGCCGACCACCTCGTGGTGGTGGAAGGAGACCCGGCCGTCCGACTCGAAGCGGCGGGTGCGCGGTTTGCCGATGTCGTGCAGCAGCGCGGCCAGCCGCAGGGTGAGGTCCGGGCCGTCCTGCTCCAGGTCGACGGCCTGCTCCAGGACGGTCAGCGAGTGCTCGTAGACGTCCTTGTGCCGGTGGTGCTCGTCGCGCTCCAGCCGCAGCGCGGGCAGCTCGGGCAGCACGTGGTCGGCCAGGCCGGTGTCGACCAGCAGCCGCAGGCCCTTCACCGGGTGCTTGGCCAGCAGCAGCTTGTTGAGCTCGGCCTGGACGCGCTCGGCGGAGACGATGGTGATCCGCTCGGCCATCGCGGTCATTGCGGCGACCACCTCGGGCGCCGGGTCGAAGTCGAGCTGGGCGGCGAAACGGGCGGCCCGCATCATCCGCAGCGGGTCGTCGGAGAAGGACTCCTCGGGGGTGGCGGGGGTGCGCAGCACCCGGGCCTCCAGGTCGTCCAGGCCGTGGTGCGGGTCGACGAAGCCCCGGCCGGGCAGGTCGACGGCCATCGCGTTGACCGTGAAGTCCCGGCGGACGAGGTCCTGCTCGATGGTGTCGCCGTAGGTGACCTCGGGCTTGCGGGAGGTGCGGTCGTACGCCTCGGAGCGGTAGGTGGTGATCTCGATCAGGAAGGACCCCTCGGCGGTGTCCTTGCGGGCGCCGACGGTGCCGAAGGCGATGCCGACGTCCCAGACCGCGTCCGCCCAGCCCTTGACCAGCTTGAGGACCTGATGCGGGCGGGCGTCGGTGGTGAAGTCGAGGTCGTTGCCGAGCCGGCCGAGCAGCGCGTCCCGTACCGAGCCGCCGACCAGCGCGAGCCGGTGGCCGGCCGCCTCGAAGCGGCGGGCGATCTCGTCGGCGACCGGCGACACCCGCAGCAGCTCTTGCAGGCCCAGGGTCTGGGCCTCGCTCAGGCCTGGTACGACCTGGACGGCGGTGCTGGAACGGTCGGTGCGCGCGGTGGACTCATTGGCAGTGGACACGGCTCACAAGGGTACGTGCCCCGGCAGGTCAACCGCCCGCGCGTTTTGGGCGTCTCACCCCACAGCCCGCAACACTGCATCCCGGGCTGCATCGTTACCATGCCGGTGGACGAGTCTCGGGCACCGGACAGGGGATGCGGTGTCGCGTGCCGCCACGACCTGCGGGACCCCCGCGGCAGCGGTGCGGCGACGGCGTCGGGCGAAGAGTTCCAGAAGAGTTCCAAGCGTTTCAGAATTCCAAGGTTTCCAAGCGAAGAACGTCGGGCGCACCGCGCCGGGCGACCAGCATCAGCGGCAAGCGATCGAGAACGGCGAGGGCGAAGCGAGTGAGTGAGCCGACACGGCACTCGGGCCTGGGGGCGCACCGACAGCCTGGACGGGCCGAGAGCCCCGCCGGACGACGGCATCCCGTCCGTCGTGCCGGTCTGCGCCTCGCCGCCGCCTGCGCGGCCGCCCTGACCCTCCTCGCGGCCGCCCCGGCCGGTGCCCTGCCCACCGGTGGCGACGTCCATCCGGCCGCCGACTCCACCGGCTCCGCCGAGTTCCCGGTGGTCGTGACCATCGAGACGCTGGCCCCGCAGGTCGCCGCCCCGAACGGCACCGTGACGATCAGCGGGCACGTCACCAACGCCGGCAAGTCGGCGCTCAAGGGCGCCCACGCCGCCGTCCGCAAGCCGTACTCCGGTCGTCCGCTGGACCGGCGCAGCGACCTGGCCAACGTGGCCGGCCGCTCCACGCCGAGCGGCGTGGACGGCGTGGAGCTGGACAGCCCGCAGTACGCCCTGCCGGAGCTCAACCCGGGCCAGACGCTGCCGTACACGCTGAGCGTCGCGGTGAACGAGCTCGGAATGTCCGCGAGCGGCGTGTACGAGCTCGCGGTGGACGCCTGGGGCTCGACCGCGGACAACTCGCACGACCGGGCCCTGGGCATCGCCCGGACCTTCCTGCCGTTCAACCCCGGCGGTGCCGAGGCGCAGCCGACGAAGGTCGCCGCGCTCTGGCCGCTGACGCACGCGCCGGTGCTGGCCGCGCAGACCGTCGCCGACAACGACCAGTCCGTCCCGGTCCTGCGCGACGACAGCCTCGCCACCGAGTTCGCCCCCGGCGGGCGGCTGTACGAGCTGGTCGACACCGGCGCCAAGCTGAACGGGCTGACCTGGGTGATCGACCCGGACCTGCTGGACGCCGCGCTCGCGATGACCAAGCCGTACCGGGTGCAGAACCCGGGCACCGAGTCCGCGGGCAAGCCGGCCAGGGAGGACAACACCGTCCTGGTCAACGGCTCGGCCGCCGCCACCGCCTGGCTGGACAAGCTGCGGGCCGCCGTCGCCAAGCCGGGCAGCGAGGTGGTCTCGCTGCCGTACGCCGACCCGGACCTCGCCTCGATCGCGCACAACGGCGCCGACCTGACCGCGGTGACCACCGCGCTGGGCAAGGCGGCCACGGCCGGGCGGCTGACCGTCGAGGGCCGGCTCTCCGTGGACACCCGCTCCGACGTCGCCTGGCCCTACCAGGGCTTCGTCGACCAGCAGATCACCGGCCTCGCCCAGCAGGCGGGCAGCGGGCTGGTGCTGGTCAACGGGGCGAGCATGCCGGAGCCGGACTCGCTCACCTACACCCCCAACGCGGTGCGCCCGATCGGCAACGGGCAGAGCGCCGTGGTCGCCGACGAGACGGTCTCCGCGCTGTTCCACGGCGACCTCAGCACCCCCAAGGACCAGACCGAGGCGACCCAGCGCTTCCTCGCCGAGACCTTCGCGATCACCCACGAGCAGCCGCAGAACCAGCGCGGCCTGCTGGTCATGCCGCCGCGCGAGATGAGCGTCAACACCGCCAAGGTGCTGGCGACCGCCCTGCAGACGGCCTCCGACAAGTGGATCGCCCCGGTCAAGCTGGACACGGTGGCGCAGTCCGCGCCCGACCCGAAGGCCAACACCGACGTCCCGGCGGCCGCCGACTACCCGAACCAGGCGCGGGCCTCGGAGCTGCCGGCCTCCGACCTCACCAGCACCGCCGACATCCAGTTCGGCCTGGACACGCTGATGCGGGTGCTCACCCTGCCGCAGCGGGTGCGCGGCCCGTTCAGCGCCGCCATGGTCCGCTCGCTGTCCACCGAGTGGCGCACCCAGGCACCGGCCGGCGCCGCCTACCGCACCGGTGTCACCACGTACCTGAAGGAGCTGACCAAGGCCGTCCAGGTGCCGCCGAAGAAGGTGGTCACCCTGGCCGGCGACACCGGTCTGCTCCAGGTCAGCGTCCGCAACGACCTCACCCAGACGGTGACCAACCTGAAGCTGGTGCTCACCTCGACCCAGCCGAACAGGCTGCGGGTGGGCAAGGAGGAGGAGCTGGTCCTCCCGGCCTCGCAGAGCGCCACCCTCCGCTTCCAGGCCGAGGCGCACAACAACGGGCCGGTCAACATGACCGCCCAGCTGTGGACCACCGGCCCCAACCCGAGGCCGTACGGCGACGCCCAGCCGTTCACGGTGGAGGTCACCTCGGTGACCAACGGCGTGCTGTACGTCTTCGCGGGCGCCGGCCTACTGCTGCTGCTGGCCGCGCTGCGCTTCATGCGCCAGCGCAAGCGGCGGGGCGGGCAACCGCACGAGGACGGCGACCAGCCGGTCGGTGACGACCCGGTGACGGGCGGAGCCGCGGCGCGGGTGCCGACCGCGGACGAGGCCGACGGGACGGCCGGAGCTGGCGCGTCCGACGCCGCCACCAGGGCCGACGGGGACGCCCCGACGGGCGACGCCGCCGGTGACGGTCCTGCGCAGACACCGCGCGGCAGCAGCCCGGATGGCCGGGATAGGGCCGCCAGTGATGAGAAGGTTGGTCCTTGATACCGCCGACCCCCCGTAACCCCGGGCCGGCCTCCCCCCACGACAGCGAAGAGGTGACATGACCGGGCGCAGCGAGGAGCGGCCGCCGGGCCGCGGTGAGAGCCGGCCGGGCGCCGAGTCGCCGTCCGGCGACTGGTACGTGGCCGACACCTACGCCCAGGACCCGTACGCGGCCGACGCCTACGGGAACCAGCAGGACGGCCAGGACCCGTACGGTCTGCAGGCCGGTCGGCCGGCTGCCCCGCAGCCGCCGGCCGCCGCGTACGACGTGCCGCCGCAGCTGCCGCCGCAGGGTGGCGGCTACCCGACGCCGGTGCCTCCGGTCCCGTACCCGGCGGCGGAGCAGTTCTCGCCCCCGGTGCCGCCGGTGCAGTCCGGCTGGGACGCCCCGGCGCAGGGCGCCTGGCAGCAGGAGTCGGCCCCGGCTCCGGGCGGCGGCCACTGGGGCGGCACCGAGCAGCCCCGGCAGCAGTGGCAGCCCGGCCCGGCGCACTCCGCCTGGGACAGCGAGACCACCGAGTACGTCGGGGTGGACGCGCTGTTCGGCGGCCGTCCGGCGGAGGCCGCGGCCCCGCCGCCGCAACCCTTCCCGGCCCCGCACCCGGCCCAGCCGACGGCCGCCCAGGGCGCCCAGGGCGCCCCCGGCAGCGTGCCGCCCGGCGCGCCCGCGCCGTACCCGCCGATGGGCGGTTACCCGGCCCGGCCGCAGCACGCCGGTACGGACGGGCCGCGCCCCTTCGTGCCGCCGATCGAGTTCGACCCGCCGCTCTCCGAGGAGGAGGCCACCATGCAGGTGGCCGCCGTCGCGGTGCCCCCGGCGGTCGAACCGCTGGCCGACATCGTCGCCGAGGAGCAGGCCGCGCAGCAGCAGCCCGCGGCCGCGCCCGCCCCGGCGGCCGGTGGTGGCGGCGGCAAGGTCGCCAACCTGCTGAACTCCAGCGCGCTCATGGCGGCCGGCACACTGGTCTCCCGCGGCACCGGCTTCGTCCGGACCATGGTGATCACCGCGGCCATCGGCGTCGGCGTGATGGGTGACTCGTACAACGCGGCGAACACCCTGCCGACCCTGCTGTACATCCTGATCGGCGGCGGCGCGCTGAACGCGGTCTTCGTGCCGCAGCTGGTGCGCAGCATGAAGAACGACGACGACGGCGGGACCGCCTACGCCAACCGGCTGCTCACCCTGGTGATGGTCGGGCTCGGCGGCGTGGTGTTCCTGGCCGTGTTCGGCGCACCCGTGCTGGTCCAGCTGATCGCCCACCCGATGATGGCCACCCCGGAGCGCGCCGAGACCACGGTCGCGATGGCCCGCTACTGCCTGCCCACCATCTTCTTCATGGGCATCCACGTGGTGATGGGCCAGATCCTCAACGCCCGCGGCCGGTTCGGCGCGATGATGTGGACCCCGGTCCTCAACAACATCGTGGTGATCTTCACCTTCTCCGCGTACATCTGGGTCTACGGCGGCTTCGGCACCACCCACGTCACCCCCGAGTCCATCTCGCCCGAGGGCGTCCGGCTGCTCGGCCTGGGCACCCTGGTCGGCCTGGTCGTCCAGTCGCTGGCGATGATCCCGTACCTGCGGGCGGCCGACTTCCGCTTCCGGCCCCGCTTCGACTGGCGCGGCCACGGCCTGGGCAAGGCCGCCCGGCTGGCCAAGTGGACGTTCTTCTTCGTGCTCGCCAACCAGGCCGGCTACCTGGTGATCACCCAGCTGTCCACCAAGGCCGGTGACGCCGCCGCGGCGGCCGGCCACAACGGCGTCGGCCTGGCCGCGTTCTCCAACGCCCTGCTGATCTGGCAGCTCCCGCAGGCCGTGATCACCGTCTCGATCATGAGCGCGGTGCTCCCCCGGCTCTCCCGGGCGGCCGCCGACGAGGACGCCGGAGCCGTCCGCGACGACATCTCCTACGGCCTGCGCACCACGGCGGTGGCGGTCGTCCCGGGGGCGTTCCTGTTCCTCTCGCTCGGGCCGGTGATCGGCCGTTCGATCTACGCGGTCGGCGGCAACGAGACCGTCCTGACCGACGCCACCAACGTCGGCCTGATGCTCTCCGCCTTCGCCCTGGGCCTGATCCCGTACTCGGCCCAGTACGTGATGCTGCGCGGCTTCTACGCCTACGAGGACACCCGGACGCCGTTCTCGAACACCGTCTGGGTCGCGGTCTGCCAGGCCGGCTTCTCGGTGCTGTGCTGGCTGCTGCTGCCCGCCGAGTGGACGGTGGTCGGCATGGCCTTCGGCTACGGCCTCGCGTACGCCGTCGGGGTGACGGTGGCCGTGCCGAAGCTGAAGAAGAAGATCGGCGGACTGGACACCAAGCGGATCGGCAGGACCTACAGCCGGCTGGCCGCCGCCTGCGTCCCGGCCGCACTGGTCGGCCTCGGCGCCAGCCTCGGGGTCCAGCGGGTGCTCGGCGGTTGGCCGGGCAGCGTGGCCGCGCTGGTCGTGGCCGGCGGCCTGCAGCTGGGCGTCTTCGTGCTGATCGCGAAGCGCCTGCGGATCGAGGAACTGAACGCCATGCTGGGCATGGTCCGCGGCCGACTGGGCCGCTGACCGTCCGACGACCGGCCGGACGAGCGGGCGCCCTGACCGGGCGTCAACCGGAGCGCACGGCTCCTCCGCTCGTCCGGCCGAGTGCTGGGCCGCCGGCCCGCCCGGGTACGCCCGGCCGCGAGATGGCGACCCGGTGTCGGTTCTGCACCACATCTCTCCACCCGCACGCAACCGAGCGGACCCCTCAGCGGTCGTACCCGGTGGAGAAGAGTGGGCACAATTGTCCTGGAGCACAGGGCCGCCAACCCGCGGGCTCCAGCGACTCTCTCAGGCCGGGGCGACACAAGGGGAGGCAGGACCACGGTGGCTGATGGCACCAAGGCGGTCGTCGACACGTCAACAGCTGACGCGGCGGCGGACGAGGCCGCGCTGGCCGCGGCGGTCGACGGGCTCGCGGTCGCGAAGGACGCCCACGGGCGCGCCCGCGCGGACGCCGGCAGGAGCGCCTCCACCGCTGCCGCCGACTCCGAGGACGCCCGCGAGGACGGCGAGGACTCCGGCGACGGCCCCGACTCCGCCTCCAACTCTGACTCAGGCCCCAACTCCGACGCCGACTCCGCCTCCGACTCCCGCGAGGACGGCGCGCGGTCCGCCGGACCGGAGGCCTCCGTCTCCGAGGAGACCTCGGAGATCACCGCTCCGCTCTCGGTCCAGGAGATCCGCGCCGAACTGGGCGCCGACGCCCCCCGGAAGAGGCCGGCCCCCGCCCCCGAGCCCGCGCCCGCCAAGCGCCTCCCCACCGACCCGCAGCCCACCGTCGACCCGCGCGACACCGCCACGCTCCCGCGCACCCTCCCCGCGCCGCAGCGCCGCAGCGGCGACATGATCGGCCACCGGTACCGGCTGGAGGAGTGCATCTCCCAGACCGAGACCTTCAGCAGCTGGCGCGCCGTCGACGAGAAGCTGCGCCGGGCCGTCGGCGTCCACCTGATGGCCTCCGGCCACCAGCGGGCCCGCAAGGTGCTGGCCGCGGCCAAGTCCGCCGCCCTGCTCGGCGACCCGCGCTTCGTCCAGGTCCTGGACGCCGTCCAGGAGGGCGAGCTGGTCTACGTCGTCCGGGAGTGGCTGCCGCACTCCTCCGACCTGGCCAGGCTGCTCGCCAACGGCCCGATGGAGCCGCACGAGGCGTACCAGATGGTCCGCCAGGTCGCCGACGCCGTCGCGGCCGCCCACCGCCGCGGCCAGGCCCACCTGCGGCTCACCCCGCGCTGCGTGCTGCGCACCGACAGCGGTCAGTACCGGATCAACGGCATCGCGGTGGACGCCGCCCTGCGCGGGCTGTCCACCGAGGGGACGGCCGAGGACGCCCAGCGCGCCGACACCCGCGCGATCGGCGCCCTGCTGTTCGCCGCGCTCACCCACCGCTGGCCGTACCCGGAGGACCGCTACGACCTCCAGGGCCTGCCGAAGGGCCTTCAGAACGCCACTCCGGACCAGGTCCGCGCCGGGGTCCACAAGGGCCTGTCCGAGCTCGCCGCGCGGGCCCTGTTCGACCACCCGCCGCACCACGCCGAGCCGATCACCACCCCGGAGGAGCTGGTCCGGGCGATCGCGCAGATGCCCCGGATCCGCCAGCCCGAACCGGAGCTGCCCGCCTTCCCGACGCCGCCCCGGCACAACACCCACGCCCTGCCCACCGCGCCCAACCCCACCCGGGTGGCCGACACCACGGTCGCCCCGCTGCCGGCCTCCTCCCGCCCGACGGCCTCCCGGCGCACCCGCCGGCGGCTGCGCCGGGCGGTCAAGGCCACCGCCTGGACGGTCGCCCTGGGCGCGATCGGCGTCGCCTCCTGGCAGTTCGTCGACAACCTGCGCCACACCGGGGGCGCCGTCGCCTCCCCGCTGCCCTCGGTCAGCAGCAGCAGCACGCCGACCACGCACCCGCCGACGCACGCGCCGGTGCCGGTCGCCATCAAGGAGGCGCAGTCGTACAACCCCCTGGGTGACGGGCCGGAGGGCACCGAGTCCGTCGGCAAGTCCATCGACGGCGACCCGAACACCTCCTGGACCACCGGCTGGTACGTCGACCAGCTCGGCCCCAACCGGCCCTCCCTCAAGTCGGGCACCGGCCTGCTGATCGACCTCGGCTCGCCGCAGCTGGTCTCCTCGGTGAACGTCCAGTTCGCGGGCGGCGAGCAGGCCGCCGAGCTGCGGGTGCCCACCCCGGCCGCCGCCGCAAACCCGATGCAGGCCAGGCCCGAGGGTTTCACCGTCGTCGGGAAGAAGTCCGGGCCCAACGTCGAGTACACCCTCGACAACCCGGTCACCACGCGCTACCTCTTGATCTGGCTGACCAGCCTGACGAAGGATGCCGACGGCAGGTTCCGCGGCCACGTCGCCGAGGTGAAGGTCACCGGCTGACCCGCCGGTCACGGTGGACCGTCCGACGACGCGCGCGGACGACGAGTACCAAGGAGTGGCGGTGACGGACGGCGTGGACCGGGCGGACGACGACGCGACGCTGCTCGCCCGGCACGTCGCCGGTGACCAGGAGGCCTTCGGCCTGCTGGTGAACCGCCACCGTGACCGGCTCTGGGCGGTCGCCCTGCGCACCCTGGGCGACCGCGAGGAGGCCGCCGACGCCCTCCAGGACGCCCTGGTCTCCGCCTTCCGCGCCGCCGCCGGGTTCCAGGGCCGCTCGGCGGTCACCACCTGGCTGCACCGGATCGTGGTCAACGCCTGCCTGGACCGCGCCCGGCGCACCGCCACCCGCCGCACCACCCCGCTCGACGAGGACCCGCAGCGGCTCGACACCCTGGTCGGCGCCGCCGAGCCGGCCGACTCCCCGGTGGTCCGGGCCGAGCTGCACCGCGAGCTGACCACCGCGCTCGCCGCGCTGCCCGTCGAACAGCGGGCCGCCCTGGTCCTGGTCGACATGCAGGGCTACCCGGTCGCCGAGGCCGCCGAGCTGCTGGGCGTCGCGGTGGGCACCGTGAAGAGCCGCTGCGCGCGCGGCCGCGCCCGGCTGCTCCCGCTGGTCCGGCACCTGCGCGAGAACGACGGCGGGACGGGTGTTTCACGTGAAACAGCGGGCGCCCCCGGCTCGGCCCCGCCGCCGCGACCGGACGCCCCGGGGAACCCGAAGGGCCCCCGCACCGTCACAGGAACAGGCCCGAGCACCGGTCGGACGATTCTGGAAGGAGACGCGAGCACGCGATGACCGCCCATCTCTCCTCCCCCGACCACGCCGGGGACCACCCGCCGATCGAGCAGCTGGCCGACCTCGCCGAGGGGCTGGTCGACTCCCCCGACGCCGTCGAGACGCTGCGGCGGCACCTGGCCGGCTGCACCGAGTGCCGGGAGACGGTCGAGGCGCTCGCCGAGGTCCGGGAACTGCTGGGCGCCGTCGAGGCCCCTCCGATGCCCGCCGACGTCGCAGCCCGGCTGGACGCCGCACTCGCCGCGGCGGCCGAGGCCGAGGCCGGCGTCGAACGCGGAGCCGAGCGCGAGGCCGCCGACCGCCCGCAGGAGGCCCCCGCCGCCGCCCGCCGGGCCTCCGCCCCGGCCCCGGCCGTACGCCCCGCCGCGGGGCCTTCCGCGCCCTCCCGGCCCGCGGCCCGGCCCGGCGCCCCCACCGGCCCCGGCCGTGGCCGCCCGAGGCGCCGACGGATCGGCCTGCTGCTCGCCGCCGCCGCGCTGGCCGCCATCGGCCTCGGCGGAGCGCTGCTGCTGCACCCCGACGACCGCTCCGGTGGCACCGCGGTCACCGCGGGCGCCCCGGCGGGCACCGCAGCCGCCGAGCAGAGCGCCCGCACCCCGCACGCGGCCGGCCCCGGCACCGTGTACCAGGCTGACCGGCTCGCCACCCAGATCCAGCAGTTGCTGGCCCGCTCGGGGAGTGCCCCGGGGCTGCGGGCGACCGGGCCCGCCAAGTCCGACGCCGCCCTCCCGGCCGAGGGCGCCCGGCCGGAGCTCTCCTCCCCCGGTTCCCCCGCCACCACGCCGTCCACGTCTCCGCCCGCCTCCCCGTCCTGCCAGGGCCCCGCTTCCGGCATACCGCTGGCCACCGATCGGGGCAGCTACCAGGGCGCCCCGGTCGACGTCCTGGTCTACCCCGCCCCCGACCGGCCCGGCTTCGTCGAGGTCTACCTGCGCGCCGCCGACTGCGGGCCGGTCGTCCTGCAGGAGGTCGTTCCCAGCCGTTGACCGAAGGTTCCCATGCGATCCACGCCCAGCGCGGCACGCCGCTTCCGGAGTCCGGGCACCTGGTACTGATCCGCCTGGGAATGCGAGACACTGGGCAATCGTTGTCCCGGGCGGCGGAGCAGGACCGCCCTCCCCGCAGCTAACGCGGGTCGCGATGCGAACCAGGAGATGCAGTGAGCGACGTCCGTAACGTGATCATCATCGGTTCCGGCCCGGCCGGGTACACGGCCGCTCTCTACACGGCCCGGGCTTCCCTGAAGCCGCTGGTCTTCGAAGGCGCCGTCACCGCCGGCGGTGCCCTGATGAACACCACCGAGGTCGAGAACTTCCCCGGCTTCCGGGACGGCATCATGGGCCCCGAGCTGATGGACAACATGCGGGCCCAGGCCGAGCGCTTCGGCGCCGAGCTGATCCCGGACGACATCGTCGCGGTCGACCTCACCGGCGACATCAAGACCGTCACCGACTCCGAGGGCAACGTCCACAAGGCCCGTGCCGTGATCGTCACCACCGGTTCCCAGCACCGCAAGCTCGGCCTGCCGAACGAGGACAAGCTCTCCGGCCGCGGCGTCTCCTGGTGCGCGACCTGCGACGGCTTCTTCTTCCGCGACCAGGACATCGCGGTGGTCGGCGGCGGCGACACCGCCCTGGAGGAGGCGACCTTCCTCTCCCGCTTCGCCAGGAGCGTCACGATCATCCACCGCCGCGACACCCTGCGCGCCTCCAAGGCCATGCAGGAGCGCGCCTTCGCCGACCCGAAGATCCGCTTCGAGTGGGACAGCGCCGTCGAGGCGATCCACGGCGACCCGAAGCTGACCGGTGTCACCCTGCGCGACACCACCACCGGTGAGACCCGCGAGCTGGCCGTCACCGGCCTGTTCATCGCGATCGGCCACGACCCCCGCACCGAGCTGTTCAAGGGCCAGCTGGACCTCGACGCCGAGGGCTACCTCAAGGTCGAGGCCCCCTCGACCCGCACCAACATCCCGGGTGTCTTCGGCGCCGGCGACGTCGTGGACCACACCTACCGCCAGGCCATCACCGCCTCCGGCACCGGCTGCTCCTCCGCCCTGGACGCCGAGCGCTACCTCGCCGCGCTGGACGACCTGGAGGCCAAGGCCGCGGCCGTCGCGGTCTGACCCCAGGGCCACCGACCCACCCCCGCGGGGGTGTTTCACGTGAAACACCCCCGCCCCGGCCAGGCAGAAACAGAACGGGCCCGTCCGTTGTTCACCTGGCAGCAGCCCCCTCCGTCCTAACCCGAGGAGTTCCCGTGGCCGGCGCCACCACCACCGTCACCGACGCGTCCTTCCAGACCGACGTCCTGAAGAGCGACAAGCCCGTGCTGGTCGACTTCTGGGCCACCTGGTGCGGCCCGTGCCGCCAGGTCGCCCCGATCCTCGACGAGATCGCGGCCGAGCACGGCGACAAGCTCACCATCGCCAAGCTCGACGTGGACGCCAACCAGGCGACCGCCGCCCAGTACGGCGTCATCTCGATCCCGACCCTGATCGTCTACAAGGACGGCGAGCCGGTGAAGTCCATCACCGGTGCCCGTCCGAAGGCCGCGCTGCTGCGCGAGCTGGCCGACTTCATCTAGGTCGCCAGGACGTCGACCGTACGGCGGCGGGGCTCCCCAGGTGGGGACCCCCGCCGCCGTCGTTGTCCGGGGTCCGGGGTCCGGGGTCCGGCTAGAGCGGCCGCAGCGCGGGCTCCTTGCGCCCGCCGCCGAGCAGCCGCTCCAGTGCCCCCTCCACGTCCCCCCGCCAGGAGAGCGTGCTCCGCGCCTCCAGCCGAAGCCGCGGGTAGCGGTGGTGCGGCCGGACGGTCTTGAAGCCGACCGCGAGCAGGTGGTCGGCCGGCAGCACGCAGCTGGTCGGCGGCCGTCCGACCGAGCCGAAGGCCTCGATCGCCCGCACCCCGCGCCCGATCAGGTCCTTGGCCACGGTCTGCACCAGCACCCGGCCGAGCCCCTGGCGCTGGTAGCCCGGCAGCACCCGGCTGACCATCAGCTGAACGGCGTCCGGCGAGACCGGGCTGGTCGGGAAGGACTGCGAGCGGGGCACGTACGCGGGCGGCGCGTAGAGCACGAACCCGGCGGGCTGGTCGTCCACGTAGACGATCCGGCCGCAGGAACCCCACTCCAGCAGCACCGTGGAGATCCACCCCTCCTTCTCCAGCTCCGGCTTCCCGGACTCCACCGCCTCCTTGGCGCTGACCGGGTCCAGCTCCCAGAACACACAGGAGCGGCAGCCGTCCGGCAGGTCCCCGAGGTTGTCCAGCGTCAGCGGAGCGATCCGGCGTCCCATGCCCGCACCTCCTCCTCCACTCCACGGTCGAGCATTCCCCCACAAACACCGATGGGTGCATGTTCCACGTGAAACAGCGCTCACGTGAAGCATGCACCCATCGGGTCGGTGCCCTCGGCCCCACTGCCCGGGTCAGCCCTGCGACAGCCGCAGACCGTCCTCGCCGGGGGCCATGCTGTCCAGGATCCGGTTGAGGTCCTCGACCGAACCGAACTCCAGCACCACCTTGCCCTTGCCCAGCTTGCCGCCGCGCTGCGACACCTCGACCTTGACCCGGGTGTCGAAGCGGTCCGACAGCCGGCTCGCCAGGTCGTTGAAGGCCGGGGAGATCAGCTTGCCCGCCTTCGGCGCCTGGCGCGCGGGCTTCTGCTCCAGCTTCATCACCTTGACGATCTCCTCGATGTTGCGCACCGTGAGACCCTCCGCGATGATCCGCTTGGCCAGCCGCTCCTGCTCATCGGCGTCCGGCACACCGAGCAGTGCCCGCGCGTGCCCGGCCATCAGCGTTCCGGCCACCAGCCGGCGCTGGACGGACGGCGTGAGCTTCATCAGCCGCAGCGTGTTGGAGACGTGCTCGCGGGAGCGGCCGATCCGCTCGGCCAGCTCCTCGTGGGTGCAGGAGAAGTCCCGCAGCAGCTGGTCGTAGGCGGCGGCCTCCTCCAGCGGGTTCAGCTCGGCCCGGTGCAGGTTCTCCAGGAGGGCGTCCAGCAGCAGCTTGTCGTCCTCGGTGGCCCGGACGATCGCCGGGATCCGCTCCAGTCCGGCCTCCCGGGAGGCGCGCCAGCGACGCTCGCCCATGATCAGCTCGAAGCTGTCCACCCCGGTCTGACGCACCACGATCGGCTGGAGCAGGCCCACCTCCTTGATGGAGTTGACCAGCTCGACCAGCTTGTCCTCGTCGAAGACCTCACGCGGCTGGCGCGGGTTGGGGGTGATCGCGTCCAGCGGCAGCTCGGCGAACCGCGCCCCGGCGACCTCGGCCGGCTCGGCCCTCCGGTCGGCCATCTCCCGCCGGCTCTCGGTACGGGCCCGATCAGCCACCGTCCCCCGGCCGGACGGCAGCACCGGCGCGGCGGCCGGCGAGACCGTTCCGGCCGTCACCACCGAGGCCGGTACGGGCGCGGCCGTGGCGGGCTGTCCCGCCGCCCCGCCGACCTCCGGCGGAGCCGACGGGAGCAGCGCCCCGAGCCCCCTGCCCAGACCAACCCTGCGACCACTCACTGATGACCCTCCGTCGTGCCGTGCTGTGCCACCGGGGCGCCGTGCCCCTGCTGGCCGTCCCGCTGCTGCCCCACCAGCGAGCCACCCTGGCCCGCCGCACGCAGCGCGAGCTCACGGGCGGCCTCCAGGTACGACAGCGCCCCGGTCGAACCCGGGTCGTAGGTGAGCACCGTCTGCCCGTAGCTGGGCGCCTCCGAGATGCGCACCGAGCGAGGGATCGCCGTGCTCAGCACCTCTTGCTGGAAGTGGGTCCGGACCTCCTCGGCGACCTGGGCGGCCAGCCTGGTCCGGGCGTCGTACATGGTGAGCAGGATGGTCGACACGTGCAGCTCGGGGTTGAGGTGCGCGCGTACCAGCTCGACGTTGCGCAGCAGCTGGCCGAGGCCCTCCAGCGCGTAGTACTCGCACTGGATCGGGATCAGCACCTCCCGGCCGGCGACCAGGGCGTTGACCGTCAGCAGGCCCAGCGAGGGCGGGCAGTCGATCAGGATGTAGTCGAGCGGCTGCTCGTAGGCCGCGATGGCGCGCTGGAGGCGACTCTCCCGGGCCACCAGCGAGACCAACTCGATCTCGGCGCCGGCCAGGTCGATGGTGGCGGGGACACAGAACAGCCCCTCGACGTCGTGCACCGGCTGCACCACGTCGGCCAGGGGCTTGCCCTCCACCAGGACGTCGTAGATGGACGGCACCTCGGCGTGGTGGTCGATGCCGAGCGCGGTGGAGGCGTTCCCCTGCGGGTCGAGGTCGACGACCAGGACGCGCAGCCCGTGCATGGCCAGCGAGGCGGCCATGTTCACGGTGGTGGTGGTCTTGCCCACCCCGCCCTTCTGGTTGGCGACCACGATCACCCGGGTGGCGGCGGGCCGGGGAAGCCCCTCCCCCGCTCGGCCGATCGCCTGAACCGCAGCCTGGGCAGCCCGTGCGATGGGCGTGTCATCGATCTGGTCGATGGTCTCCGAGTCCTGCATGGGGGTCAGTGTTTCACGTGAAACCGGAGCGGCAACAGTCGCCGCCCGGTCACGGCGGAGGATGCCCGAGAGCAAGGAGCGACGTTTCACGTGAAACACCATGCCCGCTATGCCGGAAATCTGACGTTGCGACACTCCGGTGTCCGGGGGCACCTCCCGGCCGAAGGCTGGGGGAGCCTCGCCCCGCCCGTCGCCGGGACGACGACGGGCGGACGGTTCCCCCGTTCAGGAGATCCGTCCGCCCGTGCCAGTGGCCGCCCGTGTCAGCGGCCGTCCGTGCCAGTGGCCTTCAGTGGCCGCCCGCGCCCGCCCGGCTCAGCGGCTGCGGCGCCGCCCGCCCCGACCGCGCTCGCCGCCGTTGCGGACGGTCGCGTTGCGGCCCGCCCGGGCCGCCTTGGCGCGCCGGGTCGCGGCCTTCACCCCGCCGGGGCTCTCCCCCGCCTTGACCTGGACCACCCGGGTGGAGGTCTCCAGGGTGCCCTCGCCGACCGAGATGACGCTCCACTCGACCGCGCCCAGCTTGGTCAGCCCGGCGCGCGAGTCGGCCAGCTCCTGCTCGGCGCTGTCGCCCTTGAGCGCCAGCATCTGGCCGTGCGGCCGCAGCAGCGGCATGCCCCAGCCGGCCAGCCGATCGAGCGGCGCCACCGCCCGGGCGGTCACCACGTCCACCGCGAGCTTGCCGATCATCTCCTCGGCACGGCCGCGCAGCACGGTGACGTTCTCCAGCCCCAGCTCCCGGACGACCTCCTCCAGGAAGGTGGTCCGGCGCAGCAGCGGCTCCAGCAGCGTCACCGAGACGTCCGGACGGGCCAGCGCCACCGGGATGCCGGGCAGGCCGGCGCCCGAGCCGACGTCGCACAGGGTGATGCCGCTCGGCAGCAGCTCGGCCAGCACCGCGCAGTTGAGGACGTGGCGGTCCCAGAGCCGGGGCACCTCACGCGGCCCGATCAGCCCACGCTGGACGCCCGCGGTGGCCAGCAGCTCGGTGTACCGGACCGCGGCGTCGAAACGGTCGCCGAACACCTCCCTGGCAGCGGCCGGCGCCTCGCCCGGCCCGACCGCCTCGCCCGGCACAGCCACCTCGGCGGTCCGGCCCTCGGCGGCCGGATCCACGTCCGCCCCCGGCCGGCCGCCAGCCGCGTTCTCCGTGTCCATCTCGACCTCTCCGATCCCCGGATCCACCGACCCGCTCAACGCACTGTTTCACGTGAAACGTCTCCCGCCGGGCCGCTCCCCGCGGAAGGGACGACGACCCCGCCCGCACGAGGCGGACGGGGTCGCGTCCGGTGAAGCTCTCCGGCCGCCAGCGCGACCGGTCATCGACCTGCCGGCCTCAGGCCGGCAGCACGACCACGCACCGCTGGGGCTCCTCGCCCTCGGACTCGCTGCGCAGCCCGGCCGCCGCGACCGCGTCGTGGACGACCTTGCGCTCGAACGGCGTCATCGGCTGCAGCTTGACCTGCTCGCCGGTGCTCTTCGCCTGCTCGGCGGCCTTGGCGCCGAGCGTGGCCAGCTCGGTGCGCTTGCGGGCCCGGAAGCCGGCAATGTCCAGCATGAGGCGGCTGCGCTCGCCGGTCTCCCGGTGGACAGCCAACCGGGTCAGCTCCTGCAGGGCCTCCAGCACCTCGCCGTCCTGGCCGACCAGGCGCTGCAGCGCGCGGTCGTTGCCGTCGCTGACGATGGACACCAGGGCACGGTCACCCTCGACATCCATGTCGATGTCACCGTCGAGGTCCGCGATGTCGAGCAGACCCTCCAGGTAGTCCGCCGCGATGTCGCCCTCCTGCTCCAGGCGGGCGATGACGTTCTCGTCGGCGCTGGCGGCGGCCTCGGCCTCGACGGCGGAGGTGGTGCCTTCCGTCACTGATGGACTCCTTCGGAGATGGGCCCGTCTGGCGGGCCGGGAACGAAGCTCTTCGCGGCTGTCACAACAGGCCCGGGGCCGGTCAGGACTTCTTCTTCGGCCGTTGGCCGCCACCACGCTTCGGCTGCTGCCGGGTGCCCTGCTTGGTGCCGGTGGGCTTCGCCGCGGCCTGCTTGGCGGCCGCCGGCTTGGTGCCCGAGTCGGTCGGGGCGGCGTCCTCGGGTTCCTCGGCCGGAGCGTCCTTGCTCAGCTCGGCGGTCGGCTGACCGGCGACGCCGTGCTGGCGCTGCGACTTGCTCTGCCGGCGGGGCTGCTGGCGGCGCGCCTGCACCGACTCCTCGATCGCGGCCGACGCGGCGGACGCGGCGCTGAGGGCGTCCTTGGACGGGGGCAGCATGCCCCAGAGCGCACCCTTGATCTCCGTGCCGTCCGGACGCAGCCGGCCGGCCTTCTTGAGCCGCTCCTGGCGCTCCTGGAAGGCCTTGCTGCCCGGGGTCGGGTTGTTGTGGATGACGATCAGCTGCTGGCCCATCGACCAGACGTTGGTGGTCAGCCAGTAGACGAGGACACCGACCGGGAAGTTGATGCCCATCACGGCGAACATCACCGGGAAGACGTACATCAGCATCTTCTGCTGCTGCATGAACGGCGTCTTCACCGTGAGGTCGACGTTCTTGGTCATCAGCTGGCGCTGCGTGACGAACTGCGACAGCGACATCATGATGATCATCACCGCGGTGACGATCTTGACGCTGGTCTCGCTGCTGCCGAGGAAGGTCGCGGAGAGCGGGGCACCGAAGATGTGCGCCTTGCCGGCGCTCACCAGCAGGCCGCCGTGGATGACGCCGATGTCCTGGCCCTTGGCGACCTTGGCGAGCACGCCGTAGAGGGCGGTGAAGAACGGCGCCTGCACGAGGATGGGAAGGCAGCTGGAGAACGGGTTGGTACCCGCCTCCTTGTACAGCTTCATCATCTCTTCGGACTGGCGCTGCCGGTCGTTCTTGTAGCGCTCCTGGATGGCCTTCATCTTCGGCTGGATCGCCTGCATGGCCCGGGTCGCCTTGATCTGCTTCACGAACAGCGGGATCAGGCAGATCCGGATGACGACCACCATGGAGGCGATGGCCAGGCCCCAGGCCCAGCCACCGTCCGGGTCGAAGACGTGGCTGTACAGCGAGTGGAACTGGACGATGATCCAGGACACCGCTGTGTAGAGGGGACTCAGAAAACCGAAGGTCACCGGTCAGACTCCTTGGGCATCGGGCTTCGCCACCGGCTCCGGCTCGGCGGTCCCGCTCTTGGGGCTCAGCAGATCACGCAGCCGGCGGTGCCACACCGGGTGCTTGCGGGGCGGTACGTGGTCCACCCCGCCAGGCGACCAGGGGTTGCACCGGAGGATGCGCCAAGCGGTCAGTCCGCCGCCCTTCACCGCCCCGTGCACCTTCACGGCCTCGTAGCCGTAGTGCGAGCAGGAGGGGTAGTAACGGCACACCGGACCGAGCAGTGGGCTGATGGTCCACTGGTAGACCCTGATCAGACCCATCAGCAGGTACTTCATCGCCCTGCTCCCGTCGGCGCCGTGGCGGCGGGCTCGGCCTTCAGCAGCCGCTTCAGCGCCGCGTCCAGGTCACGTTCCAGGTCCTGGTACGAGGCGGACGCGGCCTGGGGCAGCGCACGCACCACTATCAGGCTACCGGCGGGCAGCCTGGACAGACGATCACGGACGAGATGGCGCAGCCGGCGCTTCACGAGGTTCCGGACCACCGCCGGGCCGACGGCCTTGCTCACGACGAAACCCGCACGCGCCGAAGGAGTCCCCTCGGCGACGTGCGGGCGGGAGTCGCTGGTCCGGTCGGTCTGCCCCTGGAGGTCACCATCTCTGCTGAGATGGACGACCAACAGGGGCCGGCCTGCCCGACGACCGCGTTTCACCGCGGTCGCGAAGTCCTGGCGCCGCCGCAGCCGATTCTCGGAGGGCAGCACAACAGACTCTGGCGCGGATCAGGCGGACAGGCTGGCGCGGCCCTTGCCACGGCGGGCAGCCAGGATGGCGCGGCCGGCGCGGGTACGCATACGCAGCCGGAAGCCGTGGGTCTTCGCGCGACGACGGTTGTTCGGCTGGAAGGTGCGCTTGCTCACTCGGGGGCTCCTGAGGTGAATCGTAGGATGACGGGGGGTCGCTTGGCCGTCACCGTGCGTCCGCGTGATCTCCCCTGATTCGGAAATCCGGCCCATCGCCCCAGTTCGGCTGGGGTCTGAGGCAATCCACGGCGCCCGTGCTGCGCGCCTTATGGAGCGGGTGGACCCGCGGACATGCGGCAGCGGCCATCGACAACTCGACCTGGTTACGGTACGCGGGACGGGGCACGAGGGTCAAACCAGCCCTCCGGGCCCGGTTTACCCACAGCCTGTGGACAACGACTTGATCCCGCCCTGTTCGCTGACTACCGTTGCAGAACTTGTCTGGTTTGTTCTTGGAAAGCGTGCACCAGTGGCTGATGTCAACAGCGACCTCGTCCCGGTCTGGGCCAGGGTCGTCGAGCGGCTGGTCAACGACCCCGATGTCGGGGAGATGGACAAACAGTGGGTGCAGCGCACCCAGCCGATGTGGATGATGCACGACACCGCCCTGCTGGCGACCCCGAACGAGCGGGCCAAGCAGGTGCTGGAGGGCCGGCTGCTGCCGCAGCTGACCGAGGCGCTCAGCCGTGAGCTCAGCCGCCCGGTCCGGATCGCCGTGATGGTCGACGCCAACGCCGTGCCGACCACCCCCGCCTCCCAGGCCCCCGCCGAGCCGTACCCCGGCCCGGCCGAGGACGCCGGCGGCTACGGCGGCCAGGACTACCAGCGGTCGTACGAGCAGGACCAGCCGTACGAGCAGAACCAGCCCTACGGCCAGGACCAGCCGTACGGGCAGCAGGACTACGAGCGCCCCCGTTACGACACCGGCGGCTACGAGCAGCGCCAGGCGCCCTACGGCGGGCCGGCCACCGGTCCGCAGGGCTGGCAGGGCTACCAGGAGCAGCCCGCGGGCTACCACGAGTCCGAGGAGCCCGCGCCCCGCCCGGCGCCGCGTCCCCTCCCCGGCCCGCCCGCGACCACCCAGGGCGACCTGTTCGGCGGCGCCTACGGCCCCGGCCCGAACGAGCAGCCCCGGGCCGGCGTCGGCCGCCGCTCCGCCGGCTCGCGGCCCTCGGGCGGCCGTCCGCCGGAGAAGGCCGCCCCGGAGCGGGTCGGCGACCGTCCCGCCGTCCCCGGGGTGCCCGCCCCGCCCGGCGCTCCCCCGGCCGGCGGCTCGCGCAAGGACGAGCCGGCCGCCCGGCTGAACCCCAAGTACCTCTTCGACACCTTCGTCATCGGCGCCAGCAACCGCTTCGCGCACGCGGCGGCGGTGGCGGTCGCCGAGGCCCCGGCCAAGGCGTACAACCCGCTCTTCATCTACGGCGAGTCCGGGCTGGGCAAGACCCACCTGCTGCACGCCATCGGGCACTACTCGCGCAGCCTCTTCCCGGGCACCCGGGTGCGCTACGTGTCCTCGGAGGAGTTCACCAACGAGTTCATCAACTCGATCCGGGACGGCAAGGCGGACACCTTCCGCCGCCGCTACCGGGACATGGACATCCTGCTCGTGGACGACGTGCAGTTCCTGGCGAGCAAGGAGTCCACGCAGGAGGAGTTCTTCCACACCTTCAACACCCTGCACAACGCGAACAAGCAGATCGTCCTCTCGTCGGACCGGCCGCCCAAGCTGCTGACCACGCTGGAGGACCGGCTGCGCAACCGCTTCGAGTGGGGTCTGATCACCGACGTCACCCCGCCGGAGCTGGAGACCCGGATCGCGATCCTGCGCAAGAAGGCGATCCAGGAGCAACTCAACGCCCCCGCCGACGTGTTGGAGTTCATCGCGTCCCGGATCACCCGCAACATCCGGGAGTTGGAGGGCGCCCTGATCCGGGTCACCGCCTTCGCCAACCTCAACCGGGCGCCGGTGGACTTGGAGTTGGCCGGCATCGTCCTCAAGGACCTGATCCCGGGCGGGGACGAGGACGCCGGCCCGGAGATCACCGCGCAGGTCATCATGCAGCAGACCGCCGCGTACTTCGGCCTGGGTGTGGACGACCTCTGCGGATCCTCGCGCAGCCGGGTGCTGGTGACGGCCCGCCAGATCGCGATGTACCTGTGCCGGGAGCTCACCGACCTCTCGCTGCCGAAGATCGGCGCGCAGTTCGGCGGCCGCGACCACACCACGGTCATGCACGCCGACCGCAAGATCCGCTCGCTGATGGCCGAGCGTCGCTCGATCTACAACCAGGTCACCGAACTCACCAACCGCATCAAGAGCTAGCCACCGCCGCGGAGCGCGGCCCGGAGGGCGTCAGGAGCGATCCTGACGCCCTTTTCGGCATGTCCACAGGTGTGCGTCGCGCGCCGGCTGGGCAGGGATGCGTCGACGGACGTTCCGCCAGTCCACAGCCCGCGCCGAACAACTGACCGGTGATTCGAAAACCGGGGGCGCGCACGGCAGTTGTCCACAGGACGGGCGCCTTCCCCACAGTCCACAGGCCGGGGAGTCCGGAGTTATCCAGAATTCGTCCACAGGCCGGTCGCCGCTACGCTCTTCCGCGCAGGTCAGGTGCCTGTGGACTTGTGCACAACGGTTATCCACAGGTTGTGGACAATTGACGGCCCGCCAGTGGGCCGTCCGGGTTATCCACCGGTTGTCCCCAGGCAGGGGGCGGTTATCCCCAGGTTGTCCACAGTGGTGTCCACAGTTCGACAACCGTGGGCTATCGTTCATGCCCTGGTGTGAAAGCCGTCACGTAAAGTTGACCGGCCCCCGTGGATAACCCACCCCGGATCTGGGGACAGGGCTGGGGATAACCTGTGGATACCCAGCGTGGCCTGTGGGTAACGCTCGGCTGTCCACAGCGCGGCCTGTCCGTCCACAGCCGCCGTCCACAGTCACTGTGGACAAAATTCGGGCTCTGACCTGCGGAAACGGGGTTATCCACGGTTTCCACAGGCCCTACTACTACCACTACACATTTAGACCGAGGACTTGCTTTCAAAGCAGGTGGGCGCCGAATCTGTGGACAACCGGGCCCCGACATCTGTTCGGGTTGCTTCCGCCCGTCTGCCCCGTCTGTCGGCGGAGTACGTCAGACTGTCCCTTGCGACTGGAAGCGGAGTGGCAGAGCTCGGCGGACAGCCGAACCGACGATCAAGATCAGACGAACCAGAGTGCGAGCGGGAGCGCTCGATCCAGGAGGCGGTTACCGGTGAAGTTCCGGGTGGAGCGTGACGTCCTCGCGGAGGCGGTGGCCTGGGCTGCCCGCAGCCTCCCGGCACGGCCGCCGGTGCCGGTGCTGGCCGGCCTGCTGCTGACGGCGCAGGAGGGCAGCCTGGCGCTGTCCGGCTTCGACTACGAGGTCTCGGCCCGGGTCGAGCTGGAGGCGGACGTCGAGGAGGCCGGCACCGTCCTGGTCTCCGGCCGGCTGCTGAACGACATCTCCCGCAACCTCCCCAACAGGCCTGTGGAGATCTCCACCGACGGCCAGCGGGTCAGCGTGGTCTGCGGCAGCTCCCGCTTCACGCTCCCCACCCTCCCCGTGGACGAGTACCCGGCCCTGCCCCAGATGCCGACCGCCACCGGCACCGTCCCCGGCGACGTCTTCGCCTCCGCCGTCAGCCAGGCCGCGGTCGCCGCCGGCCGGGACGACACCCTCCCGGTGCTCACCGGCGTCCGGGTCGAGATCGAGGGCGACCGGATCACCCTGGCCGCCACCGACCGCTACCGCTTCGCCGTCCGCGAGCTGCTGTGGAAGCCCGAGCAGTCGGACATCTCCGCCGTCGCCCTGGTCCCGGCCAAGACCCTGCAGGACATCGCCAAGTCCCTGGGCAGCGGCGACAACGTCTCCATCGCGCTCTCCTCGGGCGGCGCGGGCGAGGGCCTGATCGGCTTCGAGGGCGCCGGCCGCCGGACCACCACCCGGCTGCTGGAGGGCGAGTTCCCCAAGTTCCGCAGCCTGTTCCCGACGGAGTTCAACGCCATCGCGGCGATCCAGACCCAGCCCTTCCTGGAGGCGCTCAAGCGCGTCTCGCTGGTCGCCGAGCGCAACACCCCGGTCCGGCTGAACTTCGAGGAGGGCGTGCTGACGCTGGAGGCCGGCTCCGGCGACGACGCCCAGGCCACCGAGCGGATCGACGCCTCCCTGGAGGGCGACGCCATCTCGATCGCCTTCAACCCGGGCTACCTGGAGGAGGGCCTCAAGGCCATCGACTCCGCCTACGCCCAGCTGAGCTTCACCACCCCGACCAAGCCCGCGCTGCTCAGCGGCAAGGCCGCGGTGGACGCCGAGGCGGACGAGGCCTACCAGTACCTGATCATGCCGGTGCGCCTCTCCGGCTGAGCCGCCCCCGCGTGAGACGTCCACAGGCTGTGCACACCCGCTGTGCACAGCCTGTGGACGTCTCCCCCGGTCGGCCCGACCGCAGGCGGGCCTCGGCGGTTCAGCGCGTAGGCTCGGGGAGTGCGGCAACGGCGCCGCCGGCAGGCACGTCACCACAGGTAAGGACTTGGTCATGGAGCTCGGCCTCATCGGTCTCGGCAAGATGGGCGGCAACATGCGCGAGCGGATCCGCCGCGCCGGCCACACCGTCATCGGCTACGACCGCAACCCGGACATCTCCGATGTCGAGAGCCTGCAGGAACTCGTCACCAAGCTGGAGGGCCCGCGCGTGGTCTGGGTGATGGTCCCGGCCGGCGCCGCCACCCAGGCGACCGTCGACGAGCTCGCCGAGCTGCTCTCCCCCGGCGACGTGGTCGTCGACGGCGGCAACTCCCGCTGGACCGACGACATCAAGCACGCCGAGGCGCTGGCCGCCAAGGGCATCGGCTTCGTGGACTGCGGCGTCTCCGGTGGCGTCTGGGGCCTGGAGAACGGCTACGCCCTGATGTACGGCGGCGACGCCGAGCACGTCGCCCTCGCCAAGCCGATCTTCGACGCGCTCAAGCCCGAGGGCGAGTTCGGCGACGTGCACGCGGGCAGCGTCGGCGCCGGCCACTTCGCCAAGATGGTCCACAACGGCATCGAGTACGCGATGATGCAGGCCTTCGCCGAGGGCTGGGAGCTGCTGGAGGCCGCCCCCGAGGTCACCGACGTGCGCGAGGTCTTCCGCAGCTGGCAGGAGGGCACCGTGATCCGCTCCTGGCTGCTGGACCTCGCCGTCCGTGCCCTGGACGAGGACGAGCACCTGGCCAAGCTGCGCGGCTGGGCCGCCGACTCCGGCGAGGGCCGCTGGACCGTCGAGGCCGCGATCGACCACGCCGTGCCGCTGCCGGCGATCACCGCCTCGCTGTTCGCCCGGTTCGCCTCCCGCCAGGACGACTCGCCGCAGATGAAGATGATCGCCGCGCTGCGCAACCAGTTCGGCGGCCACGCGGTCGAGTCGAAGTAGTCCCCACCGGGGCCGAGCCCCACCCGGGGCGCGGCCCCGGTTCGTCCACAGAAGGCGGGCACAGTCCACAGCCATGCATGTTGCGCATCTGTCGCTCGCCGACTTCCGGTCGTACGCCCGGGCCGAGGTTCCCCTCGACCCGGGCGTGACGGCCTTCGTCGGGCCCAACGGCCAGGGCAAGACCAACCTGGTCGAGGCGATCGGCTACGTCGCCACCCTGGGCAGCCACCGGGTCGCCACCGACGCCCCGCTGATCCGGCTGGGCGCCGAGCGGGCGGTGATCCGCACCTCGGTGGTGGACCGCGGCCGCTCCACCCTGGTCGAGCTGGAGCTCACCCCGGGCAAGGCCAACCGGGCCCGGATCAACCGCTCCGACAACGTCCGCCCGCGCGATGTGCTGGGCCTGCTGCGCACCGTGCTGTTCGCCCCCGAGGACCTCAGCCTGGTCAAGGGCGACCCCGGCGAGCGGCGGCGCTTCCTGGACGAGCTGCTGACCGCCCGCGCGCCCCGGCTGGCCGGCGTGCGGCAGGACTACGAGCGGGTGCTCAAGCAGCGCAACGCCCTGCTGAAGACCGCCGCGATGGCCCGCCGGGCCGGCGGCGGCAAGGGCGCCGACCTGTCCACGCTGGAGGTCTGGGACGGCCATCTGGCTCGTTCCGGGGCCGAGTTGACGGCCTTCCGGATCCAGCTGGTGGCCGCCCTGCAGCCGCTGGTGACGGCCGCGTACGGGCAGCTGGCCCCCGGTGGCGGGGAGACGGCGCTGGAGTACCGCAGCTCCTTCGAGGGCGAGCTGCCGACCAGCCGTGAGCAGGCCGAGGAGCAGCTCCTGGGGGCGCTGCAGGCGGTCCGCAAGCAGGAGGTCGACCGCGGGGTCACCCTGGTCGGCCCGCACCGCGACGAGCTGGTGCTCAAGCTCGGCCCGCTGCCCGCCAAGGGCTACGCCAGCCACGGTGAGTCCTGGTCGTTCGCGCTCGCGCTGCGGCTGGCCTCGTACGAGCTGCTGCGCGCCGACGGCGGCGAGCCGGTGCTGATCCTGGACGACGTGTTCGCCGAGCTGGACGCCGCCCGCCGGGACCGGCTGGCCGAACTGGTGGCCGACGGCGAGCAGGTGCTGGTGACCGCGGCGGTCGCCGAGGACGTGCCGAAGGCGCTGGCCGGGGCCCGGTTCTCGGTCTGCGACGGCGCCGTCCGCCGGGTCGACGCCTGACCGCGCACCCGCCCCGCGACCACCACCCCGGGCCGTGGCGCCCGAGCGCTCCCGTAGGCTGGACGGCTCGGCGGGCGCGCGACCGCGACCGTTGTCCACAGGCTGGGGAAAGGAGTTCGCCGTGAGCGAGCCGACGGAACGCTCCCCCGAGCCCGGCGCCCCCGAGCCGACCGGCGCCGACCTCGCCCGCTCCGCACTGCGGGCCGCCCGCGCCCAGGCCCGCCAGCGCGGCGAGCAGGTCCGGGAGAAGCGCGAGGCGAAGCGGCACGGCCTGCGCAGCGGTGCCCGCTCGGACGGCCGCGACCCGGTCCCGCTGGGCACGGCGCTGAACCGGCTGCTGACCGAACGCGGCTGGGAGTCCTCGGCCGCCGTCGGCGGGGTGATGGGCCGCTGGCCGCAGATCGTCGGCCCGGACATCGCCGCGCACTGCCACCCCTCCTCCTACGACGAGGCCGCCGCGGTGCTCACCGTGCAGTGCGACTCCACCGCCTGGGCCACTCAACTCCGCTGGCTGGCACGCCAGTTGGTGGCACGTCTGAACCACGAGCTGGGCCACGGGACGGTCAAGACCATCAAGGTGCTGGGCCCGGCGGCGCCCGCCCGCGGCTACGGCCGGCTGCGTGCGCCGGGGAGCAAGGGGCCGGGCGACACCTGGGGGTGACGGGCGTCGGCCCGGTGCGGATCGGATGGCGATCTTCCGGAACCCCTGGCAGCCCTCCCAGGCGCTCCGGGGCCCCCGGTCGAGTATCGGGACATGTGCAGAGGGGATTCAGGGCGGCATATCTGCCTTCAAGGGCTGCCAAACGCCCATCTCTGTCAGTCGTACCGGTAGACTGAAAGCCAAACACTGTTGCTAGTGGCAACCGAGTCGAAACGCCGTGGTCGCACGCTCGCCCGCACGGGGCGGGAATGCGGCCCGTGCTGTGCCAGAGAGGGCGCTTCGTGGCCGATTCCGGCAACCCCAGCCAGACCCCAGACCAGTCCGACCAGGCTTCCTACAACGCCAGCAACATCCAGGTGCTGGAGGGCCTCGACGCCGTCCGCAAGCGTCCCGGCATGTACATCGGCTCGACCGGTGAGCGTGGCCTGCACCACCTGGTGCAGGAGGTCGTGGACAACTCCGTCGACGAGGCCATGGCCGGGCACGCCGACACCATCGACGTCACGATCCTGCCGGACGGCGGCGTGCGGGTGGTCGACAACGGACGTGGCATCCCGGTCGGCATCGTCCCCGGGCAGGAGAAGCCGGCCGTCGAGGTCGTGCTCACCGTGCTGCACGCGGGCGGCAAGTTCGGCGGCGGCGGGTACGCGGTCTCCGGCGGTCTGCACGGCGTCGGCGTCTCGGTGGTGAACGCGCTCTCCACCAGGCTCGCGGTGGAGATCCACACCGACGGCCACCGCTGGACGCAGGACTACAAGATGGGCGCGCCGACCGCGTCGCTGGCCAAGAACGAGGCCACCGACCGGACCGGCACCAGCGTCACCTTCTGGGCCGACCCGGACATCTTCGAGACCACGGTCTACTCCTTCGAGACGCTCTCCCGGCGCTTCCAGGAGATGGCCTTCCTCAACAAGGGCCTGTCGATCTCGCTGACCGACGAGCGCCCCGAGCACGTGGACGAGGACGGCAAGCCGCTCACCGTCGCGTACAAGTACGACGGCGGCATCGCCGACTTCGTCGCCCACCTCAACTCCCGCAAGGGCGAGGTGATCCACCCCTCGGTCATCGACTTCGAGGCGGAGGACAAGGACAAGGCGATCTCGGTGGAGGTCGCGATGCAGTGGAACTCCTCCTACACCGAGGGGGTCTACAGCTTCGCCAACACCATCCACACCCACGGCGGCGGCACCCACGAGGAGGGCTTCCGCGCGGCGCTGACCGGCCTGGTCAACCGCTACGCGCGGGACAAGAAGCTGCTCCGCGAGAAGGACGACAACCTCTCCGGCGAGGACATCCGCGAGGGCCTGACCGCGATCATCTCGGTCAAGCTCGGCGAGCCGCAGTTCGAGGGCCAGACCAAGGACAAGCTCGGCAACACCGAGGCCAAGACCTTCGTCCAGAAGGTCGTCCACGAGCAGCTCAACGACTGGCTGGACCGCAACCCCAACGAGGCCGCGGACATCATCCGCAAGTCCATCCAGGCCGCCACCGCGCGCGTCGCCGCCCGCAAGGCCCGCGACCTGACCCGCCGCAAGGGCCTGCTGGAGTCCGCCTCGCTGCCGGGCAAGCTCTCGGACTGCCAGTCCAAGGACCCGTCCGAGTGCGAGATCTTCATCGTCGAGGGTGACTCCGCCGGCGGCTCGGCCAAGCAGGGCCGCGACCCGCGCACCCAGGCCATCCTGCCGATCCGCGGCAAGATCCTGAACGTCGAGAAGGCCCGGATCGACAAGGTGCTGCAGAACACCGAGGTCCAGGCGCTGATCTCGGCCTTCGGCTGCGGCATCCAGGAGGACTACGACGAGTCCAAGCTCCGGTACCACAAGATCGTCCTGATGGCCGACGCCGACGTCGACGGTCAGCACATCCGCACCCTGCTGCTGACCCTGCTGTTCCGCTTCATGCGGCCGCTGGTCGAGTCCGGGTACGTCTACCTCGCCATGCCGCCGCTGTACAAGATCAAGTGGGGCAAGGACGACTTCGAGTACGCCTACTCCGACCGCGAGCGCGACGCGCTGATCGCCGCCGGGGTGGAGGCCGGACGCCGGCTGCCCAAGGACGACGCGATCCAGCGGTTCAAGGGTCTCGGCGAGATGAACGCCGAGGAGCTCCGGGTCACCACCATGGACGCCGAGCACCGCCTGCTGCTCCAGGTCACCCTGGAGGACGCCGCCCGTGCCGACGAGCTGTTCTCCGTGCTGATGGGCGAGGACGTCGAGGCGCGCCGCTCCTTCATCCAGCGCAACGCCAAGGACGTCCGCTTCCTGGACGTGTGACGCCTGCACCCCAGGCCCCGCACGTACCAGTCCGCGTGAAAGGAAACTGACCACCAGTGGTCGACGACAACCGTCCCGACGGCGAACAGCCCGAGACCCCCGAGGCCGCCGAGGCCACCGCCCAGGCGACCATGCGGATCGAGCCGGTCGAGCTCGAGACCGAGATGCAGCGCTCGTACCTCGACTACGCGATGAGCGTGATCGTCAGCCGTGCGCTGCCCGAGGTCCGCGACGGCCTCAAGCCGGTGCACCGGCGCGTGCTCTACGCGATGTACGACGGCGGGTACCGCCCCGAGAAGGGCTACTACAAGTGCGCCCGCGTCGTCGGCGACGTCATGGGCAACTACCACCCGCACGGTGACACCTCGATCTACGACACCGTGGTCCGCCTGGCCCAGCCGTGGTCGATGCGGATGCCGCTGGTGGACGGCAACGGCAACTTCGGCTCCCCGGGCAACGACCCGGCCGCGGCCATGCGCTACACCGAGTGCAAGATGATGCCGCTGGCCATGGAGATGATGCGCGACATCGACGAGGAGACCGTCGACTTCGCCGCCAACTACGACGGCCGCTCGCAGGAGCCCACCGTCCTGCCGGCCCGCATCCCCAACCTGCTGGTCAACGGTGCCACCGGCATCGCGGTCGGCATGGCCACCAACATCCCGCCGCACAACCTCCGCGAGGTCGCCTCCGGCGCGCTCTGGTACCTGGAGAACCCGGAGTCCTCCAACGAGGAGCTGCTGGATGCCCTGGTCGAGCGGATCAAGGGCCCCGACTTCCCGACCGGCGCGCTGATCGTCGGCCGCCGCGGGATCGACGACTACTACCGCACCGGCCGCGGCTCGGTCACCATGCGCGCCGTCGTCGAGGTCGAGGAGATCCAGGGCCGCCAGTGCCTGGTCATCACCGAGCTGCCGTACCAGGTCAACCCGGACAACCTCGCGCTGAAGATCGCCGACCTGGTCAAGGACGGCAAGATCGCCGGCATCGCCGACGTCCGCGACGAGTCCTCCTCGCGCACCGGCCAGCGCCTGGTGGTCGTGCTCAAGCGCGACGCGGTCGCCAAGGTCGTGCTCAACAACCTGTACAAGCACACCGAGCTGCAGACCAACTTCGGCGCCAACATGCTGGCCCTGGTCGACGGCGTGCCGCGCACCCTGTCGCTGGACGCCTTCATCCGGCACTGGGTCAACCACCAGGTCGAGGTCATCGTCCGGCGCACCCGCTTCCGGCTGCGCAAGGCCGAGGAGCGCGCCCACATCCTGCGTGCGCTGCTGCGCGCCCTGGACATGATCGACGAGGTCATCGCGCTGATCCGGGCCTCGGCGAGCGCCGACGCCGCCCGCACCGGCCTGATGGGCCTGCTCGACATCGACGAGCTCCAGGCCAACGCCATCCTGGAGATGCAGCTGCGCCGCCTGGCCGCCCTGGAGCGCCAGCGGATCATGGACGAGCACGACGAGCTGCAGCGCAAGATCGACGAGTACAACGCGATCCTGGCCTCGCCGACCCGTCAGCGGGAGATCATCTCCGAGGAGCTCACCGCGATCGTCGAGAAGTACGGCGACGAGCGGCGCTCCACCCTCATCCCCTCCGACGGCGACCTCTCCATCGAGGACCTCATCGCCGAGGAGGACATCGTCGTCACGATCACCCGTGGCGGCTACGTCAAGCGGACCCGCTCCGACCTCTACCGCTCGCAGAAGCGCGGCGGCAAGGGCGTGCGTGGCGCCCAGCTGAAGCAGGACGACATCGTCGACCACTTCTTCGTGACGACCACCCACAACTGGATCCTGTTCTTCACCAACAAGGGCCGGGTCTACCGCGCCAAGGGCTACGAGCTGCCGGACGCCGGCCGCGACGCCCGCGGGCAGCACGTGGCCAACCTGCTGGCCTTCCAGCCGGAGGAGCACATCACCCAGGTGATGGCCGTCCGCACCTACGAGGACAAGCCGTACCTGGTCCTCGCCACCCGGGCCGGCCTGGTCAAGAAGTCCGCGCTGAAGGACTACGACTCCCCGCGCTCCGGCGGCCTGATCGCGATCAACCTGCGCCAGGACGAGCACGGCCGGGACGACGAGCTGATCGGCGCCGAGCTGGTCTCCGCCGAGGACGACCTGCTGCTGGTCTCGAAGAAGGCCCAGTCGATCCGCTTCACCGCGACCGACGACGCCCTGCGGCCCACCGGCCGCGCCACCTCCGGAGTCAAGGGCATGTCCTTCCGCGAGGACGACGAGCTGTTGTCGATGAACGTCGTCCGTCCGGGGACGTACGTCTTCACCGCCACGGACGGCGGCTACGCCAAGCGCACCGGTGTGGACGAGTACCGTGTCCAGGGACGCGGCGGCTTCGGCACCAAGGCGGCGAAGATCGTCGAGGGCCGGGGTTCGCTCGTCGGCGCGCTCGTGGTCGACGAAACCGACGAGATCATGGCGATCACCCTCTCGGGCGGGGTGATCCGCACCAGGGTTTCCGAGGTTCGTGAAACCGGACGTGACACCATGGGCGTCCAACTGATCAACCTCGGAAAGCGCGACGCGGTCGTGGGCATGGCCCGCAACGCGGAGGCCGAGGACGAGGAGACGGCGGAGGACGAGGTCGCGGGCACCGAGTCCACCGAGACGGCCGAAGGGACGGAGACGGCGGTCGGCGGAGACGTCGAGGCCTGAACCGAACCGCAGACGGCTCCGCCGCGTCCACACAGTGGGGCGCGGCGGAGCCGGACGCCGACCAGTACCGGGCAATCCCGCCGGGCGCTGGATGACGAGTGACGAAGCAGGGCGGCGCCGCCGCCCTGGTGGGAAGTGCGGGAGGACCAGGTGAGTGGAGCCACGGGTGCTGCGGGAGGAACCTCCGGCGGCCGTCCGGGCGCGCAGGGCGGGGGTTCTTACGGCGTGCCGCAGCCGCCGACCGAGCACTCGGCCGCGTCCACCTCGCTGATGCCGCCGGTCGGCGGCGCGGGCCAGAGCGGCGCGACCTACGGCGGTCAGACGCCCCCGCCGCCGGGTGCCCCGGCGAGCGGCTCGGGCGGCTTCTCGCAGCCGACCACGTACGCCAAGGGGCAGCCGACCCCGGCCCGGGGCACCCGGACCTCCGGCAACACCCCGCCGGGCGGCACCCCCGTGCCCGGGGCGGCCCGCCGCCCCGCCGCCGCGCCCGCGGCCGCCCCCGCGGGCCCCGGCCTCGGCCGGACCCGCAAGGCCCGGCTGCGGGTGACCAAGGTCGACCCGTGGTCCGTGATGAAGGTCAGCTTCCTGCTGTCGCTGGCCGTCGGCATCATCCTCATCGTGGCCTCGGCGGTGCTGTGGATGACGCTGGACTCGCTCGGCGTCTTCGACTCGCTGACCAAGACCCTCAAGGACGTCACCGGCTCGGACAGCACCGGCGGCGTCAACCTGATGGACTACGTCGGCTTCGGCAAGGTCATGACCTTCAGCACGCTGATCTCCGTGGTCGACGTCGTCCTGCTGACCGCGCTGTCCACCCTCTCCGCGTTCATCTACAACGCGGCGGCCGGCTTCACCGGCGGTGTCGAGCTGACCCTGGCCGAGGAGGACTGATCCCGGCCGGATCCTGACCGCCACTCAGTTCGCCCTCCGCGGACGGAATGTACGGGCCCCACAGGCTGTTGCAGCCGGTGGGGCCCGTCGGCATTTCGGGTGACAGCCGGCAGCCCGCGGCGTGCCGCCCGGAATCGGGCCGAGCGCCGTGGGATTTGCTGGGTGCCGCCCGTTCCGCGCCTGGGAGTGCCGCAGGCCGCCCCCGGTCCGCACGACCGGGTCAGGTGAGTTCAGCAGGACGACTGGACGGAGGCGCGCGGTGGCGAAGCTCGCAGGTCAACTGGTCGAGGCCCTGGACGGGCTGCTGGGGGTTCCGGTACCGCTGCGGGTACAGGCCTGGGACGGCAGCGTCGCCGGGCCGCCGGGGGCGCCCACCGTCGTCCTGCGCAACCGCCGGGCACTGCGCCGCCTGCTCTGGCAGCCGGGCGAGCTGGGCCTCGCCCGGGCCTACGTCGCGGGGGACCTGGAGATCGCCCCCGGCACCGACCTCTACGAGGTGCTCTCGGTGGTCGGCACGTTCACCGAGCTGCCGGAGATCCGCACGCTGGACCTCGGGCCGCGCGACGCCCTCGGCGCGCCCGGCCGCCGGGCCGTCGCGGCCCTCCTGCGGGCCGGGGCGATCGGCCCCGAGCCGGCACCGCCCCTGGAGGAGGTCCGCACGGCCAGGGGGCGGCTGCACAGCCGCGGCCGGGACCGCGCGGCCATCAGCCACCACTACGACGTCGGGAACGACTTCTACGGCCTCGTGCTGGGCCCCTCGATGGTCTACTCGTGCGCCTACTGGACACCGGAGGCGAAGAGCCTGGAGGCCGCCCAGGCGGCCAAGCTCGACCTGATCTGCCGCAAGCTCGGCCTACGGCCCGGAATGCGGCTGCTGGACGTCGGCTGCGGCTGGGGATCGCTGCTGCTGCACGCGGCCGAGCACTACGGCGTCACCGCCGTCGGCGTCTCCATCTCCAGGGAGCAGGTCGCGCTGGCCCGCGCCCGGCTGGAGGAGGCCGGCCTGGCCGACCGGGTCGAGGTCCGGCTCCAGGACTACCGGGAGATCACCGACGGGCCGTTCGACGCGATCTCCAGCGTCGGGATGGCCGAGCACGTCGGCTCCGAGCAGTACCGCATCTACGCCGAGGGCCTGTACCGGCTGCTCGTGCCCGGCGGCCGGCTGCTCAACCACCAGATCGCCCGCCGCCCCGACCACCCCGGAGAACCGCACCGCACCAGCCCCTTCATCGACCGCTACGTCTTCCCGGACGGCGAGCTCTCCCCGGTCGGTTCCACCGTGGCCCGGCTGGAGGAGGCCGGCTTCGAGGTCCGTGACGTCGAGTCGCTGCGGGAGCACTACGGGCTGACCCTGCGCGAGTGGGTGGCCAACCTGGAGGCGCACTGGACGGAGGCGGTCGGGCTGGTCGGCCGCGGCCGGGCCAGGGTCTGGCGGCTGTACATGGCCGCCTCCGCGCTGGCCTTCGAGCAGAACCGGATCGGGATCAACCAGGTCCTCGCCGTCCGCAGCACCGAGCACGGCGCGGCCGGCCTGCCGCCGACCCGCGCGGAGTGGCTGCTGCGCCCCGCCACCGGCACGCCGCAGCCGGTCACCGGGGTCGGCGCCGCAGCCCCGGCCGACGCGGATTTGGGAGATCGGCCGTCGGTCCGCTAATCTTTCAGTGCGGCAAGGGCCTATAGCTCAGACGGTTAGAGCGCTTCCCTGATAAGGAAGAGGCCACAGGTTCAAGTCCTGTTAGGCCCACCACCGCGAAGGCCCCGGAGTGATCCACTCCGGGGCCTTCGACGTTTTCGCGGATCGGGCGGATTCCGGTACGCTCTCTGTTCGGCGAGGGCCTATAGCTCAGACGGTTAGAGCGCTTCCCTGATAAGGAAGAGGCCACAGGTTCAAGTCCTGTTAGGCCCACCTCCCCGAAGGCCCCGGAGTGATCTTGGGTTCAAGGGGTCGTCGCAACACCACTTGGTTTCAGGTGGTGAGTAGATCACGTAGACGCTCGGCTGGGGTATCCCAGCCGAGCGTCTTGCGTG
>NZ_JNWQ01000048.1 GCF_000716875.1 Streptomyces novaecaesareae | reverse complement strand
AGATGTGTATAAGAGACAGCCCCGACCGCCGCCCCGGACGCCAAGGCCGCCGACGTCAGGGTCTCGGTGCTCAACGGCACCGGCGAGGCCGGGCTCGGCGGCAAGGCCGCGGAGGCCGTCAAGGGCGCCGGCTACACCGTCACCACCGTCGGCAACGCGCCCGGAAAGCCCCGCGGCACCACCGTCGTCGAGTACGGCACCGGCGAGCGCGCCTCCGCCGAGGCGGTCGCCAAGCTGTTCCCGGGCGCGACCGTCCAGCCCGGCGGCCGGGGCATCAGCGTCGTCCTCGGCCACGACTTCGCGGTCGCCGTGACCGCCGCCAACCCGGCCGCCGGTGCCCCCGCCGCCCCGGCCCCGCTGCCCACCAGCGTCAGCGGCGCCGCCCGCTCGGCGGACGACGACCCCTGCGCCAACCTCTCGTACGGCTGAGCCCCTCCGGACGGCGGCCGAGCAGCGGCAGGCCGACGCGCAACGGCGGGGCACCCCCGGACCACCGATCCCGGAAGCGCCCCGCCGCCCCTCACCTTCGAGGCATCACCGGCCGAGTCATCGCCGGCCGAGGCGTCGTCAGCGCCGCGTCCCGCAGGACGGGCAGAACGCGGCGCCGTCCGGAACGTCCTTGTGGCAGCTCGTGCACTGGACGGGCTGCGCCAGCCGGTACCCGCAGCCCGGGCAGAACGGCGTGCCGTGCGTCTCGGTGTGGCACTGCGGGCAGACCAGCTGGCGCGGCGCGTTCACGTCGAACTCGGCACCCGACTGCTGCCCGGCCTGGTACGCGCGGTCGCTGACCGCGTCGTTGAGGCCGCGGTGCTGCGCCGCCATCGCCTCGGCCGCGGTGTCCGGGGCGCAGTTGTGGCACAGGCCCTGGGCGGGGTTGAAGCAGCGGCCGCAGACGTAGTGGGTGCACCGGGCGCAACGGTTGAAGTGCGTCTGGGCGTTGGCGATCGCGCGCTGGAAGGCGGCGTCCCGCGTGGTGCCCCAGGTCTGGCCGGCCAGGCCGTCGGCGGCGTTGCTGATGGTGTTGGCGTTGCCGCCGATGAGGTTCCAGGCGGCGCTGACGCCCTTGCCTATCCAGCCGGCCATCTGACCGGTCCGGAACGCCTCGAACGGCGATCGCCAGGTGTCCGAGCAGCGGTAGCAGTAGAACTCGAACTGGAAGCCCGCGCCGGTGCCGTACTGCTCGCACAGGTCGCGGTAGTTGCTGCTGAAGTAGATCTCCGAAGTCACGTCGTCCCCGGTTGCTGAAAGTGGCATGTCGGCGGTCGCTCCCAGGGACGATAGGGCTCGCCGAACGGTTCCGCCAAGGAGTTGCGACGCGGCTGCTCAGAGGCCCGAGACCGGCAGCAGCAGCACCCGGGCGGGGTCGAATCGCTGCCAGCACGCGGGCTGCCCGCTGCGGCCGACCCGCAGCCGGCACCACTGCCGGCCGGCCGCGTCCTGCCACCAGCCGCTGATCCGGCCGAGCGCCCAGGTGCCGTCGCCGAGGTCCACCTCGACCGGCTGGTAGACCCACCGGACGTCCCGGCCCGCCGGGCCCGCCGTCTCCCCGGCGCCCCGGGGACCGCACTGACTCTCCATCACGGCTCCGCCTCCCGGTTCGGCCCCGGCCGCCGCCACCCGGTCAGGGCCGGCCGCACGGCCAGGAGCACAGCTCATCTCCGGAACTCTACAGGCGTGTAGAGAACGGCGGGGGGCGTTCCGTCGAACCCGGTCGACCCGCCCCGGCCCGGCCAGGCCGGGCCCGGCCCCTCGGGCTCACCTGCCCTTGCGCGCCGATGCCCCGCGGCCCGATGCCTGGCCGACCTCGGCCGCACCCGCCTCGGCCCCGCCCGCCGTAACCCCAGCCGCCGTAACCCCGCCCGCCGAGCGCCGGCGCCGCCACAACGCGACCGGCAGCACGCCGGCCAGCGCGAGCGCCTCCGGTGCCGGCGGCGCCTCGAACGGCGCGCCGGCGGCCCCGGCCGCCCCGGCCGGCACCTTGTCGAAGGTGTCCGGGACGGGCAGGGTGGACCAGTCCGACAGCGGCCACGCCACCACGAAGGCCCGGCCGACCACGTTGTCGACCGGCACGAAGCCGTCGCCGGTCTCGTTGTGGTGCCAGCGGGAGTCCCGCGAGTTGTTGCGGTGGTCGCCCATCACCCAGAGCTTGCCCTTGGGGACGGTGATGGTGCCGACCGGGTCGTTGTCGCAGGGCGTCGAGCCGGGGAACAGGTACGGCTCGTCCAGCGCGACGCCGTTGACCTTCACCGGGCCGCCCGCCTCGCACACGACGGTGTCCCCGCCGACCGCGATCACACGCTTGATCAGGTCCTTCTCGTCCGCCGAGGGCATCAGGCCGACGGTACTCAGCGCCTTCTGAACGGCGCCCGTGAAGGAGTCGCCGGAGCTCGTCGGCACGCTCTCCAGCCAGCCGCCCGGGTCGCGGAAGACCACCACCTCCCCGCGCTCGGGCTTCGCACCGAACCACGGGGTGAACTTGTCGACCAGCACCCGGTCGCCGATCGCCAGGGTCTGCTCCATCGAACCGGAGGGGATGGAGAAGGCCTGCACGAAGAAGGTCTTGATGCCGAGCGAGAGCAGCAGTGCGATCACCAGCAGGATCGGCAGCTCCTGCCAGAACGGGCGCTTCTTCCGCGGGCGCTTCGCCTCCGCACCCGCCCGGCCTTCCCCGGCTTCGTCACTCTCGCCGGACTCCGTGCTCTGCTGCACACTCATCTTCTCGGCCCCTCCCGACGGCCCGACGGGAGCCGTGTAGAAGACCCCCTGTCAGGAACGAACCTACCGAACAGAGGTTCCCGGGCGCGCCCTGACGTGCATGCGCTCGCCCTGCGGGCCGAACAGGCTGAGGAACTCCACCGGGTGCGGGCCGGCGTTGCCGAACGCGTGCGGGGTGCGGGTGTCGAACTCGGCGGCCTCACCGGCGGTCAGCACCAGGTCGCGCGCACCGAGTACCAGCCGCAGCCGGCCGGACAGCACGTACAGCCACTCGTAGCCCTCGTGCACCTTCAACTCCGGCTCGGGCTCGGTGTTCCGGCCCGGCGGCACGATGTGCTTGAACGCGTGCATCCCGCCCAGGTGACGGGTGAGCGGGATGATCGTCTGACCGTTCCTGGTCACCGGGCGCGGGTGGATCCGCGGGTCGCCGGTCGCCGGTGCGCCGACCAGTTCGTCCAACGGCACCCGGTACTCCCGGGCCAGCGGCAGCAGCAGTTCCAGGGTCGGCTTGCGCTGCCCGGACTCCAGCCGGGACAGGGTGCTGAGCGAGATCCCGGTCACGGCCGCCAGTTTGGCGAGCGTGGTGCCACGCTCCCGGCGCAGGGCGCGCAGCCGGGGGCCCACCGTGGTGAGGACGCTCTCGAACTCTTCGTCGACCATGCCTGCCATTTGCCGCTACGGCAAGGGCCCTTGTCAATCCGGCACACGGGTGAGGCCGGAGGCCCGTCCTCCGGGGCCCTATCCTCGCGTCATGCGCATCCACCTCACCCGGGACTCCGTCGCGGCCGGCGACGACGTCGACGCCCCGCACCACGCCACGGTCGACCTGCCCGACGGCCTCGACACCCCGGCCGCCCTCCTCGCCCTCGACCTCCCCCGGATCTGGCTGCCGCAGATCGGCGGCGGCCGGGCCACCTGGGTGGTACGCGCCGCCGACGGCACCCCGCTCGCCGTCCTCGCCCAGCAGTGGCCGCACCCGCGCCCGCTCCCGGCCGGCCGGGGCCCGCTCGCCGGGCTGGCCGGACCGGACGGAACCGTCCGACTGCACGTCGAGTACCGGCTCCAACGCGACCCGGACGCCGAATACGAACGTCTCGGCTAGGGCCTGTCGGCCGTACGGCCCGTACGGTCCTGAAGTCGGACCGTACGGCTACCGGTACTCGCGCAGCCGGGGCCGGACGCCCAGCGCGGTGAGGCCGAGCGCCACCGCCAGCACGCCCGCCGCCAGGGCCGCCGTGCCGCCGTCGAGGTCGTCGTCGGTCGCGGCGATCGCGGTGTCCATCGCCCTGGCGTTGATCGCGATGGTGTCGCCGATCGCGGTGCCCAACTGCTCGAAGTCGTAGTTGGACTGCCCCTTCGAGAGCCCGGTGTTGAGCGTGACCGCCTCCTTGAGCTTCCCCGCGGTGCGCAGGTCACGGATCTTGCGGTCGGTCAGCTGGTACTGCTGGAAGGTGTCCAGCACCCGCTCCGCGGCGTCCTGTTCGCCCGCGAAGGTGATGTTGCGCAGCTCGCTGCCGAGGTAGCCGCCGAAGGGGACCACCGCGTGGTCCGCGCGGTGCCGATCGGCGGCGGCGGCCAGTCGGTCGTTGTAGCCGGCCAGGGTGGTGCCCTCGATGCGGGCGATCGCCTGGGTCTGCTCCAGGAAGACCTGCTCGTACACGGTGGCGCGGGTCGGGTCGATCAGGTAGCGGCTCTCGTCGGCGTTCATGTCGTACGCGATGGCGCGGGCCCGGCTCAGCGCGATCACCGAGTCGTAGGCGTTGCTCTTGGCGGTCACCAGGTGGTCGTCGGCGCGGCCCACCAGGGCCAGCCCGGTCACCAGCACCGCACCGGTCAGCAGGGTGACGGCGGCCAGCGCCGGGTTGACCACCCGGTGGTAGCGCACGGCCAGGGCGCGCTGGAGGCCGAGCAGCGCGGCGAGGGCGAGCAGCCCGACGACGAGCAGCCACCACCAGCCGCTGCCCAGGGCGTCGCGCTGCTGCTGGTAGACGTGGTCGACGGTGGCCTCGTTGGCGACGGTGACCTGGTCGGCGGCGGGCAGCAGTTGCTGGCGCAGCAGGTCGGTGGCCTGCCGGTAGGTCTCCAGCGCGGCCGACGAGGGCTGTCCGGCCGGGGACTTGGCCTGTTCCTCCAGCAGCTGCGCCCGGGCCACCAGGGCCTCGTAGCTGCCGAGCCGGCCGAGCACCAGCTGGACGGCACGCTGCCCGGCCGGGTCGTCGGCGGCCGCCTGGGCGGCCTGCTGGAGGTCGTCGTCGGCCTGCGCGCGGCGCTGCTCGTAGGTGTCCAGGGTCTGCCTGCGCAGCGCCGTGTAGTCGGGGTCGGCGCCGATCAGCAGCAGGTTGGCGGCCTGGGCGTCCATGTCGCTGAGCGCGAAGTAGAGGTCGGCGGCACGGGTGGCCTGTGGGGCCGCCCGGTGGCCGATGGTGTCGGTGCCGTCGCGGGCGCCGCCGAGCACGTCGGTGGCGGTGGTCCCGAGGGCGAGCAGGGCGGCCAGGCTGAGCGCGGTGAGGGCGCGCACCAGGCGCGGGGTGGTCCAGTGGGCCCTGCTGCCGACCGTTCGGACGCCTCGGCCGAGGCGGGCCAGGGCACTCGGCGGCTCGGCCGGGGCAGGGTCCGCTTCCCCTGCCGGGCTCCCCTCCCCCGGGCTCCCCTCCCCCGAGCTCCCCTCCCCCGGGCTCCCCTCCCCCGAGCTCTCCTCCCCCGAGCTCTCCGAGCTCCTCGACGTGGTCGTCCCGCGCTCCATGGAGGTCGTCATGACCGCACGTCCCTTTCCCCCGTTGCACGGCCTGCCGGGGTTCCGGACGGAAGCCCCAACGCAGAACCGTTTCTTTCTTCCGCCGCGCGACGTTAGCGCCGCACCACCTGCGGCAAGGTGCGCCCTGACGCCTCCTTGACACCGCAGGGCACCGTTCTTGACGCTTCCTTAGCGCCCTCCCGGCGCCCGGCAGGTCAGCGCCCCCGGCGAACGGCCGGCAGGCAGAGCCGGGCGGCGGCCGCCTCGGCCTCACTCCCCCGGGGTCCGCCCCCCGGCCCTCGGCCCGTGTCCTGGACCCGCGCCCCACGTCCCGAACCCCACGTCAACGGCCGTCCCGCGCAGCGGCGTTCGTCCAGGTGAAGCCGTTACGGGGGGCCGTCCACGCCACTACGCTACGTGGCATGACTTCTTCGGAAAGGGCCCCGGGGCGGGGCACTGCGGTGGTGATCGGCGGCGGGCTGGCCGGGTTGGCGGCGGCATGGGCGCTGCGCGGCTTCGCCGAGCGGATCGTCGTGGTGGAGCGGGACCGGTACCCGGCGGAGGCGGCGTTCCGGGCCGGGGTGCCGCAGGGGCGGCACGCGCACCTGGTGCTGGAGGCCGGGCACCGGGCGCTGGAGGAGATGATGCCCGGGATCAAGGCGGAGCTGACGGCCGCGGGCGCGCTCCGGGTGACCACCTCGGAGGTCAAGTGGCTCAGCTCCGCCGGGTGGATGGCCGACTACCCGGCGCGGATGGCCTTCCTCTCCTGCACCAGGCCGGTGCTGGACAAGCTCGTTCTGGACCGGGTCCGCACCGAGGCCTCGATCGAGTTCCTGGAGGGCACCGACGTGGTCGGCCTGCTCGGGTCCGCCGGAGCGGTGACCGGGGTGAAGGTCCGCGAGCGTGGCCCGGAGCGCGGCGAAACCCACGACATCGCGGCCGAGTTGGTGATCGACGCGGCCGGCCGCTCGACCGCGGTGCCGAAGTTGCTGGCGGAACTCGGCTGCCGGCCGGTGCCCGAGGAGCGGGTGGACGCGGGCGTCGCGTACTCCTCCCGGCTGTTCCACCGCCCGGCCGGGGCCGACCTCGGCGGCCAGGCGGTCTACCTGCAGACCAAGGCCCCGGACGCGCCGCGGATGGGCGTCCTGCTGCCGGTCGAGGGCGACCGCTGGATCGTCAGCCTCGCCGGGATGCGCGGCGCCGAACCCGAGCCGGGAGAGGAGGGGTTCACCAAGCACCTGGCCGGGCTGCGCGATCCGCTCCTGCGCGAGGCCCTGCGGGACGCCGAACCGGCGGGCGAGGTCCGCGGTTTCCTCCCCGGCCCGGGCGTGCGCCGCCACTACGAACGCGCATGCCCCGACGGCCTGGTGGCCGTCGGCGACGCCGCGAGCACCTTCAACCCGGTGTACGGCCAGGGAGTCACCGTCGCCCTGTTCTGCGCCCAGGCCCTGCGCCGCACCGCACTGCGGCACGGCGGCATCGGACATGTCACGGCCCGGGAGGCGCGGCGCGCCATCGCGACGGCGTCCAAGAACCCGTGGGTGATGTCCTGCGCCGAGGACGCCCGCTTCGACACCACCACGGGCGCACCGTCCGGCGCCCTGCTCAGGCTCCAGCACCGCTTCCTGGACAAGGTGCTGGCCGGCGCCACCCGCGACCCGGTGGTCACCGAGGCGTTCCACGAGGTGCTGTCCCTGGTGGCGCCGCCGTCGCTGCTGTTCCGCCCATCGGTGCTCGGCGCCGTCCTGCGGGGCTGAACGGGCACCGGCGCCGCGAGGCCGTCCGGACCGTCCCTGGTCCGGGCGGCGCTGGACGGCGCTGGACGGCTCCTGACGGCTCCGGACAGCGCTGGACAGCGCTGGACGGCTCCGGACCGTGCCCGCCGGCGGGCGCGGGTGCTACCCGTCGAGGTGCGCGGCGACGTACGGGATCGCCACCTGCTCCAGGGCGCGCCGACCGAACGCGGGGTGGACGTTGACCTCGAAGACCACGCCGCCGCTCTCCGCGGCGAGGTCCACGCCCGCGAGGTCGAGCCCCAGGGACACAGCTGCGGCGATCGCCAACTCGGCGAGACCGTCCGGCAGTTCGCTGCCGTCCAACAGGGTGGACACGGCGCCGCGGCTCTCGTTGCAGGGCGCGTCCGGGTCCGCCTGGACGTGCTCGACCACACGCACCACCCGGCCGTGCAGCACCACCACCCGGTACTGGTGGCGGCGGCCGTCCGGGAGGAAGTTCCGGGCGTCGCGGGCGATCAGCCAGTCCGCCCCCGTCCCCGCGTAGTGGCTCGCGGCGGCCTGGAGTTGGGCGTGGGTGGTGACGTGGAAGACGTCGCCGCCGCCCATCCCGACGCAGGGCCGGGCCCAGACGTCTCCGCCGAGCCGCTCGAAGGCCTCGGCGGCGGTCTGCGGGCTCGGCCGGGACAGCGCGACGCTGGGCATCTGCGGGACACCGTCCCGGCGGAACCGGGCGACGGTGGCGTCCTTCTCGGTGGCCGCCCGCCACGCCTCCGCGTCCGTGCCGAGCGAGCGGGCACCGTACTTGCGCAGCAGCCGCTGGCAGTCCTCGAACTCCCGGCGCCGGTGCGGCGGGATCTCGTAGACGACCACGGCATCGGCGGCCACGGCCCGGCCGTCCGCCAGCAGCCGGATCCCGCCCGCGTCGTCGGCCTCGATCCGGCCACCGCCGCCGGTCATGAAGTGCCGGGCGTCCAGGTGTACCGACTCCCGGCCGGTCAGCGTCCGCGCGGCGGTGGCGAGTACCTCCCGGCTGCCCTCGGTCGAGCTGTGATCGGTCAGGAGTACGAGGTCTCGTCGGCCCATCCGGCCATGGAAGCGGCTGTGGCGCGACAGCGACAAGACGGCCCGGTGCGCCATCGGCCGCGGGCCGTGGCCGAAACCCGCGCCGTGCCGGGCCGCGCCAGGCGCCCCTTCCCTGCGTACCAACGGTCGTTCGAACGCGATCGCTCCATCGACTGCGGCCGCCCCTTCGACGTGCGGCCGCTTAATTCGGATGCGGCCGCTCCGGGGCGCCCGCTATGGTGGCCCGCATGTCTACGCCCCGAATTTCCTAGCTGACGGACCCGCCTCCACGCCACCCGTGTGTCCGTCAGCTGTTTCGGAGCGTTATCCCATGATCACCACCCGTGGTGTCGACGTGCGCGTCGGCGCCCGTCTGCTGTTGTCCGACGTCACCCTGCACGTCGCCCCCGGCGACCGGATCGGCCTGGTCGGCCGCAACGGCGCCGGCAAGACCACCCTGCTCGCCACCCTCGCCGGGCAGTCGGCGCCCGCCGCCGGAACGGTCACCCGGACCGGGGCCGTCGGCTACCTCCCGCAGGACTCCCGCACCGCCGACCCGGCCGTCACCCTCACCGACCGCATCCTGTCCGCCCGCGGCCTGGACACCGCCGTCCGCGCACTGCGCGCCGCCGAGGAGGCGATGGCCTCGGCGGGCTCCCCGGCGGAGCAGCATCGGGCGATGGACGGGTACGCGCGCGCCGAGGCGGCCTTCCAGGCCCGGGGCGGCTACGCGGCCGAGGCCGAGGCCGCCCGGGTCGCGGCCGGGCTCGGCCTGCCCGCCCGGGTGATGGGCTCCCCCGTCGGCACGCTCTCCGGCGGCCAGCGCCGCCGGGTCGAACTGGCCCGGATCCTGTTCGCCGACCACCACACCCTGCTGCTGGACGAGCCGACCAACCACCTGGACGCCGACGCCGTCACCTGGCTGCGCGGCTTCCTCACCGCCCACCAGGGCGGGGTCGTGCTGATCAGCCACGACCTCGGCCTGCTGGAGGAGACCGTCAACCGGGTCTTCCACCTGGACCCGCAGCGCGCCGCGATCGACGTCCACAACACCGGTTGGCAGGCCTACCTCACCCAGCGCGCCGCCGACGAGCGCCGCCGAACCCGGGAACGCGCCAACGCCGAACGCAAGGCCGCCGCGCTGCACGCCCAAGCCGACCGGATGCGGGCCAACGTCGCCACCGCGACCACCGCCCGCAGCATGGCCCGGCGCGCCGACCGGATGCTCGCCGAGCTCGAACCCGTCCGGCAGGCCGAGCGCACCGCCCGGATCCGGCTGCCCGAACCCGCCCCCTGCGGCCGGATGCCGCTCGGTGCGATCAGCCTCAGCAAGTCCTACGCCGGCCGGCCGGTGCTGACCGGCCTCGACCTGGCCGTGGACCGGGGCAGCCGACTGGTCGTGCTCGGCCTCAACGGCGCCGGCAAGACCACCCTGTTGCGGATCCTGGCCGGGCAGGAGAGCCCCGACTCGGGCCGGGTCGTGCCCGGACCGGGGCTGCGGCTCGGCTACTTCGCCCAGGAGCACGACACCCTCGACCCGGCCCGCAGCGTCCGGGACAACCTCGCCCAGGCCGCACCCGGCCTCGGCGACGGCGAACTCCGGCACGTGCTCGGCGCGTTCCTCTTGCGGGGCGACGACGCCGACAAGCCCGCCGGAGTCCTGTCCGGCGGGGAGAAGACCCGCCTCGCCCTGGCGGGCCTGGTCCACTCCGGTGCCAACGTCCTGCTCCTGGACGAGCCCACCAACAACCTGGATCCGGCCTCCCGCACCGAGGTCCTCGGCGCGGTCGGCACCTACCCGGGCGCGATCGTGATGGTCACCCACGACCCGGGCGCCATCGAGGCCCTCCGCCCCGACCGCGTCCTGCTCCTGCCGGACGGCGACGAGGACCTCTGGCACGACTCCTACCTGGACCTGGTCGTCCGGGCGTAGGCACGCGTGCTGCGGCGGGCGTAGTGCGGCTCGGGTCCTAAGGCTTCCGAGCCTCGATCAGGAACCGCGCCGAGTGGGCGACGAACGGCCCCTCGGCGCGGATCCGCGCGTCCAGCTCACGCAGCCGGTCGAGGTGGGCGGCCACGGTGAAGCCCGGGACCATCCAGATCACCTTGCGCAGGAAGTACACCACCGCGCCGATGTCGCGGAACTCCATCCGCAACCGCTCGGAACGCAGGTCCACCACCTCCAGCCCGGCCTCCCGGGCCTCGGCGCTCTCGACCTCGGGGCGACGGCCCGCGCGCGCCTGCGGCTGCGGCCCGAGGAAGTACTCGACCAGCTCGAAGACGGACGCCGGACCGACGTGCTGGGCGAAGTAGCTGCCGCCGGGCCGCAGCACCCGGGCGATCTCCGTCCACCAGGCCCGCACCGGGTGTCGGCTGCTGACCAGGTCGAAGGCCTCGTCCGCGAAGGGCAGCGGCGGCTCGTCCGGGTCCGCGACGACCACCGCGCCCAGCGGGTTCAGCAGCCGCGTGGCGCGGGCCAGGTTCGGCGGCCAGGACTCGGTCGCCGCCACGACGGCCGGACGGCGTCCGTGCGGCTCGGCGCGGCCAAGCTCTCCGGCGAGCCGCAGGGCACCGGCCAGCACCTCACCGCCGCCGGTCTGGACGTCCAGGGCCGCCGTCGCCGTGCCCAACCGCTCGGACAGCAGCCGCTGGTAGCCCCACGAGGGGCGCTCTTCGGTGGCCCGGCCGTCCAGCCATGAGAAGTCCCAGCCGTCCACGGACACGGCCTCGGCCTCGGCGATCAGCTCTTCGAAGGTGCGCATGCCCGCATCCTCCCGGCGACGGCTCCGCCCGGCCACCGAATTCCGCGTCGCCCCGGTGCCGGGCATGGACGCCCCAGCCCCACCACCGGCCCTCGGGCCGTCCGACCACCCCTGCTCAGTCGCCCTTACTGGGTCATCCCTGCTGCGTCATCCCTGCTGGGTCACGCCGGCCACCGTGGCCGCCCGGGAGCCACATCCACGATGCGCGGGTGACGGACGGCCTCCAGCTCGGTGTCGGCGAGCAGGTCGGCGATCAGGGCGGGCGGGCCGAAGACCTCGGTGGCGTTGAGGTCATAGTTGGTCAGGACGAACCAGGAGCGGTCCGATGGCCACCAGTGCGCGGGGAACCGGCACCCCGAAGGGTCTGCGTCGTGGTGGGCCACCGCCTCGTCCAGGCGCCCGCGGTGGGCCTCGACCGGTTCCAGCAGGTCCTCGATCGCCGCCGAGGCGAAGCAGCAGGCCGTCCCCGGCCCGTCGGCGCTGTGCCGGGCGAGCACTTCCACCAGCCGGGCCAGGCAGTCGCGGTCCGGCGCCCCGAGCTGCGGCCACTCGACCTCGCCCGCCGGCCTGACACGCTCGTCGAACACCAGGTTCGACAGGGTGCCCGGCCAGTCCGCGAGCTGTCGCCCGGCGCCCGCCAGGGCCTCGGACCAGCACACCCGCTGCCCGTCCACCCGCAGCGTGTGCAGCACCCAGCAGCCGTCCGCGAAGCCGTGCTCGGGGGCGTTCGGCTCGTAGCCCAGCACGGCGTCCGGCGCCTCCAGCAGCGGGCGCAGCCCGTCCAGACCGTCCTCGTCCGGCACCCGTTCCACCGCACCCGCCCCCTTCTCGGCTCCGAAAACCGGTTACTCCGCGCCGGTACGCCTGGGCGAGGATAGCGCCCTGCCGAACGGGCCGGTCACCGCCTCGCCTCGCCCCCTCCGTCACGACCCGTGCCGCCGACTTCCCCTCGTGACTCCCAGCCACGCCCCGAGCACGCCACGGATCGGGCGGACCGCTGCCGTGGGCACCCCCACCCCGACCTACCTAGCCTGGAGAGGAGGAGGCGAATCACCATGCTGGGAGACGCACCGGTGCTGGCCATGATTCCTGCCGCCGATCTGGCGCGGGCCAAGGCCTTCTACACCGACACCCTGGGCCTGAAGCTCGTCGAGGAGACCCCGGAGGATCTCACCTTCGAGAGCGGCGGCACCTTGTTCGGCATGTACCAGACACCGAGCGGTGGCCAGGCCGCGCACACCCTGGCCAGCTTCAAGGTCGCCGACCTCGACGGCGAGATGTCGGCACTCCGCGCGCGCGGCATCACCTTCGAGGAGTACGACTTCCCCGGTCTGAAGACCGTCGACGGCATCGCCGAGGGCAGTGACGGCCTGCGTGCGGCCTGGTTCAAGGACAGCGAAGGAAACATCCTCTGCGTGGCCGAGAGGCCCACGAAGTAGCACCCGCCCTCAGTCGGTGCCCGGCCCGCTCAACGCGAGCGGGCCGGGCACCGACGGGGCAAGCCGTCAGCCGATCGGGCAGCCGAGGGGGCGAGCGGTCCGAGCGAGCGGGAGGACCGAGGGATGACGTCGGCGAAGGAGGCCGCGGACCGCTGGCGGAAGCGGCTGGCCCGGCAGCGCACCCGCTTCGAGCGGGCACGGGCCGAGGCCGAGCGGCACTTCCCGGTGATTACCGAGCTGACGGCCCGCCTGTTCTCTCCTGCCCTGCTGGACGCCGCCACCCGATTGGCCGCCCAGACGTTCCTCACCCTGATCCCGCTGCTGTTCGCTGTGGCCGCCTTCGCTCCCCCCGCCGTACGGGACCAACTGCTCGACTCACTGCGCACGGTGTTCGGCCTCAAGGGCACCTCGGAGGAGCAGCTGCAGCAGGCCCTGCGCGGCGCCGGGGACTTGCGGCAGACCACCGGCATCATCGGCGTCCTCATGGCGCTGGTGTCCGCGACCAGCTGCAGCCGCGCCGTCGCCCGGGTCTGCGAGCGCGCCTGGCTGTTGCCGAAGGCCGGCACCCGGGTGGCGGCGTGGCGGTGGCTGCTGTGGATCGTCGCCTGGGTGGCCGCGCTGGTCCTGCAGGGCCCGCTTCGGGACGGCTTCGGCACCGGCCTCTGGTTGGGCCTGCCACTCACCTTCGCCGCGTCCGTCACTTTGTGGTGGTGGACCACCCACCTCCTGCTGAGCGCGCGGATCGGCTGGCTGCCGCTGCTTCCGGGCGCCGTGCTCACCGCGGCGGCGGTCACCGCGATGTCGTTCAGCGCCAGGGTCTACATGCCGGCCGCGCTGAACCGCGCGCTGGCCCAGTACGGTTCGCTGGGCCTGGTCCTGATGGTGCTGTCCTGGCTGATCGCGCTCTGCGCCGCCGTCACCTTCGCCATCACGGCCGGGGCGGTGCTGGCCCAGGGCCCGCCACTGGACGCCTACCTCCGCAGGCCCCGCACCGAGCAGCACACCGGCTGACCGGACGGTTCCCCGCCGATCAGTGCCCGCGCACCCGGCGCCAACTCCTCCGCGCGGAGTCGACCGGGTCGAACGAACCCGGGCGCTCCCGGGTCAGCGGGTAGCAGGCGAACCCGATCAGCGCCGCGCTCAAGTGGCCGATGCTGGTGTAGTCCCGGCTCCGCTGGACACCCAGGCCGTAGACGACCAGCACCCCGACCGCGTACAGGTAGCGCCAGGGCCGCACGATCAGGTAGGTGAGCACCGCGACCACCCCGGCGAGCGCGTAACTGACTCCGTAGTCCAGGGTGTAGACGGCCTTCGGCGGGGCGAGACCGCGGTGGATCGCCCAGCCGAGCACGCCCTCACTGAGGTAGGTCGCGCCGACGTGGGCGAGCATCGCCACCGAGATCCAGCGCAGCGTGCCCAGCCAGCGCTCGGCGGGTACGTGGAAGAGGTTGTAGAGCAGGAAGTAGAACACCCACCCGCCGCCCGCGATCCACAGCGCGCTGGTCACCAGCACGCGGACCGGCGAGACCTGCAGGTGGTGCAGATTGGTCGAACGCCGCTCCAGGATGCGGTCGGCGGTCACCGGGTCGACGTGCCGGATGACCTGCGTGGTGACGAGCAGGATCGCCAGCCAGGTGTACGTCCCCGGCGCGCGCCGAACGTAGGCCCACACCGTGTGGGCGGCACGCGACCACCGGGGCCTCCGATGCGCCCCGGAGTCCCGGGCGGTACTGCCGGCCATCGACGCCTCCTCGACCGTCCTCCCCCGTCCCTCCCTACCCCGGCCCCTCCCGGGCTCCTTCCTCACCCTGGCCCGGCCCCGCCACCACCCGCCGCCGCGGCGGCCCGTACGGGTGATCCGGCCCCTCCTGCCGCCTGCCGGCGGGCCCCGACGATCACGCTCCGCTGACGTACGCTGGCGATCCGACCCTCCCGGCCACGACCTCCTCGGCCACGCACCGGGCGTGCCGGTACCGGGAACCACAGAGCAAAGGGCAGCAGGCACGATGAGCGACCGCCTCGGGACGAGGACACCGACCGGCCCCACTGTCGCCCGGCACCGGGCCCTGAGAACCGCCGCCCGCCTGCGGCTCACCACGGCGTACGTCCTGCTGCTGACCGTGACGGCCTCCTGGCTCGCCAGCCAGGGCCACGCCGAGCGCGCCAGGTTCGTCCGGCACAACAGCAGCAACATCCACCACATGGAAGTTGGCAAGTGGTGGACCCTGTTCACCAGTGGGCTGGTGGTCGACGGGGTCCCGGCCTGGGCGGGCATCGCGGCGGTCGCCGTCGTCCTGGGCCTGGCCGAGTGGCGCTGGGGCCCGGCCCGGGCCGCCGCCGTCTTCGTCTTCGGGCACCTGGGAGCCACCCTGCTCACCGAGGGCGCCATGTGGGTGATGCTGACCGCCCACATCCCCGGCGCGCTCTCCCGCGCCCGGGACGTGGGCATCAGCTACGGCCTGGTCGCCACCGGCGCCTGCCTGCTCGCCCGGGGCCCGGTACTGCTGCGCCGCTACGGCCTGCCGGCGCTCGCCCTCGCCCTGGCCACCGCCTGGGCGTTCGACCAGCAGCTGGCCGACGCCGGGCACCTGGTCGCACTCGGCCTCGGCGTGCTCGCCTCCCGGACGGCCTGGCTGCGGGCCCGCGCGCCCCTGCCGCGCTGACACCGCACCCGTGGGACGGGCCGGAGCCGCACATGAGTCCGGCCCGTCCCGCTTTCCCACCCCTCCCTCAACCCCTTCCCTCCCCCTTCTCAACCCCTTCCCTCCCGCCCTCGACCGACCAGGACCGCGCCCCCGCGCACCGCAGTCCCAGCCGAGTCGATCGCATGCTCTTGCATTACTCTGCAAATCTATGCCAGAGTTCGGGCATCGGATCGAATACGCCGAATCCCGTCACACATCGCTGAACAGGGGCCCGCAGCGCGGGTCATAGGGTGCATCCATGTCGAAGGTCTTGAGCAAGCTGCCGGTCGGTGAACGGATCGGCATCGCATTCTCCGGTGGGTTGGACACCTCCGTCGCCGTCGCGTGGATGCGCGAGCACGGTGCCGTCCCCTACGCCTACACGGCCGACATCGGCCAGTACGACGAGCCCAACCTCGCCGACGTCCCGGCCCGGGGCCGTGCGTACGGCGCCGAGCAGGCGCGCCTGGTCGACTGCCGGGAGGCGCTCGTCGAGGAGGGCCTGGCCGCCCTCGCCTGCGGCGCCTTCCACATCCGCTCCGCCGGGCAGACGTACTTCAACACCACCCCGCTCGGCCGCGCCGTGACCGGCACCCTGCTGGTCCGCGCCATGCAGGAGGACGGGGTCTCCATCTGGGGCGACGGCTCCACCTACAAGGGCAACGACATCGAGCGGTTCTACCGCTACGGCCTGCTCGCCAACCCCAACCTGCGGATCTACAAGCCGTGGCTGGACCAGGACTTCGTCGACCAGCTCGGCGGCCGCAAGGAGATGTCCGAGTGGCTCGCCGAGCGCGACCTGCCCTACCGGGACTCCGCCGAGAAGGCCTACTCCACCGACGCCAACATCTGGGGTGCCACCCATGAGGCCAAGCGGCTGGAGTTCCTGGACACCTCGATGGAGATCGTCAGCCCGATCATGGGCGTGGCCTTCTGGGACCCGGCGGTCGAGATCCAGACCGAGGACATCACCGTCGAGTTCGAGTTCGGCCGCCCGGTCCGGATCAACGGACAGGAGTTCGCCAGCGCCGTCGACCTGGTCCACGAGGCGAACCGTGTCGGCGGGCGCCACGGTCTCGGCATGTCGGACCAGATCGAGAACCGGATCATCGAGGCCAAGAGCCGCGGCATCTACGAGGCCCCCGGCATGGCGCTGCTGCACATCGCCTACGAGCGGCTGCTCAACGCCATCCACAACGAAGACACCATCGCCACGTACCACACCCAGGGCCGCCGGCTGGGCCGGCTGCTCTACGAGGGCCGCTGGTTCGACCCGCAGTCGCTGATGCTCCGGGACAGCATCCAGCGCTGGATCGGCCACCCGGTCACCGGCAGCGTCACCCTGCGGCTGCGGCGCGGCCAGGACTACTCGGTCATCGACACCCAGGGCCCCAACTTCAGCTACCACCCGGAGAAGCTGTCCATGGAGCGCAGTGTCGACGCCGCGTTCGTCCCGGACGACCGCATCGGCCAGCTGACCATGCGCAACCTCGACATCGCCGACTCGCGCAGCAAGCTGGAGCAGTACGCGGTGCACGGCCAGCTGGCGCCGTGGAGCGGCCTGATCGGCGAGCTCGCCCCGGGCGGGGCGGCGCCCATCGCCGCGGGCACCGGCGACGAGGCGCCGTCCACCGCGCTCGACCACGCGGCGCTCGAGTCCGGCACCGACTGACGGACTGGGGTGGGCCCGACGGGTCCACCACTGCCACGCACGGAGGCCGCCGCACCACACCGGTGCGGCGGCCTCCCCCGTCCTCGCCACCGTCCTCGCCCCGCCCGCCTCGCCCTCCCGCGGGCCCGCACGCCCCTCACCCGGACGGCCGAGTCGACCGTGCACGCCGGGCCGCACCGTAGCTGAATGGCGGACGTGCGCCCGGCGACGGGAAGGCGGGAACCGGGATGGGTGAAGCGGTCGGTTCGATGCTGGCCTCGGCGCTGGCAGTCGCGTTCAGCCCGCTGCCGCTGATCACCGTGGTCCTGATCCTGGCCACCCCTCGCGGCCGGACCAACGGGCTCGCCTTCGCGGCCGGCTGGGTGCTCGGCCTCGCCGCGCCGGTGGCCGCCGTCGTGGTGGCCGGCAGCGCGTTGAACCGGACCCAGCCCGTTCCCACCTGGTCGTTCTGGGTCAAGCTCGTCCTGGGAGTGCTCCTCCTGCTGGCCGCCGCGCGACAGTGGCACGACCGACCACGCGCGGGGCACATCACGGCTCCGCCGAGCTGGTTGCAGGCGGTCGACCGTTACACGGCCGCCAGGTCCGCCGGCCTCGGTCTCGCGCTCGTCGGGCGCAGCCCGAGGTCACTGCTGCCGGCCGTCGGCGGCGCCGCCTCGATCGCCGCCACCGGGACCGGCGCCGGAGCCGAGGCGGCGGCAGCGGCCCTGATGGTGGTGATCGGTTCGCTCTGCGCAGTCCTGCCGCTCGCGGTCCGTCTGCGCGGCGGGGAGCGTTCCGCCCGGCTCCTCGGCGAGTGGAGGGCCTGGACTGCCACCCACGCCGCCGCGGTCCTGACCACGGTCCCGGCCGTGCTGGGCGCCGCCTACCTGGGCGACGCCATCTCCGGACTCACATGATCAACAGCTCTGCCCCCAGCGCCCCTACCGCCTGTCACCGTATCCGCACCACACCACGCCCCCGCACCGCCCGGACACCCAGCCGCACGGGGTCCGCCCTCGGCCGTGCCGCCAGCGCATCCCTGAGCGTCAGCAGGATCTCGCCGTCGTAGCGCTCCGCCAGCACCCGGGCCAGTTCGGCCGCGCCGCCGGGCCGTACGTCGGGCGCCAGGGTCGGCAGCCGCCCGGGGCCGCTGAGGTCCTGGGCCTGGGCGGCCCAGCGGGCCGCGTCGTTCCGCTCGCCCTCGGCGGTGTAGTGCACGGCCAGGCAGTGCACGGCCAGCTGGTCCCCGTACTGGGCGGCGATCCGCCACCAGAAGACGCCGTCCGCCGACCGGCCCAGGCCGTAGAGCAGGCAGCCGAGGGTGCGGAAGGCGGTCTTCTCTGCGAGTTCGAGGTCCAGGGCCAGCTCCCCCGGTTCCGCCGCGCCCGCCACGCCCGCGCACAGGTGCCGGAGGTCCCGCCGGAGCTCCGCTCGCCCTCCGGCCCAAGGGGGCTGCCCCGAAGCCGAACCCGAACCCGAACCGACACCGGACCCCGGGCCGCCCGACCCCACGCTCGATCCGCCCCCCGGCCCCGAGCCCGGCCCCGGCCCCGGACCTGACCCTGACCCCGGCCCCCAGCCCCAGCCGACACCCGAACCTGTACCGGCCGCCGTCCCGCTCCCCGGATTCGGCCCGGCGGCCGGAGCGTGCGGCGGCCGGGCGCCCGCCGGCGGACGGGCCGGGCGCTCGCGGACGGCCGGAGTGGGCCGGCGGGGGGGGGGGGGGGGGGGGGGCCGGGGGGGGGGGGGGGAGCCGTTCGGCCAGCCGCCGGGTGAAGGCCACCGGGTCGTGGTCGTCGAACTCCCGCTCCAGCTCGGCAGAGTGCGCGCGCAGCAGCTCCACGACCCTCATGTCCCCGACCTCATGTCGCTGCCCTCATGTCTCTGCCCTCATGTCTCCGCCCCGCCGTCGTCCTCCGGGTGCTCCAGCAGGTATTCGAGGTGTCTGCGCCCGAGGCTGTAGTAGGTGCGGGCGGTGGTGTGCGCGATGCCGAGCGACCGGCCGATGTCGTGGTAGGACAGGCCCGCCTGGCGCAGCCGGACCACGTCGGCCTGGACCGGTGCGGCCCGCGCGAGTTCGTCCATCGCCCAGTCCAGGGCGTCCAGTTCGGCGAGTTCGTCCAGCTCGTCCTGGCTGGTGTCGGGGCGGCGCTGGGCGATCACCCGCAGCCGTTTGCGTTCGGCGCGGCGGCGCTCGCGCAGCACGTCCACCACCGCGTCCTTCACGATCTTGAAGGCGAAGGCCTGCGGATCGGCGCTGGCCAGGGCTCGGCGCCAGTTCTTGTAGAGCGTTGCACCGGCGTTCTGGACCGCGTCCTGGGCGTCCTCGCGGTGCCGCAGGCGCTGCTGGGCGTAGCGGAGGTAGCCGGAGTTCTCGCGGGTGTAGAAGACCTCGAAGTCGGTCGGCAGGTCGCCGAGCGGGTCCGTCCGCAGGCCCCGCTCCTCGCCCGGCCCGGGAGTGTTCACGCACGCCCCCCTTTTCCTGGGTCAGCTGGCCGGCCCACCGGGTGGCACGCCGACGGCCCCTTGGGGCTCGTGGTGTAACCGTCCGGGAGGCGCGGGATGTTGACCGGATCGGGCGGACAATTGGCGAACGATTCCGTTCAGTTTCGAACAGTGCCGCTGACCTGCCCGTTCGGGCTCGCCGACCCTGCCGGAACCCGATCCACGTGACCCAGATCACACCGCATGGAAGGCCGGCTTGACAAGCCCCGGGGCACCGGCCAAAGGCGCCGGCCCAAGGCATCGACCCAAGGGCACCACCCCAGGACACCGTGCCCCCCGCGACACCGCCCGCGCGACAACGGACTCCGCGACAAGGCCCCTACGGCGCCGGCTCCACCAGCGCCGAGTCCAGCGCGCCCGTCACCCGCTCCAGCAGCCCGCGCAGCGCGGCCAGGTCCTCGATCGGCAGCCCGGTCGCGGTGAGCAGCCGACGCGGAACCTGGCCGGCCCGCTCGCGCAGCGCAGACCCCTCCGACGTGAGCCGGACGGTGACCGAGCGCTCGTCCTCCGGGCTGCGCTCACGGCTCACCAGTCCGGCCACCTCCAGGCGCTTGAGCAGCGGGGAGAGGGTGCCGGAGTCGAGCCGCAGACGCTCGCCGATCCGCTTGACGGGCAGTTCACCGTCCTCCCAGAGCACCAGCATGACGAGGTACTGGGGGTAGGTCAGCCCGAGGTCCTTGAGCAGCACCCGGTAGACGCCGCCGAAGGCGCGGGAGGCCGCGTTGAGCGAGAAGCAGAGCTGCTGGTCGAGGCGGAGCAGTTCCTCGTCCGCCATGCCGGGGAGCGTGGTCATGACCCCATGGTACCGATCGCGCTCGCGCGATTTAGTTGTGCGCAATTGAATTGTGTGCTCTACTTATCTCACGGCAGGGCACGAACAGGCCGCCAGAACGACGGCGACCACCCGGGCCATGCCTGATCCGAGCAACCGCAGCACCGCGAAGGGAACCGACCATGGACGCGCTCTACACCGCAGCCGCCACCGCCAACGGCCGTGAGGGCCGTGCCGTCAGCTCCGACGGGCAGCTGGACCTCGCGCTGGCGATGCCGCCGGCGCTCGGCGGCAACGGCCAGGGGACCAACCCCGAGCAGCTGTTCGCGGCCGGCTACGCCGCCTGCTTCGCCAGCGCCCTCGGCCTGGTCGGCCGCCAGGCCCGGGTGGACACCAGCGAGGCGTCGGTCACCGCTGAGGTGTCCATCGGCAAGGACGGCGCCGGGTTCGGCCTCGCCGTCGTGCTCCGCGTCGAGCTGCCCGAGTCCCTCGCGGGCGAGACCGGCGAGCTGCTGGTCAAGCAGGCCCACGAGGTCTGCCCTTACTCCCGCGCCACCCGGGGCAACATCCCGGTCGAGCTCGTCGTCGAGTAAGCACCCACGTCTCACGTCGTCCGAACCGACGACACCGGGCCCGCCGCACCGATCCTGCGGCGGGCCCGCCACCCAAGTCACCCCGGACTGCCCCGACCGCCGCCGACCGCTACGAGCCGCCCGGATCGACGGACCGACCGCCCGGCCCGTTCGCCGAGCGCAGCGTGTCCAGTCTGTGCCGGTACTCCTCCGCGTCGATCTCGCCCTTCGCGAACCGCTCCGCGAGCAGCTGTTCCGGCGTCGGCCCCGATGCCCAGCCGCGCGTGCCGCCCGGCCCGGGCCCTGCGACGCCCGGAGCCGCCGGGCCGTGCGGGACGGGCTGCCGCGTGCGGGAGACGTACCGGAACAGGGCGACGGCCAGCAGCACGAGCACCGCCAGGACCAGCAGCGTCCCGATCGCCATCAGCCCGATGCCCCAGCCACCCACGCCGTGGTCGTGCCCGAACCCATGCCAGTGCCTCATCAGGACCTCCTCCTCCGGCCCCGCCGGGGCCGCCGAGGTGACCAGCGCTCTACCACCATCGTGCGCCCGGCAGCGGTGAAAGCGCTGTGAAGAAAGCCTGAGAAAAACGTTCCGGCGCTCTGGCGAGCGCCCACGAGGTAGCGTGCCGCTCGTGACCCAGCACCCGCGGACGACCCGCCACCCCCCGGAGGACGGCCGCTCCCCCGAGCAGCTCGTCGCCGCCGGGGTGCTGCGTCGACACGCGGACCCCAGCCCCCACCCGACGCTCGGCCACTCCCCGGTCACCTACGTCGCCACCGCGCTCTGGGCCGAACTGACCGCCCTCGCCATCGCACCGTCCGCCGCCGAGGCCACCGCCACCGCCCTGCTGCGCGCACTCGCCGAAAAGGCCGTGGACGCGGCCCTCGCTCCGGGCAACGAGCGCGCCCCGCGCGACGACCTGTACGTGACCGACCCCGCGCACATCGGGCCGCACCGCCGGGCGGTCTGGTTCCAGCGCCACGGCCCGCACGGCCCGATCACCGCCGCCTTCGCACCCTGAACCACGAGCCCCGGGCATCGAGCCCCAGCGCCGAACCGAAGGTCTCGCAGCCTCAGCGCTCGACCCGCAGGCTGTGGCAGACCCAGCTGAGCCGGTCCGGCCCGTTGATCGGCGGCCGGTCGTGGTACGTCCCGTCCGCCACCGACAGGTTGACGATCAGGTAGGCGTGCCAGCCGGCCCCCACCCCGTGCAGGTCCGCGTAGATCAGCTCGTCCTCCACGTACCAGTCCACCGAGTGCGCGCCGAGCACCGCCCGCAGGCCGAAGGTCGCCCCGGGGGCGATCCCGGCACCGCCGCCGTGCCAGTACCGGAAGCCGCCCCGGACGTGGTTGGAGATCTCCAGCAGGTCCGGGTTGTCCGGGTGGTACTCGAAGACGTCGACCTCGTTACCACCGTCCCGCCAGGTCCAGATCGCCGGCCAGGCGCCCAGTTCGACGGGCAGCGTCACCTGCGCCGACAGCACGTCCCCGGTACGGACCTGGAAGCCGTCCGGACTGCCCTCGGTGGTCAGCAGGTTGCAGTTCCACAGCCCGCCGCTGGGCCGCCGGGTCGCGGTGAAGACCCCGCCGGGGCAGTACCCGCGGCTGAGGTAGTCGAGCTTGTGGTCGCTCCGGTTCGTCGGCCCCATCCTGGGGTACGCACTGCTGCGCCCCGCGATCCACTGCCTGGTCGAAGTGAAGTCCGCGTCGAACACGACTGTCACGACCGCCTCCCCGGTGCTCCGGCGCCCCGGCAGTCCGATCAGCCGGGCACATAGAGTGATTTACCCGATACTCTCCGCTGTATGCGAAGCGGACCACGCGGGGTCCGAGACGCCCTGGACCGGGACGGGATGAACCGGGACGGACCGGATCAGCCGACCGTCGCCGCGCCCCCGGCGCCGAGCCGGTCGGTGACCGAGACCACCCCGTCGACCGAGCGGCACAGGTTGAGCACGATCGGCACCAGGTGCGGCTCGGGCACCGTGCCGCTGAGCACCACCCGCCCCTGGTTGACCTCCACCCCGATCTCCGCCGGGCTGACGCCCTCGATCCGGCCCAGCACCTCCTCGACGATCTCCCGGCGGATCACCATGTCCTCGCGCAGGAACACCCGCAGCAGGTCGCCCCGGCTGACCATGCCGATGACGCGCCCCTCCTCGTCGAGCACCGGCAGCCGCTTCAGCCCGTGCCGGCTCATCATCCGGGCCGCCGCGACCACACTGGTGCCGGGCGTGGTGCACACCGGCTGGGTCGTCATCAGGTCGGCGGCGGTGACGTCGCCGTCCGGGCCCGCCTTCGCCGACTCGGGCGCCGGCAGCAGGCTGCCCGGGTCCTCCTGCGCGGCCAGGGTGCGCAGCAGGTCGGCCTCCGAGACCACGCCGAGCGGCCGGCCCTCCGGGTCCACCACCGGCATCCCGGTGATGTCGTACTCGCTGAGCAGCGTCACGATCTCCCGGAAACCGGTCTCGGGCGAGACCAGGACCACGGGGCTGGTCATCACGGATTCGACGGTGGCATGCCGCACGCCGGTTCACCTCGTCCAACGGTGCTGGTCCGACCGGGCGCGGATCGTCCCGGCCTGTTACCGGCAGCATGGCGCGCGGCAGTCCGGACCGCCAGGGGCCAAGGGGCCGAACGGGTGGGACCTTGGGCCCTGACCTGCGAACACGCCCCCGACATGGGCTCAGGCACTCCAGCCTGCGGTGCCGGCGAGGACGTGTCCACGGTGCGTTCGTCGTCGGAGCGGCGGTACGTGGCGCACCGCCTGCTCGCGCGCCGGCGGCGCACGCCGGTCGCCTCGGACGGCGCAACCATCACATGATCGACTCGTTAGACCGTCCACCACGACAGCAGCACAGCTCCCGGGAGGCTCCCTTTGGCAGGACGGACGGTGGGCGCGGCACCGCCGGCCCAGGGAGGAACGGTGCGGCCGGTGGCGCAGGCGGAGGCGACCCTGGTGCGCCACTACCGCAGGCTGGTGCGACTCGCCTACCTGGCGCTGCCCGCCGACCGGGACCGGCACAGCAGGGTGCTCGCCGCCCATGCCGCCGTTCAGCACGCCCTGCCCTTCCGCTGGGCCCGCCGTACCGAACCGGACGCCGCCGAGACCGACCCGGTCTACGCCGACCTGCGCCTGCGGGTCCTGCGTGCCGCGCTGCGGCCCCACCCGGCCGCGCGTCTGCTGGCTCCGCGGGCCTGGGGCCTGCGGCTGTTCACCCCGCACGGCGGCGAGGAGGACGCGGCGCTGGACCACGCGCTCGCGGCGCTCGACGCCCCGGCCCGGGCCGCGTTCGGGCTGCGGACGGTCGAGGGCCTGGACGCGGAGCAGGCCGCCGAGGTGCTGCGGCAGGCCGGGGTGGCGCGGCCGGAGGCGGCGGTCGCCGCTGCCGCCGGGGTGTCGTGCGGTCCGGACCGGGAGCCGTCCGCCTTCGACCCGTGCGCCGTCCGGGTGCAGCCCACCGACCTGCTGCGCCGCCGTCGGACGCTGACCGCCGCGCTGGCGGTCGGTGTGCTCGGGTTCACCACCACGGCGGCCGTACTGGGCGGGTCCGGCCCCGCCGCGCCCGCCGGTCCGGCCTCCGCCGCTCCCCCGGGTGCCGCCGACCCGGCCCGCCTGGTCCGGGTCGCGCCGGACGCCTGGCAGCACACCGCCCGGCTCGACTTCTCGGCCTGGCCCGCCCGCGGCGACCGCCGCGAGGACGCCGCGCTGCTCGGCCGCGCGCTGACCGCCTGGACGCAGCCCGGCCCGGGCAGCCGCGCCGAGCCGGGCACGGACTCCGCCCCGCCGGTCGAAGCACCGCACCTGCTGTTCGCCGGGACGGTGGACGGCACCGGCGTGGTGGTGCTGTACGACGGGCGGCGGATCGCCCGCTACACGGACGGCCGGGACGGCGGGCTGGACCTCGCCCGGGCGGACGGCTCGGACGTGACCACGGCGGGCGCGCTGGCACTGCGCCGCCAGGGCGCCGCCGTCCGGTACCTGCTGGCCCCCTGGGTGGACTCCGCCGAGCTCCGCCGGATCGACCAACCCGACGCGCCCGCCCGGCCGTTGGAGCACCCCGACGCCGTCACGGCCCCGGTCCCCGGCGGCGGGCCGGGCGACTGCCAGGGCGCCACCCTGCTGCAGCTGCGCTCCTCCCCCGTCATCGCCGAGAAGCACGCCTTCCTGCTGGCCGACCTGGGCGGCCTGGTCCCCGCCCACCTCACCTACTCCCCGCCGCCGGACCGCACCCCGCCGGACCGTTCCCAGGCCATGCAGTCCGCCCAGGCCGCGCAGTCCGCCCTCGCGCCTCGCGAGGCGACCGCCCAGGACGCGCTGCAGGCCTGGGCCCGTACGGGCTGCGCCGTCCCGGACGGCACGCCGGGCGTCAAGGAGCTCAACCTGTGGGCCTTCGCCGTCCAGCCGCTGCCGCAGAACGCGGGCTCGGCCGCCTGGGTCTGTCTGCGCGCCGACCGCTGGAACGGCGAGGGCAGCGCCGCCACCGCCGTCGTCCTGTCGACCGCGCGCGGCCCGCAGCGCACCGGCGGCGGTCCGGGTCGGGCGTGCAGCCGGTTCGAGCAGGACACGGTGGCCTGGACGTGGTGGCGCTCCCCGCAGGGTGCGGAGTACCTGCTCGTGGCGGGCAGCCGCCGTGTCACCCGGCTCACCGTCAAGGGCCCGGACTGGTCCGCCGACCGGCCCGCGCCGGACCACCTGCTCGCCGTCGAACGCCCGTCCCGGGCGGCCGTCCAGGTGGAGGCGCTCCTTGACAACGGCAGCCGCATCGGCCCGCCGCACTGAGTCCCGCGCCACCGCGAAGGTCCCCACCGCGAAGGTCCCCCGCCCCCGCTCAGCGCGTCGCACCGACCCGGCCGGACAGCTCCGCCTCGTAGTCCGGCAGTTCGACGCTGCTGACCTGCTTGCCCAGTTCCAGCATCTTGTCCAGCGCCCAACGCCGGTTCAGCACCGCGTTGCGGAACCGCAGCCCGGTCGGCGTGCGCGGCGCCAGGAACGGCCCGGTACGGTCGCCGCCCTTCTGGCAGCCCTGCGCGTAGCCGCGCAGCAGCTTCTCGTACCGCGCGAAGGCGGTGCGGTGGTCGCCGCCTGCGCGGGCCAGCTCGCCCGCCAGGACGTAGGCGGCGACCACGGCCGTCCCGGTGCCCATGCCGCCGATGGTCGCGCCGCAGGCGGCGTCGCCGATCAGGGCGGTCCGGCCGGTCGACCAGGCGGGCACGTCGGCCCGGCTGATCGAGTCGAAGTACAGCTCGGGAGCGGCGTCCAGGCTCTCCAGCAGCTGCGGCACCCGCCAGCCGAGGCCGGTGAACGCGGTCCGGATCAGCGCCTTCTGCTGCGCCGGGTCGTGGCGGTCGTAGCGCAGTTCGGGCGAGGCGAAGAGGCAGAAGGCGCCCGCCCGGCTCGGGTCCCGGTGGCCGGCTCCGACCGACATCAGCCGGCCGGGGACGTTGAGGCCGACCGAGCCGGTCGGCAGTCCGAGCGTGTTCGGCAGCTGCCAGGTGGCCGCGTAGTAGCCGAGGTGGCGGACGTAGCGCTCCTCCGGGCCGAAGGCGAGCCGGCGGACGGTGGAGTGCAGCCCGTCGGCGCCGATCACCAGGTCGAACTCCCTGGGCGCGCCGTGCCGGAAGGACACCCGGACCGCGTTCGGCGTCTCCTCCAGTGCCGTGATCGTGTCGCCGAAGACGTACTCGGCGCGGGTGCTGCTGTGCCGGTGCAGTAGCTGGGCGAGTTCCCCGCGCGGGACTTCCACGTCGCCGCCCGCGAACTCGGCAGGCAGGTGCAGCAGTTGACGCCCGTCCTCGGCCACGAAGGTCATCGGGCTGCCGCCGGTGCCGAGCGCGCGCAGCTCGTCCAGGACGCCCATCCGTTCCAGCACGGTCAGGTGGGTGCGGCCGCGGAAGTCGACGTCCTGGCCGCCGCCGCGCAGCGCCGGGGCCAGCTCGACCACGGTGACCTCGAAGCCGTACCGGCCCAGCCAGTGGGCCAGGGCGGGGCCGGCGATGCTCGCGCCCGAGATCAGGACCTTGGTGCTCATGGGGATCACTCCGTCTGCAGCTCTGGAAACTGTGTCTGGCGGACACTGTTTGTTGCTGTGTACGGTAGACACAGTTGAGCGAATGGGCAACCCCCACGGCAGCACTCGCGGACGGAAGCCCGGAACGGCGGCTCCGACCGGGAACTCCGAACGACAGCCCGCGACATGGACCCAGGACAGGAGCAGACGATGGGCGAGGCGGCGAACGACACGGTGCGGCTCCTCTGGGGCCCGCCCGCCAAACCGACCCGCGGCCCGAAGCCGGCCCTCAGCCTGGAGCGCATCGCCGCGGCGGGCGTCGAGGTCGCGGACGCGGAAGGCCTGGCCGCGGTCTCGATGCAGAAGGTGGCCGGGCTGCTCGACTTCACCAAGATGTCGCTCTACCGCTACGTCCCCGGCAAGGCCGAACTGGTCGCGCTGATGGTGGAGTCGGCGGTCGACGAGCCCCCCGCACCTGCGGACGGCGCCGACTGGCGGGAGCAACTCACCGCCTGGGCCCACCACTTGGCCGAGTCGTTCGACCGGCACCCGTGGCTGCTGGACGCCACCGTCGGCCCCCGGGTGCTCGGCCCCAGGGAACTCTCCTGGCTGGAACGGGTGGTGGCCGCACTCGACGGCCACGGCCTGACCGGCCCCGAGCGGATGGACGCCGCCGTCCTGCTCGCCGGACACGTGCGCGAGATCGCCGGGCAGTCCCGCGCCGCCGGCCCGGCCGGCTCACCGGAAGCCGAACTCCTCGCCGCCCTCGGCACCGTGGTGCGGCAGCACGCCGACCGCTTCCCCGCCGTCGCAGCCGCCATGGCCGACCCGAACGGGCGCGACCAGGCCCTGCACTTCGGCCTGGAACGCATCCTGGACGGCCTGGCCGCCCTGATCGCCCGCCGCACCCGACACCCCTAACCGACCGAAGCCGGCCCGCCTACCCGCCCCGAGCGCCCGCGCGCCCGCCCGCGCGCCCGGAAAAACCCCTCGGACCGCGCCTGCCCGCCCGCTAGCATCACGCCCCATGGCGATGTTCGTGCACCTGACCGCCGCGGCGAACGCGCCGCGCATCCGTCGCGCCGGGATCCGGGCCGACAGCCGCGGCCAGGGCGGGGCGCGCGGCCTGTACTGCTTCCCCGTGCTGCCGTCCTACACGCTGACCCACCAGTGGCTGCGCGAGCTGGCCCGGTTCGGGCCCAAGGGCTCGCTGGTCGCGGTGCACGTCCGGCTGGACGATGCGCAGGAGGTGCTGACCGGGCACTACCGCGACCGCGCCACCGGCGCCCAGCGCACGGTGTCCGCCGCCGAGGCGGTGCGGCGGATCGGCGAACTGACCGACCCACGCGGCTGGGAGGTCTTCCTGCCGCGCGCGGTGGGCGCCCGCGAGGTGCACCGGATCCGCGCCGTGCCGCAGGTCGCCGGCTGGCGCTACCTGCCGAACGCCCACGGCACCCGGCCCTGCACCTGCTTCGGCTGCCGGATCCGCGGCGAGTACGGCGGCCGTCGGCTGCGCGAGCGCCACCCGCACCCGCTGGACGGTCCGCCGCCGCCCGTCCCCGTCCTGCTGGCCCGGCTCGAAGCGGCCGGCGACCCGGGTGACCCGGTCGAACTCCGGGCCGTCCTGGACTGGTTCGGGATGCGCCGCCGCGGCCCGGTGGACCGCCTGGCCCGCCTGGCCGCCCACCCGGACCCGGACGTCCGGGAGGCACTGGTCTGGGCGGTCGGCGACTGGTCCACGCCGGGCGTCGCCGAACTGCTGGACGGCCTGGCGGACGATCCGCACCCGGACGTCCGCGAGGCCGTCGAGGCGGTCCGGGACCGCTGAGGCCCCGGCCGCCGGGTACGGGCCGCCCGTAGTCCCCCCTGACCTGTGGGGTTCTCCGCCGACATGCCCGTCCGGCCGATCCGGGTGATCATGGGACGAACCGCGTGTCGGCGATTCGGCGCACCGGTCGGCTCCGGTGGCGCCCGGAAGGGTGGACGGCGATGTTCCAGCTCCTGTGGATTCTGCTCATCGGCTTCGTGCTCGGCGCGCTCGCCAAGCTGATCCTGCGCGGGCCGCAGTCGATCCCCTGGTGGCTGACCATGCTGCTCGGCGTCGCAGGGGCCTGGCTCGGCAATGCCGTCTCGGGCTGGGTCGGCGTCCGCCACACCTCGGGCATCGACTGGATCCGCCACATCCTGCAACTCGGCTTCGCCGTCGCCCTGGTGGCCTTCGTCGCACCCGCCTGGAGCAGGTCCCGCCCGAGCCGCTGACCCCACGGCCCGCCAGAACCGCCAGCCCGCGAGAACCGCCGGAACCGCCGGACCGCCGGTTCAGCCCACGTGCACCGCCGGGCGGCGCGAGCGGTCCGGTTCGGCCTCCCGCAGCACCTCGCGCGTCACCGGTGCGATCTCCCCCTGCCCGAACAGGAAGAAGCGCAGGAACTGGGCGAACGGGTTGCCCTCGGTCCACTCGAAGTAGATGTGCGGCTGCTGCCCGGTCAGGTCGCGCACCTGCAGCAGCAGGGCGGCCAGCGCGTTGGGCACGCTGGAGCTCTCCAGCGACAGCACCCGGTAGCGGTCGTGCATCACCTCGCCGTGGACGGTCAGTTCGGCCTCGAAGTCGGACGGGTCGAGCACGGTGACCTCGACGAAAACCAGGTCGTCCTCGGCCGGGATGTCGTTGTCCCGGCGGATCTGGTGGATCTTGTCGCGGTACTCGGAGAGGTCCCGACTGTTCGGCTCGTTGGCGATCAGCCGCAGCGGGCGGTGCAGGTAGTCCCGGACGAACCGCTCCGCGACGTCGTCCAGCACCACGTCGGTGACGCGCAGTTCGAAGGCGCGCTTGAGCCGGGAGAGGAAGGAGACCAGCACGATGCCCGCGATGAAGCAGGCGCCGATCTTGACGCCGTCCGGGCGCTCGGCGATGTTCACCGCCGTGGTGTAGAGGAACACCGCGGCGATCACCGCGAAGCCGACCCGCCAACGGCGCTGCCCGGCCTTGTGGGCCGCGATGGTGACGGCGATCGCGGCGGAGCTGATCAGCACCAGCACACCGGTCGCGTACGCGCTGCCCTGGGCGTCCACGTTGGCGTCGAAGATCCAGGTGACCAGGAAGGCGATCAGGGTGAGGACGATGACCAGTGGCCGCACGGCACGCGCCCAGTGCGGGGCCATGCCGTAGCGCGGCAGGTAGCGCGGCATCAGGTTGAGCATGCCGGCCATCGCGGAGGCACCGGCGAACCAGAGGATCGCGATGGTGGAGAGGTCGTAGACCGTCCCGAAGGTGCTGCCCAGGTACTGGTGCGCCAGGTAGGCCAGGGCACGCCCGTTGGCCTCCCCGCCGGTCTTGAAGGCCGCGGCGGGGATCAGCACGGTGGTGATGAAACTGGTCGTGATCAGGAAGCAGCTCATGATCACGGCTGCGGTGGTGAGCAGCTTGCGGGCGCCGCGGATCCGGCCGACCGGGTTCGCCTCGGTGTCCTCCGGGTCGCCCAGGATGTACGGCATCACGGCGACACCGGTCTCGAAGCCGGAGAGGCCGAGCGCGAGCTTGGGGAAGACGGTCAGTGCGACGCCGATCATCGCGATCACGTTGCCGTGCTCGGCGGTCAGCGCGTCCGACCAGTCGGTGACGAGGTGCGGCGCCTTCAGGACGTGCCAGAGGCCGTTGGCCACCACGACCACGTTGAGCACGAGGTACACCGCGACCAGCACGACGGCGACCCCGATCGCCTCACCGAAGCCCCGCAGGAACACCGCCCCGAGCAGGGCCACCAGGACCAGCGTGACCAGCATCTGCTTCCCGCCGAGCGCCGCGCTCACGTGCGGGTTCTCCACCAGGTGGGCGGCACCGTCGGCGGCCGACAGGGTGATGGTGATCATGAAGTCGGTGGCGGCGAACCCGAGCAGGGTCAGGACGAAGAGCTTCCCCTGCCAGAACGAGAGCAGCCGTTCGAGCATCGCGATCGACCCCTCGCCGTGCGGGCTCTCCCGGGCCACCCGCCGGTAGACGGGAAGGGCTCCGAGCAGGGTCACGATCACCAGCACGACGGTCGCCACCGGGGACAGCAGTCCGGCGGCCAGGGCCGCGATGCCCGGCTGGTAGCCGAGGGTCGAGAAGTAGTCCACGCCGGTCAGACACATGACCCGCCACCAGCTCTGGCCCTCGTGCTGCGGCGTCTGCACGTGCGGTCCGGGGTGCTGCTTGGCCATGTCCGCCAGGCCTTCGAGCATCCACGCCCGGAACCACCCGCGCTTGGCCCGAGGCGGTACCCCCGGTTCGGCCGAACCCGACGAGACCACGTACACCCCTGTCCACGACTCGGCCGGCCGCGTGCGGTTCCGGACCCCCTGTGGCCGCCGGACGGCGGGCCTGGTCAGGCTAGGTGACCGGATCGGCGCGGCCCGGGAACCGCCGGGGCCAACACGCCAGGGTGCGCCCGTACGGCCCTCCCGGGCGGCGGGCTGCGTGCGGCCCGTGCCCGACGGCCCGGCGCGTTGGGCCGCACGCAGCCTCCCGAACGGGCGAGGATGTCCGCGCGCGTTGACGAAGCAGGTTGACGAAGGAGCTTGACGCATCACATCGCATCGCATCGCATCAACGCGCACCGCATCGGCGCGGACCGATGGACACAGCTGCGAACCACAGGGAGGCCGCCGTGGCGGAACCGAGCCGGCGCGGGATTCTGGGTCTGGGCCTGATGGCAGCCGCCGTCACCTCCTGCGGAGCCCACCACCCGGACACGGCACCCGCCCCGCACCCCGCCGACAGCCGGCCCGAGGCCCCCAGCACGGGTGACGCCGACGCCACCCGGCACGCCGAACCGACGAGCGACCCGCAGCACGAGCAGGCCCGGCCGGGCACGCCCGGCTGGGAGATCACCGACCCCGGCCCGGACGCCGCCATCGAGGGCTTCGCCGACCGGGTCAGCGTCCTGCCCGGTGAGTCCTTCGGCCTGCACGTCTCCACCCCCGCCGCCGCCTTCGCCGTCTCCGCCTACCGGATGGGCTGGTACGGCGGTGCCCGCGCCCGCCTGGTCTGGCACCGGGAGCACGTGCCCGGCGGCAGGCAGCCCGCCCCGCACGTCGACCCCGCGACCCGCACCGTGCTGACCGGCTGGCAGCGCACCCTCGCCGTGGACACCACCGGCTGGCCCGAGGGTGCCTACCTGCTGCGCCTGGACGCCGATGACGGCTCCGGCCGCCGCTACGTCCCGCTCACCGTCCGCTCGGCCGTCACCGCCGGGAGGACCGTGATCATGAGCGCCCCGGCGACCTGGCAGGCCTACAACGAGTGGGGCGGCTACAGCCTCTACAACGGCCCGACCGGCGGCCTGGCCACCCGCTCGCTGAAGGTCGTCTTCGACCGGCCGTACGACTACGACCACGGCGCCGGGCTGTTCCTGGTCTACGAGGCGCCGCTGGTCGCCCTCGCCGAGCGGCTGGGCCTGCCGCTCGCCTACACCACCGGCATCGACGTGGCCCGCGAGCCGGGGCTGTTGACCGGCGCGGCCGCCGTCGTGTCACTCGGCCACGACGAGTACTGGTCCCCCGAGCAGCGCGCCCAGGTGGTCGCGGCCCGCGACGCCGGGACCAACCTGGCGGTCCTGGGCGCCAACTGCTGCTTCCGCCGGGTCCGCTTCGAGCCGACCGACCTCGGCCCCGAGCGCACGGTGGTCTGCTACAAGGACGCCTGGGCGCAGGACCCGGGCCACCAGGCGGGCGCCCCGGCGACCACCGACTTCCGGGCCGGCCCGGGCGCCGACCCGGAGAGCTCGATGCTCGGCGTGATCTACGACGGCTACCCGGTGGACGCCCCGTACGTGGTGTCCTCGCCCGGGCACTGGGCCTTCGAGGGGACGGGGGTCACGGCGGGCGCGTCCTTCCCGCACCTGGTCGGCGTCGAGTACGACCGGGTGGACACCGCCTTCCCGACGCCGCGCCCGATCGAGGTGATCGCCCACTCCCCGGTGGTCTGCGAGGGCCGCCGCTCCCACTCCGACACCGCCTACCACACGGTGCCGAGCGGTGCCGGGGTCTTCGCCAGCGGCACGATGCGCTGGGTCGAGACGCTGGACGCCCACGGCCCCGGCGGCGGCAAGGCCGACCACGGCATCGACTCCCGGGCGGGGGACCTGGTCCGCAAGGTCACCGAGAACGTCCTGCGCACCTTCGCCGCCGGCCCGGCCGCCCGCACCCACCCCGCCCAGGACAACCTGGCGTCCGTCTACGGCCCGGCATAGCCCGAGCCCGGCGAAGCGCGAGCCCGGCGTAGCGCGAGCCCGTATCAGCGGGGCAGACCCCGGCCCAGCGTGGTGCGACGGATCGTCAAAGAATTTCTCCGGGTCCGCGTTCGGAACGGCGGTAGCCTGCCACATCGGCCCATCGCGGTCGAACGGATTGCCGAGCCCCGCCGGAGCCCTCCGACGCGGCGCCCCCGGACTGGATCTGGATCACGCCCCCGATACACTCACACGGTCCAACAGCGTAGGTCGTCCAGGAAATCCGACCGGTGTGGCACAGCTGCCGGCCGACGAGGATAACGAGGGAAACAGAACATGGTCGAGGCCTCTCCCAAGGTCGTTGTGGTCGTCCCCACGTACAACGAGCGGGAGAACCTCCCGGTCCTCGCGGGTCTGCTCGCGGAACTCCCGGTGCCGAACCTGCACCTGCTGGTGGTCGACGACAACTCTCCCGACGGCACCGGCGAGATCGCCGACAAGCTCGCCGCGGACTCCGGCGGCACCGTCGGCGTGCTGCACCGCACCGAGAAGAACGGCCTCGGCCGCGCCTACCTGGCCGGCATGGGCCGGGCCCTGGACGAGGGCGCCGAGATCGTGGTCCAGATGGACGCCGACCTCTCGCACCCGACCGCGGTGATACCCGAGATGGTGCGCACGCTGCTCACCGGCGACACCGCCGTGGTGCTCGGCTCCCGCTACGTCCCCGGCGGCTCGACCGCCACCGAGTGGCCCTGGCACCGCAAGGCCCTGTCCGCCTGGGCCAACTTCTACGTCAACGCCATCCTCGGTCTGGGCGTCAAGGACGCCACCGCCGGGTTCAAGGCCTGGCGCGCGGAGACCCTGCGCGCCATCGACCTGCCGACCGTGCAGAGCAACGGCTACTCGTTCCAGGTCGAGATGAACTACCGGGTGGTCAAGCAGGGCATGACGATCCGCGAGGTGCCGATCCGCTTCGAGGAGCGGATCGAGGGCGCCTCGAAGATGAGCATGGGGGTGCAGGTCGAGTCGGCGCTGGCGCCCTGGAAGCTCCGCTTCAAGCGCGACGCCTAGGACACGAGGGCCCGACCGCCGGCCCGGCCCCCGGCGCGGCAACCGGCCCGGCCATCCGGCCCGGCCATCCGGCCCGGCGGCGACGGCCGGGGCCTACGATTCCGGCTCATACGGGTGCCGGGCCGTCCCGGGGACGGTGTGAACGGCGGCTGAGGGGAAAGAAGGGCGACATGGCCATTCTCCCGGAGTCCCTCACGGCCCTGATCCGCCGCGGCGCCCGAGAACCCTTCGTGGTCCAGACCTTCCGGGCCACCGTCGCGGCCACCATCGCCTACGCGGTGGCGACGCAGCTCAGCAGCGAGCCCGCCCCGCTGACGGCACCGCTGACCGCGCTGCTGGTCGTCCAGGTCACCGTCTACTCGACACTGAAGACCAGCATCCGCCGGGTCAACTCGGTGGTGGTCGGGGTGCTGATCGCGATCGGCTTCAGCGCCGTGGTCGGGCTCTCCTGGTGGAGCCTCGGGCTGATCATCCTGGCCTCGCTGGTCGTCGGCCGGTTCGTCCGGGTCGAGGAGTTCGTCCAGGAGGTCGCGATCAGCGCGATGCTGATCCTGGGCGTCACCAAACTGGCCTCGCAGGCCTGGGACCGGGTGTTGGAGACGCTCATCGGCGCCGGCGTCGGCCTGCTGTTCAACCTGCTGTTCGCACCGCCGGTCTGGGTGGACACCGCCGGGGAGTCGATCGAGGACCTCGCCCGGCGGGCCCGTCGGCTGCTGCTGGACATCGCCGAGGAGCTGGGCCGGCCCATCCCGGTCGCCCGGGCCGCCGAGCGGCTGCACGAGGCCCGCCGACTGGACCAGGCGATCGCCGAGGTCGACGCGGCGCTGCGGCAGGCCGAGGACAGCCTGCGGTTCAATCCGCGGATCAGCGAGGGGCTGCTGTCCCGGCTGGTGCTGCGCACCGGGCTGGACACGCTGGAGATCTGCGTCGTCGTGGTCCGGGTGCTGGCCCGCTCGATGACCGACCTGGCCAAGCGGCGCGCACCCGGCGAGCGGCTCTTCCCGCCGGACGTCGCGGTCGGCCTGGAGGAACTGCTGGACCACGTCGGCGGGGCGATGGTGAGCTTCGCGGTGCTGGTCACCACCCAGGTGAGCCGTGACGCCGAGGAGGCGGAGAGCCGGCTGACGGCCGAGCTGGTGGCGGCCTGGGCCTGCCGGGAGAACGTCGCCCAGGTGCTGCTGCGCAAGGTCCAGGAGCATCCGGAGGCCTGGCAGCTGCACGGTTCGATACTGGCCGAGGTGGACCGGATCCTGGACGAGCTGGACCTGGAGCACCGCAGCCGGCGGCTGATGGAGGAGCTGGACCGCGCCTCGGTGGCGAACCGGGAGCGGTTCGCGCGGTTCGCCGGGCTGCGCCGGTTCCTCCGCGGCGAGCGGGCACCGGGCCGGGGGCGCGGTCCCGGTCGCGGATCGGGGCGGGGGACGACGGAGCGCCCGGCGGCTGAGGCCGGGCGCTGATCCGGTGCTTTCCGCTTCCGGTGCCTTCCGCCGATCCGGTGCTTTCACCGACGGGCGGAACGGCCTCGGGGCGTCAGGGCATGAGCCAGGGCTGCTGCGGGAGCGGGTGGCCGGTCTCCAGGTAGGTCTTGAGGTTGGAGAGCACCGCCGCCCAGCCCTGCTCCGCGTCCGCCCGCTCGGCCTCGTCGGCGAGGTTCTCGTGGGTGACGGTGAGCCGGGTGAGGTCCTGCCAGCTCCAGATCTCGAAGGTGACCCGGGAGGGACCGCCCGGGCGCCGCTCCTGCGGCCCGGCCCAGGTGGTGACCAACCGGTGCGGGCGGTCGGCGGCCTCGACGATGCCGATGACGTCGGCGATCCCGGAGTCGTCGGCGCGCTGGTGCTCCCAGGGCGCGCCGGGCAGCCAGGTCGAGACGTTGCGGTGGCCCCAGTAGATGCCGGACTCGTCGGCGTTGGTGAGCGCGTGCCAGACCCGCTCCGGGGTGGCCCGCAGGTAGAGGATCCCGCGGTGGGTGAGGGCGGTCACGGCATCAGCCCTCGGCCGCGTCGAGCAGCGCCCGGATGTCGAGCTTCTGCATCCGCAGCATGGCCGCCATCACGCGGTCGGCCTTGGCCCGGTCCTCGCCGCCGACCAGGTCGAGCAGGACGCGCGGCGTGATCTGCCAGGAGAGGCCGAAGCGGTCCTTGAGCCAGCCGCACGGGCCGGCCTGGCCGCCGTCGGCGGTGAGCTTGGCCCAGAGTTCGTCGATCTCCTGCTGGCCGTCGCACTCCACCTGCAGCGAGACGGCCTCGGTGAAGGTGAACTCCGGGCCGCCGTTGAGGGCCACGTACTCCCGGCCGGCGAGCTCGAAGTCGACGGTCATGACGGAGCCCGCCGCGCCGGGGCCGGCCTCGCCGTAGCGGGCGACGCGGGTGATGCGGGAGTCGGGGAACAGCGAGGTGTAGAAGGCGGCGGCCTCTTCGGCCTGGTCGTCGTACCAGAGGAAGGTGCTGATCTTCTGCATGCGCCCGACGGTAGCGGCGGGGTCCGACCGGACGGCCGAGCCACGGCCGGGGGTCACCGGTTCGGCGCCCCCGGCCGCGGCCGGGCCGTGGGTCAGTGCACCCAGCCCGCGTAGCGCTGGGCGAAGCGCTGCCCGGTGTGCGCGGTCACGATGACGTCGTAGCGGCCCTGCCGGTCGAGCGGCCAGGCCAGTTCGGCCTGCTTGCCCGGCTTGACCCAGACGGTCTGCGCGGTGCCCGCGAAGTCATTGGGCGCGGCGGTGAAGGCCACGTCCGTCATCCCGTCGTTGGCCAGCTGCAGGCGGAACTTCCCGTTGCCGCGCAGGTCCGCGGTGACGATCGGCACCCCGATGTCGTTCTGGCCGTCCTGGCCGTTCTGGCCGTTCTGGCCGTCGCGGACCACGGTGCCGGCGAAGCGGCGGACGAAGCCGTCCGGGCCGTGGACGGTGAAGTCGTAGCGGCCGCCGGTGGCGGCGGCGTCCCAGACGTACCGGGCGGTGGCGCCGGGGGCGACGGTGTGGGGGGTGCCCGCGAAGGGGAGCACGATGTTCGGGTAGACGGTGTACGGGAAGGCCACCGCGCCGTCGTTGCTCATCGTGCAGGTGACCTTGCCGGTCCTGCGGTCCACCTCGACGTCGGCCCACGGCTGGTACGGCAGCGGGCGGTGCGGGCGCTCGCCGCGCTCCTGGACCGGCATCGACTGGGCGCCGACCGCCGGCAGCGCGACGCCGGGCAGTTTGGTGCCCGCGTCGGCCCTGGCCATCAGGGCCTTGGTGTCGGGCAGCGCCGGGATCGAGTACTGCGGGGCGGCGAAGTCGAAGCAGCTGGTGAGGTCGCCGCAGACGGCCCGGCGCCAGGCCGAGATGTTGGGCTCGGCCACGCCGGTGACCAGCTCCATGAAGCGCAGCACCGAAGTGTGGTCGAAGACCTGGGAGTTGACCCAGCCGCCGCGCGACCACGGCGAGATGACCCAGAGCGGGACGCGGTTGCCGAGGCCGATGGCCCGTCCGTGGGTGAACTCCTCGGGGGTGCCGGGTTCGGGGGTGGGCGGGACCATGTGGTCGAAGTAGCCGTCGTTCTCGTCGTACATGACCAGGAACACGGTGTGCCGCCAGACGTCCGGGTTGGACATCAGCGACTGCAGCGCCTGGTCGACCCAGTGCGCGCCGTAGGCGGGGCCGGCCTCCGGGTGTTCGGAGAACAGGTAGGGCGCGACCAGCCAGGAGACGGTCGGCAGGGTGCCGTCCTTGCAGTGCCGGTCGAAGTCCGCCGGGTCGAACGTGGTCATCGCGTTGACGTAGCGCGGGTCGTCGTGCGGGAAGGCGTGGAACTGCTTGAAGTAGGAGAGGGCGTTGTCGTCGTAGTCGCCGGTGCGGTCGTCCTTGCTGGGGTTGTGGTAGACGCGCCAGCTGACGCCGGCCGCCTCCAGGCGCTCGGCGTAGGTGGTCCAGTCGGCGACGGGGTTGTCGGTGACGGGGGTGTTGTCGATCCAGGGGCCGGTGGTGCCGTCGCGGCCGGGGCCGGCGGTGCCGGTCCACAGGTAGAGGCGGTTGGGGTCGGTGGGGCCGGCGAGGGAGGTGAAGTAGGCGTCGCAGATGGTGAACGCGTCGGCCAGGGCGTACTGGTAGGGGATGTCGTCCCGGGTGAAGTAGCCCATCGTGCGCTCGCCCTTGGCGGCGATCCACTTGTTCATCGCGCCGTTGTTGATGGCCTGGTGGCCGGTCGCCCAGTCGTGGGCGAGGCCGCCGGCGTTCTGCGCGTTGTACTTGGCGGTGTCCATCCGGTACGGCAGCATTACCCCGCCGTCGGTGCGGCGGCTGTCGGGCTGGCGGAACACATCGGTGCCGTCGGGGAACTGCAGCGCCTGCTTGTCGCCGAAGCCGCGGACGCCGGCGAGGGTGCCGAAGTAGTGGTCGAAGGAACGGTTCTCCTGCATCAGGACGACGACGTGCCGGACGTCCTTGACGGTGCCGGTGAGCGGGGCAGCGGTCGTGGCGCCGGGGGCGGGGGTCGGCGCGGGGGTCGGCGCGGCCTCGGCCGGGGTGGCCGCCAAACCGGTCAGGGCGGTGGCGCCGACGGCCGCGGTGGCGCCGACGAAGGTGCGGCGGGAGAGCTCGGACATGACGGACTGGCCTCTCGGGGCTGGTGGGTCTCAGAGCTGGAAGGTGGCGACGGCGGCGGCGGTGTCGGAGGGCCACTCGTTGCCGGCCGCGTTCGGCTCGGGCTGCGGCCAGTCGGCGACCAGGGTGTGCGCCTCGACCAGCTTCAACGGGCCGGCGTACTGGACGTAGTCGATGCGGTCCTGCGGCTCGGGCCGGTCGCCGCGCCGGGTGCGGGTCGGCGACCAGGTGGTGCCCGGGGCCTTCGCCGGGTCGCGGTACTCCTCGCGGAAGGCGTCGGTCAGCCCGGCGGCCTCCAGGGCGACGGTGACCGGCCAGTCCAACGGGCCGACCCCACCGTGGGCGGCGGCGGTCGCGGCCGTCCAGTCCAGGTGGGAGGGTGAGGAGAGCGCACCGGCCAGCACGACCGGGACGTGCCGGGCGATGTCCGCGCCCACGGCCGCCGCGAGCGCCCTGGCCTGCTTCAGCCGCAGCGAGCCGTTCTCGGCGGCCTCGGTCTGGGCGGCGGTCCGGCCGTCCTGGACGGCGTACGGGCCGTAGCCCGCCTCGTCCAGGTGCGCGGCCCAGAAGCGGACGCTGCGGCCGCCGGGCAGTTGGAGGGTGGCCGCGGCGGCGGGCAGGTCGGCGGTCGGCGCCGTGACGTCCGCGAGCGGGTGGCGGCTGAGGATGCCGACGCTGCCCGGGCTCTGGTAGGCGTACCAGCCGAGGGCGTCGGCCAGGGCCTTGGCCCGCTCCCCTGCCGTCTCCTGGAGGGCGAGCACGTCCAGGCCCTGGGCGAGGACCACGCGCAACTGCTTCTCCAGCGCGTCGGTGTAGGCCGCGCCCGCGTCGTGCAGGTTCCAGCTGGCCGCCTTGAGGCGGGGCCGGTCGGCCGGGTCGACGACGGGGACCAGGACGGTGACGGTGTCGGTGGCGCCCGCGCTGTCCTTGACGCCGACGACGACCGGCTCGGGGTTGCGGCCGGGGGCGGCGGGGGCGGTGCCGGTGAGCGTGCCGTCGGCGCCCACCGAGGCCCAGGCCGGGCCGCCGAGCTTGCGGAAGACGGCGGAGCCGGGCGAGTTGCCGGCCGGGCGGGACCAGAGGCCGCCGAGCCTGATCCGCACGGCGGCGCCCGGGGCGACGGGCGTGGCGGTGAGGGAGTCGACAGCGGCGTGCGGGCGGACGACGGCGGGCTTGGGGCGGAAGTCGAACGGGGCGGTCCGGGCCAGGATGCCGTAGCCGTCCTTGGCGAGCAGATAGGCGGTGTACGGGCCGCCGGTCAGCGCGGAGGTGTCGAGCTGGACGTCCCCGGAGGCGCCCGGGGTGTACTTCCACAGGAGCGAGGAGCCGGTACCGGGTTGGCGGCTGCCGTCGTAGATGCCGACCCAGTTCTTGGCGTCGGGGGCGTCGGTGGTCCAGTGGAAGGTCAGCCGGTCGCCTTCGGTGGGGCTGGTGGGGGTGGATGAGGTGATGGTCAGGGCGCTGCCTGCGGCCACGGTTGTCCTGTCCGCCGGCCGGGCCCCGGTCCGCCGGGGGGACGGTTCGCCGGGGTCGGGTACGGCTGGTCACGGAGGCTGGGAGAAGGAGGGCGCCACAGTTGGCTGTACAACTGTGGGCGGGCTCATTCATCCGAAGGCCAGCGACCTGCGCGTGAACGTCGCATGACGGAGCGTCGGGCGGTTCGGGAACTTCGTCAGGCGGGCGGAGCGGGCGGGGCTGGGCGGGGCGAGCGAGACGGCCGAGGCAGGCGGGCGGGTGTGTGGCTGTGCGGCGAGGCGGGCGGGTACGCGGCGAGGGCCGCGCCGGGTGATCCGTCGCGGCCCTCGTGTGCGTGTGCCCGGCGTCGCGCGCCGGCCCGTGGGTGCGTACCGGCCGTCAGGCCAGGGCGAGGAACAGCTTCTCCAGCTCCGCCTCGCTCATCGGCGGGGTGTCCTCGCCGGCGGCGGCCATGCACTGGCGCATGCCGCTGGCGACGATCTTGAACCCGGCCCGGTCCAGGGCGCGCGAGACGGCGGCGAGCTGGGTGACCACGTCCTTGCAGTCCCGGCCCGCCTCGATCATCGCGATGACTCCGGCCAACTGGCCCTGGGCGCGACGCAGCCGGTTCAGGACCGCGCCGACCGATTCCTCGTCCACCTGCATGTCGGGGCCGCCTTTCACATCGACTGTCGATGTGCAACTGTACCCGGTGGGGTATTCATTCCCGGGCGGCCTCAGCGCCGGGCCAGGCGGCGCTCCCCGCCCGCACCGGTCGCGTACGGGATCTCGTAGTGCGCGAACACGGCGGGCTCGTCCCCGGCGGGCAGGACGTCGTCGGTGCCGATCGCCGGGGCGTCCTTGACCTGGCTCTTCGGGTACGCCACCCGAACGTAGTCCGGTCCGACGACCGCGCCCTCCAGCGGGACGAACACCAGACGGCGGCGAGCGGCGAAACCCACCGTGACGGTGGCGAAGAACGGCTCGTCACTGGCCGTCTCCACGTAGACCGACTCCAGCGTGCCGACGCGGTGGTTCTTCTGGTCGACCACGGCATGGCCGCGCCACTCGCGGATGTCTGCCATTGCGATTCCCACGGCCCGGACCTCCCGTCGCCGGATGCACCGCCCGCTCACTGCCCCGGGGCTTCCATCCTGCGCCCGGACGGGCGGGGGCGCTCGGTGAGCCCCCGGGGCGCACGGTGAGACGAAAGGGACCTACGGGGGCGGCCCGGCCAACCGCCACCGGGGCGTTGACCTGGGCTTTCAGGCTGTCCGCCGGCAGGGGCGCGAGAAGTCGGCGGGGTCGACTTCCTGCGCGGCGACGGAAATCCTTCGCCCCCGGATCGGCGCTGCCGTAGGGTGCGCGGGTCGTGGCGGGTGGAGAGGGGTCGGGAACGTGGCACCCAGGGCAGGGGTGCGGGAGCGGTTGGCGGGTGCGGCGCGGGCCGCACTGGGCGGTGGGCGGCGGCTGGCGGCCGCCGAGCGGGTCGCGGGCGGGAGCAAGAAGGGCGTGTACCGCCTGGTGATGGACGATGCCACGACGGCGATCGCCTATCTCTGGGAGGACGCCGAGAACTACTGGCCGGCGGCCGAGGGCGACGACGACCTCAGCGACCCGTTCTCGCCCGGGCTCGGGCTGGACCTGTTCGAAGCCGCGCACGCGCGGCCCCGTGGCGGCCGACGGGCTGGACGAGGACCGGCTCGCCCTCTACCTGCTCGCCCAGCGCCTGTCGTTGACCGCGGGGCCGCTGCGGCTGCTCGACGGGGACTTCCCCGACCGGGCTGCCATGGCCGCCATCGCCGAGCACAACCTCCGGCAGGCGCTGGACCTTTCCTGACACAGGACTGACGCGGCGTCCGGCGGGGACTGGCGGGGTTCACCGAGGCCGCCGAGGTCGGCCAGGTATCCGACGTCGGCGTGATCGGACGGCCGGTTCACGAATCGACAGGCGGGGAAAGCCGGTTGGCACGCGATTCGCCGGATCGTGGGCGAATCGAGCGGCGGGGCGGGAATTCCCGCTCCGGGTACGCATCGTGGGCCCGGTCCCGGAGCGGGGCCGCCCGAGGGTCAGAGGCCGACCTGGATCTCGGCGCGGTGGCGGATGTACTCGTCGGGGTGCGTGCGGGCGATGGCGACCGCCGCCTCCATCAGGCCGTGCAGCTCCGCGGGGTAGGCGCGCCGCACGAGCGGGAGACCGGGGAGGATGCACCGGCGGACGTCCAGGTCCTCGTTGGCGACGAACTCCCGCAGCGCGGTCTCGTACCAGGTGTCCCGGACGCTCGCGCCCTCGTCGGCGGCGGCGCCGTTGCGGCCGTCGCCGACCGACAGGGCCGTCCAGTACCAGGCCCGGGCGGCGCCGGCGCGCTCCGGGTTGGTGCCGGTGCGCAGGTAGCCGAGCAGGGCGAGCCGGACCCGGCGCTGCCCGAAGGCGAGCAGGGCGGGCTCGACGAAGCGCCGGTTGAAGCTCGGGTTGGGGTCGTGGACCGCCGCCTCCACCAGCGCCTCGAAGTACTCCTCGGGCAGGTCGGACCGCCCGGAGAGTGCCTTGTGGACCTCCCAGCGGGCCGCACTCTGGTAGTCGGGCCCGGGTGCGACCTCGGTCCCGATCAGGCGGAGCAGGCGCGCGAGCCGAAGGTCGAACGCCTGCGATTGGTCCGCCGTACGCCCGGGCAACGGCTGGAGAATCCGCACCTCGCCGGCCGTGTCCTTGGTTTCCACGAACATCCTCCTCATTCTGAGTCATCGGCAGACTACTCGCTGATACACCAGTTCGGAGGGTGTTTTCGGCCAGGCCCGGGGCCCGATCCGTTTCTGCTGCGGAAATATGACGAACACTCAGCAGGAAATCGGTTCACCCGGCGCGATTACTCAGGACGGACGGCCGGGCGGGACCAGGCCGGACTGGTAGGCGATCGCGACCAGTTGGGCGCGGTCGCGGGCGTCGAGCTTGGCCATCGCCCGGTGCACATGGGTGCGGACGGTGAACGGGCTGACGAACATCCGCTCGGCGATCTCCTCGTTGGTGAGCCCGGTGGCGGCCATCGACATCACCTCGCGCTCGCGGGCGGTGAGGACGGAGAGCCGTTTGCTCGCCGGGCCGGCGGCCGTGGAATCGGGCTGGGCCAGGAGCTGGTCGATCACGGCCCGGGTGGCGGCGGGCGAGAGCAGGGGGTCGCCGGCCGCGACGGTGCGGACGGCGGCGAGCAGTTCCTTCGGGTCCGCGCCCTTGCCGAGGAAGCCGCCGGCGCCGGCGCGCAGCGCCTGGGCCACGTACTCGTCGATCTCGAAGGTGGTGAGGATGAGCACCCGGGTGCCGGACAGCTCCTCGTCGCCGCAGATCTCGGCGGTGGCGCCGAGGCCGTCGGCGCCGGGCATCCGGATGTCCATCAGGACGATGTCGGGCCTGGTGGCGCGGGCGAGCTCGACGGCTTGACGGCCGTCGGCGGCCTCGCCGACCACCTCCATGTCCTCCTCCGCGTCGATCAGCAGGCGGAAGGCGCCGCGCAGCAGGGCCTGGTCGTCGGCGAGCAGTACCCGGATGGTCATGCGTGCTCCCTGTCCTCTCGAACGGCGCGATCTTGTCCCTCGGCCTCGTCCCGGCCGGTGTCCTGAACAGTGTTCCGGCCGGTGTGCCGGCCGCCGGTCCGCTGGCCGCCGGCGAGGGCCTCGTGTACCGGGCCGTCGTCGCGGGCGCCGGTGCGCAGGGGCAGCTCGGCGGTGACCAGGAAGCCGCCGTCGGGCCGTGGGTCGGCGGCGAGCCGGCCGCCCACCGCGCCGGCCCGCTCGCGCATGCCGATCAGGCCGAATCCGCTCTCGCCGGGGGCGGGCTGGGGCAGCAGCGCGGCGCGGGGGCGGCCGGTCGCGGTCGGGCGGCCGTTGGCGACGCTGACCGCGACGCGGCTTTCGCTGTAGGCGAGGGTGACTTCGGCGTCGGCGCCGTGGGCGTGCTTGGCGACGTTGGTCAGCGACTCCTGGACGATCCGGAAGGCGGTGAGGTCGACGCCGGGCGAGAGCGGGCGGGCCTCGCCCCGGACGGTGAGCCGGACCGCCAGCCCGGCCCGTTCGAAGGAGCCGATCAGCTCGGGCAGCCGGTCCAGGCCCGGGGTGGGTTCGAGCGGGGCCGGCTCCTCGGCGCGGCGCAGCAGGCCGACGGTGGCGCGCAGCTCCTGCAGGGCGGAGCCGGTGGCGTCGGTGATGTGGCTGAGCACTTCGCGGGCCTGGACGGGGTGGCTGTCCATGAGGTGGACGGCGATGCCGGCCTGGGCGTTGGCGAGGGCGATGTGGTGGGCGACGACGTCGTGCAGGTCGCGGGCGATCCGGATCCGTTCGTCGGCGACCCGGCGGCGGGCCTCCTCCTCGCGGGTGCGTTCGGCGCGTTCGGCGCGCTCCTCGATGGCCGCGAGGTGGGCGCGGCGGTTGCGGATGGAGTCGCCGAGGGCGCCGGGCAGCAGGGCCCAGGCGAGGACGCCGAGCCGTTCGCCGATGGACCCGCCGGTGTCGACGGTCAGCGCGATCCCGGTGAGCAGGACGGCGCTGAGGATGGAGGCGCGCAGCGCGGTGGAGCGGTCGGTGCGAACGGCGAGGAAGTAGAGGGCGCAGAGCAGCGGGGCGGCCAGGGCGATGGTCAGCCGGGGGCTGGTGAGCGCGAGCAGGACGGTGCAGCCCAGGGTGACGGCGGTGACCGAGCGCGGGTGGCGGCGGTGGCCGAACACGGCGAGGGCGGAGACCAGCCCGAGGAGGCCGGAGACCGGCTCCGGGCTGCTGACGTGACCGGTCTGGTCGATCGTGGCGCCGACTCCGACGATCGAGATCAGGACGGCGCCCCCGATCACGTCCAGTCGTCGGGGATGGTTCCGGCGCATGCGTTGCCAGGTGGTGGTCATGGTGCTGGTCTCCGGGTCCGCGAGTCAGGGGCCGTCAGCGCGAGCGGCGACGGCCCCTGACTGCAACGGTAGTCGGTGGGGGGTGGATCGGGGCCCGGCTACAAGGTGACGGACTCCCGGGCCAGGGCCGCTTCGGTGGCGGGCGTGTGCAGCTTGCTGCCCTCGACGTCCACCTCCGGTATGAGGTGGTTCAGCCAGCGCGGCAGCCACCAGGCGCGACGACCGAGCAGGGCGAGGACGGCCGGGACGATGGCCATCCGGACCACGAAGGCGTCGAAGGCGACGGCCGCGGCGAGACCCAGGCCCATCATCTTGATCATCGGCTCGCTCATCCCGATGAAGCCCGCGAAGACGGCGATCATGATGAAGGCGGCGGCGGTGACCACCCGGGCGTTGTGCCGGAAGCCGGTGACGATCGCCTCGCCGGGCTGCTCGCCGTGGACGTAGCCCTCGCGGATCCGGGTGACCAGGAACACCTCGTAGTCCATGGCGAGGCCGAAGACCACGCCGATCATGAAGATCGGCATCATGCTCATGACCGGGCCGGTCTGCTCCACGCCGATCAGGTCGGCCAGCCAGCCCCACTGGAAGACCGCGACCACCGCACCGAGCGCGGCGGCCACCGAGAGCAGGAAGCCGAGCGCCGCCTTCAGCGGGACGAGCACGGAGCGGAAGACTGCCAGCAGCAGCAGGACGGCGAGGCCGACGACCAGGGCGAGGTAGGGCAGCAGCGCGTCCGTCAGCTTCTGCGAGACGTCGATGTTCATCGCCGTCGTGCCGCTGACCAGGACCGTCGCCCCGGTGGCCGACTTCAGGCCGGCCGCGTCGCCGCGGATGGCGTGCACGATGTCCTTGGTCTCGGCCTCGCTCGGGCCCGTCGCCGGGATCGCGTTGAGCAGGGCCGTGTCGCCCGCCTTGTTGAACATCGGTGGCGTCACGGTGACGACGCCGGGCAGGCCGGAGACCTTCCTGGCCACCTCGTTCGCGGCGGCCTTCGGGTCGGTGACGCCCTTGGCGTCCACCAGGACGGTCAGCGGGCCGTTGAAGCCGGGGCCGAAGCCCTCCGAGAGCAGGTCGTAGGCGCGGCGCTGGGTGGTGGAGGTCGGCTTGGCCTCGTCGCCGGGCAGGCCGAGCCGCAGGTCGAGCGCGGGGGCCGCGAGCACGCCGAGGCCGATCACGCCGCCGAGCAGCACTGCAAGTGGGCGGCGCAGCACGAACCGGGCCCAGCGGGCGCCGCCGTTCTCCTTCGACGCCGCCCGGGAGTCGCCGCCGCGGGCCTTGCGGACCTTGCGCGGCAACACCTTGCGGCCGAGGAAGCCGAGCAGCGCGGGGACCAGGGTGAGCGCGACGAGCACGGCAAGGACGACCGTACCGGCGGCGGCCAGGCCCATCTTGGCCAGGATCGGGATGCCGACCACGGAGAGCCCGGCGAGCGCGATCACCACGGTGAGCCCGGCGAACACCACCGCGGACCCGGCGGTGCCGACGGCCCGGCCGGCCGCCTCCTCGGGCGTGCGGCCCTCGGTGAGCTCGGCCCGGTAGCGGGAGACGATGAACACCGCGTAGTCGATGCCGACCGCGAGGCCGAGCATCATGGCGAGCGTGCCGGTGGTGCTCGACAGGCCGAGCGTGCTGCCCAGCGCGGTGATCAGCGCCATGCCGAGGCCGACGCCGACGACCGCCGTGAGCAGCGGCAGGCCGGCCGCGACCAACGACCCGAAGGTGATCACCAGGACGACGGCGGACAGCGCCATGCCGATCGCCTCGCTGCTGCCGTCCGCCTGTGCCCTGGCCATCAGCGCGTTGCCGCCGATCTCGACCTTGAGCCCGGCGTCCCGGCCGTGCTGGGCGGCGTGCTCCAGCGCGTCGGTGGCGCCCTTGGACAGCTCGCCCGCCTTGGCGGAGTAGCTGACCGTCGCGTACGCGGTGGTGCCGTCCTTGGAGACGGCGCCGACCTTGAACGGGCTGACCGCTCCGGTGACCTGATCGGCGTGGGCCAGCTCGTCGACCGTGCGCTCGACCGCCTGCTGGTTGGGCCCGGCGGTGATCTTCTGACCGGAGGGGGCGACGAACACCAGCCGGGCCGAGGCGCCGTCGGCGTGGCCGCCGGGGAAGCGCTCGTTCATCAGGTCGAAGGCCTTCTGCGCCTCCGTGCCTGGCATCGCGAGGCCGTCGTCGGGTGCGGCGGGCGCCTTGGCCGCCAGGACTCCGCCGACCGCCAGCACGGCGACCCAGAGCAAGGTCACCAGCCGGCGTCGGACGAAGGCCCATCGGCCCAGGCGGTAGAGGAACGTGGCCACGGGGGAGCGGACTCCTTCGGATGCGGTTCTCGGAGACAGGGCGCCGCGGCGGGCCGAACGTCCTCGTGGACGCCGGGCGCCCCCATGGGCGCGGTCCGCCGCAGCATGACCAATCGTTGGTCGCCGACCCCTGCTCCGTCGTCGTCCCTGCGCAGGCCGTTTGCCTACTGCGGACGCAGTACGGGCCTCCCCCGTACGGAGGAGCGCACGCCCTGCGTCGGGAGTAGCCCTCCTACCTGCGGCGGAAGCCTCCGGGTCACCCGTGCGGACGGCGACGACGGGCCGGGCCCCGGCCGGGCGAAGTAGCGTGATGTGCCTGACCCGACCGCTTTTCCTGCGGTTCGGGAGGATCCGACCCGATCGGTGCTGCCCACCGCAGCCCGCCGCCGGAGGTGCCCCATGGGCGTTCCAGCCGCCCGCATCGTGTTCGACGAGAGCGACCGCGCGGCCGTCGCCGAGGCGGTGACCGAGATGCTCACCACCGGTGCCCTCACCCTCGGCCCGTGGACCGAGCGCTTCGAGCAGGCCTTCGCCGCCGAGCACGGTGCCTCGCACGCCGTCGCGGTGAGCAGCGGCACGGCGGCGCTGGAGGTGATCCTGCGCACCGTCGACGTCCGGGGCCTCGACGTGGTCGTGCCCGCCGTCACGTTCTACGCGACGGCCGGCGCGGTGGTCCACGCGGGCGGGCGCCCGGTGTTCGCCGACGTCGACCCGGCCACCCTCGCGCTCTCCCCCGAGACCCTCGCGGCGGCGCTCACCCCGGACACCGCCGCGGTCGTCCTGGTGCACATCGGCGGACTGGTCACCCCGCAGGCCGAGGCCCTGCGCGCGCTCTGCGACCAGCGCGGCATCCCGCTGATCGAGGACGCCGCGCACGCCCACGGCAGCAGCCTGAACGGTCGCGCCGCCGGGACCTTCGGCCTGGCCGGGGCCTTCTCCTTCTACCCGACCAAGGTCACCACCAGCGGCGAGGGCGGCATGATCCTCACCGAGTCGCCGGAGCTGCGCGACGAGGCCCGGATCTACCGCGACCAGGGCAAGGGCTCCTTCACCACCAACCACCACGTCCTGCTCGGCTACTCCTGGCGGATGAGCGAGCTCCACGCGGCCGTCGGCGCGGTGCACCTGCGCCGGCTCAAGGAGTTCATCGAGACCCGCCGGGCCGTCGCCCGCCGCTACGACGAGGCGCTGGCCGGGCTCGACGGCCTGGAGCCGGTGCTCGAACCGCCGGGCTGCCGCGGCAACTACTACAAGTACGTGGCGCTGCTGCCGCCCGGGACGGACCGCGCCGCGTTCAAGCGCGCGGTCGCCGAGGAGTTCGGCGTGCGGCTGTCCGGCGAGGTGTACGACCTGCCGCTGCACCTGCAGCCCGTGCTCGCCCCGTACCGGCGCAGGCCGCTGCCGGTGGCCGAGGACGTCTGCGCCCGCCAGATCTGCCTTCCGGTGCACTCCGACATGACGGAGGACGAGACGGAGCAGGTCGTCGAGGCCGTCACGGCGGTGCTCCGGCGGTCGGCCGGATAGCCGGGACAGCAGCAGGAAACGCCAACACGGACCCGCCGGAAAGAGAGCGAAGGGAGCAAGAACGTGCGGATAGCCGTCACCGGGGGGTGCGGATTCATCGGCTCACACGTCGTGGACCACCTGATCGCCGCCGGCCACGACGTCCTCGCGGTGGACACCACCGACAAGTACCTCAACCCCAACGCCGAACACGCGCGGATCGACGTCCTCGACCTGAAGGCGCTCACCTCCGCGCTGGCGGGCAGCGAAGTGGTCTACCACCTCGCCGCGATGGCCGACGTCGAACAGGTCTCCGCCGACCCGGTCCGGGCCGTACGGACCAACATCGACGGCACCGAGGCCGTCCTGGAGGCCGCCCGGCGCAGCGGCCTCAGCCGGACCGTCCTGGCGAGCACCGTCTGGGTCTACGGCGCCGCCCTCGCTGGTGAGCAACTCGGCGGCGAGGAACAGGAGTTGGACGAACACGTCCCGATCGAGCTGGAACACAGCGGCCACCTGTACGTGGCCACCAAGCTCGCCGCCGAGATGCTGGTGCACAGCTACCGCGAGCTGTACGGGCAGCACTTCACCATCCTGCGCTACGGCATCCCGTACGGGCCCCGGATGCGCGACGAACTCGTCGTCGCCCGGTTCGTCCAGGCCGCGCTGGCCGGCCGGCCGATCACCATCGCCGGCGACGGCCGGCAGAGCCGCAACTTCGTCTACGTCGAGGACCTCGCCGACGCCCACGTCCGGGCCCTGTCCCCCGCCGCCGAGGACCAGACCTTCGCCCTGGAGGGCTCGACGGCCGTCTCGGTGCGCGACATCGCCGACACCGTCGACGGCCTGCTCGGGCCCGTCACCATCGAGCACATCGACGGCCGCAAGGCCGACTACGCGGGACGGCGGATCTCCTCGGCCCAGGCGAAGCGGCTGCTGGGCTGGTCACCGCGGACCAACTTCGCGGAGGGCGTGCGGCGGTACGCGGACTGGTACCGGGCCACCACCGCCGCCTCCGCCACCACCTGACCGGGGCCGCCCGATGCCGCACGCCCTGCTGGTCTCCGGCTCGCTCGGCCAGGGCCACGACGTCATGGCCCAGGCCTGCGCCGACACCCTGCGGGAACTCGGCTGGACCACCAGCACCGTCGACGCGATGGCCCTGCTCGGCGAACGCTCGGGCGCGGCCGGGGAAGCGGTCTTCCGCCGGCTGCTCGACCTGCCCGGGGTGTACGACGCCTTCCACTTCTCGGCGCTGCGCCCGGGCGCACGGATCGCCCTGCTCGCCGACGCGGCGGCCCGCACCCGGCTCGTCCCCGCGCTGCGCAAGCTGGTCGAGGCGCAGCGACCGCAGCTGGTGGTCTCGGTGTTCGCCACCGCCACCTCGGCGGTCAACCGCCTGCAGGAGTGGGGACAGGGGCGGGAGTTCCGGCACTTCGTGTTCTGCACGGACGTCACACCGCACCGGCTCTGGGTGCAGGAAGGAACGGACCTGTTCCTGGTCACCTCGGAGGTCGCGGCCTGCGCGGTGCGGCGCTACCGGCCGGACGCCGACATCGCCGTCGTGCCCGCGCCGCTGCGCCGGCCGTTCTACCGGCCGCCGGGGCGGGCCGAGGCGCGCGGCGAACTGGCCGTGCCGCCCGACGCCCGCTGCGTGCTGCTGATGTCGGGCTCCTGGGGGCTCGGGCCGCTCGCCCGCACCGCCGCCTCGCTCGCCGCCGCCGGGCCGCACGTGCTCGCCGTGGCCGGACGAAACCGGGAGCTGGAACGCCGCCTGCGCGCCGCCGCACGCTGCCGGCCCCGACTGCACCCCTTCGGCTACACCGACCGGATCCCCACCCTCATGGCCGCCGCCGACCTGGTCGTCACCAGCTCCGGCGACACCTGCAGCGAGGCCCGTGCGCTCGGCCGACGGCTGCTGCTCCTCGACGTGGTCCAGGGGCACGGGCGCGACAACCTCCAGCACGAGCTCGAACTGGGCCACGCCGACGTCTCCTCCGCCCGCCCGGCCGAGGTCGTCCGCAACGCCCTCGCGGCGCTGAAGCGCCCCTCCCCCGCCCCCTCGCCCGGCGCCACGCCGGAGGGCTGGCAGAGCGGGTTCGGGGCGGCGCTGCGGCGGGTGGGGCTGGGCTGACGTCCGTCGGGCCCTACGGAGGCGGCACCGCGTGGTCGCGGAGGGGGCCGAGCGTGAGGTGGCGGGTGCGGCAGTGCCCGGCGATCAGCGGGAGGGCGGCGACGGTGGCGCGCCAGGAGCCGGGGGCGGAGGTGCAGTCGGAGTCGTGGAGGAGGAGGGTGGCGCCGGCGGTGAGGCCGGGACGGGCGGTCGCGTAGACGGAGGCGCCGGTGGCCTCCGCCGTCCAGTCGCGTCCCCAGGCGGTCCACAGCACGCTGCGCAGGCCGAGGCGGCGGGCGGCCAGGGCCGGGCCCGCGGCCAGGACGCCGTACGGCGGGCGGTACCAGAGCGGGCGGGCGCCGCACAGCTCGGTGACCGCCTCGGTGGCGCGGCGCAGTTCGCGCAGGTCGCGGGCGGGCGCCGGGTACCACTGCGGCCGGTGGTACCAGCCGTGGACGGCGACCTCGTGGCCGCGCCGGACCACCTCGCGGCCGAGCGTGGGGGCGCGTTCCAGCATCGAGCCGAGCAGGAAGAAGGTGGCGCGGGCGCCGAGTTCGTCCAGCGCGTCGAGGACGTACGGGGTGCTGCGCGGGTCGGGACCATCGTCGAAGGTCAGGGCGACGTGGCCCGGGGTGGTGCCGCGTCCGGCGGTTCGGCGGGCCAGGGTGCGGCGCAGCGGCGGGAGGCGGACGGCGGCCGGGGCGAGGTGCAGGAACTCCACTGCGGCCGCGGCGGCGAGGGGACGGACGAGGAGGGCCGTGGTGGCGCTGCCCATGCGGTGCTCAGCCGAAGCGGGAGGCCATCCGGCGGAACACGCCGGGCGCGACGCCGTGGATGCGGGCCGGGAAGCCGAGCCAGTGCGGCACGTACAGGCGGTCGCGTTCGGTGGTGATGGTCGCGACCACCGTGTCCGCGACCCGCTCCGCCGAGACGGGGCGCGGCCGCTCGCGCTGGTACGGCGTGCCGCGGCGGTCGAAGAACGGGGTGTCCACCGCCCCCGGGAGCACCAGGCGCACCCCCACCCCGGTGCCGCGCAGCTCGTACCAGAGGCTCTCGGCGAACATCGTCAGCCCGCCCTTGGTCGCCGCGTAGCCCGACTCGTCGCGCACGCCGACCTGGCCGGCCATCGAGCCGAGCAGCACGATCCGGCCGTGCCGGCGCTCCAGCATGCCGGGCAGGAGGAGGCGGACCAGGCGCAGCGGGGCGGCGAGGTTGACCTCGATCATCCGGTCCAGCGTGTCGGAGGGGGTGTCCGCGAACGGGCCGCGCCAGCCGAGGCCGGCGCTCGCGACCAGGGCGTCCACCCGGCCGGCCTCGGCCAGTGCGGCCTCGGCGAGGCGGCGCGGGCCGTCCGGCTTGCTCAGGTCCTCCGGCAGGGCGAGGCCTCCGGTGCGGTCGGCGACCTCGTCGAGGCGGGCCCGGTCGGTGCCGGAGAGCAGGGTGTGCCAGCCGGCCTCGGCCAGTCGGGTGGCGGTGGCGAGGCCGATGCCGGAGGAGGCGCCGGTGACCAGGGCGACGGGGCGCCCGGTCGGCTCCGGCCGCCGGGATCGGGGGTGGGAGTCCGATCGGGGTTCCTCCGCCATCGCGCACCTGCCGCTCTGTGGCCGTGTCGCCGTCCTTTTTGTCCGGCAAGTCACCTTCGCACGGCGGAACCGTCCGGGCTACCGGGGCGGGACGGCCGCCTCCGCCTCGGTGTCCGCATGCCGGGACGACAGCTCGGCCGACCCGCCCTCCAGTTCGCCGAAACGCGAGAGCAGGAAGGTGCCGCCCACCGCCACCGCGAAGCCCGTCAGCGCGCACCACTCGAACCCGGGGCGAGCGGCGTCGCCGAGCGCCATCACCCCGACCAGGGCCGGGCCGAAGGTCTCGGCCACCGTCCCGGCGGCGGTCGCGGCCGTCACCGTGCCGCGCTGCAGGGCCAGCGCGTAGGCGAGGTAGCCGCCGAGGCCGCCGACGGCCAGAGCATAGGCGGCGGGGTCGGCGAGGACCGCGGGCAGGCTGGAGGCGTCCATGACGCGCACGGCGAGGCTGGTCACCCCGAAACCGACCCCGGCCAGCAGGCCCAGCCCGGCCGCGGCCACGGTGCCGTCCCGGCGCACCAGGACGAGGGTGGCGAGCAGCATGACGGCGGTGGCGGCCAGCAGCGACCAGTGGAACGCGGCCGGGGCGTAGTTTCGGCCTTCCTTGCCGGAGCCGAGCGCGAGCAGGGTCAGGCCGACGACCACGGCGAGGATGCCCGCGAGGTCCGCCCGGTGCAGGCGCGCACCCAACAGCCAGACGGCGGCCAGGGCGGTGACGGCCAGGCTGCCGTTGGTGACGGCCTGTACGAGGAAGAGCGGGAGGCTGCGCAGGGCGACGATGCTCAGCACGAAGCCGAGGATGTCCAATAGCGTCCCGGCCACGAACTGCCAGGACCGCGCCAGCGCGGCCAGCAGCCCCGCCCGCACCCGGTCGGCACGCGGGGCCGACCGCGCCCCGCGCGCCTGGAACACCGCCCCGAAACCGAAGCAGACGGTCGCGACCAGCGCGGTGGTGAGTCCCAGCAGCATGCGTCTCCCAGTGTCACGGGGCAGCATCGGTCCACCACCAGTCTCTGCCCGGGGTGGCGGGGGCGCACGGGTGGGGAGACGGGGACGGACGGGGCTGTCGGGTGAAGGCGCGGCGGGGCGGCAGACGGGCGGGACGAAGGGGACCGGCCCGGGGTGGCAGGGGCGCGGCGCGGCGGGGCCG
>NZ_JNWQ01000047.1 GCF_000716875.1 Streptomyces novaecaesareae | reverse complement strand
AGATCGCTCGTCGGCAGCGTCAGATGTGTATAAGAGACAGCCGCTACACGGGCCGTCCGAGCAGCCCGCTCACGTGCTCCGGCGTGGCCACCGGGCAGACCTTGTGCACGAAGTCCCGCCGCAGCTCGTGGTACGGCTCGCCCGCCCGGTAGAAGTTGGCGTGCATCCGCCGCAGCTCCTCCGCCCGGTACTCGGCCAGCGGCTTCGCCTCCTCGTCGGTGGCCCGGCTCCGCTTCTTGTCCACCAGCCGCCCGGTGAGCTCCGGCGAGGCGGCGATCCGGGCCGCCTCGCGGGCCACCCAGCGGCGGAACTCCGCCGCGTCGCCGCCGGCCGTACGGTCCACCAGGCCGATCCGGCGGGCGTGCTCGGAGCCGACCGGCAGCGCCTCGGTGGTGAGCCGCTCGGCCTGCTCCGCACCGACCCGGCGCGGCAGCGTGTACGTCCAGTACTCGGAGCCGTACAGGCCCATCAGCCGGTAGTGCGGGTTGAGCACCGCCGAGTCGCGGCACCACACCTCGTCGGCGGCGAGCGCCGCCATCAGCCCGCCGGCCGCCGCGTTCCCGGCCAGGGCCGCGACGGTGACCTTGTCCGTGGTGGTCAGGACGGCCTCGACGAAGTCGTCCATCGCGTTGATGTTCTCCCAGGACTCCAGCGCCGGGAAGTCCGCGCCCTCGATGACGTTGAGCTGGATCCCGTTGGAGTAGAAGTCCCGGGGCGCGCCGAGCACCAGCACCGAGGTCGGCCGGTCGGCAGCCTCCTGGTAGGCGGCGAGCAGCCGGCGGCACTGCTCGGTGCTCAGCGCCCCGCCCGGGTGGGCGAATTCGAGGTAGCCGACCTCGCCCTCCTCGCGGTAGCGCAGCTCCGACCAGGTGTCGCGCCGGGCGGCCGCCTCCGGGCTCACCGGCACCTCGCGGACCCGGTACAGCTCGTCGGCGAGCACCGTCGTGGCCGGCAGCTTGAAGGTGACCGGCCCGCCGGGGGTGCGGCGCGGGCGAAGCTGCGGGATCCACACCGCGCCGTCCACGGTGGCCCGGCAGATCGCGCCGTCCCGGGTGGCCAGCACGGCGCCGGGCACCGGGCCGCGCAGCCGGTCCTCGGGGTGGCCGCCGTGCAGGAAGAACTCCCGCCCGTACAGCTCGTCGAGCACGCCGGGCTGGGAGTCGGCGGCGCGCAGCTTGCGCAGCACGGTGGCGGTGTCGTCCTCCTCCCAGTCGATCCGGCGGGCCTCCTGGCGCAGGAGGGGCCGCAGTTCGCCGCGCACGTCGGGCCGGCCGTAGTCCAGCGGCTCAGGGGTGAACAGCCCGCCCTCGTAGCGCTGGACGGCCAGCAGGACGGCCTCCAGGGCGGCGTCGGCGACCTCACCGCGGTACAGCTCGCTCTTGCCGCAGGCGGGCACGGGGAAGTCGACGGACGCCCAGATGTCGCCGGCGTCCATCTCCTCGACGGCCTGCAGCACGGTCACGCCCCACCGCTCCGCCCCCTCGGTGATCGCCCAGTCGAGCGAGGAGGGGCCGCGGTCGCCCTGGGGGCCGGGGTGCACGATCAGGACGGTCCGGGTGGACCAGATGTCCCGCGGCACGGCCTTGGTGAGCATCGGGCAGACGATCAGTTCGGGATCGGTGCGTTCCACCGCCGACCTCATCTGTTCGTCGCCGAGCGCGAGTTGGACGGCGACCTGGTGGCCGCGCTCCCGCAGCTCGGTGTGGACGCGCTGGGTCAGGCTGTTGAACGCACTGGCGATCAGGAGAATGCGCAAGGGGGGCCTCCGGCGGTACAGGGGTCGCGCGGAGGCGATGAAACCAGGGCGTGGACACGTAACGATTACGGTCCGTGCCTCGGCGCTCTACCCTCACGCACCCCGCACACCTGTGGCCATGCCGTGGCCCGTGCTTCGCGGTATCTCCCCAGTCTCTTCCCCGAGTTGGGCTGGCGCCGGGCGGGCCGACGCGCATCGCGCCGGCCCGCACCGCACCACCTCCGGCCGCACCACCCCGACCCGGCCGGCCCGCGCGGGGCTACTTCGGGAACGCCCGGCGGGCCCGCCAGGTGGTGTGCTCGCGGGAGACGGCGTCCTCCGCCTCGGCGGCCAGCCGGGCCCAGCGCGCCTCGGCGTCCGGCGCCTTGACGTCCAGGTCGGAGAGCTGGTTGCCGACGTTCTCCAGCTCGCGCGCGGCCAGCTGATAGGCGGCGGCCAGCGGGCGGAGCTGCTTGAGCTGCGTCCAGGCGATGATCGAGGCGGCCGCGGCGGAGCTGGCACCGAAGAGGTGCACCTGCAGCGCGCCGGTGGCCTGGGCGACGGCCGCCGCCGCACCGGTGATGATCAGCACCGCGACGCCGAGCCCCCAGGAGACCGCCTGCGAGTCGCAGGCCTCGGCCCGGGAGCGGTACCAGGTGCGCTGGCCCTCGACCCGGGTGCGCAGGTAGAGGGTGCGCCGGGCGGTCAGGCCCTCGGCGCGCAGCCGCCGCATCGCCGGGGTGATCTCGGCGACGGTCTCGGGCGGCACGATCTCCGGGTCCTCGAAGGCCCGCAGCACGTCCTCGACCTGGAGCAGGTAGCTGCGGTCCACGTCCGCGGACTCGCCCTCGCCGTCGAACGGCCGGGCCCGGACGGTGTACTTCCAGGCCAGCGTCTTGACCGACTCGGCCGCGGCCCGGGCCTCGTACCAGCGGCCCTGCGGGTTGCTGCGACGCAGCCGGGACCAGAAGTAGCCCGCCACCAGGAACGCGGCCACCGAGAACAGCGGCCAGACGTCGAAGTCGCCCTCGTGCTCCGGGCCGGGGAACGACCCGATCAGTGCGGCGATCACCAGCATCGCGATCAGTCCGCGGTACCAGCGCAGCGTCTCGCGCTGGCCGTCCAGCGAGGCCTTGTCCGCCGTCCGGAACAGCTCCGGCAGCAGCTGTGCCTCGACTCCCCCTGGCGGATCCTGTTGCACCATCGGTCGAGTCCCCTCCCCCTTCTCCGTCCAGCCAGTATTCCCGCCGCCAACTGGCCTACACAGGCGCCTTTTTGACACCTTCCGGCCGAGCTCATTGCTCCGCCGATCCCGTAACCTGTAAAAACGGTTACATGCCGCTGCACTGGAAGCTCGTCATCGACTGCGCCGACCCGCACCGCCAGGCCGCCTTCTGGGCCGCCGCCCTGGAGTACACGCTGGAGGACCACGGTCCGCTGGTCACCCGCCTGCTCGCGGCCGGCGCCGTCGGCCCGGACGCCACCACCGAGGTGGACGGCCACCCCGCCTGGCGCACCCTGGCCGCCGTCCGCCACCCCGAGGACCCGTTCGACCCCGCCTCGGACACCGGCCTGGGCCGCCGCATCCTCTTCCAGGCCGTCCCCGAGCCCAAGCAGGCCAAGAACCGCCTGCACCTCGACGTCCACCCCGGCCCCGGCGAGCGCGCGGCGACCGTCACCCGCCTCGAAGCCCTCGGCGCCGGCGTCCTGCGGCACGTCGAGGAGCCCGGCGGCGCCTGGACCGTCATGCAGGACCCGGAGGGCAACGAGTTCTGCGTCCACTGACCGGCCGAAAACCGACCGGCCGAACCCCGCGCAACCGAAAAGCCCAGCCGAAAAGCCCGCCCGGAAACCCGAAGCGGCCCCGCACCCGAGTGGGTGCGGGGCCGTGTGGGGCCGTGCGGCGTCAGAGCAGGCCGAAGGCCGGCATCAGGTAGTAGAAGGCGAACACCCCTGCCACCACGTACAGCGGGGCCGGCACGGTGCGGCCGGCGGCCAGGCGCAGGATGCAGAAGGCGATGAAGCCGAAGCCGATGCCGTTGGTGATGCTGTAGGTGAACGGCATCATCACGATGGTCAGGAAGGCCGGGATCGCGATCGTGTAGTCGGCCCAGTCGATCTCCTTGATCGAGTTGGCCAGGATCAAGAAGCCGACCGTGACCAGGGCCGGCGTGGCGGCCTGGGCGGGGACCATGGTGGCGAGCGGGGTCAGGAAGAGCGCCACCACGAAGAGCAGTCCGGTGACGATCGAGGCGAAGCCCGTCCGGGCGCCCTCGCCGACGCCGGCGGTCGACTCCACGAAGCAGGTGTTGGCGGAGGAGGAGGTGGCCCCGCCGGCCGCGGTGGCGATGCCGTCGACCATCAGGATCTTGTTGATCCCGGGCAGGTCGCCCTTCTCGTCCAGCAGGTGGGCCTCGTCGGCCACGCCGAGGATGGTGCCCATCGCGTCGAAGAAGCACGACATCAGCACGGTGAAGACGAACAGCACGCCGGTCAGCACGCCGACCTTCTCGAAGCCGCCGAACAGGCTGACCTTGCCGACCAGCCCGAAGTCCGGCGCCGCGACCGGGTTGCCCGGCCACGCCGGGACGGTGAGGCCCCACTTGAGCGCCGGGATGTCGACCAGCTTGTCGATCACCACGGCGAGCGCGGTGGCGACGGCGATGCTGATCAGGATCGCGCCCGGCACCTTGCGGATCACCAGGATCAGGGTGAGCAGCAGGCCGACGACGAAGACCAGCACGGGGAAGCCGAGCAGGTGCCCGTTGCCGCCGAGCTGCAGCGGGACGGTGGTGTGCGCGGCGTCCGGGATGCGGCTGACGAAGCCGGAGTCGACCAGGCCGACCAGGCTGATGAACAGGCCGATGCCGATCGCGATGGCCTTGCGCAGTCCGAGCGGGACGGCGTTCATGACCCGCTCGCGCAGCCCGGTGGCGACCAGCAGCATGATCGCGAAGCCGGCCAGCACGACCATGCCCATGGCGTCCGGCCAGGTCATCTTGGGGGCGAGCTGGAGCGCCACGATGGTGTTGACGCCGAGTCCGGCGGCCAGGCCGATCGGGACGTTGCCGATGACGCCCATCAGCAGGGTGGTGAGCCCGGCGGTGAGGGCGGTGGCGGTGACCAGCTGGGCGCTGTCCAGGTGGGCTCCGGTCATGTCCGTGGCGCTGGCCAGGATGATCGGGTTCAGCACCAGGATGTACGCCATGGTGAAGAAGGTGGCGACGCCGCCGCGGATCTCGCGCGGCAGGGTCGAGCCACGCTCGCTGATCCGGAAGTAGCGGTCGACCGCGCCGGTGGGGGGCTGGGGCGCGGCGTCGGCGGGTTCGGGCGACTCGGTGGTCGGCTGGGCCACAGGCATGCGTGCGTCCTCTGTGGGGGAGCTGAGGAGAGGGGGGTGAGGACCCGGGGCGACGGTGGCCGGGCTCAGACCGTTAAGTATGGTTTCCCGGTCTCACCCACGCTATCTTCGCGCGTAGAGCCCGGGAGAGCCCCCCGGGTCGGCCCGGAAGAGCCCCGGAGGGAGAACCCGGGAGAGCCCAGGACGGCCCCGCACCGGGCCTCCACGACGGCACCCGGCCCCCGCCGCACCGTACGCTAGGCCCCATGCCGAAGACGCCGCTGCACCCCTCGCCCCCTCCGCTGGAGGCCAACGACGTCGCCATCGTCGGCGGCGGCACCGTGGTGTGGTTCGCCGCCTTCCTCGCCCTCCTCCCCTTCCAGGGCACCCTCTCCGAGCACGGCCACGGCACCTGGCCGTGGATCTGCCTCTCCGGCGGCCTGCTCGGCCTGATCGGCCTCTGGTACTGCCGCGCCCGCCGGGACGCGATCGCCCGCAGCCGGGCCGCCGAGGCGGCCGAGCGCGCGGCGGACGGCGACGGTCAGGGCCCGGCCACCCAGTCGGACTGAACAGCCCTTTAGTAGCACGCATCGGACATAAGGCGCCCGTAGAGTCGGTGCCATGACGCAGCCTGCCCAGCCAGCGGAAGAGCGGCCGACGGACGGAGACCGCCCGGAGGGAGCCCACCCCCTCGGGCTGCTGCCCGGCCGTCGCGGCGGCCTGACCGCCGCCGAGGTGGCCGAGCGAGTCGCGAAGGGACAGGTCAACGACGTCCCGGTCCGGTCCAGCCGCTCCACCCGGGAGATCGTCCGGGCCAACGTCTTCACCCGCTTCAACGCGATCATCGGCGTGATGTTCGGGATCATCCTGGTCGTCGGCCCGATCCAGGACGGCCTGTTCGGCCTGGTCATCGTCGCGAACACGGCGATCGGCATCATCCAGGAGCTGCGCGCCAAGAAGACCCTGGACAGCCTGGCCCTGATCGGCGAGGCCCGCCCGCAGGTCCGCCGGGACGGCAGCGTCCAGCAGATCGGCGTCTCCGAGATCGTCCTCGACGACACCGTGCTGCTCGGCATCGGCGACAAGGTGATCGTGGACGGCGAGGTCACCGAGGCGGATGGCCTGGAGATCGACGAGTCGCTGCTCACCGGCGAGCCCGACCCGGTCCTCAAGCAGCCCGGCGACCAGGTGATGTCCGGCAGCTTCGTGGTGGCCGGCGCGGGCGCGTTCACCGCCACCAAGGTCGGCCGCGAGGCCTACGCGGCGCAGCTCGCCGAGGAGGCCAGCAAGTTCACCCTGGTGAAGTCGGAGCTGCGCAGCGGCATCGACAGCATCCTGCGGTTCATCACCTACCTGCTGATCCCCACCGCGATCGGTCTGATCATCAGCCAGCTGGCCGTCGAGGGCCGGGACTGGCGGGAGGCCGTGCGCCGCATGGTGGCCGGCATCGTCCCGATGGTCCCCGAGGGCCTGGTGCTGCTGACCTCGGTGGCCTTCGCGATCGGCGTGATCCGGCTCGGCCGCAAGCAGTGCCTGGTCCAGGAGCTGCCCGCGATCGAGGGCCTGGCCCGGGTGGACACCGTCTGCCTGGACAAGACCGGCACCCTCACCGAGGGCGGCATGGACGTGATCGACCTGCGGGTGCTCTCGAACGGGGAGCCCGCCGTCGTCGACCCGGACACCATCAAGCACGCGCTCGCCGTGATGGCCGGCGCCGACGCCCGCCCCAACCCGTCCATGCAGGCCGTCATCGACGCGTACGGGCGCGGCGACGGCGGGGACGGGCACGGCGACGGCTCCCCCGGCGGCTCCCCCGGCAGCGGCACCGGCGCCACCGGCCGCGACGGCTGGCGGGTGATCGAGGCGATGCCCTTCTCCTCCGCCCGCAAGTGGAGCGGCGTGCAGCTGCTGGAGCCGCAGGGCGGCGAGGCCAGCTGGCTGCTCGGCGCCCCCGACGTGCTGCTGCCCGCCGGGCACCCGGCGCTGGCCGAGGTGGACGAGCTGGGCGCCAAGGGCCTGCGGGTGCTGCTGCTGGGCCGTACGCCCGACCCGCTGGACTCCCCCGACCCGGCGGCGGGCCTCACTCCGCTCGCGCTGGTGGTGCTGCAGCAGCGGCTGCGCGGCGACGCCGCCGACACCCTGCGGTACTTCGAGGGGCAGCAGGTCCGGGCCAAGGTCATCTCCGGCGACGCGGCCGTCTCGGTCGGCGCGGTGGCCTCCCACCTGGGCCTGCCCGGCGCCGACCGGCCGCTGGACGCCCGCACCCTGCCCGCCGACCCCGAGGAGCTCGCCGAGACCGCCGACCGGACCAGCGTCTTCGGCCGGGTCACCCCGCAGCAGAAGCGCCAGCTGGTCGGGGCGCTGCAGTCCCGCGGCCACACCGTGGCGATGACCGGCGACGGCGTCAACGACGTGCTCGCGCTCAAGGACGCCGACATCGGCGTGGCGATGGGCACCGGCTCCGACGCGACCAAGGCCGTCGCCCAGATCGTGCTGCTCAACGACTCCTTCGCGACCCTGCCCTCGGTGGTCGCCGAGGGCCGCCGGGTGATCGGCAACATCGAGCGGGTCGCGTCGCTGTTCCTGGTGAAGACGGTCTACTCGGTGCTCCTGGCGCTGCTGGTGATCTTCACCCACTCCCCGTACCCGTTCCTGCCCCGGCACTCCACCGTGCTGTCCTCGCTCACCATCGGCGTGCCGGCCTTCTTCCTCGCCCTCGCACCCAACAACGAGCGGGCCCGCACCGGCTTCGTGAAGCGCGTGCTGCGGCTGGCGATCCCCGGCGGGGCCATCGCCGGGACGGGCACCTTCGTCGCCTACACGCTCGCCCGCACCGACCACGCGACCGACCTCAAGGCCGACACCAGCGTGGCCACCCTGACGCTCTTCCTGATCGCCATCTGGGTCCTCGCCATCGTCGCCCGCCCGTACAGCTGGTGGCGGCTGCTGCTGATCGGCACCATGGGCGGGGCGTTCTCGCTGGTCCTGATCGTCCCCGCGCTGTCCGACTTCTTCCAGCTCTCCCTGGTCGGCACCCGCGACCCCTGGGTGGGCGTCGGCATCGCGGTGGTCTGCGGCATCGCCCTGGAGCTCACCTGGCTCTTCCTGAAGCGCCGCGGGTACGAGTAGCCGCACTGGCGCGCCCACCGAGGGGTCGTGGCTGCCGACGGCCCTGAAGGCCCTGGTGGTGACCGTCTGGCCGGCCACCACCGTCGGCGTCTACCTGCGGCTCAAGCGCCGTCGACGGGCAGGCTGACCCTCAGCCCTCGAAGTCCCGGGCCGCCGAGAGCTCGTACGCGCGGTCCGGCTCGCTGAGCGCGGCCAGCACCTCGAAGCGCCGGTGCCACTGCCCGACCGACCAGGCGAGCCCGGCCGCGAGGCCCTCCGGGGTGGCCGCGTGCAGCAGGCCGGGCACCGGCGGGACCTCGAACTCGTCGTCCTCGTCCTCGGCCTCGGCCAGCTCCGGGTCGTACGGCGGCTCCGGGGCGTCCGCCCCGGTGTCCCAGCGCCAGTCCACCGCCGCCTCGGCGCCGTCCGGCCCGACGACCAGCAGCTCCTCGTGCTCCTCGTACGCGACCGGGCAGCCGGGCAACAGCTCCCGCACCACGGCCGGGACGCGGTGCAGCACGCCCTCGGAGAGCACCCGGCCGCCGGCCACCTCGCTGGCCAGCGACACGTGCAACCGCTCGGCGAGGTCCGCGGCGAGCGCCGGGGCGACCGGCAACAGCGGGTACGGGTGCAGCAGTTGGACCAGGTCCGGGGCGTCGGCGACGACCGCCTCGGTGGCGTCCACCACCACGGTGTGGGCCGGGCGGCGCCCGGTGGCCGGGTCCAGCGGCGGCAACGCCCGGACCACGTCCAGCGGTTCGATCCGCTCGCGGTCCACCCGGGCCAACGCGCTGTGGATGCCGTGCAGTTGGCGGTGCCCGACCTCGGCGTCCGGGTCGGTGAGCCGGTCCAGCACCTCGTCCGGGCCGTGCGGCTCGGCGAGCAGCGCGGCCAGCGTGGTGCGTACCCCGAGCGCGTGCAGGAACTGCTCGTCCAGGGTGGTGCGCGCCTCGTCGTAGAGGCCGCGCAGCAGCGGGTCGGCGCCGGCGGCCCGCAGCCCGGCGGGCTCGCGGCCGTCCAGCACCGGGTGGTCGCGCAGCCACCAGGCGGTGTACGGCGGCAGATCGGCGTACGTGCCGTCCGGCAGCAGCGTGCGCACCGGGTCGACGACGGCCTCCCGGTACGGCGGGCGGGCCAGCGCGGCCAGCGCCTCGGGCCAGGCGTCGTCGTCCACCAGGTCGAGGTCGCGCACCGCCAGCAGCTCGGCGGCCACCGGCGGGACGCCGATCGCCTCGTCCGCCTGCAGGGCCTCCAGCGCGTCCTCGGCCCAGTCGGCGAGCCCGTCCGGCGCCTCGTCCAGCAGGCCGGTGGGGTGGCCGCCGGCCGCCCGGTCGGCCGGGACGGTGGGGTCGAGCCGCTCCAGGTCGTCCGGGTCGAGCACCACGTCCTCGGCGCGCACCAGCACGAAGTCGGCCAGCACGCCGACGGCCGCGAGCACCTCGGGCCCCCAGCGCTCCAGCAGCTCGTCGTCCACCCAGCCGGCGTCCTCCTCGCGCGCGAGCGCGGCGAACGGGCTGCCGGGCAGCACCAGTTCGCCCGCGCGGGCCGGCTCGCCCTCGTCGTCGAGCAGCGCCAGCCGGGCCAGCCAGGGGTGCTCCCCGGCCCCCGGGGCGGCGGCCTTGACCAGGGCCAGGACGGCGTCGGCGAGTTCGAGCGCGGCGTCCAGGTCGTCCTCGGCCAGCTCGAAGGAGCGGGCGACGGCCGCCCGCACCTCGGGGGTGTCCAGCACCCCGGCCGGGGTGGCGGTGCCGGCGCCGAGCTTGGCCAGCAGCGGGTGGGCGGCCTCGGGGTGGGCCAGCCGCAGGTCGAGCGCGGCGAGCGCGCCGGCCAGCGACTCGGGGTAGCCCGGGAAGGCCGCCCAGTCGGCGTCCTCGGAGGGCAGCAGGACGCGCCGCGGCCCGGTCACCGTCCGGCCGTCGGCGAGCGGTACGGGCAGCGCGCCGAGCGCCTCCGGGTCGGCCCCGCCGAGCGCCGCGTACAGGTTGCGCCACCACGCGGGCTCGCGGTCCAGGCCGCCGAGCTGGTCGACCACCTCGGCCAGCGGCACCCGGCGCACGTTCAGCACCCGCAGCTCGGTGCGGCGCTCCAGGCCGGCCGGCAGCAGCCCGGGGAAGATCGGCGCCAGCGCCTCGACCACCGAGCCGTCCGCGCCCTCCAGCAGCGTGGCGTCCCGCGGCCGCAGCGCGGGCGTGCCCTCCTCGACCGGTGCCGGGTGCGGCAGGAACGGCGTGCCGGGCAGCCGGGACAGCACGGCCGCGCGCAGCGCGTTGTCCAGTGCGCCCTGGCCGAGCGGCCCGGGGACGAGGCCGAGCGAGCCGAGGTCGGCGCCGCGGGCGCGCAGCAGGTCGGCGTAGCTGTCGGCGGCGCGCTCGGTGAGGAAGTCGGCCAGCGGGCCGGGCGCGACGTGCCGGCGGGTGGAGTCCAGCGGGTAGGAGGCGATCAGCAGCGCGGGCAGGCCGATCGGCTCGTCGCTGGGGGTCGGCGCGTGCAGCACGGAGGCGATGCCGGGCTGCTGCGGGGCGCCGTCCGCGGCGACCGGGACGGCCCAGGTCACCGTCCAGTACGGGCGGGCGCGCTCCTCGGTGGGCCGGTCGACGAGCAGCTCGGCGGCCAGGCCGCCGGAGGCGCCGGCGGTCTGCCAGAGCGTCTGCCGCAGCCGCCCGCCCTTGTCGTCGGTGATGGTGACCTCGGTGACGCCGTCCGGGCGGGTCTCGGCGGCGGCCCGGGTGAGCGTCCGGGTGCCCTCCGGGGTCTCCACCACGACCTCGGCGAGGCCGGGCAGGGTGAGCAGCAGCGCGTCGTCGATCCCGGCCAGCAGACGGCGGGTCAGGTCCTCGGCGGCGGCGTCCCGCATCGGCAGCACGACCACCGTGTCGTAGCCCTCGGGGGCCGGGCCCTCGGCGGCGAACGGCAGCCGCAGCAGCGGCACGTGGCCGTCCCGGCGGCGCAGCTCGTCGGCCAGCGCGGGCTGCGCCTCGGCCAGCGACCTGGCCTCGCCCAGCGACCAGCGCACCCCGCCGGCGCTGCTGAGCACGGCCGGCTCGTCGGTGACCGCGAGGACGGCGGCGAACCCGACCCCGAACCGGCCGACGGCGGGCTCCTCGCCGCGCTTGGAGGAGGCGCGCAGGGTGGACAGCGACTCGACCGCGGTCGCGTCCAGTGCGGCGCCGGTGTTGGCGGCGGCGAGCACGCCGTCGGCGAGGGTCAGCCGCAGCCGCCCGGGGCCGTGCCCGGCACGGACCGCCGCGTCGGCCGCGTTCTGGGCCAACTCCACCACCAGGCGGTCCCGGTAGCCGCCGAGCGCGAGCTCCTCCTCGGCGTTGGCGTCCTCCCGGAACCGGGCCGGCGAGGCGGCCCAGGCGTCCAGCACCCGTCGGCGCAGCGCGGCGCTCCCGAAGGGGTCCGCGAGGTGCTCGTCCGTGCTGCTGCCGATGATCCGAGGTTCCACTGGACCTGCCACCTTCCGCCGCCCTGTACGTCGTAGGGCATTCTTCCCTGCCCCACTGACTGCTCCCGACCACGGCCCGGGATCACCGCCGCCCCGCCCGGGAAACGCCGCGGGAAACGCGGGAAACACCGCCGGGAACGCCGACGGCCCGCGCCCGGTTCGTCACCGGGGGCGGGCCGCGGGCCGGGCACGGGTCAGGAGTGGCCGAGCTCCTCGGCCGGGGCGTCGGGCTCGACGGATCCGGAGGCGCGGTCCGGGTGCAGCTGCAGCGGCTCGACCACCAGCTCGTCCAGGATCAGCTCGGACGGTGCCGGCGGAGCCGGGATGACAGCCGCCTCGGAGTGCCCGCCGCAGCCGTACGCGAAGGAGACAATCTGGCCGTCGGCCGGCCCGAACTCGTTGCCGCACACGCCGAAGGCCTGGCCGAGCGAGCCGCCGATCGGGATCAGGAAGCCGCAGCTCCCGCACGAGGCCGGGGCGGCCTGCGCCATCGGGGTCTGCGCGCCGTGCGACTTCTCCCAGCGCTCGGCGGCCAGGTGCAGGCCGAGCCGGGAGAGCACCCGGCTGCGGCCCAGGCCGAGCTCCTCGGCGACGGCGTTGATCCGGGCGCGGGCCGGGGCGGGCTGGACGTGCGGGTCGGTGACGACCAGGTCCTCCTCGTCCGCGAGCGCGACCGCGGAGTTCGGCGCGGGCTCGTCCTCGCCGGTCCAGCCGGGCTCCAGCCGCAGGTCGTCGGCGCCGGTGGGCAGCAGGTCGCCGGGGCCCATGTCGCCGGGGCGCAGCCGCTCGCTCCACGGCACCCACTCGGGGGCGAGGACGGCGTCGGCACCGGGCAGCAGGACGACCTCGTCCAGGGTGACGTTCTTGGCGCGCGGGGCGCGGGCGACGGTGACCGCCCAGTGCCAGCCGCGGTAGGCCGCGTCCAGGCACTCGAAGGTGTGGGTGACGACGCGGTCGGCGTCCGCCTGGACGCCGAGGTGCGGCCCGACGGCCTCCGCTCCGACGGCCTCCTCCGCTGCCTGGCGGGCGAGTTCGACGGCCTCGGCACAGAGCCGGTCGGGGGTACGGCTTCGCATCGCAGCACTCACGGCGTCGATTCTCTCCCAGTTCTTCTGTCGCCCACGGCGTGTTGCCCATTCCGTCGCGGCTCGGTAGTCCCTCATCCATTCTGCGCGACCGGGGGCCGCCTAGGTAACCGACCGCGCCGCTCGATCGGCCTGCCGGCGCCCTGGCGCCCAGCGGGCGGACCTTGGGGCAGGCTACCCGCCGGTCGGCGCCCCGGCACACTCCGGGGCGGACGCGACGGTTCCGGAGGCCGCGCCGAGTGGGGTGCAATCCCGCGTCGGCGCGGCAAATCTGGGGCAGGATGGGCTTGTGGCGGACCACAACCCGTCGCAGCACGCACTGCGCGCCTCGCAGGCCGGCAGCCCCGACCAGGCGGAGCCCGTGCCGCGACTGCAGTCTCCGGTCCCCGGCGCGGGAGAACCGCCGCCGGCGGACCGCCCCGAGCCGCCCACCGCCCCCGTGAGCCTGGTCAAGCATGACGCCCCCGGGGCCGGCGACGTCCACCACCGCCACCTCGCCGCCCTCGACGAGGACCTCGGCGACGACCTCACCAGGGACGCGGACGACGAGGTCCCCGAGGCCCGCCGCCCCTTCCTGATCCGCACCGCCTCCGCCGCCGGCGCCCGCACCGGCAAGGTGGTGCACGGCACCGGCCGCCGGATCCGCCGGGCCACCTCCGCCGAGGGCGCGGGCGAGTCCGGCCTCGCGAAGCTGATCGAGCTGCACGCGCTCAACTCCTTCGGCGACATGCTGATCACCATCGCGCTGGCCTCCACCATCTTCTTCTCGGTGCCCACCGGCGAGGCCCGCGGCCGGGTCGCGCTCTACCTGCTGATCACGATGGCCCCGTTCGCCGTCCTGGCCCCGGTGATCGGCCCGCTGCTGGACCGCCTGCCGCACGGCCGCCGGGCGGCCATGGCGATGGCGATGCTGGCCCGGGCGGTGCTCGCCTGGACGATGGCCGGGGTGATCTCCGGCGGCGGCCTGGCGCTCTACCCGGAGGCGCTCGGCGTGCTGGTGGCGTCCAAGGCGTACGGGGTGGTGCGCAGCGTCGTGGTGCCCCGGCTGCTGCCGAGCCGGCTGTCCCTGGTGAAGGCGAACTCCCGGGTCACCCTGGCCGGGCTGCTGGCCACCGGCGTGGCGGCCGCGGTGGGCGGGCTGCTGCACCTGATCGGCCCGGGCTGGCCGCTGCGCGGCGCCTTCCTGGTGTTCGTGATCGGCACCCTGATGGCCTTCCACCTGCCGCACGCCGTGGACTCGGCCAAGGGCGAGCAGCGCGCCGTCCTGCACGCCGAGGTGCACGGCGAGGGCTCGCACCTGATCCACCACAAGCCGCCGCCGGTCAAGGCCTCGCTGCGCACCGTCGGCCCCTCGGTGATCCTGGCGCTGCGGGCGATGTCGGCGATGAAGTGGCTGGTCGGCTTCCTGGTGATGTTCCTGGCCTTCCTGCTGCGGGAGGAGCCGATCGGCGGCCTGCGGCCGACGCTGGCGCTGGGTCTGGTGGCGCTGGCGGCGGGGACGGGCAACGCGCTCGGCTCGGTGTTCGGCTCCTGGCTGCGCACCCGGGGCCCGGAGGCGACGGTCACCGCGATGCTGCTGCTGGCGACCGGCGTGACGGCGGCGGCCGCGCTCTGGTACGGCGTGGTGACGGTGATTCTGGTCGCGGGCATCGCCGGGATGGCGGCCTCGCTGGGCAAGCTGGCGCTGGACGCGCTGATCCAGCGGGACGTCCCGGAGGCGGTGCGGACCTCGGCCTTCGCCCGGTCGGAGACGCTGATGCAGCTGTCCTGGGTGGCCGGCGGCGCGGTCGGCATCCTGCTGCCGCTGAACGGGGCGCTGGGCCTGTCGGTCGCCGCCACGGTGGTCGGCCTGATGCTGCTGTGGACGCTCCACTCGCTCTTCCGGGTGGGCCTGCGGCGGCACCCGGCGGCGCCCCGGGTGGCCTGACGTTGCGAGGCGGCAACACGCGGTGGCCGACCCCCGCGTAGCGTGATCGGCCAGGCCCGGTAGATTCTGACGCATGAGCCTCAATTCCCGTGCCATCGCCGCCCTCGGCGCCGTCGTCGTGGTCGGCGCCGCCACGGTGGGCACCTCCGTCGCCATCGCCGCCGACCAGACCGAGCACATCTCGCACCAGGCCACCCTCAAGGTCGGCAACTCCTCGATCGTCGCCCAGCCGCTGTGCTGGAACAACGGGAGCCCGATCACCGAGGACCTCCAGCAGGATTGCCAGGACAAGGCCACCAAGGCCCTGGCGGACGGCTCGCTGCCCAGCTCGGACGTGGTGTCGAGCGACGCCGTGGGCGTCGGCGTCTCCCCGAACGTGGCCGACTCCGGCTGGTGGGCCTTCACCAACGGCGGCTCGTCCAGCAGCGGCGGGCGCTTCAGCCTGGCCTCGTACGCCAAGGGCTCGACCTGGTCCGGCGCCCAGCAGGCGAACAAGGTGCTGAACGCCAGCGGCAAGACCCTGGTCACCGTGGTCGAGGGCGACAAGAACTCGGACAACCCGATCGCCGTCTGGTACTTCCAGCTGAACACCCAGGACAGCTGACGGTCCTGCGATGACCGCGCACGCCGTCACCGACGGCCGCAGCGAGCAGTCGGGCCCCGCGCGGGCCCGGCTGCTCGTCGTCGTCGCGGTGGCCGCCGAGGCCGAGGCCGTGCTGCGCGGCCTGCCCGGCGGGGCCGCCGCCCTGCCGCTGCCCGGCGGCACGCTGCACCGGGCCGAGGGCGCTCCGGTGGACGTGCTGGCCGCCGGGGTCGGCCCGGCCGCCGCCGCGGCCGCCGCCTCCGCCGCGCTGGCCGCCCACCCGTACGCCCTGGCCGTCTCGGCCGGGATCGCCGGCGGCTTCGCCCCGCACGCCCCGGTCGGCGCCACCGTGGTGGCCGACGCGATCGTGGCCGCGGACCTCGGCGCGCAGACCCCCGAAGGCTTCGCCGACGTCACCGAACTGGGCTTCGGCACCGTCCGGCACACCCCGCCCCCGGCCGTCGTCGCGCTCCTCGTGAAGGCGCTGGGCGGGCTCGGTGACCCGGGCGGCCGGGGCGCCGTCACCGGCCCGGTGCTGACCGTCTCCACCGTCACCGGCAGCGCCGAGCGGGCCGCCGAGCTGGCCGCCCGCCACCCGGGCGCCGCCGCCGAGGCGATGGAGGGCTTCGGCGTGGCCGAGGCCGCCGCCCGGTACGGCGTGCCGGCCCTCGAACTGCGCACCGTGTCCAACCCGGTGGGCCCGCGCGACCGGGCCGCCTGGCGGATCGGCGAGGCGCTGACCGCCCTGGAGCGGGCCTTCGCCGCACTGCCCGTCCACGAACTGATCGAGGAGGCCGGCCGTGGCTGAACGGCTGAGCATCGCGTACTCGCCCTGCCCGAACGACACCTTCGTCTTCCACGCCTGGGCGCACGGCCTGGTGCCCGGCGCGGACGCGCCCGAGGTGACCTTCGCCGACATCGACATCACCAACGGCCAGGCCGAGCGCGGCGAGCTGGACGTCCTGAAGATCAGCTACGGCGCGCTGCCGTGGGTCCTGGACGAGTACACCCTGCTGCCCTGCGGCGGTGCGCTCGGGCGCGGCTGCGGCCCGCTGGTGCTCACCCTGCCCGGTGTGGCCGCCCCCGCGGACCTCGCCGGGAAGACCGTCGCGGTGCCCTCCGAGCGCTCCACCGCCTACCTGCTGTTCCGGCTCTGGGCGGCGAAGGCCGTACCGGGCGGCTTCGGCGAGATCGTCGTCCTGCCGTTCCACGAGATCATGCCCGCCGTCCGGGACGGCCGGGTGGATGCCGGCCTGGTGATCCACGAGGCCCGCTTCACCTACGGGCAGTACGGCCTGCACAGCCTGGCCGACATGGGCGAGGCCTGGGAGCAGGAGACCGGCCTGCCGATCCCGCTGGGCGCGATCGTCGCCAGGCGCTCGCTCGGCGCCGAACGGCTGCGGGAGATCACCGAGGCGATCCGCGCCTCCGTCCGGCAGGCCTGGGCGAGCCCGGAGGCGAGCCGCGGCTACGTGCTGGAGCACGCCCAGGAGATGGACCTGGACGTCGCGAACCAGCACATCGGGCTGTACGTCACCGAGTTCACCGAGGACCTCGGCGAGGAGGGCTACGCGGCCGTCCGTGCGCTGCTCACCCGGGCCGCCGCGGAGGGGCTGGTGCCTCCGCTCGACCCGGGTGCGCTCGCGTTCGGCTAGGTCCTGTCCGGCCGATCTCGGCCCGGGAAGATCGGCCGGACAGGACCTAGTCCTCCCCCGGTGTGGGGACGGGCCCTACACGTCGAACTGGTCGGCCACCGCGCGCAGCAGGCCGGCCAGCTTCTGGCCGGTCGGCTTGGCCGGGTAGCGACCGCGCTGGAGGCCGGGCAGCACCGCGTCCAGGGTGGTGATCAGGTCCTGGACGATCGGCGCCATGTCGTCCGCGCTCCGACGCTGGGCGGCGGCCACCGAGGGCAGCGCGTCCAGCAGCTGCACGCCCATCGCCTGGTCCCCGCGGTGGCCGGCGACCACCCCGAACTCGACCCGCTGGCCCGGCTTCAGCACGGTGACACCGGCGGGCAGCGCCTTGGTGTGGACGAAGACGTCGCCGCCGTCGTCGCGCGACAGGAAGCCGAAGCCCTTCGTCTCGTTGAACCACTTGACCTGGCCGGTGGGCATCTCGAACAGTCCTCGAATGGGTGTGAGGGATCCCGGCCCTGGCCGGGGATCGCTGGGTGGTGGGAGACCGCTGCCGACCTCGGCTCGGCGCCCGCGGGCGCTCATGGTCAGCACGTTGTCAGGAGCAGACTAACGGTCCGTGACTGCCTCATCCGCGTTCCGCGAAGGATCCGCGGTCCGAGGCCCGATCGGGGCGGCGGAGCGCGGCGATCTCGCGGCCACGGGCGACCCGGTACTGGCACGGCCGGGTCGCGTCCCTGCGCTGTCCATCGGCTCACACCCCCGGGTCTGAGGACGCGGGACGCACCTGTAGCGCCCCTCGGCACCCCCTGCATACCCCCGCCCAGCAGGGATCAAAACGTTGAGCTGCCGGGAAACTGCGCAACGTGACCGGGCCGCTCCGGTGGGCGGCCCCGGAGGACGCTCTGCCAGACTGGGGGCGGCCCGACCCCGCCCCGAGGAGTGAGCAGACGTGAGCAGCCAGAGCGCCGACCCCGGCGACGTGTACGTCAAGGCCGGGGCGATCGTCTTCGGCCTCGGCGCGCTCGCCACGCTGGCCACCTTCGTCCCGCTGTTCCTGCACCTGACGCCGCTGCCGACGGCCGCGTACTGGCTGAGCATGCTGATGCCGGCCGGCTTCCTGGCGGCGCTGACCGGGCTGCTCCTGAACGCGCGGGCCCAGCGCCGCCGGATCGAGCCGTAGGACGGCCTACGTCGCGTCCCCGCCCGCCAGGTGGCGGGCGAGCCAGTCCGGGAAGGCGGTGAGGTCCGCCAGGACCACGTCCGCCCCGGCCTCGCGCAGTTCGTCCGCGTCGTACGGGCCGGTGGCCACGGCGACGGCGATCGCGTCCGCGTGCCGGGCGCCCCGGATGTCGCCGAGGTGGTCGCCGACGTAGATGCTCGCGCCGTGCTCGCGCAGCGCCTCGCCCTTGGTCTCCGCCCAGAGGTCGCCGATCACGGTGTCCGCCGTCATCCCGGCGTGCTCCAGGTGGAGCAGGGCGTTCGGCTCGTACTTGCCGGTGATCACGGCGACCCGGCCGCCGTGGGCGCGGACCGCCTCGATGGCGGCGTGCGCGCCCGGCAGGGCCACGGTCGGGGCGAAGGCGTGCTCGCGGTACAGCTCGCGGTAGCGCGTCACGGCGCGCTCCGCCTCCTCCTCCGGGAACCAGTTGCGGATCTCGTCCAGCAGCGGCGGGCCGAGCCTGGTGACGGTCAGGTCGGCGTCGATGCGGACGCCGGTCTCGGCGGAGAGTGCCAGGTAGGTGGCGCGGATACCCGGCCGGGTGTCCAGCAGTGTCATGTCGAGGTCGAAGCCGACGGTGAGCGGGGCGGGTGAGGTCGCGGGCATACCGGCAGGCTATCCAACGGGCGGACGGGGTGACGAGGCGATTTGCCGCGGCTTCGCGGCGGAACTTAGGTTTACCTGAGTTGTCTGCGGAGGGGGCCATGACCGACGACATCACCGCCCCGCCCTGCGCTCCCGGCACGCCCTACCGCGCGCCGCGGCGCCGAATACTGTGGCTCGCCGCCGCAGTGGCCGTCCTCGCCGCCGCGGTGCTGCTGAGCCTCGCGGCCGCCAGCCGCACCAGAGCTGGTGGCAGCAGTGGTCGCCGGAGGACGAGACGGCGGTCGCGGAGGCCCTGGAGCGGACGTCGACGGCGGAGCTGGCCGAGCGGAGCATGGACGAGCTGTCGGGCGGCCAGCGCCAGCGCGCCTGGATCGCGATGGCGCTCGCCCAGGGCACCGACATCCTGCTGCTGGACGAGCCGACCACCTACCTGGACATCGCGCACCAGGTGGAGGTGCTGGACCTGGTCCGCCGGCTGAACGTCGAACGCGGGCGGACGGTCGTCGCCGTGCTGCACGACCTCAACCAGGCCGCCCGGTACGCGGACCACCTGGTGGCGATGCGGGACGGTCGGGTGGTGGCGCAGGGCCCGCCCGGGGAGGTGGTCACGGCGGAGCTGGTGCGGGAGGTGTTCGGGCTGGAGTCGGTGGTCGTGCCGGACCCGGTGACGGGCACGCCGCTGGTCGTTCCGGGCGTGCCGTGGGCGGCCGCGACGGCGACGGTGGACGCGGTGGACGCGTGACGGCACGCTTGACGGCGCTTCAGGGACCATTTCGGACATAATCGACGGCGCCCCGCCCCCGTCCCGCCCCCCGCCGCGCCTCCTGAGGACCGCCGATGCCCCGGATCGCCCGCCGTACCCTCCTCGCCGGCCTCGGCGGGGCCGCGCTCGTGGCGTGCACCGGCGGCGCCACGCCGCGTCCGGCCGAGGTGACCGCCGCGAACGGGACCCCGTCCGCCGTCCCGGCGCCCCCGGTGACCGTCAACGCCGCCACCGGGCCGGTGCTGGTGCCGGGCGAGCCGATGCGGGTGGTCGTGCTGGACACCGACGTGCTCGACTCCGCGCTCACCCTCGGCATCACCCCGGTCGGCGCCGCGCTGCCGGCCCGCGACGCCCGCTACCCCGACTACTGGCCGACCAGCCGGACCGCCGGGATCCGGCTGGTCGGCCCGGCCGGCGCACCGGACCTGCCGACCGTACGGGCCCTGCGGCCGGACCTGATCCTCTCCAACCAGGCCCGCGACGGCGACCGGTACGACCAGCTGCGGGAGCTCGCCCCGACCGTGCTCACCCAGACCACCGGGGCGCCGTGGAAGGCCAACTTCCAGCTGCACGCCCAGGCGTTGAGCCGGGAGGCGGCCGCGGCGGCCTTCGTCGGCTCGTACCAGAAGCACACCGGGCAGGTGGTGCAGGCACTGTCCGCGGCGAAGCTGTCGGGGCGCAAGGTGAGCCTGGTGCGGTTCGTCGAGGGCGGCGGGATCCGGCTGTTCGGCCGGCAGAGCTTCCCCGGGACGGTGCTCTCCGACGCCCAGGTGGGGCGGCCGGACGCGCAGAACGTCGACCAGTCGGACTTCGAGATCCCGCTCGACCAGATCGGGAAGGCGGACGGCGACCTGCTGCTGTACGCGACGTACGGCGATCCGGAGCGGGCGGGCACCGACGCGGCGCTGGCCAGCCCGGGGTGGCAGGCGCTGGCGGCGGTCAAGGCGCACCGGGCGTTCCCGGTGGACGACCAGCTGTGGTTCCAGGGGATCGGCTACACGGGGGCCAACTACATGCTGGAGGAGCTGCAGCGCTTCCTCGGCGCGTGAGCAGGGGGGCGGTGAGCAGGGGGCGGGGGCCAGGGGGGCGGGGCGGGGGCCGGGGCCCGCTCGGGCACGATCGATCACGATTCGGCTCTGCGTTAGGCGCTTGACCTGCGGGCCCGCCAGAATGAGCCGGCTATCACTGCTCACCCCGGGGGACGAACACCGTGTCAACTACCGCAGCTCCAGAGGCTCCTGCCCGCAAGGGGCAGGCCGCCGCCCTAGGCTGGCTGATCAGCATCGGCTTCAACGTCGTCGCACCGATCGTGATCTACAACCAGCTGCACGACCACGGCTACAACGAGTCCACCGCCATCCTGCTCTCGGGCCTGGGCCCGGTCGTCGACACCCTGATCTACCTGCTCTGGCACCGCCGGATCGACGAGTTCGCGGTGGTCTCCCTGGTCTTCGTCGCGCTGACCCTGGTCGTCGCGCTGATCGGGCCGCAGGACCCGAAGATGCTGCTGGCCAAGGACTCCTTCGTCTCGGGCCTGCTCGGCGTGCTCTACCTGGCGTCGCTCGCCGCTCCGCGGCCGATCATGTTCTACTTCGGGCGCAAGTTCGCCACGGACGGCACGCCGGAGATGATCGCCTGGTGGAACTCCATGTGGCAGTACCCGGGCTTCCGCCGGGTGCAGCGCAACCTGACCATCGTCTGGGGCGTGGCCTTCGTCCTGGAGGCCGTCCTGCGGATCGTCCTGGTCTACACCCTGTCGCACGGCACGGTGGTGACGGTCAACAACGTCCTTCCGTACGTGGTGCTCGGCGGGCTGGTCTACTTCACCATCGCCTACGCCAAGCGGGCCAGCGCCCGGGGCCGGGCCGCTGCCGCGGCGGCAGCGGCGACGGCCGAAGCCGGTCAGCCCGCCGCCGCGTAGCGGGCCGGTGATTCGCCGACAGCGGCCGTGAAGTCGCGGGTGAAATGGGCCTGGTCGGCGTAGCCCAGTTCGGCGGCGAGTACGGCCAGGTCCAACTCGCCGCCGGTACCGGCCCGTTCGGCGGCCTCGTGGAGCCGGGCGCGGCGCAGCACCCACTTCGGGGAGACGCCGACGTACTCGGCGAAGAGCCGCTGGAGGCGTCGGACGCCGAGGCCGAACTCCCCGGCCAGGTCGTCCACCCGGCGCAGGTCCGGCGTCGCGGTGATCCGTTCCACCATCGCGGCGAGCTGCTCGGCGACCGGGTCGGGCGCCGGCAGCCGGGGCAGCAGGAAGGCGTCCGCCAGGGCGGCCGGGTCGCCGTCACCGCCGCTCAGCAGGGTCGAGTTGAGCCGGTCCGCCTCCGGGCCGAAGTACTCGGCGGCGGGGACGGACCGGTCGGCGAGGGCGCTCACCGGGCCGCCCGCGAAGGGGCGGAAGGCGCCCGGCCGGAACCGCGCGCCCAGCACGTGCCCGGCGCCCTCCAGCCGACGGACGAACAGCGAGCGGTCGACCCCGTAGACACGGGCCCGGGGCGCCTCGAAGACCAGGTGGACGTTGGGGTGCGCGAGCACCTTCTGCTCGTACGGGGCATGGCCGGTCAGGTCCCAGCGCACCAGCCAGTAGTACTCGACGAACCGTGCCACGCCGGGCGCGGGCACGAGCCGCTCCACGCTGATCAGTTCGGCCGCCCGGGCGGGGTGGAGCACGCCGCGGCCGAGATCGGGGGTGTCCATGGCGGCCAGGTTAGCGTCGCGTTTCTTCAATACCGAGCAGCCCGGCCAGGGGCAGGATCGGGCCATGAACGTCCACCCGATGCACCCCTTCCTGGCCCGCGCCGCCTCCGCGGCCGCCGACGTCGCCGCCACCGTCCCCGCCGCGCAGCCGCTGGACGCGCCGACGCCCTGCGCGGAGTTCGACACCCGTGCGCTGATCAACCACTGGGTGCTCTACACCTCGCACGGCCTGGAACACCGGGCCCGGCGCACCGAACTGCCCGAGGAGTTGGTCGCACGCGACTTCACCGCCGCCGCCGACTGGCGCTCCGCGTACGCGGCGCAGCTGGAGCGGGCGGTCGCGGCCTGGGCCGAGCCGGCCGCCTGGGAGGGGGAGGTCGACCTGGGCGGCTCCCCGGTTCCGGCGGTGGGCATCGCCCGGATGCTGATCCTGGAGCTGGTGCTGCACGGCTGGGACGTCGCCCGGGCGACCGGCGGCCGGATCGAGGTCGACGAGGAACTCGCCGGGCTGGTCGGCGAGATCGCGACGGAGAACGCCGAACTGTACCGCCAGTACGCGGGCTTCGCCGAGCCTGTGGCGCTGCCCGACGAAGCCTCCGGATGGGATCGCGCACTGGCCGCCTCCGGGCGCGACCCGCGCTGGAAGGCCTGACCCGCGCCGGAAGGCGTGACTGCCGGGCGAGCGTGGGGAGTCGGCCCGCTCGGGTGTGCTCAGCTCATCAGCTCGGGCGCGAAGTAGTCGCGCAGTCGAGCGATCTTCCCGTCGCGGACCCGGAAGATCTGCACCAGGGAGACCACCTCGTCGTCTCCGTCCCGGTCGAAGACCGTGTCGATCTCGGCGATGAACACGTCGGGATCGGAGGTGCTGTGCAGCACGTATCCGGACTTCGCGAGGTTCGGCGAGCGGCCGTCACCCGTCGCCTCCTGGCGCTCGTAGTACGCCGCCATGGCGCTACGGATCTCCTCGCGGCCCACCAGCCTCCTGGGGAAGGCAGCGCCGGCGGGCATGAGCGGTGCCTCGAAGACACCGTCCTCGGTGAAGTTCTCGGCAAGGGCATCGGCGTTCCGGGTCAGGGCGCCGGCGTGGACGTGGCGTTCGAAGATCTCCTGCGGCGTTCGGGACACGGCGGCCTCCCTGGACTCGGACACGGACATGGACACGGACTCGGACTCGGACACAGAGGGCCACACAATCACACCGCCGCTCCCCGGACCGCGGTTTCCGGGCACGATCACCCTCCGCTGGATCTCCCGCCCGAGTGAGCCGCATGACGATCAGTCGGAATGCATGGCGGCCGTGAGCTTGGCGCGCAGGAGACGGACGGCCGGGGAGTGCTGGTCGGGCCGGGTGACCAGGCCGAGGCGGGCGTACGTCGCGGCGTCGGCGATCGGGACGGCCCGCAGGCCGGCGCCCTCGGCGGAGGAGGCGCTGAGGACGGCGACCCCGGCGCCGCGTTCGGCGAGGCGGAGCACGGCGAGCGGGGAGCTGGCGTCGATGTCCACGCGCGGGTCGAGGCCGAGCCGGCGGCAGGAGTCCTCGTAGGCGGCCCGCAGGCCGGTGCCCGGGGAGAGGCAGAGGATCTTCTCGGTCCGGAGGTCGGCGAGCTTCAGGGTCTCGCGGTCGAGCGGGTGCCCGGCCGGGACGACGGCGACGATCCGCTCGTCCACGACGATGTCGACGTCGAGGCCCGGCCCCGCTTCGCCGGCGAAGCCGATCAGGGCCAGGTCGAGGTCGCCGGAGCGGACCTGCGCCTGGAGGAGGTCGGAGTGGCCCTCGTGCAGGCTGAGTTCGATGCCGGGGTGGGTGCGGCCGAGGTCGGCGACGACGTCGAGGAAGGGCGGGATCGAGCAGCCCATGATCATGCCGAGCCGTACCCGGCCGCGGACCGCGTCGGCGAACTCGGCCGCGGTATGCCGGATGGCGTCCAGTGTGGTCAGCGCGCTCTTCGCCAGCGGGAGGACGGCCTCGCCGGCCGGGGTGAGCCGGACCCTCCGGCCGGTGCGGTCGAGCAGCTGCTGCCCCAACTCCTTCTCCAGTTTGGCGACCTGGGTGCTGATGCCGGACTGGCTGACGTGCAGGCGCCCGGCCGCGGCGGTGAAGGAGCCCTCGTCCACGACGGCGGCGAAGTAGCGCAGCTGATGCATCTCCATAACTCAGGATGATAGCTGGCATCCGATCCATCTGTTGGACGTATGGAAAGCGCGCCGGGAGGATGGAGGCATGACGACGACGAAGACCGCACGCGAGCTGGCCGAGACCTACTTCACCGCCTGGGAGGCGGGCGACTTCGACACCGTCCGGGGCCTGCTGGCCGAGGACGTGGACTTCGTCGGCGCCCTGGGCACGGCCTCGGGGATCGAGGAGGCCCTGGGCGGGCTGAAGGGGCTCGGGCAGGTGCTGGAGAAGATCGACGTGAAGGCCCGGGTCGCCGAGGGCGACGAGGTGATCACCTGGTTCGAGCTGCACACCAGCATCGCCCCGCCCGCGCCGACCGCGAACTGGATGCACGTGGAGAACGGGAGGATCGCCCGGATCCGGGTCACCTTCGACCCGCGCGGCCTGCTGGCGGGCTTCGAGCAGAACAGCTGAGCCCGCCGGCACGCGGGTGCCCGTGACCACCCCCGGTGGTCACGGGCACCCGCTTTAGAGGCCCGCCGCTCACCCGCCGGAGCGGATCGGCTCGCCCGTCCGGTGCAGGTGGGTCAGGATCTCGCGGTACGAGCGGAACAGGCCCGTCTCGTAGTACGGGATGCCCTTCTCCGCGCAGAACTGCCGGGTGATCCGGGCCGCCCGCCCGAGCGCTGGTGTCGGCATGCTGGGGAACAGGTGGTGCTCCACCTGGTAGTTGAGGCCGCCCATCACCGAGTCGACGACCGGGCCGCCGCGGACGTTGCGCGAGGTGAGCACCTGGCGGCGCAGGAAGTCCAGCTTCATCTCCGGCGTCACCATCAGCATCCCCTTGTGGTTCGGGGCGAAGACGCAGCCCAGGTAGACGCCGAGCAGCGCCTGGTGCACGGCGAGGAAGGCGACCGCCTTGCCCGCCGGAAGAGCGGCGAGGACGAGGCCGAAGTAGGCCGCGAAGTGGACGACCAGCAGGACGCCCTCCAGCAGCGGGCGCTTCATCGTGGGGCTGCGCAGCGCGCGGAAGCTGTTGAAGCTCAGGTTGAGGCCCTCCAGCAGGAGCAGCGGGAAGAACAGGTACGCCTGCCGGCGGCCGATGAACCGGGCGAGGCCGCTCGCCTGCCGGGCCTGCCGCTTCGACCAGACGACGAGGTCCGGGGCGACGTCCGGGTCCCGCTCCTCGTGGTTCGGGTTGGCGTGGTGGCGGGTGTGCTTGCTCATCCACCAGCCGTAGCTCATGCCCATCAGCAGGTTGGCGGCGATCCGGCCGCCGATCTCGCTCGGCAGTCGCCGGTCGAAGACCTGGCGGTGCGCCAGGTCGTGCGAGAGCAGGCCGATCTGGGCGAAGACGACGGACATCGCCGCCGCCAGGCCGAGCTGCCACCAGGTGTCGCCGAGCGCGAACAGGGCGTACCAGCCGCCGAGGAACGCGGCGAGCACCAGGGCCATGCGGACGGCGTAGTAGCCGGGGCGCCGGTCGAGCAGGCCCTCGGCGGCGATCCGGCGGCTCAACTGGGCGAAGTCACTGCCGCCGCCCACCTCCTGCGGGGCGGGGGGCGCGGTCATCGTCACGGACTGTGTGGGCATGCCCCGAGTCTGCTGCGGCCGGGCGGCCCGAAGAACGGGGAAAGCACCCTTCCCGTACGGGGGTTACCCCCCGGACGGGAAGGGGAGCCGGCCCCGGTGCGGTGGGGGTCCGCCGGGTACCCGCCCTGCAGAGAAACGCCACGGCGGCCCCGAGGCTCTCGCCCCGGGGCCGCCGCGACGACACTCGGCTCAGGCCTCGACCGGCCGCACCACCCGGCGGCGGACCGCCCAGACCGCCGCGGCCAGCACGAAGCCGTACACCGAGACGAGTCCGTGGCCGTTCTCCTGGGCGAGCCACATCGCCAGGCCCAGCGCCGGGACGCCGGCCGCCAGCGCGATCTCCTTGGGGAGGCGGGTGCGGGTCAGGAAGGCGAGCGCGAGGGTGGCGCCGAGGAAGTAGGTGGCGCCGGAGCTGCCGGCGAAGTTGCGCGGGTCGGTGCTGGGGCCGCCGCCGAAGCCGAGCAGGGTGTCGATCCGGCCGGGCAGCAGGATGCCGGCGAGGAAGAAGGCGAGGGTGAGCGGGCCGCCCCAGTACCACTGGGCGAGGGCCGCGACGGCGGCGAGGGTGACGAGGTTCCACAGGCCGCCGAAGAGGCCGCCGTTCTGCATGAACACCGAGGTGAACTCGCGCCACCAGCCGGACCTGGCCGGGTCCGCGTCGAGCGCGTCCATGGCGCCGGACCAGACGAGCTGGAGCAGCACGCCGCCGACCGCGATCGCGGTGAGCGCGATCGCCGCCCACGGGAGTGGCCGCCCCCGCAGGGTGTCCCGGCCGACCACGCCGAGCCCGCAGTTGACCATCATGACCATCAGTGCGGCCGTGGTCACGTTGAACAGGATCGCCCCCATCGCCCTCCCCCTTCGTCTTTCCAACACCGTTCGAAAACCGGGCGAGGAAAAATCTAGCACAGTTTCGAACAGTGTTGGAAAATCGGGTACGGTGCACTGCATGAAGCTCACCAAGGAGCGCATCGTCGACGCGGGCATGGCCGTCTTCGCCGAGGTCGGATACCAGAACCTGTCCATGCGCCAGGTCGCCGACCGACTCGACGCCCATGCCGGCAGCCTCTACTACCACGTGCGCGGCAAGGACGAGTTGCTCGCCCTGATGGCCGACCGGGTCTGCCGCCGGGCGTTCGACGCGGGCACCGAGGCCCTGGCCGCCCTCCCGGCCGACGCCACCTGGCAGGACCGCGTCGAAGCCCAGGCCACCACCCTGCGCCTGAGCATCAAACAGCACCCCGGCGGCGCCCAGCTCCTCGCCGAGAGCCCCGGCGTGCTCAGCCCGGGCGGCCTCTCCCTGATGGAGCGGCTACTCCGCACCCTCCTCGACGCCGCCGTCCCCGCCGACTCCTGCGGCATCGCCGCCGACACCCTGCTCAGCCACGTCACCGGGTTCGTGCTCCAGGAGCAGAACCAGCCGGCCGCGCCGCCGTCGCTCGACCTGGAGCAGTACGACGCGCTGCGCGAACGGTTCCCGCTGGTCATGGGCGAACTGATCCCGCGGATCGGCCAGGACGAGAAGTTCCACCGCAGCGTCCGCCTGCTCTGCTCCGGCTTCGCCGCGCCTTCGCCGACGTCCCCAACCGCCTGAGCCGCCCGGTACTCGCGTGACAGTTCGACAACGGTCGGACAGGATTCCCCCGTACGACTTCACCGGTCGTCCACAACGCCTGTCACGGGCCGCTCCCTTCGGAGGAATCCACTCATGAACGTCGGAAGGCTCGCCGCGCTGGCGGGTACTTCGGCCCTGCTCGCCGCAGTCGTCCTGCCCGTGCCGTTCGCGGCCGCGGCGGACGCCCCCGGTGACCAGCTCACCGTCGACAACTCGGTCGCCTGCTCGGACACCGGTCCCGCCTCCACGGCCCTACCACTCTGCACGATCTCCGCGGCCGCGAAGATCGTCCGGCCGGGCCAGACCGTGGTGGTCCGCAATGACTGGGCCTACACGGAGTCGGTGCTGATCAACCGATCGGGCGCTCCCGGGAAGCCGATCACCTTCACCACCGGCACCACGGGCGACCCGCGCACGCAGGGCTTCGGGGCCTACGTCCAGGGGAGCGGCACCCCCGCGTTCACCGTCAAGGGCGCCACGGACGTCGTGATCCACGGCTTCGGCGTCCATGCCAACACCTCCCCGGTCGTGGTCGCCGATTCCTCCCGCGTCACGATCGACCACCTGTACATGGCCCGGGCGTTCGGGCCCGAGCCGGAGATCCGCGTCACCGGCGCGAGCGACCACGTGACCGTGAGCCGCAACTCCGTCAACGCCGCGCACACCGCCGCCGTCCAGATCGAGGCCGGCATCCGCGACACGGTCGTGTCCACCAACTACATCACCGGATCCGACACCAGCGGAATCGTGGTGGGCGACGCCCCCGGCACGCTGGTGACGTCCAACTCCGTCCTCAACAGCTGCGGTTCGGGCATCCTGCTGAACGGCGCCGCCACCGGCTCCGCCGTCCGCAACAACATCGTCACCGGCAGCGCGTTCGCGTGCACCGGCATGGAGCCCGCCCCGGCGATCCAGGTCTCCCCGGCGGCGGTGCCGGGCACCGGCCTGGACTACAACCTCGTCGACCCCGGCCTGCCGACCGGCCGCGTCCCGTACCTGTGGAACGGCCAGTCCTACCCCGGCCCCGCCGAGCTGCGCTCCGCCACCGGCCAGGGCGCGCACGACCTCGCGGGCAACCCGCACATCAGCAACGGGCCCGACCAGGGCTCCCCCGCCATCGACTCCGCCGACGCCGACGCGCCGGGCATCCTCCCCACCGACTACTACGGCAACTCCCCCTCCGACGACCCGGGCGTCGCCAACACCGGTACGGGCAGCGGCATCCGCGACCGGGGGGCGGTCGAGCGGCAGGTCGTCACCCAGCAGGAGGTCCACTTCACCGGCGAGTACGGCCCGTACCCGAGGCCGGTGACCGCCAAGGCCACCCTCGTCCAGAACTGGCCGGCCGCCCTCTCCTACAGCTTCGACTTCGGCGACGGCACGGCCCCCGTCGTCACCACCCAGCCGACCGCCGACCACACCTACGCCCGGGCCGGGACGTTCTCCACCACGCTGACGGTGACCAGCCCCGAGGGGCTCACCTTTCCCGCCGTCTCGGACAGGACGATCACGGTCTCCGAACCCGCCGAACCCAAGGCCGCGTTCACGGTGAAGCCGTGCTCGGCCCCGTACTCCTGCGGTCCGCTCGGATACGAGTTCGACACCCTCCCCTCCACCAGCTCCTGGCCCGTCAACAAGGTGCGGCTCGACTTCGGCGACGGCTCCGGTACGGACCTCACGTCCCTGCAGAAGGGCATCCAGCACAACTACCCGCGCCCGGGCGACTACACCGCGACCCTCACCTTCACCAACAGCGGCGGCCAGCAGGCCACCGCGTCCCAGAAGGTGGCTGTGATCACCAAGCCCGCCGGCTTCGACAGCTACAGCGGCCAGCGGGCCCTGGACACCCGGCAGCCGGGCTACGGCACGCCCAAGCTCACCCCCGGCCAGAAGCTCACCATCGACCTCAAGAACCAGTACTGGCCGGTCAGCTGGGACGCCACCGCAGTCGTCGTCAACGTCACCGCGGTCAACGCCGAGGGACAGGGCTTCCTGAGCCTGGGCCCGAACGACCGGCCCCGGCCGGAGAGCTCCAACCTCAACTACGTCCCGGGGGCGGCCATCCCCAACCTGGTCACCGTCCCGGTCGGCAACGACTTCAAGATCGCCGTCTGGAACGCCCCGGGCGGCGCGGCCGTGGACCTCGTGATCGACATCGAGGGCGAGTACACCCCGCGCTCCACGGACCTCTACGCACCGCTGCAGCCGAAGCGCATCATGGACTCCCGGACCGGCACCGGCGTCCCGGCCGGCAAGGTCAGCTCGCTGTGCAACACCCCCTGGCCGGTTCCGCTGACCAAGCTCCAGGTCCGTGGCGTCAACGGTGTCCCGAACGACGCGACCAGCGTCGTCCTCAACGTCACCGCCACCGAGCCCGACCAGGACGGCCACCTGATGGTGGGTTCCGGCTCCGGCATGAACAGCTCGAACCTCAACTTCAAGGCCGGGCAAACCACGTCCAACCAGGTCGTCACCAAGATCGCGGACGACGGCACCATCATGTTCTGCAACAACGCGGGGAGCCTGCACGTCATCGCCGACCTCTCCGGCTACTACGGCCCGAGCGGTCAGCACCTGTTCGTCGCCACCGACCCGACCCGGATGCTCGACACCCGGGTCAGCCCGGGCAAGCTCGGCCCGTACAGCAGCCTCGCGGTCAGCGGGCTGCCGACCGGTGCGACCGGCGCCGTCCTCAATGTCACCGCCACCGAGCCCACCGCCGACGGCTTCCTCGCCGTCTACCCGGGCGGCACCGACCGGCCCGACGTCTCCACCGTGAACTTCGCCGCCGGCCAGACCGTGGCCACCCATGCCACCGTCCCGGTCGGCGCCGACGGCACCGTCAACCTCTACAACCACAACGGCAGCACGCACGCCCTCGTGGACAGCTACGGCTACTTCATCCACAGGTAGCCGTCACAAAGTAGCCGTCACCCGAGCAGCCTTCCGCCGCCCGCCTCAGCCCTGCTGCGGCGGGCGGCGGCGCATGGCGATCAGCAGCAGCACCACCGCGGAGATCACCGCCGACACCCGCAGCACGTTCGGGGCCGCCGACCAGCTGATCTGCCCCAGCGGGCTGCCGGACTGCAGACCGCCGCCGCCCCCGCCTCCGTGGGCGCCGCCCTGTTTGGCCTGCTGCATGGCGTACAGGGTGGTCGCGCTCATCGTGATCAGCGGGATCCCGAGGATCACGAACTTGCGCGTCAGGTCCGAGAGTTGACGGGAGAGGTAGCCGAGGCCCCAGCCCGCCAGCATGGCCGGGAGGAAGCCCGTGGCGGCGCCGCCGACCAACAGCGTGCTGGAGAGCAGGATCAGCGGGGACGGTCTGCGGGCGTCCCCGCCCTTGCCCTTCCCGGCAGCGGCCGCCTTGCCCCCCACCGGGGCGGCCGGGGCAGCCGGGGCCCCGGGAGCCGCCCGGCCCCCCGCGTTCCCCTTGGCGTTCCCCTTGGCCTTCCCCAGCCTCGGCCACATCGACTTCTTCGGCTTCGCCGGGTCCGCCCCCGGCTGCGCGGCCGCCGCGGCCTGCGCCGCCGCCAGGGCGGCCGCCTGCGCGGCCTCCTCCGCCGCGCGCTGCTCGGGGATCGACGTCGGCGCGGGCTCCGGCCCGTCGGAGAAGTCGAACACCGTCATGGTCCACGGCCCGGTGCTGCTCACCATCGGCGGCGGGATCACCGGGGCCCGCTCCCCGGCGGCGACGGCGTCCGGCGGGTTCAGCGGGACGGACGGGATCCCGGCGGCACTCGGCGCCGGCGGGTCGTACACGCTGTCAGGGTCCGCGGCGGGCACGGCGGGGACACCCGCGGCGGGCGCGGCCGGAGCGTCCGCCGGGCCCGGAGCCGCCGCGCCGTCACCCCGCGCGGCCCCGCCCTCCGGGGCGCCGCCCGAGCGATCGCTCCACGGCCCGCTCTTGCGCCACCACTCGCCGTCCGTCATCACCGACACCCCGCCTCGCCCGCGCCGTCTGCTGAGAGTGCGACGGCCGCCCACCGAACCGCCCTCGGCGTGACGCTACCCACCCGGCCCCCGCGCACGCGAGTCCACCGGCCGGGTCGGAGCGGCACGAGGGACACCCCACCGTCCGCCAGCCCGACTAACCTAGGTCGAATGACCACACAGCAGGGCCCCCAACGCCGGGCCAGGTCCGCCACCGGCCCGCGCACGCTCGCCGAGGAGCTGCGCGCCCGTCCCGACGACGCGCTCGCCGCCCTGCTCCGGTCCCGCCCCGACCTGCTGAACCCCGTCCCCGGCGACCTCACCCAGCTGTCCGCCCGGCTCTCCTCGCGAGCCTCCGCCCTGCGCGCCCTGGAGCGGCTCGACCGGTTCACCCTGCAGGTCGCCGAGGCGCTGGCCACCGCCCCGGACGGCACCTCCACGGCCACCGTGCGCACCCTGCTGACCGGCCCGGCCAAGGTCAAGCCGCACCCCGGGGCCACCCCGCTGACCCCGGCCGACCGGTCCGCCGTCGCCACCGCGCTGCCCCGCGCGATCGCCACCCTGCGCGACCGGGCGCTGCTCTGGGGCCCCGACAACGGCCTGCGGCTGGTCCTCGCCGTCCGCGAGGCGCTCGCCCCGACCGCCGCCAACCCCGGCCGCACCGGCCTCGGCCCGACCCTCGCCGACGCCACCATCGGCATGTCCCCGGCCCGGCTGCAACAACTGCTCGCCTCGGCCGGCCAGGCCGCCACCCCGGACCCGGTCACCGCCGTCGCCGCGCTCACCGCGCTGCTCACCGACCGCGCCCGCTGCGCCGCGCTGCTCGACACCGCCCCCGAGCCCGCGCTGCGGCTGCTGGACCGGCTGGTCTGGGGCCCGCCCACCGGCACCGTCCCGGACGCCGCCCGCCCGGTCACCGCCGAGGACGCGCAGAGCCCCGTCGAGTGGCTGCTCGCCCGCGGCCTGCTGCTGCCCACCAGCCCCGGCAGCGTCGTCCTGCCCCGCGAACTCGCCCTGCACCTGCGCGGCGGCCGCAGCCACCGCACCGTCGAACCCGTCCAGCCCGAGCCCGCGCCCGCCGCCGCCCCGCGCGATCCACAGGCTGTGGACGGCGCCGCGGCCGGCCAGGCGCACACCGCCGTCAAGACCGTCGAGGAACTGCTGGACGGCTGGGGCCTCACCCCGCCGCTCACCCTGCGCGCCGGCGGCCTCGGCGTCCGCGACCTCAAGCGCGCCGCCCAGGCCCTGGAGACCACCGAGCAGCAGACCGCCTTCTGGCTCGAACTCGCCTACACCGCGGGCCTGCTGGCCCCCGACGGCGAAGTGGACGAACGGTGGGCCCCCACCCCCGGGTACGACAGCTGGCTCCAACTGGACACCGCCGAACGCTGGTCCGTCCTCGCCACCGCCTGGCTCGCCGCCACCCGCGTCCCCGCCCTCGCCGGCACCCCCGACGGCAAGGGCAAGCCGCGCGCCGCCCTCGGCCCCGAACTCGACCGCACCCTCGCCCCGTCCGTCCGCCGCGCCGCACTCGCCCTGCTCGCCGAACTGCCGCCCGGCACCCCGGCCACCGCCGAGGAACTGCTCCCCGCCCTGCGCTGGCAGCGCCCGCTGCGCGGCGGCCCGACCGGCCCGGACGGCCGCGACCTGCGCGACGAGCTCACCGCCTGGACCCTCGACGAGGCCGAACTCCTCGGCATCACCGGCCGCGGCGCCCTCGCCGCCCCCGCCCGCGCCCTGCTCACCGCCGAGGCCGACCCGGCCGAGGTGCTCGCCCCGCTGCTCCCGCAGCCGCTCGACCACGTGATCCTCCAGCCGGACCTCACCGCCGTCGCCCCCGGCCCGCTGCTCACCCCGCTCGCCCACGCCCTCGCGCTCTGCGCCGACATCGAGTCCAAGGGCGGCGCCACCGTCTACCGCTTCACCCCGGCGTCCGTCCGCCGCGCCCTCGACGCCGGACGCACCGCCGCCGACCTGCGGACCTTCCTGGAGCAGCACAGCCGTACGCCCGTCCCGCAGCCGCTCACCTACCTGATCGACGACATCGCCCGCCGGCACGGCATCCTGCGGGTCGGCGCCGCCTCCTCCTACCTGCGCTGCGACGACCCGTCCCTGCTGAACGAGGTGCTCGCCGACCGCCGCTCCGCCGACCTGCGGCTACGGCTGCTCGCGCCCACCGTCCTCGCCTCCCAGGCCGCCCCGGACGTCCTGCTCGCCACGCTGCGCACGATGGGCTACGCCCCGGCCGCCGAATCCGCCGAGGGCGACATGCTGATCACCCGCCCGGACAGCCACCGCACCCCGCCCCGGACGGCGCCCGTCCCCGTCCCCGACGGCCCGCCCACCCCCGACGACACCCTCCTCGCCGCCGCCATCAAGGCCATCCGGGCCGGCGACCGCGCCGCCACCGCCAGCCGCCGCGAGCCCACCGCCGACCCGCGCCACCTCCCCCGCACCGCCGCCGCCGAGACCCTGGCCGCCCTCCAGACCGCCGTCCTCCTCGGCGAGCGGATGTGGATCGGCTACCTCAACGCCGAGGGCATCGCCAGCCAGCGCATCATCGACCCGGTCAAGGTCGAAGGCGGCTTCGTCACCGCCTTCGACCACCACGCCGACGAACTCCGCACCTTCGCCCTGCACCGCATCACCGGCGTCGCCGAACTCGACGAGTAGGCAGGCGAGTGGGCGTCAGTGCCCCTTCGACTCCTTCATCTTCTCCTGGACCGCCTTGTCCGCCAGGCTGCCGATCTCCCCCTGCCCGATCGGCAGCGAGCCGCCGCCGACCTGGTCGGCGATCAGGAATCCGGGCGCCGCGAGCAGGCCGCCGGGCCCCTCGCCGATGCCCGCGAGGGCGTGGGCGGAGCCGGCCGAGGAGGCGGTGGCCGCGAAGGCCGTGCCCATCAGGGCGAGGGCGGTGAGAACGCGCTTCGACTTGTTCATGACCGGCTCAACGAGCGAGGCGCCCGCCGGTCACCGGCGTGCGGTTGCGCCACCCCGGGACGCGGCGTAGTCCGGAAGGACAGGGGGGTTCCCAGAGGAGGCATCATGCTCGGTGAACTGATCGGCGAGGTCAACGGCAAGGACACCGGCCGACGGGTCCTCGCGGCCGGTGAGGGACACGCGGTCGTCGAGGTGTCGTTCGAGGGCACCGGCAGCTACTTCGGCGTCGAGGTCTCCGGCTTCGGCACGTACGAGACCGAACTGCGCGCCGACGGCACGCTGTTCGGCGAGGGGCAGGGCGTCGACATGACCGCCGACGGCCAGACCGTCACCTGGCACGGCAGCGGCCTCGGCCACTTCGCCGAGGGAGGCGTCGTCCAGTACCGCGGCGCGATCTTCTTCTCCACCACCGCCCCACAGCTGGAACGGCTCAACGGCGTCGTCGGCGTCTTCGAGTTCGACGCCGCCCCGGACGGCACGTCCACCGGCAAGCTCCACGAGTGGAAGTAGCCCGTCCCGGTTCTCCGCGGAATGCGCGACACTGGAGGGTCTGCGTCAAACCACCCTGTCAGCCAGTGGAGGGCTCCCCCGCGTGAACGACGGACCGCTCATCGTCCAGAGCGACAAAACTCTCCTCCTGGAGATCGACCACCCCAAGGCCGCCGACTGCCGTCGCGCCATCGCACCGTTCGCCGAGCTGGAGCGGGCACCCGAGCACGTGCACACGTACCGGGTGACCCCGCTCGGGCTGTGGAACGCCCGGGCGGCCGGGCACGACGCCGAGCAGGTCGTCGACGCCCTGGTGAAGTACTCCCGCTACCCGGTGCCGCACGCGCTGCTGGTGGACGTGGCCGACACCATGGGCCGCTACGGCCGGCTGCAGCTGCTCAAGCACCCGACGCACGGGCTGGTGCTCGCCACCACCGACCGGCCGGTGCTGGAGGAGGTGCTGCGCTCCAAGAAGATCGCCCCGCTGGTCGGCGCCCGGGTCGACCCGGACACCGTGGTGGTGCACCCCTCCGAGCGCGGGCAGATCAAGCAGGTGCTGCTCAAGCTCGGCTGGCCCGCCGAGGACTTCGCCGGGTACGTGGACGGCGAGGCGCACCCGATCGACCTGGACGAGGACGGCTGGCAGCTGCGCCCGTACCAGGCACAGGCCGTCGAGGGCTTCTGGCACGGCGGCTCCGGCGTCGTCGTGCTGCCCTGCGGCGCCGGCAAGACGCTGGTCGGCGCGGCCGCGATGGCGCACGCCAAGTCGACCACGCTGATCCTGGTCACCAACACGGTCTCGGCCCGCCAGTGGAAGCACGAGCTGGTCAAGCGCACCTCGCTCACCGAGGACGAGGTCGGCGAGTACAGCGGCACGAAGAAGGAGATCCGCCCGGTCACCATCGCCACCTACCAGGTGATGACCACCAAGCGGAAGGGCGTCTACGCGCACCTGGAGCTGTTCGACGCCCGCAACTGGGGCCTGGTGGTCTACGACGAGGTGCACCTGCTGCCGGCCCCGGTGTTCAAGTTCACCGCCGACCTCCAGGCCCGCCGCCGGCTCGGCCTGACCGCCACGCTGGTGCGCGAGGACGGCCGCGAGGGCGACGTGTTCAGCCTGATCGGCCCCAAGCGCTTCGACGCGCCCTGGAAGGAGATCGAGGCGCAGGGCTACATCGCGCCCGCCGACTGCTGCGAGGTGCGGGTCACCCTGACCGACTCCGAGCGGCTCGCCTACGCGACCGCCGAACCGGAGGAGCGCTACCGCTACTGCGCCACCACGGCGACCAAGCGGCGGGTGGTGGAGGCGCTGGTCAAGAAGCACGAGAAGGACCAGACGCTGATCATCGGCCAGTACATCGACCAGCTGGACGAACTCGGCGAGGCCCTGGACGCCCCGGTGATCAAGGGCGAGACCAGCAACGCCCAGCGCGAGAAGCTCTTCGACGCCTTCCGCAACAAGGAGATCAGCGTCCTGGTGGTCTCCAAGGTCGCGAACTTCTCGATCGACCTGCCCGAGGCCACGGTGGCCATCCAGGTCTCCGGGACCTTCGGCTCCCGCCAGGAGGAGGCCCAGCGCCTCGGCCGCGTGCTGCGCCCCAAGGCGGACGGCCATGCGGCCCACTTCTACTCGGTGGTCGCCCGGGACACCGTGGACCAGGACTTCGCCGCCCACCGGCAGCGCTTCCTGGCCGAGCAGGGCTACGCGTACCGCATCATCGACGCGGACGACGTGCTGTAACCGCGGGAACGCTCAGTAACGGACACCGTCGCGCCCGAGGAAGATCACGCGCGCGGCGGTGTCCAGCGCGATGCCGACGTTGCGGACGGCGGTGCTCAGCGGGTTGCGGTGGCGCCCGGAGGCGGCGGTGGCGCCGGCCGGGCCGGTACGGGGGGTGCGGTTCTGGGTGCTCATGTCTTCAACGGTAGGCACCCGACCGGCCCAAGGCATCACTCCGAAGGCCGTATCCGACAGGACGCAGCTCGTCCTCCGGGTGTACGGCACCCCCTGAGAGCTGCAGGGCTGGAACCCCGAGACCGACAGGTCTAAGATCGTCCGTCTGCCCCCTCCCGAACCGTGGTACCTGCTGAAGTCCCGCAGGCAGCCGGGGGAGGCGCCGACCGCACGGCAACCGGTCGGCTGTACCCCACCGTGAGCTCCATCGATCCGCTGCGCCCGCCACCGGGGCAGCCGGGAAGGTTCGCTGTGCCCGCCACTCCCACCACCGACCCCCTCCAGCGCGAACGCGAGCACCTGGCCGCGTCCCGGGCCGCGCTGCGAGCGATGCGCGAGGACGTCGAGTCGCTCGACCTGCGCGACGTAACCGGCACCTGGGTGTCCGCCGTCGTCCTGCAGAACCAGATCGAGGCCAGGATCGCCGCCCTGGCCGACCTCTCCCACACCCCGCTGTTCTTCGGCCGCCTCTCCTACCTCCACGCGATCAGCGAGGAACTCAGCGAGGGCGGCGGGGGAGAGAACTTCTACATCGGCCGCCGCCACGTCCACGACGCCGACGGCGACCCGATGGTCATCGACTGGCGCGCGCCGGTCTCCCAGCCGTTCTACCGGGCCACCCGCACCGACGCGATGGACGTCGAGCGCCGCCGCCGCTTCGGCTACACCGGCGGCGAACTCACCGCCTACGAGGACGAGCACCTCTCCGACCCGGAGGAGTCGGACACCGCCTCCGCCCTGCTCGCCGCCGAGATCGAGAAGCCCCGCGTCGGCCCGATGCGCGACATCGTCGCCACCATCCAGCCCGAGCAGGACGAGATCGTCCGCTCCGACGTGACGGGCACCATCTGCGTCCAGGGGGCGCCGGGCACCGGGAAGACGGCCGTCGGCCTGCACCGCGTCGCGTACCTGCTGTACGCGCACCGCGAGCGCCTGGCCCGCACCGGCACCCTGGTGATCGGGCCGAACAACGCCTTCCTCTCGTACATCGAGCAGGTGCTCCCGGCCCTCGGCGAGCTGGACGTCGCCCAGGCCACCGTGCAGCAGCTGGTCGGCCACGTCGAGGTGCGCGGCGAGGACACCCCGGAGGCGGCCCGGCTGAAGGGCGACGCCCGGATGGCCGAGGTGCTGCGCCGGGCCGTCCGGTCGGGCATCGCGCTGCCCACCGAGCCCTGTGTGGTGGTCCGCGGCTCCCGCCGCTGGCGCGTCCCGGCGTACGAACTCGCCGAGATCATCGAGGAGTTGAAGGGCCGCGAGACCCGCTACGGCGCCGCCAGGGACGCCCTGCCGCAGCGCATCGCGCACGCCGTACTGCTGAAGATGGAGCAGGGCGGCGAGGCCCCGGACGACCGGGTGCAGGACGCGGTGGCCCGCAACGGCGCGGTCAAGGCGGTGGTCAAGGAGTGCTGGCCGGCCGTCGACCCGGCGAAGCTGGTCCTGCGGCTGCTCTCCGACCCCGGCTTCCTGGCCGAGTGCGCCGAGGGCGTGCTGACGCCCGAGGAGCAGGCGGCGGTGCTGTGGCCCAAGCCCGGGCGCTCGGTGAAGACCGCCCGCTGGACGCCGGCCGACGCCGTCCTGGTGGACGAGGCGACGGACCTGGTGCAGCGCACGCCCTCGCTCGGGCACGTGGTGCTGGACGAGGCGCAGGACCTCTCCCCGATGCAGTACCGCGCGGTCGGCCGCCGCTGCACCACCGGCTCGGCGACCGTCCTCGGCGACCTCGCCCAGGGCACCACCCCGTGGGCGACGGCGAGTTGGCCGGACGCGCTGCACCACCTGGGCAAGCCGGACGCGCACATCGAGGAGCTGACCAAGGGCTTCCGGGTGCCGGAGGAGGTCATCGCGTACGCCTCCCGGCTGCTCCCGGCGATCGCCCCGGGCCTGGCCCCGGCCACCTCGGTCCGCGAGGCGCCCGGATCGCTGACGATCCGTCACATCGCCGACGGGGGCCTGACGGAGGCCGTGGTCGCGGCCTGCCGGGAGGCGCTGGGGCGCGAGGGCTCGACCGGCCTGATCGCCGCCGACGCCCGGATCCCGCTGCTCGCCGAGGCGCTGGCGGCGGCCGGCCTGCCGCACCTCTCCCCCGGCACCGAGACCAGCGCCGAGGCCCGGCTCACCCTCGTCCCGGCCTCACTGGCCAAGGGCCTGGAGTACGACTACGTGGTGCTGGACGAGCCGGCCGCGGTGATCGCCGGCGAGCCGGACGAGCGGACCGGCCTGCGGCGGCTGTACGTCGCGCTGACGCGCGCCGTCTCCGGCCTGACCATGCTGCACGACGCGCCGCTGCCCGAGCAGCTGCGGTAGGGCGTGGGCCGGTCCCGCGCACGGGACCGGCCTCCGACGAAGGCGCTCAGGCGTCGATCAGCGCCCGCCACTCGGCGACCTTGGCGGCGTCCACCGGCGTCTGCCAGCCGCCGGCCCGCACCGCGCCGCCGACGTGGAAGGCGTCGAAGCCCTCCGCCCGCAGCTCCTTCAGGTGCTCGGCCCGCAGGCCGCCGCCGATCAGGATCCGCTGCCGGTACCCGGGCTCCCCGGCGCGGGCCAGCTCGGCCGAGAGCACCTCGCGTCCGGCGTCCACCCCGGCGGCCGCACCGGAGGTGAGGAAGGTGTCGAGCCCGGGCAGGGCGCCGACGGCGGCCCGCAGGGCGGCCCGGTCGGTGCTGTGGTCGATCGCCCGGTGGAAGGTCCAGCGGCAGCCGGCCACCGCCTCGGCGACGGCCGTGGTGGCGGCCAGGTCGACGGCGCCGTCGGCGTCGAGGAAGCCGAGGACGAACTCCTCGGCGCCCTCGGCCCGCAGCCCGGCGGCCCGGTCGCACAGCGCGTCCAGGTCGCCGGGGGCGAAGCCGTCCCGGAGCCGGAGCATGACGCGCAGCGGGATGCCGACGGCGGCCCGGATCCGGCCGAAGTCCTCGACGGACGGGGTGAGTCCGTCGGCGGCCATGTCGGTGACGAGTTCGAGCCGGTCGGCGCCGCCCGACTCGGCGGCCTGGGCGTCCTGGGGCGTCAGCGCGATGACTTCGAAAATTGGTCTAGACATATCCGACAGCCTGCCACATCCCGCCGAACCCGGCGAGACCGCGCCGCCGTTCCGGCCCCCGGCCGGGGCACCCCGCCACCCGCACCGGGCCCCGGCCCCGCCCGCACGGCCTCACACCAGGCTGCGGCCCACCCCGCCGCGCTCCGCTCCAGCGCGCTCCACTCCACCGCGGCCGACCCGGCGCACCGCCACGGCCGTCAGCGCCAACAGCACCACCGCCAGCGCCGCCGTCGGCAGCAGGTTCGAGATCCCCCGGGACTCCCGCCAGATGTTGAACAGGCTGGCCGGCCCGGTCAGTGCCAGCAACGCGACCCCCAGGGCGGCGGGCACCACCCGGCTGCGCAGCGCGGTGAAGGCCAGCAGCACCGGTACGACCAGCATCGCCACGAACCACCCCTGGTCCACCGGGAACGTGGTGTCGTCCCAGTGCTGGCCCGTCGCCAGCAGTCCGCCCGCCACCGTCGAGGCCAGCACCAGGCCGCCCGCCCGCCAGCCGGCCCGGGGCAGCAGGTCGCTCGGGGCCCCGGCCAGCACCAGCGCGCAGAGCACCAGCGGCAGGGTCGCCACCCCGATGTACCCGGACCACCACACGCCGTGCAGCTCCCGCCCCAGTTCGAGCAGGCCCATGGCGCCCAGGGCCAGCGACAGGCCCCGCCCCGCCGTCCACCGGCCCAGCAGCGCCGCCACCAGGAGCAGCATCGCCGTGGCCGGCTCGGCCATGATCCCGACGTAGGTGGACAGCGAGTCGTCCCAGGTGAGCTTCCAGGCCACCCGGTCCGCGTCGGCGACCCAGGGCGCCAGCACGGTACCGACCACGGCGCCGACGGCCATCGGGGCGGCCGCCGCCAGCACCCGGCCGAGCACCGAGCCGCCGGTCAGCCCGAGCCGCACCAGCAGGCCGTAGAGCGCCAGGTCGAGCACCTCCCGGGCGACGGCGGAGCGGCCGGCCTGCGCGGTCGTCTCGGCGAACACCTCCGCCAGTTCCTCGCCCCGCTCGCGGCGGTAGTGCGCCGGGTACAGCTGGAGCGCGGCCCGCAGCGCGGGCGACAGCCAGGGCGCTCCGATCGTCGGTGTGGTCATGAGAGGCCTCCCCCCGTCGCGGGCCGCTTGTTCGGCCCCGTCTTCCCCGCCAGCATCGACCGGACCCTGGAGAGCCGGCGCTCCGCCTCGGAGGCGACGGCCAGCAGCCGCTCGGCCTCGGCGGCCAGCGCGCCCCGGCCGGCGTCGGTCAGCGCGTAGGTGCGCCGGGCCCGCCCGTCCACCACCTCCTCGGCGGCGACCTCGATCAGGCCCTGGCCCAGCAGCCGGTCGAGGGCGCCGTAGAGCGTGCCGGTGCGCATCGTGACCCGGCCCCCGGAGATCGCGGCGACCTCCTGGATGAGGGCGTAGCCGTGTCTCGGCGCGTCGGCCAGTGCGGTGAGCAGTAGCAGCGTGGGCTCCTGCATCGAGCGTTCCGTCATACGCCTACATATATCGTCAACCTACCTATAGGTCCAGTGCCCGGCCGGCCCGCCACAATGGCCGGCATGCCCATCACCACCGACGACCTGCTCGCCGCCTGGACCGCCCTGCTGCACCGCTGCGGCGCCACCACCGACCCCGAGCCGTACGGCCGGGAGCTGCTGCGCCGCTGGTCCGAGCCGCAGCGCCGCTACCACACCCCCGAGCACCTGCGCGCGGTCCTGCGGCACGTCGACGACCTCGCCGGACACGCCGCCGACCCGGACGCCGTCCGCCTCGCGGCCTGGTTCCACGACGCCGTCTACCGCCCCGACCGCACCGAGAACGAGGAACGCAGCGCCGCCCTGGCCGTCCGCGCACTGACCGCCGCCGGCCTGCCCGCCGCCCGCACCGCCGAGGTGGAGCGGCTGGTGCTGCTCACCGTCGCCCACGACCCGGCACCGGGCGACCGCGACGGCGAGGTGCTCTGCGACGCGGACCTCGCCGTCCTCGGCGGCACCCCCGAGGCGTACGCGGCGTACGCGGCCGCCGTCCGGGAGGAGTACGGCTTCGTCCCCGCGCCGGACTTCACGGCCGGCCGGGCCGCCGTCCTGCGCCGGCTCCTCGCCCTCCCGGCCCTCTACCGCACCCCCGCCGCCCGCGAGCGCCTCACCGACGCCGCCCGCGCCAACCTGACGGCCGAACTCGACGCCCTGGACGGCTAGGGCAGCTCCCCCACCGGCGCCACCACCGCGCCCTGCTTGCCGCACACCCAGTGCGGCTCCGGCCCCAACTCGGGCTCCACGCTCAGCGCGTGCGGATCCCCGTCGGCCGAGCAGAGGGTGCACAGCGGCCAGCGCCCGTACGCCTCCAGCAGCGCGTCCTGGACGTCCTGCGCGACCAGCCCGAGCACGTACTCGGTGCCGTCCGGCCACTGCTCCAGCCACCAGCGCCGGTGCGTCACCGCCTGCTCCACCAGTGAGACGACGGCGGCGTCGGCCACGTCCCGCGCAGTGAGGTCGGCCAGGATCAGTGCCCGCGCGTTGTGCAAGGCGGTCTCGATGTCGTCGGAAGCCATCCGTCCATTCTCCTCTCCCCCCGAACGTCGAAACGCCGCGTGGGCGGCTCCCCGAAGGGAACCGCCCACGCGGACGAGGAACCAGCCGATCCGATCGAAGCGATCAGGATCAGAAGTCCATGTCACCGCCCGGCATGCCGCCGCCGGCGGCCGCGGAGGCCTTCTCCGGCTTGTCGGCGATGACGGCCTCGGTGGTGAGGAACAGCGCCGCGATGGAGGCGGCGTTCTGCAGCGCGGAGCGGGTGACCTTGGCCGGGTCGATGATGCCCGCGGCGACCAGGTCGACGTACTCGTTGGTGGCGGCGTTCAGGCCGTGACCGGCGGGGAGGTTGCGCACCTTCTCCACCACGACGCCACCCTCCAGGCCGGCGTTGGTCGCGATCTGCTTGATCGGGGCCTCCAGCGCGACCTTGACGATGTTGGCACCGGTGGCCTCGTCGCCCTCCAGCTCCAGCTTGTCGAAGGCGACAGCGGCCTGCAGCAGGGCGACGCCACCACCGGCGACGATGCCCTCCTCGACGGCGGCCTTGGCGTTGCGGACGGCGTCCTCGATGCGGTGCTTGCGCTCCTTGAGCTCCACCTCGGTGGCCGCGCCGGCCTTGATGACGGCCACGCCGCCGGCCAGCTTGGCGAGGCGCTCCTGGAGCTTCTCGCGGTCGTAGTCCGAGTCGCTGTTCTCGATCTCGGCGCGGATCTGGTTCACGCGGCCCGCGACCTGCTCGCTGTCGCCGCCACCGTCGACGATGGTGGTCTCGTCCTTGGTGATGACCACCTTGCGGGCGGTGCCCAGCAGGTCGATGCCGGCGTTCTCCAGCTTGAGGCCGACCTCCTCGGAGATCACGGTGCCACCGGTGAGGATGGCGATGTCGCCGAGCATGGCCTTGCGGCGGTCGCCGAAGCCCGGGGCCTTGACGGCGACGGACTTGAAGGTGCCGCGGATCTTGTTCACGACCAGGGTCGACAGGGCCTCGCCCTCGACGTCCTCGGCGATGATGACGAGCGGCTTGCCGCTCTGCATGACCTTCTCCAGCAGCGGGAGCAGGTCCTTGACCGAGCCGATCTTGGAGTTGGCGATGAGGATGTACGGGTCCTCGAACGTCGCCTCCATGCGCTCCAGGTCGGTGGCGAAGTAGGCGGAGATGTAGCCCTTGTCGAAGCGCATGCCCTCGGTGAGCTCAAGCTCCAGACCGAAGGTGTTGCTCTCCTCGACGGTGATGACGCCTTCCTTGCCGACCTTGTCCATGGCCTCGGCGATCAGCTCGCCGATCTGGGTGTCGGCGGCGGAGATGGAGGCGGTGGAGGCGATCTGCTCCTTGGTCTCCACGTCCTTGGCCTGGGCCAGCAGCTGGTCGGAGACGGCGGCGACGGCCTTCTCGATGCCGCGCTTCAGGGCCATCGGGTTGGCGCCGGCGGCGACGTTGCGCAGACCCTCGCGAACCAGGGCCTGGGCCAGCACGGTGGCGGTGGTGGTGCCGTCACCCGCGACGTCGTCGGTCTTCTTGGCGACCTCCTTGACGAGCTCCGCGCCGATCTTCTCGTAGGGGTCCTCGAGCTCGATCTCCTTGGCGATGGAGACACCGTCGTTGGTGATCGTGGGGGCGCCCCACTTCTTCTCCAGCACGACGTTGCGGCCCTTGGGGCCGAGCGTGACCTTCACTGCGTCGGCGAGCTGGTTCATGCCACGCTCAAGGCCGCGGCGAGCTTCCTCATCAAAGGCGATGATCTTGGCCATCAGAAGTGGTCCTCCGGGACACGGTCGACTGCTCGGACCAAGGGGTGCCCGCGACGGACGGCCCTGGTGTGCGGGGGTCTTTTCCCCTACCGCTCCCGGGGGCCTCACCGACCCGGTCCGCTGTCACTCTCACGCTGTGAGTGCTAACGCCAATGATTAGCACTCACGGTGGTCGAGTGCAAGCCCAATCACCGATCCGCGAGCCGCCGCCACGCCGCGCCCCGGCCCGCCACCGAGCCACTGCCGAGCCGTGCCCCAGCCCGCCACCACCCCCGCCGGGGAACGCCGACGGGCCCGCACGACGCGTGTCGTACGGGCCCGCCGAGAAGCGAGTGGTCACCAGCCGTAGGGCCGCGCCGAGCTCCTGGGGTCGGAAGGCGTCAGCCCGCGGCGCGGACCATGTCCGCCTGCGGGCCCTTCTGTCCCTGGGAGATCTCGAACTCGACCCGCTGGCCCTCCTCGAGGGTGCGGTAGCCGTCCATCTGGATCGCGCTGTAGTGGACGAAGACGTCCGCACCACCGTCGACCGCGATGAAGCCGTAGCCCTTCTCCGCGTTGAACCACTTGACGGTGCCCTGAGCCATTCCGAACTCCCCTAGTGCTGTGCTGGCCCTTCACGCGCCCGCAGGTCACGGGCCCGGGTTGGTTTGAAGGCCGGCCCGGGGAACCCCCCCTGAGCGCAGCCGTGCACGCCGCAACCCTCCGCGCGGGACGCCGAACGGCTTCCCGTGAGCGGCTGATTGCGTCGACCGCCGCTGAATGTATCCGGACCGAAGCCCTCTGCAACAGGGTCAGCCGCCGGGAATTCCGCTGCGCTGTCAAGGGACAGGACAGGGTGAACCGGGAAAATTTCGGCATTTCACGCCGGACATAGCGGACGAATTACTCAAATGCCCGCGCGAATTCTGACATCTGCCTGACATGTTTCACGAGCCGGTCTCACCGGCCGGACGCCCTCCGGCGAAACACCACGGAGGGCCGAAAAGGAAGCCCTGTTCCCAGCCGAGCCACACTCTACTCCGACTCGACCCGGAATATTCCCGCCGAAATGCAGCCGGCCGCCCGTACGTGCGGAGAGTGGAATTCCGTACGTACGGGCGGCCGGCCGGCGGGCGTGCGGGCCGCGACGGCTCAGCAGCCGCCGGCCACCGCCGGGATGATCGAGACGCCGGCGCCGTCCTTGATCTCGGTCGCCAGGCCCTCGGCGAAGCGCACGTCGTCGTCGTTCACGTAGACGTTCACGAAGCGGCGCAGCTTGCCGGTGTCGTCCAGGATGCGGGCGGAGATGCCCGCGTGGTTCTTCTCCAGGTCGGCGATGACCTCGGCCAGGGTGGTGCCCTCGGCGGTGACCTCGGCGGCGCCGCCGGTGTAGGTGCGCAGGATGGTGGGGATGCGGACGGTGGCGCTCATGGCTCTCCTTGCGGGGTGGGGCCTTGCGGGGTGGGGGTGGCTCAGGCGGACACGAGGCCGGCGGCGCGGAAGGAGTCCAGCGTCGGGCGGATGACGGCGGTCATCCCGGAGTCGGAGACGGCGTCCAGGGTCTTCAGGCCGTCACCGGTGTTGATCGCGACGGTCTCCTTGGCCGGGTCCAGCTGCCCGGTCTCGACCAGCTTCTTCAGCACGCCGACGGTCACCCCGCCCGCGGTCTCGGCGAAGATGCCCTCGGTCCGCGCCAGCAGCCGGATCGCCGCCACGACCTCGGCGTCCGTGACGTCCTCCACCGCGCCGCCGGTCCGCCGGGCGATGTCCAGCACGTACGGGCCGTCGGCCGGGTTGCCGATCGCCAGCGACTTGGCGATGGTGTTCGGCTTGACCGGCCGGATCACGTCCTGGCCGGCCTTGAAGGCAGCCGACACCGGCGAGCAGCCCTCGGCCTGGGCGCCGAAGATCCGGTACGGCCGGTCCTCGACCAGGCCGAGCTTGATCAGCTCCTGCAGCCCCTTGTCGATCTTCGTCAGCTGCGAGCCCGAGGCGATCGGGATGACGATCTGCTCCGGCAGCCGCCAGCCGAGCTGCTCGCAGATCTCGTACGCCAGCGTCTTGGAGCCCTCGCCGTAGTACGGACGCAGGTTGACGTTGACGAAGCCCCAGCCCTCACCGGCCGGGTCGCCGATCAGTTCCGAGCAGAAGCGGTTCACGTCGTCGTAGGTGCCCTCGATGCCGACCAGCTCGCCGCCGTACACCCCGGCCATGACGACCTTGCCCTGCTCCAGGTCGTGCGGGATGAACACGCAGGAGCGGAACCCGGCCCGGGCGGCCGCCGCGCCCACCGCGCCGGCCAGGTTGCCGGTGGAGGAGCAGGACAGCGTGGTGTACCCGAACGCCCGGGCCGCCTCGATCGCGCAGGCCACCACCCGGTCCTTGAAGGAGTGCGTCGGGTTCCCGGAGTCGTCCTTGATGTGCAGCTGGGCGGTGAAGCCGAGCTCCCGGCCCAGGTTGTCCGCCTTCACCAGCGGGGTCCACCCCGGGTTCAGGTTGGGCTTGGACGCCACGTCGGCCGGCACCGGCAGCAGCGGCGCGTAACGCCAGACGGACGTCGGGCCGGCCTCGATCCGCTTGCGCAGTTCCTCGGCGCTCTCGCTGCCGAACTCGTAGGCGATCTCCAGCGGGCCGAAGCACTCCAGGCACGCGAAGCTGGGGCCGAGGGGGAAACGCGTTCCGCACTCCCGACAGGACAGCGCGGTGGCCGGGCCCAGGTCGACGGGTGGGGGTCCCCCCGGCCGAAGGCTGGGGGAAGGTGCGGCAATGTCGATAGCCATGATGGCGGAGGCCTCTCTCCTCATCTTCCCCGCGGCGCGGTCGCGCCACAGGCCGGAATTGGCACCTGTCCCGCCGGGGCCTGTCGACGACAGCCGAGCGAGAAGGTTGCCGGGACGTCAACGGGCCGTTCCCTCAGTCCCTCTGGATGAGCTTGTGAAATTGTGTTGCTGCTCAGCGGTGACCCCGGCGTGCAAAGGTCCGACCGCTGTACGAAGACTGTATCCGAAGGCGTCAATCCCGAACGGGACCGTCCGCCACGCGAGATGGCCCGTCCCACCCGACCTCGCCGAGGAGACATCCGTGCCCGCCGAACCGACCCCCGAGCTCCTGCCGCAGGCGGAGTCCTGGCTGCGCCGCCGCTCCTGGAGCGCGGCCGACCGGCCGGTCGACGCCCTCCTCGCGGCCAAGGAACGCACCGGCCGCACCGTCAGCGTCGTCCTCCCCGCCCTGGACGAGGAGGCCACCGTCGGCGACATCGTCCGCACCGTCCGCCGGGAGCTGATGGAGCGCCTCCCGCTCGTCGACGAGCTCGTCGTGGTCGACTCCGGCTCGACCGACGCCACCGCCGCCGTCGCCGCCGAGGCCGGCGCCCGGGTGGAGCACCGCGACGCCATCCTGCCCCGGCTGCCCGCCGCCCCCGGCAAGGGCGAGGTGCTCTGGCGCTCGCTGCTGGTCACCCACGGCGACATCGTCTGCTTCGTCGACGCCGACCTGCGCGAGTTCGACCCGGCCTTCGTCTCCGGCATCATCGGCCCGCTGCTGACCGACGAGTCCATCCAGCTGGTCAAGGCCATGTACGACCGCCCGCTGGAGACCGAATCGGGTGCCATCGTCCCGGCCGGCGGCGGCCGTGTCACCGAACTCGTCGCCCGCCCCCTGCTCAACCTGCACTGGCCGGAACTCGCCGGTTTCGTCCAGCCCCTCGGCGGCGAGTACGCGGCCCGCCGCTCGCTGCTCGAACGGCTGCCCTTCCCCACCGGCTACGGCGTCGAACTCGGCCTGCTGGTCGACGCGTTGGAACTGGCCGGTCTGGACGCCCTGGCCCAGGTGGACGTCGGCGTCCGGCACCACCGCCACCAGGACGGCCAGGCCCTCGGCCGGATGGCCGCCACCATCTACCGCACCGCCCTCGAACGCCTCGCCCGCGCCCACCGCCTCAAGGCCTCCGCCGACCTCGTCCACCCCTTCCTCACCCAGTTCGCCCGGGACCCGGAAACGCGCGCGTTCACCGCGCACACCCACCCGGTGACGGCCCTGGAACGCCCCCCGATGCACACGGTCCCGGAGTACGCGACCCGGCACTGACGGGTTTGCCGTCCCGACCCCCCGGCAACATCCCCATCATGGGCGATCTCACGACCGAACGTTCGAGTGCGACCGGCACCGCCCCCGTCCTGGTGGCCTCCAACCGGGGACCGGTGTCGTTCAGCACCGCCGACGACGGCACGCTGACCCTCCGACGCGGCGGCGGAGGCCTGGTCTCCGGCCTCTCCGCGATCGACGACCCGACCGCCGTCTGGGTCTGCGCGGCCCTCGGCGACGCGGACCGCAGAGCCGCCCGGGAAGCCCCCGACGGCCGCCTCGACCTGGCCGGCCACGACGTCGGCGGACAGGCCGTCCGCATGCTGGACATAGACCCCGAGACCTTCGCCCGCGCCTACAACGGCGTCGCCAACTCCACCCTCTGGTTCGTCCACCACCTGCTCTACGCGACCCCCACCGCACCCGCCTTCGACGCCGGCTTCCGCACCGAATGGGCCGCCTACCAGGCCTACAACAGCGCCTTCGCCGAGGCCCTGGCCGCCGAAGCCGCCCCGAACGCCGCGGTCCTCGTCCAGGACTACCACCTGTCACTGGCCCCGGCCCTGCTCCGCGCGGCCCGCCCCGACCTGCGGATCGGCCACTTCTCGCACACCCCCTGGGCCCCGCCCGAGTACTACCGGCTGCTGCCCGACGACGTCGCCCGCGCCGTCCTCACCGGCATCCTGGGCGCCGACCGGGCCGGCTTCCTCACCGAACGCTGGGCCCGCGCCTTCGCCGCCTGCTGCCAGGACCTCCTCGGCGCCACCGTCGACCACGACGCGCTCACCGTCACCCACGACGGCCGCACCACCCAGCTCGGCGTGCACGCCCTCGGCGCCGACGCCGACTTCCTGCGCGAGCGCGCCCACCGCCCCGACGTGGACGAGCGCCTCGCCGCCCTGCGCGAGGCCGTCGGCGACCGCCGCACCATCGTCCGGGTCGACCGCACCGAGCTGAGCAAGAACATCGTCCGCGGCCTCCAGGCCTACCGGCACCTGCTCCGCACCCGCCCCGAGTGGCACGACCGGGTGGTCCACATCGCCTTCGCCTACCCGTCCCGCACCGACCTGGTCGAGTACCGCACCTACACGGCCGCGGTCCGAGAGCTGGCCGACGCCATCAACGCCGAGTTCGCCACCCCCACCTGGCAGCCGCTGATCCTGCACGTCGACGACGACTTCCCGCGCTCCCTCGCCGCCTACCGGCTGGCCGACGTGGCCCTGGTCAACCCCATCCGGGACGGCATGAACCTGGTGGCCAAGGAGATCCCCGTGGTCTCCGACCACGGCTGCGCGCTGGTCCTCTCCCGGGAGGCCGGCGCCCACGCGGAGCTCGCCGGCGACGCCCTGACGGTCAACCCGTACGACGTCATCGCCACCGCCGACGCCCTCCACGCCGCCCTCACCATGCCCGAGGGGGAACGCAGCGACCGCACCAAGCGGCTCGCCGCGGCGGCCACCGCCCTCCCCCCGCAACAGTGGTTCCTGGACCAGCTCAACGCGCTGTGAGCGCCGCCCCCAGCGCCGCCAGCAGCTCCACCACGCCGGCCGGGCCCGGGACCACCAGGTCCGCCCGGTCGGCGAGTTCACGCACGGGCGCGTCCCCCACGGCCCCGCTGCACACCAGCAGCCCGGCCACGCCCTCACCCCGCAGCTTCTCCACGGCCGCGAAAGCCGCCACGTCCCCCAGGTCGTCCCCCGCGTAGAGCACCGACCGTGCCCCCCGCTCCCGCAGGAACCCGGTCAGCGCCGCCCCCTTGTCCACCCCCGGTGGCCGCAGCTCCAGCACCAACCGCCCGGGCTCCACCACCAGCCCGTACTCGGCCGCCAGCTCCCCCACCGGCGCCCGCAGCGACTCCAGCGCCTCCTCGGGCGCCGCCGTACGCCGGGTGTGCACCGCCACCGAGCGCCCCTTGTCCTCCACCCACACGCCCTCGGGCGCCCCCACGCGCGCCAACACCTCCGGCAACACCTCCCGCGCCCCCGCCACCCCCGGGTGCACCTCCGGCGCCGTCACCTCGCCGTCCTCCCACCGCTCGGCCCCGTAGTGCCCCAGCACCACGACGCCCGGCACCCCAGCCAGCCCCCCGTACTCCACGGCCAGCGCCGCCGGCCGCCCGGTCACCACCACCACGGCCCCGACCGCCGGCGCCAACACCCGCAACGCCCCCGCCACCCCCGGATGCGCCCTGGCCCGAGCCGGGTCCGCCACGATCGGCGCCAGCGTCCCGTCGAAGTCCAACCCGACCACCGCGTCCCGGGGCGCCCGCAGAATCGCCCGCAGTCCGTCCCGTCCGGCCCCGGTCGTCGGCACCCACGTCTCTTCGAATCCCATACCGGGGCCCATACCCCCGGCCCCGCCCCGGAACGCCCGACTCAACGGGCCTCGCGCCGGGCGGCCCGGACCCTGCGCAGGCGGTTCACCAGTACGGGCGCGTGCGCCAAGGCCTCCTGCCGGTCCAACAACGCGTTCAGCAGCTGGTAGTACCGAGTGGAGGAGAGCCCCAGCTCCTCCCGGATCGCCCGCTCCTTGGCCCCCGCCGTACGCCACTGCCGCCCCTCCAGCGCCAGCACCGCGCGGTCCCGCTCACTCAGCTCGCCCACCGACCCACCTCCGCCCATCGAGAAGGCCTCCGCCCGCCACTACGGAGTGTCATTCTCCCGCGCGACCCCGACACACACTGCTCGGCCCACCGCCGCCCGGCCCCCGCTAACGTCGCCCCCATGACCACGCCCACGCCCAGCTTCGCCCTGCACGTCCCCGCCGCCGAGCTCGAACCCGACCCGCTCGACCCGTCCCAGATCGTCTCCGGCGCCCCCGAGGTCACCGGCCGGGTCCTCGCCGAGTCCGCCGACGGCCGTCACCTGCGCGGCATCTGGCAGATCACCCCGGGCGTGGTCACCGACGTGGAGGCCGACGAGATGTTCGTGGTGCTCAGCGGCCGGGCCACCATCGAGATCGAGGGCGGCCCGACCCTGGAGGTCGGCCCCGGTGACTGCGCGGTCCTGCGCGAGGGCGACCGCACCACCTGGACGGTCCACGAGACGCTCCGCAAGGCCTACGCCATCACGCTCCCCTGACTGCCGGGGCCCGGCCCCGCCCCCGGGACCGGGCCTGCGCGGCGCGCCCGCTACTTGCGGACCTGCGCCGCGTCCTTCACCGCGGCGTCCTGCAGCCCCCCGAGCACCTGCTTGGGATCCCCCGTCACCGCCTGCCCGATCCCCGCCTTGATCCGGGCGCTGACCTGGCCCCACGCCGGATCCCCGAAGGGGTAGAAGCTCGCGTTGGTCAGCCCGACGGCGAACTGCTTGAGGTCCGCGTGCTTCGGGTCGGTCGACATCTGGTTGAACGCGTCCTGGGTGACCGGCAGCAGGTTGTACTGCTCGTCGAACTTCAGCTGGTTGTCCTTGCCGTAGACGAACGCCAGGAACTTCTTGATCTCGTTCTTGTGCCCGTTCGCCTTGAACGCCATCATCCAGTCCGCGACCCCGAGGCTCCCGGTCCGCCCGATGCCGTCCTTCTTCGGGATCGGCACCGTGCCGAAGTCGATGTTCCCCGCGGCGGCCATCCGCAGCAGCGTCGGGTGCCCGTTGAGCATCGCGACCTTCCCCGCCGCGAAGTCCTGGAACACCGGGGTGCGGTTCATCTTCCCCGGGTCCGGGTACGTCAGCCCGGTGCTCACCAGGTTGGCCTTCAGCCAGCTGAACGTCGCCTGGTTCTGGACGCTGTCGATGGTGTAGTTGCCCACGTCGTCGGAGATGCTCCCGCCGCCGCTCAGCGTCCACAGCATGGACTCCGCCGGCGCCTCCTCCGGCCCCAGCGGGAGCCCGTACGGGGTGACCCCGGGCACCTTGGCCTTGATCTTCTCGGCGTCCTGCCGCAGCTCGTTCCAGGTGGCCGGCGGCTGGGCGATCCCGGCCTGCCGGAACATCGCCTTGTTGTAGAAGAGCACCCGCGACGAGGAGACGAACGGGATGCCGTACTGCTTCCCGAGCACCTGCCCGGTGTGCGCGAAGGTGTCCAGGAAGTTCGCCTGGGTGTCCACCGAGAGCACGTCCGACGCCGGGTAGAGCCGGTCCGCGGCGACCTGGTCGGCGAAGCCGCCGGTCTGCAGGAGGTCCGGCGACTTCCCGGCCGCGATCATGTCCTCGACCTTCTTGCCGATCTCCGTCCAGCTGTCCACCTCGACGCTGACCTTGATCCGGGGGTTGGCGGCCTCGAAGGCCCTGGCGACCCCGTCCCAGTAGTGCTGGGAGTTGGTCTCCGGGCTCTCCCCGTAGTCCGCGGCGACCAGTTTCAGGGTGACGGCCCCGTCGCCCTGCCCGCTGCACGCGCCGACCGCGGTGAGTGCCAGTGCTCCGGCCAGCACACTGCCGAGCACACGGGTGGGAACGTGGACGCGCCTGTTCAACGCGGGTACCGCCTTAGGGGAAGAACTGCCGCCGGAACGAGGGAATCCGGCAGGGGGAGGCGCCACACTGTCAAAATCGCCGACCACTGGTCCACACCACTGGCCCACCCCGCCCCAGTAGTTATCGAAGTGCCCGAGGTCGTTGCACGATGCGCAACACCGGCGCCCGGTTCACCGCCCGGCAACCCCCGGGGCACCCCCCGTACGCCCCGCCCCAAAGCCCCGCACACCCCCGCAGCTGCGACAAAGCTCACCCCGTATGGACCAGACCAATCCGACAACTGGACTAGACCTCTTCTGCCACCCAAGGGAAACTGTCCTCCGTGAAGCACGTCATCGCACTCGATGTAGGCGGCACCGGCATGAAGGCCGCGCTGCTCGCCCAGGACGGCTCCGTGCTGTTCGAGGCACGCCGACCGACCGGGCGGGAGCACGGCACGGACGCCGTCGTCGCCGCCATCCTCGACTTCGCCACCGACCTGGCGGACGAGGGCCGCAGCCGCTTCGGCGTCGCCCCGCTCGCGGCCGGCGTGGCCGTCCCGGGGACGATCGACGAGAGGAACGGCATCGCGGTCTTCTCCGCCAACCTCGGCTGGCGGGACCTCCCCCTTCGCAAGCTCCTCGGCGAACGCCTGGCCGGCCCCGACGGCAGCGCCATGCCGGTGGCCCTCGGCCACGACGTGCGCTCGGGCGGCCTGGCCGAGGGCCGGCTCGGCGCCGGCCGCGGTGTCGACCGCTTCCTGTTCATCGCCCTCGGCACCGGCATCGCCGGCGCCATCGGCATCGACGGCCGGATCGAGGCCGGCGCGCACGGCTACGGCGGCGAGATCGGCCACGTCGTGGTCCGCCCGGGCGGCCCGCAGTGCGGCTGCGGCGCCCGCGGCTGCCTGGAGACGCTCGCCTCCGCCTCCGCCGTCTCCCGTGCCTGGGCCGAGGCCGGCGGCGACCCGGACGCCGACGCGGCATCCTGCGCCGCCGCGGTGGACGCCGGGGACGACCGCGCGATCGCGGTCTGGCAGCGGGCCGTCGACGCCCTGGCGGACGGCATCATCCTCGCCCAGAGCCTGCTCGACCCGTCCACGGTGATCGTCGGCGGCGGGCTGGCCGAGGCCGGCGACACGCTCTTCACTCCGCTGCGCACGGCGGTCACCGAGCGCCTGACCTTCCAGATGCCCCCGAAGGTCGTACCCGCCATGCTCAAAGACACCGCCGCATCCCTGGGCGCAGGCCTGCTCGCCTGGGATCTGCTCTCCCTGGAGGTGACCGCGTGACCACCGCGGACCGTGACCGTACTGCCCTGGCCGGCGCCCGCCTGGTCCTGCCCGGCGGCGTCGTCGAGGGCGACCGGCTCGCGATCGAGGGCACCCGCATCGCGGGCCTCGGCGGCGACACC
>NZ_JNWQ01000046.1 GCF_000716875.1 Streptomyces novaecaesareae | reverse complement strand
GAAGACGGCATACGAGATTTCTGCCTGTCTCGTGGGCTCGGAGATGTGTATAAGAGACAGTGTCGGGGGTGAGGGCGCGGGGTGCCGGGGCGTCGGGGGCGAGGGTGAGCGGGGGGCTGGTGGCGGCGGCGAGGAGGAAGTTCTGGGCGGTGTCCGGCGGGCCGGGGCGGCAGGTGCCGGTGGCGCTGCCGGGGACGGCGTACGGGGCGGTCCGCAGTCCTGCCGTCCGCAGGCCGGACTCGATCTGCCAGAGGCCGTCCAGGCCGTCCGGGTCGTTCCCGGCCCGGACGGCGATCCGGCCGCCGGGGGAGAGCAGCCGGGCGGTGAGCCCGTAGAACTCCTGGGAGTGGAACGTGACCGGCCCGCCGTCGGCCGGTGCCGGGAGGTCGGCGAGCACCACGTCATACGGTCCGTCGCCGCCGGCGCTGCCGCCGGCGCTGCCGCCGGCGCTGCCGCCGTCGCTGCCGCCGGTGGCGCCCGCGGCCCGCAGCCAGGCCATCGGGTCGGCGGCGGTGGTGCGCACCCGGGGGTCGTCCAGGGAGTGGTCGCCGAGGGCGGCGAGGCCGGGGTCGGTGCGGGCGAGGCGGGGGAGGGCGGCGTCGGCGTCGACCAGCCGGACGGAGCGGACGCCCCGGTGCCGCAGCACCTCCCGCAGGACGAGGCCGTCGCCGCCGCCGAGGAGCAGGACGCGGGTGTCCGGGCCGGCGGCCATGGCCGGGTGGACCAGGCCTTCGCTGCCCCGGTACTCGTCGGGCCCGCAGACCGCGAGCCGTCCGTTCAGGTAGAGCCGCAGCGGGCCTTCGGCGGGGCCGGTGAGCACGATCTCCTGGTGCCGGCCGCGGCCGGCGTAGCGGACCTGGTCGCCGTAGAGGGCGTGCCGGGCGGCGCGTTCGATCGCGTCGGAGCCGGCCGCGGCCGCCGCGAGCACGGCGAGGACGAGCAGGCAGCCGCCCCAGAGCAGCCGTCGTATCCGCGGGGCGGGCTCTTCCCTGAAGAGCCAGAGCACCACGGCGGCGCCGGCGACGGCGTTGACGGCGCCGGTGAGGAGCGCGCCGTCGCCGGGGCCGAGCGCGGGCAGGAGGAGGAAGGGGAAGGCGAGGCCGCCGATCAGCGCGCCCACGTAGTCGGCGGCGAACAGGTCGGCCGCGGCGCGTCCGGCGTCCTCGCGCCGGATCCGCTGGATGAGGGTCATCAGCAGGGGGATCTCGGCGCCGATGAGGATGCCGATCAGGCAGGTGAGGCCGACCATCGCGCCCTGGTAGCGGCCGAGCCAGGCCCAGCAGGAGTAGAGGGCGAGGACGGAGAGCCCGCCGGTGAGCGCGAGCGCGCACTCGACCAGGGCGAAGGCGGTGGCGGGTCGGCGGGTGAGCCGCTTGGCGAGCAGTGAGCCGAGGCCCATCGCGAACACCATGACGGAGAGTACGACGGAGGTCTGGGTGACGGCGTCCCCGAGCAGGTAGTCGCCGAGCGCGACCAGTTCGAGCTCGTAGACCAGTCCGCAGGCCGCGCAGACGAACGCGGCCAGCAGGACGGTCAGGCGGGCGAGCCGGGGGCGGCAGCGCAGCCGGCACCGACGGCGGGTGGGCAGTGGGGTGAGGCCGTGCCCGGGCCTGGGTGGGGTGCCGTCGTCGAGGTCCACTCGCGGGCGTGCGGGCGGACCGGCCGGATGATTGATCACGAACAAACGCTAGGGGACGTGCGGGAGGGATGGCTGCGCCCATCCGACGGACAGCGTGCGACGTCGGATTGACGAATCGTTCCTGCGTACGATTCTCCGGCGGGCGCTTTGCAGCGTATGTCCGGATCGGAGGTTCCGTCCGGGCTCCCGGCGGTCATGCCTCCGACACCACGAGCGAGGAGCGGGTGCACACCAGCTGCCCCTCCTGCGGGTAGGCGTGCCAGGTCCGCCAGAGCAGCCGGTCCACGCCGCCCTGGGTGACGAGTGCGGTGAAGGCGCTCGGGTCGCCCGGGAAGACCCCGGCCAGGCCCCGCGGGTGCCCTTCGACCAGGGCCAGCAGTTCCTGGGCGCGGGCCGCGAAGTCGTGCGGCGGCAGCGCCTCGATCCGGGCGGCGAACTCGTACTCCCAGCCGCCGACCTGCTTGGCCACCCGGGCCGGCAGCGGGGTGCGGCGGCCGGGCAGGCAGGCGACGGTCTCCAGGCACTGGCCCGGGCGGGCGTCGATCACCACCTGGTGCGAGGCGCCCAGCAGCCGCAGCTGGAGGGTGCCGGGCGTGCCCGGACGGCCGCCCCCGCCGAGTCTCAGGTCGCGGATCGCGAGAGCGGGCAGCGGGTCGCCGCCGAGGCACCAGGCGAGGTCACCGGCGCGGGTGTCCGTGTAGGAGGTCTGCAGTGTGGTGAGCATGCTCGGCTCCGCGTTTCAGCTCCGTGCGCGCCCACCGAGCAGCATCGATTAGGCCTAGGCGATGGCGAGGCTGTTCGTGGCTGTGCGGCCCTGGGCGCGGCCGGACCGTGGAAGGAAGGATTCCGGCTGGAGATTCAGCAGCAGAGAAGCACGAATGCGCCGGGTCCGCCGGTGATTTACCCATCTTTGTCAAGCATTCACCGTTTCGAGCACACCTGCTTCCCGGGTCTGATCGACCCGGTGTGCGACTCTGCACAGCGCGCGCCCCTACCACCGGGTCGCGCGCCGTGCGCGCCGGGTGTGCGCCCTCTGCGCGCATCACGCGCCGCCGCCCTCCGCGCACGGGGTGCGGAGGGCGGTCGGGGAGGACCGGATAGGCCGCCTCTTTTGCCTCTGAGGTATGAAACAGGCAATCCCGGCAGGTGAGTTGATGATCCATCAGAACGCGTGTCGGGCGGGCCACGCTGCTGTTCGAAGCGCGTGAAAGGGGGCGCGCGGGCCCTCAGAGGCGCCGCAGCCGGGCCACGGCCTCCTGGAGGACGTCGTCCCTTTTGCAGAAGGTGAAGCGGATCAGGCTACGGCCGGCGTCCGCGTCGTCGTAGAACACCGCGTTCGGGATGGCGACCACCCCGCAGCGCTCGGGCAGCGCCCGGCAGAACTCGATGCCGTCCTTCTCGCCGAGCGGAGTGATGTCGGTGGTGACGAAGTAGGTGCCCTCGGGGGTGAAGACCCGGAAGCCGGCCTCGGCCAGGCCGTCGACCAGCAGGTCGCGCTTGCGGCGCAGGTCCGCGCGGAAGCCGTCGAAGTACGAGTCCGGCAGCCGCAGCGCCTCGGCGACGGCGTACTGGAAGGGGCCGGCGCTGACGTAGGTGAGGTACTGCTTCGCGGTGCGCACCGCCGCGACCAGGGCCGGGCTCGCGGTGACCCAGCCGACCTTCCAGCCGGTGAAGGAGAAGGTCTTGCCGGCGGAGGAGATGGTGACGGTCCGCTCGCGCATGCCGGGGAGGGCGGCGATCGGGTGGTGGGTGGCACCGAAGACGAGGTGCTCGTAGACCTCGTCGGTGACCACCAGCAGGTCGTGCTCGACGGCGAGGGCCGCGATGGCGGCGAGCTCCTCGGCGGTCAGGACGGTGCCGGTCGGGTTGTGCGGGGTGTTGATCAGCAGCAGCCGGGTGCGCGGGGTGATCAGGGCGCGCAGCTCGTCGAGGTCCGGGCGGAACGAGGGCGCCCGCAGGGTGAGCGGGCGGCGGGTGGCGCCGGCCATCGCGATGCAGGCGGCGTAGGAGTCGTAGAAGGGCTCCAGGGCGATGACCTCGTCCCCGGGCTCCAGCAGGGCCAGCAGGGTGGCGGCGATGGCCTCGGTGGCACCGGCGGTGACCAGCACCTCGCTGTCCGGGTCGTACCCGAGGCCGTGGAAGCGCTGCTGGTGCCCGGCGATCGCGGTGCGCAGCTCGGGGATGCCGGGGCCGGGCGGGTACTGGTTGCCGCGGCCCTCGCGCAGGGCCCGTACGGCCGCCTCGCGGACCTCCTCGGGCCCGTCGGTGTCGGGGAAGCCCTGGCCGAGGTTGATCGATCCGGTGGCCGTGGCCAGGGCGGACATCTCGGCGAAGATCGTCGTGCCCAGTCCGGCCAGTCGGCGGTTCAACAGCGGCCTGGTTCCCACGTGCGGCTCCTCAGTCCTCGTCGTCGTCGCGCCCATCCTGGGACAGTCGGGGGCCGGGGACAAGAACGCCCCGCCCCCGCGCGAGGGCGGTGGGGGGCCGTACCGGACGGTGCCGGGAGGTGCCGGGATGCGCCGGGAGGCTCCGGGGCCCGATCAGGCCTCGTCGGTGTCCTCGGGGGCCTCGCCGTCCTCGCCCTCGATCTCGTCCTGCAGGCCCAGGCGCTCGACCATCCACTGCTCGAAGCCGACCGCGGCCTGGGTCCAGTTGGCGGTGGTGGTCACGAAGTAGTCCAGGTTGACGCCGGCGCCGACGATCATCTGGGCCTCGCCGATCAGGCGGACCACGCCGTCCTCGTGGGTGTGGGTGTAGACCTTCGGCCAGAGGGTCTCGCGGTTCCACTCGTCGATCAGGTCGAGGATCTCGCCCTTCTTCTCCAGCGGGTACGCGCGGTCGTAGAAGGCGCGCACCGCGAAGAGCTCCTTCTGCTCGCCGCGGAACATGTAGTAGACGCGGAAGCCCTCCCAGGGGGCGGTGAGGTCGCCCTCCTCGTCCACGACGTGCTTGAGCTGCATCTGGTCGAGGAGCTGGGCGACCAGGCCCTGGTCCGGGACGATGATCGGCGGCGGGCCGGCCGGTCGGCCACCCTGGCCGCCGGGCTGGCCGCCCTGGGGCACGCCGAAGGACGGGATGGACGACGGGTCGATGCTCATGGGGGTCCTCATTCCTCAGTGCACGTGGTGGCCGGCAATGAGAGGCCGCCCTTTCCACCTCCCATCCTGCCTCATCCGGGGCCTCGCTCACAGGGGCACCCGGGGTGCGTCGATCTTCGTCGGGGCGCCGTCCGGCCCTCGTCAGGGGGTTGCTCGGGGGGTGCTCGGGGGTTGCTCGGGGGGTTGCTCGGGGGGTGCCCGGGGCGGCGCCGGTGACGGAGCGTGTCCGGGGGGTCGCGCGAGCGCCGCGGCGGGGTGCGCGTGAGCCAGGTCACGCGCCCGGCGCGCGGTTTCGCCTGCCGTGCCGGCCGGATGCGGTTAGCGTGCGACGGAACTCACTTCGCACAAAGCCCGTACCACGCGGGCAAGTTGAGCTGTTCTGAGTTGAGGGGGGAACGAGAGTGGACGGAACGGTGACGGGGGAGGGCGCAGCGCTCGGGGCGCTGCTGCGCAGCATCCGGCTGGACCGGGGGATGACGCAGGAGCAACTGGGCGCCGCGACCGGGCTGAGCGTGCGGTCGATCCGGGACCTGGAGCGGGGCGTGTCCTGCCCGCGGGTCTCCACGCTGCGCCTGCTGACCCAGACCTGGAACCTGCCGGAGGCCCAGGGCGCCGAGCTGCACCGGCTGGCGCGCAGCCGGCGGGACCGGTCGCGGCGACGCCTGCGGCCGGGCGCCGCCGAGTGAGGTGACGCGGCGGGCCGCTCCCCTCCGGACGGAAGGGAACGGCCCGCGCGCGGCACTACTTCTCCAGCGGCCCCCGGCCGCGCACGGTGAGGCGGTCGCCCTCCTCGTCCCGCTCGACCAGGACGGTGTCCCCGTCGTGCACCGCGCCGGACAGGATCGCCCGGGCCAGCTGGTCGCCGATCGCGGACTGCACCAGCCGGCGCAGCGGACGGGCGCCGTACGCCGGGTCGTAGCCGGTGAGCGCCAGCCAGTCGCGGGCCGCCTCGGAGACGTCCAGGGTGAGCCGCCGCTCGTTCAGCCGCTCGCCCAGACGGGCCACCTGGAGGTCGACGATCCGGCTCAGCTCGGCGGTGCCCAGCGGCTCGAAGACCACGATGTCGTCCAGCCGGTTCAGGAACTCCGGCTTGAACGAGGCCCGGACGGCGCTCAGCACCAGCTCCCGCTTGTCCGCCTCCGGGATGGCCGGGTCGACCAGGAACTGGCTGCCCAGGTTGGAGGTGAGGATCAGGATCGCGTTGCGGAAGTCCACCGTGCGGCCCTGGCCGTCGGTGAGCCGGCCGTCGTCCAGCACCTGGAGCAGGACGTCGAAGACCTCCGGGTGCGCCTTCTCCACCTCGTCCAGCAGCACCACGCTGTACGGGCGGCGGCGGACGGCCTCGGTGAGCTGGCCGCCCTCCTCGTAGCCGACGTACCCGGGCGGGGCGCCGACCAGGCGGGAGACGGAGTGCTTCTCGCCGTACTCGCTCATGTCGATGCGGACCATCGCCCGCTCGTCGTCGAAGAGGAAGTCGGCCAGGGCCTTGGCGAGTTCGGTCTTGCCGACGCCGGTCGGGCCGAGGAAGAGGAAGGAGCCGGTCGGGCGGTCCGGGTCGGCGATGCCCGAGCGGGTGCGGCGCACCGCGTCCGAGACGGCCTGCACGGCCTCCCGCTGGCCGATCAGGCGCTTGCCCAACTCCTCCTCCATGCGCAGGAGTTTGGCGCTCTCGCCCTCCAGCAGCCGGCCGGCCGGGATGCCCGTCCAGGAGGCGACCACGTCGGCCACGTCGTCCGGGCCGACCTCCTCCTTGACCATCGAGGCGGAGGCGTCCTGATCGGCGGCACGCTCCTGGGCGTCGGCGAGCTCCTGCTGGGCGGCCGGGATCTCGGCGTACATCAGCTTGGAGGCCCGCTCGAAGTCCCCGTCGCGCTGGGCGCGTTCGAGCGCGCCGTTCAGGTCGTCCAGCCGCTCCTTGAGCTCGCCGACCCGGTTGAGGCTCTTCTTCTCCTGCTCCCAGCGGGCCGTGAGCACGCTCAACTGCTCGTTCTTGTCGGCGAGGTCGCGCCGCAGCCGGGCCAGCCGGTCCACCGAGGCCGGGTCGGACTCCTTCTCCAGGGCCAGCTCCTCCATCCTCAACCGGTCGACGGAGCGCTGGAGTTCGTCGATCTCGACCGGGGAGGAGTCGATCTCCATCCGGAGCCGGGAGGCGGCCTCGTCGACCAGGTCGATGGCCTTGTCGGGCAGGAAGCGGGAGGTGATGTAGCGGTTGGACAGGGTGGCCGCGGCGACCAGGGCGGCGTCCGAGATCTGCACCTTGTGGTGCGCCTCGTACCGGCCCTTGAGGCCGCGCAGGATCGCGATCGAGTCCTCCACGCTGGGCTCGCCGACCAGCACCTGCTGGAAGCGCCGCTCCAGGGCCGGGTCCTTCTCGATCCGCTCGCGGTACTCGTCCAGCGTGGTGGCGCCGACCATCCGCAGCTCGCCGCGGGCCAGCATCGGCTTGAGCATGTTGCCCGCGTCCATCGCGGAGTCGCCGCCGGCGCCCGCGCCGACCATGGTGTGCAGCTCGTCGATGAAGGTGACGACCCGGCCGTCGGAGGCCTTGATGTCGTTGAGGACGGCCTTCAGCCGCTCCTCGAACTCGCCGCGGTACTTGGCGCCCGCGACCATCGCGCTGAGGTCCAGGGCGACCAGCCGCTTGCCGCGCAGCGACTCGGGCACGTCGCCGGCCACGATGCGCTGGGCCAGGCCCTCGACCACGGCGGTCTTGCCGACGCCGGGCTCGCCGATCAGCACCGGGTTGTTCTTGGTCCGGCGGGAGAGCACCTGGACCACCCGGCGGATCTCCTGGTCACGGCCGATCACCGGGTCGAGCTTGCCGTCCCGGGCGGCCTGGGTGAGGTCGGTGCCGTATTTCTCCAGCGCCTTGTAGGTGCCCTCCGGGTCCGGTGAGGTGACCCGGCCGCTGCCGCGGACGTCCTTGAACGCGGCGAGCAGCGCCTTCGGCGTCGCGCCCTGCTGCACCAGCAGCTCGGCGACCGGCCCGCCCTCGGCGGCCAGGCCGACCATCAGGTGCTCGGTGGAGACGTACTGGTCGTCCAGGTCGTCGGCGCGCCGGCCGGCCTCGGTGAGCACCGCCAGGGTGTCCCGGGCGAGCTGCGGCGCGGCGACCGTCGAGCCCATCGCGCTGGGCAGCGCGGCGGCCTGGCGGCGCGCCTCGGTGTCGACCCGCGAGACCTCGGCCCCGACCGCCTCCAGCAGGGGCCGGGCGATGCCCTCGGGCTGCTCCAGCAGGGCGATCAGGATGTGCACCGGCCTGACGTCCGGGTTGCCTGCCGCGCCCGCCTGCCGGATCGCGGCGGACAGGGCGTCCTGCGTCTTGGTGGTGAACTTGCTGGCGTCCACTGCTGGGGGGTCCTCCCTGGTCGTCCTTCACTGCTGTTGCCTACAGCACTGCTACCTACAGCATGCACTAAGTTGAGTCTACTGCGCTCAACCTTTTTCGTTGGCCGAGTACCGCCGGGGTTCAGCTCTTCCGCCGGCCGGGCACGTCCGGCGTCCTCCGGGTCAGCCCCAGCAGCTCCCGGGCCGGGCCGCTCGGCCGCTGCCCGGCCGGCCACACCGCGCGCAGCGGCCGCCGCAGGTCCAGCCCCTCCGCCAGCGGCACCTCGACCAGCCGCCGGGTCGCCAGCTCCTCCACCACCGCCAGCTCGCTCAGGCAGACCGGCCCCGCGCCGGTCATCGCGGCCGCCTTCAGCGCGGTGGACGAGGCCAGTTCCATCCGGGGCTGCGCCGCGCCCCCGTACGGCCGGAGCGCCGCCTCCAGCACCTCCCGGGTGCCCGAGCCGGGCTCGCGCAGCACCAGCGGGGTGGCCGCCAGCTCGGCGCCGGTCAGCGGGGTGCGGCGGCGTGCCCACGGGTGGCCGGGCGCCACCACGACGACCAGCCGGTCCGCCGCCACCACCGCGCCGGCCAGCCCGGGCGGGGTGGCCGGGCCCTCGACGAAGCCGAGGTCGGCGTGCCCGGCCAGGACGTGCCCGGCGACCTCCGCCGAGTTCGCCGTCCGCAGCGTCACCGCCGTGCCCGGGCTGGCCTCGGCCAGCCCCAGCAGCCAGCCCGGCATCAGGTACTCGGCGACGGTCAGGCTGGCCACCACCCGCAGCTTGGCGTCCCGGCGCTCGCGCAGCGCGTCGATCCCGGCGTCCAGCGCCTGCGCCGCCTCCACCACGTGCCGGGCCCACTCGACCACCAGCCGGCCCGCCTCGGTCGGCTTGCTGCCCCGGGGCGAGCGGTCCAGCAGCGGGGCGCCGATCTGCCGCTCCATGCCCTTGATCCGGGCGCTGGCGGTCGGCTGGCTGACGCCCAGCTCGGCCGCCGCCCGTCCGACACTGCCCAGCCGGGCCACCGCGAGCAGCAGTTCCAGGGCGCCGAGTTCGGGGACGTGCGGGGAGAGAGGCATAGGTCCAGGCTATGTCGCCATAGGATCTTCGGCGCTACCGGCGCCCGGCCTTCGGACCGATGGTGGAAGCATGTCCACCTTGTCCGACATCCGCCCCCTCGTCCGCCCCGCCGTCCACCGTTCGCGGTACGACCTCTCCCAGCTCGGCCCCAACTGGTACGCCGCCGTGATGGGCACCGCGATCCTGGGCAACGGCGCCGCCGCCCTGCCGGTACGGCTGCCGGGGCTGATCGGCTTCGGCGAGGTGCTGTGGGCGCTCGGCCTGGCCGCCCTGCTGGTGCTGGTCCCGGCCCGGCTGGTCCACCTCACCCGGCACCGCGAGGCCGCCCGCACCCAGCTGCTGGACAACCCGGCCACCGCCGTCTTCTACGGCTGCCCGCCGATGGCGCTGCTGGCGGTCGGTCTCGGCACCCTGCTGCTCGGCTCCCGGGTCATCGGCACCGGCCCGGCGGTCGCCCTGGACGCGGTGCTGTGGGGCGTCGGCACCCTGTACGCGCTGGCCGTCGCCGGGGGCATCCCGTACCTGATGATCACCCGGCACCCGGTCTCCGCCCTGGAGGCCAACCCCACCTGGCTGCTGCCGGTGGTCGCCCCGCTGGTCGCCTCCGCCTGCGGTCCGGCGCTGGTCCCGCACCTGCCGGCCGGGACACCGCAGCAGGCCATGCTGTACGCCTGCTGCGGGCTGTTCGGGGTCGGGCTGCTGGCCACCCTGGTGCTGCTGCCGGTGGTGTTCACCGGGCTGCTCCACAGCAAGCTGCCCACCCTGGTGCTCACCCCCTCGCTGTTCCTGGTGCTCGGCCCGCTGGGCCAGTCCGTCACCGCCGTCCACCAACTCGCCGACGCCGCCCGCCCGGTGCTGCCCGCGCTCGCACCGGCCATGCTCGACCTCGCCGAGCTGTACGGCGTCGCGGTGATCGGCGTCGCCGTGCTCTGGCTGGCCGTCGCGCTCGCCGCCAACCTGCGCGCCCGGCGGGCCGGGATGCCGTTCGCGATGACCTGGTGGGCGTACACCTTCCCGATCGGCACCTGCGTCACCGGCGCCTCCGCGCTCGCCCGGCACACCGGCTTCGCGGGCTTCACCGGGCTCGCCGCGGGGCTGTTCCTGCTGCTGGCGCTCGCCTGGGTGCTCGCGGCGGGCGGCACCGCGGCCGGGCTGGCCCGCGGTCGGCTGCTGGCACGCTGAGACCGCGGGGGCTCCGAGGCTGTGGCCTTCCGGGGGCCCGGATTGTCACCGCGCGTAGACACGCAGCTCAGGAGCGGGCCGCCGTTGCAGGAACGCGCACCGGCAGAACGACCGTGCACGGCCGATCGGCGGAACCGCCGGTCGCCACCCGCACCCCCCGCTGGCCTCGGCCTTTACCGGAACGCGGCCCACCGCCCGCGCCCGAGCCCCCGCCCCGCCCTGCAGATAACTGCAATTGCGCGAACATGCACTCGGGCGGCACTTGTTCACCGGCCGTCACACTGTGAGGGTGGAGTCACGCCAAGTCGTCCGGGCAACCGCAGCCCGATGGAGGCGACATGCTCTTCGATACTGACCGCAGGTGCACCGGCGTGCAGCTGTGGAACGGGGGGGAAGAGCGCCGGCCGGGGACCATGTGTGGTGATGGGCCCCCGAACCGGATCCGTCGAGGCGTTGCTGCTCCGCCTCGACGGAAGCGCCGTGGCATTGGCGTAGCGACGGCGGCCCCCGGACGTCCCGGTGTGCGACGGCACCCGGGCCCGGGGCCCGCCGTCCCACCGGGTACCGTGACCGCCGATCAGCATGACCACGCCGTACCGGCACCCCCGGTACCGTGAGCGCGCCCGGCACACCGGTACCGCGGCTCGCGCGGCGGGGAACGCGGGCAGCACCAGGGAGACGGCCGGCAGGGAGAGTGCGACGTGACGGCGGAACGGGCGGTCGCGCCGCAGCACACCGGGCCCGTGGGCGGGGAGCCCGACGAAGCCGCCCGACAGCTGTACCTGGCGATCATCGCCCGGGGCGGCCGGATCCCCTGCGGCGGGAACACCGACATCGACCAGGCCGCGCTCCAACAGCTCATCGACATCGGCCTGTTGATGGTCAACCCGATGGACCGCTGCTACACCGCCGTCAGCCCGCGCTCGGTCAGCGACCGCCTCGGCACCGAACTCCGCAGCGAGGCCACCCGGCTGCTGGTCCGTGCCGAGAGCCTCCCCGGCGCCCTGGACGGCCTCACCCGCGCCTACGACGCGATGCCCCGCCCCTCCGGCCCGGCCGGCGGCGCCGTCCACGTCGAAGGGCACGTCCACATCCGCCAGCGGATCTCCCAACTGGCCTCCGACTGCCGCTCCGAGGTCCTCACCGCCCAACCGGGGCACCGCCCCGCCGACACCCTGCAGGTCGCCCTCCTCCAGGACGTCCAACTCCTGCAGCGCGGCTGCTCACTGCGCACCATCTACCAGCCGGTCGCCCTCGTCGACCCGCCCGCCCTCGCCTACGCCGAGGAGGTCACCCGGCACGGCTCGCTCATCCGCGTCCTCGACGAACCCTTCCAACGGCTGATCGTCTTCGACCGCACCGTCGCCGTGATCTCCGCCAGCGACGACAACAGCACCGCCGCCTTCATCAGCGACCCGGCCACCATCGCCTTCCTGGTCGGCGCCTTCGAACGCGACTGGGCGCGCGCCGACACCGCCGAAGCGGCCGTCCTCGGCCAGGGCCCCGCCCGCAGCGTCCCCGACCGGGTCGGCCGGCTGCTCGCCCGCGGCCTCACCCAGCGCGCCGTCGCCACCCGCCTGGGCATCAGCGAACGCACCGTCGCCGCGCACATCTCCCGCCTCCGCGACCGCTACGGCGCCCAGACCCTCTTCCAGCTCGGCTGGCTGATGAGAGGCGCCCGCGATGACCGATGAGGGAGCCGGCGATGCCTGAGCCGCTGGTCCTTCGCATCGCCGACGGTGCCCACAGCGCGGTGAACCCCCGGGCCGTCGGCGAGCGCCTCGGTGCGGACCTGCGCGAGGAGAGCGCCCGCCTGCTCGCCCGTGGGCTCACGCAGCGGGCGATCGCCGGCCGGATGGGGCTGAGCGAGCGGACGGTCGCCGGTCACATCGCCCGGCTGCGTGAGCTGTACGACGCGCAGACGCTGTTCCAACCGGGCCGGCGGATGCGGGGAGCCCGGACGGGGGAGTCCGGTGGGTGAGCGCTGCTCAGCCGGTGGCGGCGCCGGTCGGCCAGTAGCCGGGGACCGGGGGCTGCTGCCGGGGGACGTTGAACTGCTCGCCGGGGGCGGTCCAGAAGCCCTCGCGCAGGGAGAGCGCCATGCCGGCCCAGTCGAGCGCGGTCTCCACCGTGTGGTTGAGGGCCTCCTGCGACCAGGTGTCGTCGAAGACCAGCGGCAGGACGGGGGCGACCTGCTCGATGGTGGCGATCAGCGGGTTGTGGGTGATGGCCTCGTCGACGAGGAGGACTATCGGCTTCCGCAGCGCCGACGCCCAGCCCAGCTCCAAGCTCACGCCGGCCGAGAGCGGTGCTCCCACGTAGGCGAAGACGAGGTCCGCGGACTGCAGGGCGCGGAAGTCGGACGGAACGCGCGGCTCCGGTGCGCGGCCGGAGATGGTCCAGGCGTCGCTGTGGTGCGCGCTGTACACGGCGGCACCGCTGCGGAGCAGGGTGGTGCGCAGCGTCGTCAGCCGCGTCCGGCTGGCGAGCGTCACCACACTGTCCGCCGGGCCGGTCAGCCGCATCAGCGGCGCGGCCAGGAACACTCGTGCACGCCGACCCTCAGGGGCCTGGCTGTCGTGGTGACGCAGGTAGGGCTCGGTCATGTCGACTCCGGGGAAAGGCCGACCGGGTGGGACGTGGTGCCGACGGGCGCTGAGGACAGAGGCTTATCGCGTTAGAGATCCGGGGAGATCTGGGCGAATATTTGACGGTACAGCGGCAAGTTCGCTATCTCCGTGGGACCGTCGGTGGCGAACTGATCGTCTATCAGTGGTCACCGGTGCGTCCAGCGCTTCGCCCTGTCATCTCGATGCCTGGCAGAGAGATGACGCTCCGGAGAGCGACCCGGAGATGACACTCTTGCGGAACGTACGGCATCATGTGGATGCTAGTTCTATTGGCCCCGGTTCGCAGAGCTTCGAGAGTAGGAGGGTGGGTCCGTGTCCGTACGTCGACTCGTCCGTAAGGTTGCGCTTCCGATCCTCATCGGAGTAGCGGTGCTCGCCACCGGCCTTCTCTCCTTCGGTGGGGGGCAGACGGCCGCCACCACCAGTGCGATCGCAGCCGTCGCTGACGACCTGCACTGGAGCTGAATCCGGCATTGACTCCTGATCGCGGCGGCACACGGACGGATCGGATCCGGCGCCGCGGTCGGGATGTCCGGATTCCTCCTTTTTCAGTCGACCTCTGTTTGCGGTGACCGGCCGAGCACGTAGCCGAGCTGGAACAGCGAGTCGACGTTGTACTCCTCTCTCATCTCCGCGATGTGGCGGGCGAGCGTGCGCTCGCTGATCCCGAGCCGGCGCGCGATGGCCCGGTGATTCGTGCCGGAGAGCATGAGGTCGATGATGGTCTGCCGGAGCCTGGACACCACTTGGTGCGGGACGGCCCGGTTGCCGTCGAATTCCAGGGCCCTGCCCCAGCTCCGCTCGAAGACCTCCTCGATCAGGAACGCGATGACGGCCGGATCGTGGATGAAGGCGGCCTGGCTGTAGTCGGAGGCGACCGGGATGACGGCGACGCGGCGATCCACGATGATCAGTCGGGCGTACGGTTCGTCGAGGGTCCGGAACTGCCACCCTTCCGCGGTCAATTGCGCCACGTAGTCACGTGTGGGCTGGTGGTAGCGGGTGCTTGCATGGTAAATCGTCCGCATTGAGGCGCCGTGGCGGAGAATTTCCAGGTCCCGTTCCAGGAATGACGTGAGCATTTCGGCGGGCCTTGGTCCGCCGGGCTGCATGGAGAGTCCTTCCAGGACTCCCGGGGCCGCCGACTGCTGAAGCCTCTGATTAATCAGAGCCTTTCCGTGGACATATTCGACCGAACCGCCCGTGGTGTCCGGGGCGTGGAATGCCTCGGAGAGTTCGTTGAGGTCGGTCGGCAGGGAAACCGCTTTTGACAGCAAATCGAGTGCTTGTCGTTGCCATGTCGAACTCAGGCTGCTGGCGAGTTGAGCCGGATCGGCGGCCAGTAGCGCGCCCGGTTCTTCGCTGTCGGGTATGAGGAGCCCGAGATCGAGCAGTTCTTCCAGAGCGGGGCTTCCGGCCGCCGGGACCGTGTCCTGAATGAGACGACCGTTTTCGTTCACGGCCTGCAGGTAGAGCTTTCGGGCATCCTCGGACAGGATGCGTGACGCGCTGGGTCCAGGCCCTGCGTGCTCTAGCCCACTCATCTTCGGCTCCTAGTGCTGACCGTCAAGTAGTCAACGCGATTGTCGTCTGCTGTGGCAAGGATCTTAGGTGCCGGTCATGGGTCGGCCGACGAGATGCCTTGCCGCAGGTAGATCGACGATTGTTGCCCAGGACAGCACTCTCTCACCGCAAAAGAGCCGCCGGCACCCCCCGAACAGGAGGGGGCCGGCGGCGGTGTCCGTGCGGTGGTGGTCAGCGCTTGGGGCGCCAGACGACGAGCGCGCTGGACTGGGGGGTGGGGGGCTGGTACGGGACGAGGTCGCGGCGGTAGGAGGCGTGGACGGCCGCCTCGCGCTGCTGGAGGGCGGTGGCGGCGCCTTCGAGGGAGTCCACCAGTTCGGCGACGCGGGACTGGAGCGCGGTGACCTGGTTCTCCAGCTCGATGATCCGCTTGATGCCCGCCAGGTTGATGCCCTCGTCCTGGGAGAGCCGCTGGACCTCGCGCAGTTGCTGGATGTCGCGGGCGGAGTAGCGGCGGCCGCGGCCGGCGGTGCGGTCGGGGCAGACGAGGCCGAGGCGGTCGTACTGGCGCAGCGTCTGCGGGTGCAGGCCGGACAGTTCGGCGGCCACGGAGATGACGTACACCGGGGTGTCCTCGGTGAGGACGTACGTCGGCGGGGCGGTGGCGGCCCGGCGGGGCCGGCGGCCGCCGGCCCCGGGCAGGCCTTCGCCGAGACCGGGCCCGATCGTGCCGTCGGGGTTGATCGGATTCATCGGGGACATCTGGTCGTCACGCTCCCTTCGCCGCCCGGAAGAGGGCTGCTCGCGGATCGTCGGAGGCGGTGGCCTCGCGGTACTGCTCAAGGGCGTTCAGCGCGTCGCCGCTGACGTGCTGGGGCACCACGACCTCGACGGTGACGAGGAGGTCGCCGCGGGTGCCGTCCTTGCGGGTGGCGCCCTTGCCGCGGGCGCGCATGGTGAGGCCGTTGGCGCTGCCCGGGGGCAGCTTGAGCTTCACGGCGGGGCCGTTGAGCGTGGGCACCTCGATGGTGGCGCCGAGCGCCGCCTCGGGGAAGGTCACCGGGACGGTGACGGTGAGGTTGTCGCCCTTGCGGCCGAAGACGGGGTGCGGGTCGACGTGCACGGTGACGTAGAGGTCGCCGGGCTGGCCGCCGCGTTCGCCCTGGGCGCCCTTGCCCTTGAGCCGGATGCGCTGGTCGGCCTGGACGCCGGCCGGGATGCGGACCTGCATGGTGCGGGCCGAGCTGGCCCGGCCGCTGCCGTGGCAGTCGGTGCACGGGTCGTCGACGATCATGCCCCGGCCGCGGCAGTCCTTGCACGGCTCGGAGAGGGCGAAGGCGCCCTGGCCGCGGCTGACGGTGCCCGCGCCGACGCAGGTCGGGCAGACCCGCGGGGTGGTGCCGGACTTGGCGCCGGTGCCGTTGCAGGTGCGGCAGGGGGACTGGCTGGTCATCCGCAGCGGGACGGTCGCGCCGTCCACCGCCTCCTCGAAGGAGAGCGTCACCTCGGTCTCGACGTCGGCGCCGCGCCGGGGCTGGGCCTGCCGGGTGCCGCCGCGGTTGAAGAGGCCGCCGAAGACGTCGCCGATCCCGCCGCCGGAGCCGCCGCCCTGAGTGCCGCTGAAGAGGTCGCCGAAGTCGAAGCTGTAGCTGCCGGTGCCGCCGGGGCCGCCGCCGGACCGGAAGCCGCCGTTGGCGAAGAGGCTGCGGGCCTCGTCGTACTCCTTGCGGCGCTTCTCGTCGGAGAGGACGTCGTACGCCTCGGAGATGTCCTTGAACCGCTCCTCGGCCTTGGCGTCACCCTTGTTGGCGTCGGGGTGGAACTCGCGTGCCAGCTTGCGGTAGGTCTTCTTGATCTCGGTGGCGGTGGCGTCCTTGGGCACGCCGAGGACCTTGTAGTAGTCCTTCTCCACGTAGTCCTTGCCACTCATGCGCCCACCTCGCTTCGCTCGGCAGCCGATTCGCGGCACACGCACCTCTTCATGGTTCTCCCCCAGCCTTCGGCCGGGGGGACCCCCATGCTGCGCTCGCTCACGGCTTCCGCCACCTCCCGATGTCCATCGTCACTGCGCTGTCAACAGCAGGGGAAAGCAACGCTGTTGACAGCGCGCTGCGGAGCCGGCCGCCGTACTGGCCGGCGTACGACTCCGCAGCGCACTGGTTGTCAGCTGTCACTGGTTGTCAGCTGTCCGAGCCACCGTCGGACTTGTCCGCCTCGCCGGACTTCGCCTCGGCGTCCGGGGCGGCGGTCGTCTGGGTGCCCGGCTGGGGCTCCGCGACGGCGACCATCGCCGGGCGGATGATCCGCTCGCCGATCCGGTAGCCGGGCTGGAGGATCTGCACGCAGGTGTCCTCGGTGACGTCCGAGGAGTAGCTGTGCATCAGCGCCTCGTGCATGGTCGGGTCGAAGGGCTCGCCCTCCTTGCCGAACTGCTGCAGGCCCAGCTTGGCGACGACCGTCTCCAGGGACTCGGCGACGGACTTGAAGCCGCCCGTCACCTCGCCGTGCTCGCGGGCGCGGCCGATGTCGTCCAGGACCGGGATCAGGGACTCCAGGATGTTGGAGACCGCGATCTCGCGGACGGTCAGCCGGTCGCGCTCGACCCGCTTGCGGTAGTTCTGGTACTCGGCCTGCAGGCGCTGGAGGTCGGCCGTGCGCTCGGCCAACTCGCGCTTGGCGGTGGCGAGTTCCTCCGGGGAGCCCTCGGCGGCACCGGCCGCCGCGGCCTCCTCGGCGGCCTTGATCACGGCCTCTTCGGCGGCGGATTCGTCGCCGGGCTTGCCGCCCTGCGGCTTGTCCGTCATGCCGCACCGCCCTTGGGCTTCTCGTCGTCCACGATCTCGGCGTCGACGACGTCGTCCTCGGCCTTGGCCTGGGCGGAGTCGCCGGCGGCGGCACCGGCCGGGGCGTCGGCGTTGGCGTAGAGCGCCTGGCCGAGCTTCTGCGCGGTGGTGGAGACCTTCTCCGAGGCCTCGCGGATCTTCGCGATGTCCTCGCCCTTCAGGGCCTCCTTGAGCTCGCCGATGGCGGTCTCGACCTCGGTCTTGACGTCGGCCGGGAGCTTGTCGGAGTTGTCGGCGATGAACTTCTCGGTCGAGTAGACGAGCTGCTCGGCGGAGTTGCGGGTCTCGACGGCCTCGCGGCGCTTGTGGTCGTCCTCCGCGTACTGCTCGGCCTCGCGGCGCATGCGGTCGACCTCGTCCTTCGGCAGCGAGGAGCCGCCGGTGACGGTCATCTTCTGCTCCTTGCCGGTGCCGAGGTCCTTGGCGGCCACGTGCATGATGCCGTTGGCGTCGATGTCGAAGGTGACCTCGATCTGCGGCAGGCCGCGCGGCGCCGGCGGCAGGCCGGTCAGCTCGAACATGCCGAGCTTCTTGTTGTACGCCGCGATCTCGCGCTCGCCCTGGTAGACCTGGATCTGCACGGACGGCTGGTTGTCCTCGGCCGTGGTGAAGATCTCGGAGCGCTTGGTGGGGATCGTGGTGTTGCGCTCGATCAGCTTGGTCATGATGCCGCCCTTGGTCTCGATGCCGAGGGACAGCGGGGTGACGTCGAGCAGCAGGACGTCCTTGACCTCACCCTTGAGGACACCGGCCTGGAGCGAGGCGCCGATGGCGACGACCTCGTCCGGGTTGACGCCCTTGTTGGCGTCCTTGCCGCCGGTCAGCTCGCGGACGAGCTCGGCGACGGCCGGCATGCGGGTCGAGCCGCCGACGAGGACGACGTGGTCGATCTCGGAGAGCGAGATGCCGGCGTCCTTGATCACGTTGTGGAACGGGATCTTGCAGCGCTCCAGCAGGTCGGAGGTCAGCTGCTGGAACTGGGCGCGGGTGAGCTTCTCGTCCAGGTGCAGCGGGCCCTCGGCGGAGGCCGTGATGTAGGGCAGGTTGATCGAGGTCTCGGAGGACGAGGACAGCTCGATCTTGGCCTTCTCGGCGGCCTCGCGCAGACGCTGCAGGGCCATCTTGTCCTTGGACAGGTCGACGCCGTGGCCGCCCTGGAAGGTCTTGACCAGGTGGTCGACGATCTTCTGGTCCCAGTCGTCGCCACCGAGGTGGTTGTCACCGTTGGTGGCCTTCACCTCGACGACCCCGTCGCCGATCTCCAGCAGGGAGACGTCGAAGGTGCCGCCGCCGAGGTCGAAGACCAGGATGGTCTGGTCGTCCTTGTCGAGGCCGTACGCCAGGGCGGCCGCGGTCGGCTCGTTGACGATGCGCAGGACGTTGAGGCCCGCGATCTCACCGGCCTCCTTGGTGGCCTGGCGCTCGGAGTCCGAGAAGTACGCCGGGACGGTGATGACGGCGTCGGTGACGGTCTCGCCCAGGTAGGCCTCGGCGTCCCGCTTCAGCTTCTGCAGGATGAAGGCGCTGATCTGCTGCGGGTTGAAGTCCTTGCCGTCCAGGTTGATCTTCCACCCGGTGCCCATGTGGCGCTTGACCGAGCGGATGGTGCGGTCGACGTTGGTGACCGCCTGGCGCTTGGCCACCTCGCCGACCAGGACCTCGCCGTTCTTCGCGAAAGCGACGACGGACGGCGTGGTCCGCGCGCCCTCGGCGTTCGTGATGACGGTGGGCTCGCCACCCTCCAGAACGCTGACGACCGAGTTCGTCGTACCGAGGTCGATGCCGACCGCGCGTGCCATCGTAGATACCTCCACGGAAGAGTTGAGCTTTACAGGCTCAAGGATGCATGACCGGGCGGGCAGCGTCAACAGCTATGAGTGTGAGCCGCTCAACTTTGCTGAGCCCGGACCCCTCGGCGGCGCGCGGTGAGGGTGGAGTTACGTGACTGCCGCCATAGCCTGGGAATCTTCTGGAGAACTGTTGACGACCGGTAATGTCCGGGCCGTCGGCCCGGCAAGTTACCGACGAGTACACTTTCTTCAGGATCCCCAGAGACAGCCCAACAGGAAGCCGCAGGAGACGGAGAGCCGATGCAGCTAGCAGCGATCGTCATCTCGCTGGTCACCTTCGTGATCGGCACCGCGCTCGCCCTTCGTGCGGCGTGGCACATCTTTAAGGTGGTGCTGGCCGGCGCGCCGGACTCCACCCGTTTCGGCAAGCCCGCCCAGCGCGTGAAGACCGTCGCCGTCGAGTTCGTCGGTCACACCAGGATGAACCGCTGGGGGATCGTCGGCATCGCCCACTGGTTCGTCGCCGTCGGCTTCTTCAGCCTGGTGCTGACCATCGTCAACGCGATGGGCCAGCTCTTCGACGCCGAGTGGGAACTGCCGATCATCGGCCACTGGATGATCTGGCAGCTCTTCGTCGAGCTCGTCGGCACCCTGACCACGCTGGGCATCGCGACCCTGATCGTGATCCGGCTGATGAGCCTGCCGTCCAGGTCGGGCCGCAAGTCCCGGTTCGCCGGCTCGATCGCCTGGCAGGCCTTCTACGTCGAGTACACGATCCTCGGCATCGGCCTCTGCATCCTGATGCTGCGCGCGCTGGAGGGCGCCCTGGCCGGCGTCGACTCGTACGGCCCGGAGCACCTGGTCTCGTACCCGATCGTCTCCGCGCTCGGCGGGCTGTCGCACGGCACCCTGGAGAACCTGGTCTACCTGTTCGCGATGCTGAAGATCTGCATCTCGTTCGCGTGGGCGATCACCATCGGCCTCAACCCCTCGATGGGTGTGGCCTGGCACCGCTTCCTCGGCTTCTTCAACATCTACTTCAAGCGCGAGGAGGACGGCGGCACCGCGCTCGGCGCCCTGCGCCCGATGACCAGCAAGGGCCAGCCGATCGACTTCGAGGACCCGGCCGAGGACGCCGTTTTCGGCGTCTCCCAGGTCGAGCACTTCTCCTGGAAGGGCATCCTCGACTTCTCCACCTGCACCGAGTGCGGCCGCTGCCAGTCGCAGTGCCCGGCCTGGAACACCGGCAAGCCGCTCTCCCCGAAGCTGCTGATCATGAGCCTGCGCGAGCACGCCTACGGCAAGGCGCCGTACCTGCTGGCCGGCGGCGGCAAGGACGTGGAGGGCAACGAGCAGGCCACCTCCGAGCAGCTCAAGGACGTCCCGGTGGCCGCCCTGGCCGAGGCCGAGCGCCCGCTGATCGGCACCGCCGACGAGAACGGCGTCATCGACCCGGACGTCCTGTGGTCCTGCACCACCTGCGGCGCCTGCGTCGAGCAGTGCCCGGTGGACATCGAGCACATCGACCACATCGTCGACATGCGCCGCTACCAGGTGATGATCGAGAGCAACTTCCCGACCGAGGCCGGGACGATGCTCAAGAACCTGGAGAACAAGGGCAACCCGTGGGGCATGGCCACCAAGGCCCGCCTGGACTGGGTCAAGGAGCTCAAGAAGGAGACCGGCATCGAGGTGCCGGTGATCGGCGAGGACATCGACCCCGCCGAGGTCGAGTACCTCTACTGGGTCGGCTGCGCCGGCGCCCTGGAGGACCGCGCCAAGAAGACCACCAAGGCCTTCGCCGAGCTGCTGCACACCGCGGGCGTGAAGTTCGCGATCCTCGGCAAGGAGGAGACCTGCACCGGTGACTCCCCGCGCCGCCTGGGCAACGAGTTCCTGTTCCAGATGCTCGGCGCGCAGAACGTCGAGACCCTGAACGCCGCGCTGGAGGACGCCCCGACCAAGCGGATCGTGGCCACCTGCCCGCACTGCTTCAACACCATCGCCAACGAGTACCCGCAGCTGGGCGGCCACTTCGAGGTCATCCACCACACCCAGCTGCTGCAGCACCTGATCGACGAGGGCAAGCTCGTCCCGGTCAACCCGGTCGAGGGCCTGATCACCTACCACGACCCCTGCTACCTGGGCCGCCACAACAAGGTCTACAGCCCGCCGCGCGAGATCATGGACAAGGTCCCCGGCCTGCGCCAGCAGGAGATGCACCGCCACAAGGAGCGCGGCTTCTGCTGCGGCGCCGGTGGTGCCCGGATGTGGATGGAGGAGCGCATCGGCAAGCGGATCAACACCGAGCGCGTGGACGAGGCGCTGTCGCTCAACCCCGACATCGTCTCCACCGCCTGCCCGTTCTGCCTGGTGATGCTCTCCGACTCGGTCAACGGCAAGAAGAACGAGGGCGCGGCCAAGGAGCACCTGAAGGTGGTCGACGTGGCCCAGCTGCTGCTCGACTCGGTGAAGGCCACCCCGCCGGCCGAGACCGAGGGCCGGCCGGAGACGGTGGACGCGTAGCGGTCCGCCGCCCGACAGGCCGCTGTCCGACGGCCTTCTGTTCGACAGTTCTGCTACAACTGCCCGGCCCGGTGGACGCCGTCAACGCGCCTACCGGGCCGGGCAGTTGGCGTCGGAGCCGACGTCCGGCGGGACGGCGGCCGGACGGCGCGTGACGCCAATCGCACGGGCGCCGGACGGGCATTCGGTTGGAAGGAAATACAGTAGGCGCCGGACCGGCTCCGCGCCGGTCCTCCCGCTCCGGCCGCAGGGCCGGACGGGGACCGACCCGGCCGGCCGGCCGGGTCCAGACCACCGACGGAGGTATCGGCCGCCAGGGCCGGGCCGCAGAGACCACAAGGGGAACAGCGCAGACCATGACCGAGGCGATCATGCTGGTCGGTGGTAAGGGCACGCGACTGCGTCCGCTGACCACCCATACCCCCAAGCCCATGCTGCCGGTGGCAGGCGTCCCGTTCATCGCGCACCAGCTGGCCCGCGCGGCCGCCGCCGGTGTCACCCGCGTCGTGCTGGCCACCTCGTACCTGGCCGAGGTGTTCGAGGACCACTTCCAGGACGGCACCCCGTACGGCATCGAACTGGTCTACCTGACCGAGCGCGAGCCGCTCGGCACCGGCGGGGCCATCCGCAACGCGGCCTCCGGTCTCACCTGCGGCCCGGACGAGCCCGTCCTGGTCTTCAACGGCGACATCCTCTCCGGCGTCGACATCGCCGCCCTGCGCGACGGCCACGTGGCCGCCGGGGCCGACGTCACCCTGCACCTCACCCGGGTCGAGGACCCGCGCGCCTTCGGCCTCGTCCCGACCGACGAGCACGGGCGGGTGCTGGAGTTCCTGGAGAAGCCGGAGACCCCGGAGCAGATCGTCACCGACCAGATCAACGCCGGCTGCTACGTCTTCACCCGGTCCGTGATCGACCGCATCCCGGCCGGCCGGGAGGTGTCCGTCGAGCGCGAGACCTTCCCCGAGCTGCTGGCCACCGGCGCGCTGCTGCGCGGCGTCGTCGACACCTCGTACTGGCTGGACCTCGGCACCCCGGGCGCCTTCGTCCGGGGCTCGGCCGACCTGGTGCTCGGCAAGGTCAACTCCCCGGCCGTCCCCGGGCCGACCGGCGACGCCCTGCTGCTGCCCGGCGCCACCGTCCACCCCGGCGCGGTGCTCAGCGGCGGCACCGTGGTCTCCGAGGAGGCGGTGGTCGAGGCCGGCGCGATCGTCGAGGGCAGCGTGATCCTGCCGGGCGCGGTGATCGGCCCGGACACCCTCGTCAAGGACTCGATCGTGGGCGCCTACGCGACCATCGGCGACCGCTCGGCGCTGGACGGCGCCGTGATCGGCGACGGCGCGATCGTGGAGTCGGACAACGAGCTGCCGAACGGCATCCGGATCGCCTGCGGCACCCTGCTGCCGGTCGGCGCCGTCCGCACCTCGGCCGGCCCGGGGGGCTGCCCGGCCGGCACCAGCGCGGCGGCCGCGGTGCACGGGCCGTCGGTCAGCGCCCAGCGGTAACGGGGCCTCCCGTTTCCCGCCCCGTTCCCCGTCCCGCTTGCTGACGCCGCGGGGCGGCTTTCGGCCCCGTTCGTCTCAGCCTCGCTGCAAACCGGCCCCGGCTTCGTCCGGGGCCGACGAGGACTGGGCCGGACGGGTACCTTCGGAGCGTGGCTGGTAATCGATACGACAGCGGTCAGGGCGCCGACCGTCCGCACGGCGGGTGGTCGGCCCCTCCGCCACCGGCGGGGGCGCCCGGGGGGCACGGACGCACGGACGGGCCGGAGTACTTCACGGCCCCGCACCCGGCAGCGCCCGGGCAGCCGGCGGGCAACGGGCACGACCCGTACGGGGCGGACCACCCCGGCAACACCCGGGCCTTCCCGGTCGGCGACCCGTACGCGGGCAGCGGCCCGTACGGTCAGCAGCCGCTCCAGCAGGGGCCCTACCCGGAGCACCCGGACCAGGACTACGCCGCCTACGGTTCCTACGGCTCCCACGGCTCCTACGGCTCCTACGACGACGGCTACGGGCAGCAGCCGCCGCCGTACGGCCAGGACCAGGGGTACGGCCACGACCAGGCGTATGGCCAGGAGCAGGGGTACGGCCAGGAGCAGGGGTACGGCCAGGACAACGTCGCGGTCTACCGCGCCGGCGGCCAGTCCGCCCCGCACGTCGCCGGCCCCCGCCCGCACTGGCGCGAGCTGTTCGTCGGCCTGTTCCGCAGCCCGACCGCGATGTTCGACCGCACCCGCGACCACCAGGTCTGGCTGCCCGCCCTCACCGTCTCGCTGCTGTACGGCGCGCTCGCGGTGCTCGGCATCGGGCTGACCCACGACGACATCGTCAACTCGACCTTCACCGTGGCGCTGACCGGCATCCTCGCCGCCGCCGTCGGCTTCACCGTGGCCGGCGCGATCTTCGGCGGGGTCACCTACGCGCTGGCCCGCCAGCTGGGCGGCGACGGCCCGTGGAAGTCCACCGTCGGCCTGGCCGCGCTGATCGGCTGGCTGACCGACGCGCCCCGGCTCCTGCTCGACCTGGTGCTGCCCTCCGGCAGTGCCGTCGTCCAGGTCGTCGGCTGGGCGACCTGGATGCTCTGCGCCTTCCTGCTGACCAGCATGGTCCGGCGGCTGCACGACCTGCCCTGGGGCAAGGCCGCCGCCGCCTCGGCGCTGCAACTGCTCGCGCTGCTGGTACTGATCAAGCTGCCGACCCTGGGCTGACGGGCGAAGGGCAGAATGGTGGGCGGGCCGCGGCCGAGTGCCGGGGCCCGCCGACCCTCTTCGTCCCGAGTGCACCGGAGCCAGGCATGACCCTCCCCACCACCCACGTCAGCTTCCCGGCCGGGGCGGTGACCGGCGAGTCCCCGGTGCTCGCGGTGCACCCGCTGGCCGACGGCCGCTACGCCGTCGTCACCGAGGCGACCCCGTTCCATCCGCTCGACCACACCTGGCCCGACCAGCCGGCCGACCACGGCACCCTCACCGTGGACGGCACCGAGCTGGCCGTGGTCGACTGCCTGACCGGCGCCGTCGGCCCGGAGGACGACGCCCTGCTCGTCGGCGCCGACATCCCGGTGCGGCGCGGCGACGAGGAGTGGTCCTGGCTGGTCCTGCACGTCCTCGGCACCGACCCCGGCGACATCGTCGGCCGCACCGCCGCGCTCGCCGTCGACGCCGACCGCCGGGGCGCCCTCAGCGCCTCGCACAGCGGCTGCCACCTGCTCGCCCTCGCCCTCAACGCCGCGCTCGCCCCGCGCTGGCGCAAGGACCCGGGCCGCTCGGACGCCTTCGGCAACCCGGACTTCGACAGCCTCGCGATGGCCGGCTCGGTGATGGACACCGAGGCCAGCACCGACACCTACCGGCTCGGCAAGTCGCTGAAGAAGAAGGGCTTCACGGTGGACGCCACCGAGGAGTTCCCCGCCCTGGCCGACGCGCTGCCTGCCCTCACCGAGGCCGTCAACGACCGGCTCGCGGCCTGGGTCGCCGCCGACGCCCCGGTCCGCATCGAGGTGCCCGGCCCCGAGCTCACCGCCCGCCGGCAGTGGCACTGCGAGCTGCCCGAGGGCGGCGCGCAGATCTTCTGCGGCGGCACCCACCTGCACCACCTCGGCGAGCTGGCCGAACTCCGCACCGAGCTGCGGCTCTCCGAGGACGGCACCGAGCTGGTCGCCGTCACCAGCCCCAAGCGGGCCTGAGAACGCCGCGGGCGGCCACCCCTCGCGGTGAGGGGTGGCCGCCCGTCTGCGTGCGCTCTGGGTGCCTTCGGCTCGTCCCGGCTCAGATCTCGGTGCGGTGGAAGTTCAGGTACGAGCGGGACGGCGTCGGGCCGCGCTGGCCCTGGTAGCGCGAGCCGTAACGCTCCGAGCCGTACGGGTGCTCCGACGGCGAGGAGAGCCGGAACAGGCAGAGCTGCCCGATCTTCATGCCCGGGTACAGCTTGATCGGCAGCGTCGCGACGTTCGACAGCTCCAGCGTCACGTGGCCGCTGAACCCGGGGTCGATGAAGCCCGCGGTGGAGTGGGTGAGCAGGCCCAGCCGGCCCAGGCTCGACTTGCCCTCCAGCCGGGACGCCACGTCCTCGGGCAGCGTGATGACCTCGTACGTCGAGGCCAGCACGAACTCGCCGGGGTGCAGGATGAACGCCTCGTCCCCGTCCGGCTCGACCAGCCGGGTCAGGTCCGGCTGCTCCTCGGAGGGGTCGATGTGCGGGTACTTGTGGTTCTCGAACACGCGGAAGAAGCGGTCGAGGCGCACGTCGATACTCGACGGCTGGATCATCGCCGGGTCGAACGGGTCGATGGAGACCCGGCCCAGGTCGATTTCGGTCCGGATGTCCTTGTCAGAGAGCAGCACGCTTCGAGGTTACGTGCAAGAAAGGGCCCCGGACGAATCCGCCCGGGGCCCACCCGCCCGTCCGCCGACCGTCAGGCCAGGAACTCCGCGGCCTCCAGCCGCATCGCCTGCGCCAGTTGCGGCTCCGACAGCTCCCGCACGTCGGCCAGCACCGAGCTCCGGAGCCGTCCGCACTGCGGACAGCGGATCAACCGCCCGGGCCCGAGCCGGCCGGGACCGAGGTTCTGCATCGGGAACGTGGTGGTGCTGAACAGGTGCCCCTCGGCACAACGAACGACGGCGCGCTGCTCCATCGATCCCCTTCCCATCCCTAACCCAGTACTCACCCGTACTCACACGCCCCGGCGGCCGAGCCCCGGGACAGCGTCACATTAGGGGATGTTCCGGACATTCCTCACCGTGGCTCGCCGCCCCCAGTCCCACCCGCCGGAGCACTCGCACGCGGCCCACACAGTACGCCCCCGCACCCACCCCCACCCGCTCCGCCGCACCCACGGACCCCTTGTGCAACCACAGTCGCGAATGGGGTACAGTGGCACTGGATCGAGCGGTCTCTGACGGCTCATCAGGCGGGCGTAGTTTAATGGTAGAACATGAGCTTCCCAAGCTTAGAGCGCGAGTTCGATTCTCGTCGCCCGCTCCATACCGAAAGCCGCAGGTCATACGACCTGCGGCTTTCGCGTTGTCCGGGCCAATCCGACTCTGCCGTGCCAGATGCGTGCCAGAAGGCCCTTGGCTGAGCAGCGCAGCGACCAGTGAGCGGGCGCTGCTTGAGTCGGGCGTGCCGTGCGGGCCAGGTTGAGGTGCCCCGGCGATCGGGGAGTGCGCGGTCAGGACTGCCGCTGCGATAGGGCGACTCTGGGATCAGGTCCATGATCTTTGGATACTGTTTCCATTAAATATGTTCGGGGGCGGACTTGAGCAATGCAGGCCTGGTGCACCAGGTGCGGATGTTGCGGGCGGGGGCCGGGGATCCGTCGGTGATGCTGGCGCAGTTTCGGCTCAGTGCGGTGCTGGTGCCGTTGTGGGGTGATGAGACGGTGTGGACGGCGGACGAGGGGGGTCTGCGGTGGATCTTCGCGTTCTCGTCCGCGGAGGAGCTGGCAGCGTTCGTGCGGTCGAAGGGACTGCCGCTGGACGGGTTCCCGTACATGACCGTGTTCGGTAGCCGGTTGTTGGATGTGGCAGTGCCGGGGCTTGGTGTTCCAGGGGGGATCGCGCTGGATGTGGCGGGGAAGGAGCCGATGCTCTTTCCGCCAGTGCGGGGGATCGTGCCGGACGAGGTGGCCCTGGACGGGCCGGTGACGATGGGGGGTGTGGGCGTTGGGTGAGGGCTATCAGGCGGATCCAGAGGCGTTGAAGCTGGTGGCGGACGGCCTCAACGGGGTGATCGCCGAGCTGAAGTCGATCGGTATGGCCGGGATCGCGGAGGGTGGGCGCGGATTCACCGAGCTGGAACTGGGCGGGATGGAGGCCGGCGACTACGAGCTGTCGACGACGTTCGGGGAGTTCTGCGAGCGCTGGAACTGGGCGGTCAGGTCGCTGGTGGTGAAGGGCTCGGACACGGCGAGCAAGATCGGCCTGGCGGCCGGCACCTACTACGAGCAGGAGCAGTACGCGAGCGGGCTGTCGAAGGACGTCGTGGCCGGCGTGATCGGCAACCCCCACCTGACCGAGGAACAGGTCGAGCACGAGTCGTGGTCGCAGGTGTGGGGCGACAACCCGATCAACGACATCATGCACCCGGACTACTCAGGCAAGTCGTTCGACAAGGCCGAAGCCGACATCAAGCAGCAGTGGCAGAAGGCGGCCCAGGACGCGGTCCAGAAACCTGGCATCGTCAACATGACGCTGACCGCGACGGTCGGCCCCGTCCCGCCGGCCGCGGAGAAGTGACGTCGTGGGATTCCTCGGAGACGCCCTGGACTTCGTCGACGACGCCGTCGACAGCGGGACGAAATTCGTCGCCAAGGGCCTGCAGAAAGGCGGGCACCTGGCTGGAGAGGCACTCGACGCGGCCGGCCTGCACGGCGCCGGACAGACCGTCAGTGGCTGGGGCGACGACATCGCCGACGACGCCGGCCTCAAGGTAGCCGAACGCAACCTCGGTCAGAGTGACGACCCGAAGGAACTGTTGCACGGCGACGCCAAGAAGCTGAACGAGGTCGCCGGTCACCTGCAGAAGTTCCACGACGCGTTCGACAAGGGCGGCCAGGGCCTGACCCGGCTGGACATCGACCACTGGTCCGGAGAGGCCGCTGACAATTTCCGCCGGGAGTTCGACCCGCAGCCCAAGCAGTGGCTGGCGGCGGCGGATTCCTTCGCGAAGGCCGGCGCCGCCCTGACCGCTTACGCCCACACGGTCGGCTGGGCGCAGGATCAAGCCAAGGACGCCGTCCGGATCTGGAAGGAGGCGCAGAAGAAGACGGACGCCGCCGCGAAGACCTTCATGAACGACGCGATGACCTACGACCTGCGGCTGAAGGCGTACAACGCGACGCCGGTCGACCAGCGCCAGGGGAACCCGCCGGCCAACCCCGGCGAGTTCAAGCCCCCTGCGGACGCGGTCGCCCAGTTCAAGGAGGCCGAGGACAAGCTGGACACCGCCCGCACCCAGCGTGACTCGGCCGCCCGCACGGCACTGGCGACTGTCAAGGCGCTCGTGGAGTCCGCCCCGGCGATGCCGAGCCGGACGGAGATCCTCAAGGCCGACGTGATGGACACCGCAACCTCGGTCCCGCAGCTCGCCGTCCACTTCGGCGGCGGAGTCGTGAAGAGCGTTGTCGACCTGAACAAGCTCCTGCGCAGCGTGAACCCGCTCGACCCCTACAACATCACGCACCCCGCCGAGTACGCCACGGGTCTCTCTGGCCTCGTAGCCGGTCTGGGTACAGCCGCCAACAACCCAGCCGAGGCCGTCAAGGGCCTCGTCGGCAGCGGCTGGGGCTCCGACCCGGCCGAAGCCGCCGGCAAACTCTTCGGCAACCTGCTACTCGCCCCCGAAACCGGAGGCGGCAGTGTCGCGGTCTCCGCAGCCGAACGCGAAGCCGTCGCCGTGGCCGAGAACGCAGCCAAGGACACCGCCAAGGAGGCCGCCGAAAATGCAGCGCGGGAGGCTGCGGAGAAGGCCGCACGTGACGCTGGCAGGACCGAAGCGGCCGTGACTCCGGTGGACATCGAGAAGATCGATGTCGGTGCGCGCGGATACAAACCCGTTTGGCGTGAGAGCTCTGAGCCGCTGTGGCGCTACGACGATCGGCACCCAGACGAGATATTCGGGGACGGGAGCCCCGGCTTCAAGCCGCAGAACAACGACAATTACAGTCTCTGGGGGTATGCGCAGGCAAACCGTGAGTCAATATTCGTGGGTGCGACCCGGGATCCTGCCTACAGCCTTCCGAGGAATTTCAAGTACGAGATCGATGCTCCCGGTGGTATTGACATAAACAAGACACTTGAGGATTTCGACTACAACCACGCCCATGAGAGCGAGATCGCTTTCCCTGGCGGCGTCAAGGCTGAAAATGTCAAGGGCGCCTGGCGATTGGATGACAATAGGAGTCCAGTCGAGTGGATCCCGAACCCGCGATATAAACCTGCTCACGGGGTCAACCCGGCCGCGCCTTAGTCTCGGGTGGTCCGGCAGTTCGATTAGTGGTTTGAAAGGTAGGATGGGCAGTGCATTATGGCCCGGTCAATCCCCCGATCGCCGAGGCCCTACGTGCCGAGGCTCGCCGTCGGCGCGGGGGCTGGATTTATACGATCGATCCGGCTTGTGATCCGAACGGAGAGGTGCCCAGCTACGCGGTAATGGGTGGCTGGCAGGTCGACTCCAACGGAGAACTGGTTCGTTTTCGGCACAACCCGAACTACCGACCTTCGCCACAGTCGCGAGGCTGGTCGAGACCAGAGAATGTAGCGGAGGAAGCGCTCCAGTGGGCGGCAGCTGGGTACGGCAGCGAGGAGGCTTTGAAGGCGGCACTCCTCGATTCCGACCTGCTTCTGTTTGCGCAACCGGGTCACCTGAATCTCCATGTCATGCCGGGCGCGGACGGACCGGACATCCTGGAGGCGTGCACGTCGGAGCGCTACCTGCCGCCGCATTGGCCGGGAGCAATGAGGTTGACAGGGCGGCAGCTTACCGAGATGACACGTGGGCTGGATCTGCGCATCAATCCGGGTGCCGTTCCCTCGGTCACACTTTCCCTGGATGACTTGGCCGGCTGATAGGCGACCAGCGCGTCCCGCTCAGTAGTACCTGGCCGCGTCCTTCACGGGTTCCCGCAGCGATTCGGGCAGGAGCGGGTTGTCTCGCCAAACCTCAAGCATCTCAAGAACGATTCGCCATGCCCGAGTTGCAGCCTGGACTGCTTCGGGCGTAGCCCGCTCCTTCCCGAGTAGAGCGACGTAGCCGATGGCCATCCGGTCCCATGCGAGATAGATGGAGTTCACTGCTGGACCGAGCTTCTGCCCGCGCTGCTCGAGCTCTGCTTGTCGTTCGAGGTTCCGCACGAACGCTCGCAGATCGCTGTACTGCGTTTCCGTGGGCAGGTAAGGCTCGTTGCTCATCGAAGAAGCTCCATGGGCTGGTCGGAGGCCATGAAGGATACTGAGTTCACGACTGAGGCTGTCACGCGAGTCGGTCGACGGGGCGGTAGGCAGCACCTGAGGTGGCGGGCAGAAGTAGGAGCGAGCCGACGGAAGCGGTGCCCGGCCGGCGGGAGACTGGCCGGGCACCACCTACCGCTGGCGGCTGGGCCTCGCAGACCTCCGCTGTAGTGTCGGAGGTAGCTCGTGTGCGGCGGGCGCTTCGGATCTCGACGACGGCGGTCTCCGTGATCGACCTGAGCAGCCGCTAGGACTTGGCGGAGGTGGTCTTCTCCGCCGTCATCGCCCGGCAGCCACTGCGCTCGCTGCCCGCTCGGATGCTCGCCGCCGAACAGAACTTGACTGGCGGACAGAGGGGCCGACCCAGAAGACGCCAACCGGAATCGACGCATTCGTGACTATTGCATCGGCCTCCGAGTGACTGGACCTAGATTGGGAAACCGTGCTGACGCGCGTCGCCGGATAGGTACGCTGCTCGGGCTGTGAGTCGCATCCGGCCAGCGAATTCAGGTCATTGCCGGATCCGGGGGACCTATCTGCCGGTTCGGCCCGTGCCAGGGGCGGTACAGACAGGTCACTGTTCGATACGCGTTGGCGGAACATCCTGTCGTCGAACGTCGGCGCGTTCCGCTGGAATGCCGGGCTGGTCAGTTCGGTTTGCCGTCGAAGTGTCTTCAGTCGTTGTCGGTATGCGTAGTTTCCTCAGGATGAGGGCACCCGCCACAGTGATCACTGAGACGATAGGGGTCGCCACCACATCTGGCAGTCCGATGAGAGTCGAGAGCGATGTTTGCCGTCATGGGCAGAGCTTCGCAGGTAGGTCTGACTGCGTCAGAGGGATACCGGGCGCGGTTCTGGTCGGGTCTCTGAGCCGAGATTCTCACCATTGCCGTGGCAGCCCGAGGCCCTTCGACTGCTTGCTTCGGCAGGCTACCGTTGGGCCGGATGCAACAGGCTGGGGCATTGGTGAACCTCTGCCCCACGGAGGACCGGGGGTGGGTGCGGTGGATCCGCTGTCGTTGTCGATGGTGACGGCTTTCCTGGGCGCGGCCGGCGCGGGGATGGCCAACGAGGCGGGGAAGCGGGCCTGGGAGACGGTGGGCGGGCTGGTGGCCCGGGCGGTGGGGCGGGAGGTGCCGGCGCCGGTCGGGCAGGCCGAGCGGGAGTCGGTGGCGGGACTGCTCGTGGCGGAGGCGCTGCGCAGCCCCGAGCAGGCGAGGGCGCTCGCCGCTGTGATGAGTGGGAAGGGCACCGGAGGGGCTGCCGCTCACGGGGTGCCGCAGCTGCTGCCGGCCTCGGCCCGCTTCTTCACCGACCGGAAGGGCCCGCTGGCGCTGCTGGACCGTGAGGCGGACCGCAAGCCCGACGGTCTGCCGAAGGTGGCTGTCCTGCACGGTCCGGCGGGGATCGGTACCAGTGCGCTCGCCTTCCACTGGGGAGGACGCGAGGCCGGCCGGTTCCCGGACGGGACCCTGTACACGGATCTCTGGAGCGGCTCGGTGAGCACTGCTCCGACGGCTGCGACGGTTCTGCGGCATTTCCTGCTGCGCCTGGGCGTACCCGCGGAGTACGTTCCGCCCGCTGTGGAGGACCGGATCGACCTCTTCCGCTCCCTGCTCTCCAACCGGCGGCTGCTGGTCGTGCTCGACCACGCGCAGTCGGCGGCCCAGGTCAAACCGCTGATCACGGCGGCGCCTGGGGTGTTCACCCTGATCGTCGCCCGCCGTCCGCTCACCGGTCTGGATGCGGTCACCATCCCCGTCGGTCCGTTGTCCGACAAGGACGCCAAGCGGTTGCTGGCCGACCTGGCGGGACGGCCGGCCATGGCGACGGCCCGCGCCGCGCTTCCCTCGGTGCTGGAGCGGTGCGCCGGCTCCCCGTTCGCCCTGCGAGCCATGGCCCCGTACTTGACCACGGCGTCGTTCGGCGGCGGCGATCCGGCGAATCCCCAACCCCCGGTGCGGGCCGTCGTCGAGGAGGCCTATCGGCGGCTCGGAGCGAAGGCGGCGAGGATCTACCGGCTCGGGTCGCTGCGACCGTGGCCCTCGCTGAACGCGGCGGTGGTGGCGACGACGGCCGAGGTTTCGGAGGCCGAGGCGGAGTCGGCGCTGGCGGAACTGGCGGATCTCCAGCTGTTGGAGAGCACCGGGGACGGACGCTACCGGTACCGGCCGGCCGTGCGCGCCCACGCAGAGGAAGCCGCGGCCCGCGAGGACGGCCTGGCGGGGTGCGCCGCGGCCGTGACCCGTGCCGTGGACTGGTACCTGCGCTTCGCCGTTCGGGCCGACTATGCGGCGCTGAAGGAACGTTGGCACCTCGGCCCGCTGTACGCCGAGCTGGGGCCGGGCCCGTACGAGGACGAGGGCACGGCGGTCGCCGCGCTGGTGGCCGAGGCGGGCAACCTGGTGGAAGCCGTGCTCGCCGCTGAGGAGTTCGGCCGCTTCGACACGGTCTGCCAGACCGTCGAGGCGCTCTGGGCCGTGCAGCTCAAGGCCGGCTGCCACGATGCCCTGCTGCCCGCGCTGAGGGCCGGGGCCCGTACCGCCGGCCGGCACTGTCCGGGTACCCGAACGGCTGGCCGGATGCACACCCAACTGGCCTTCGCCCTGATGGAGTTGCGGCAGGAGGAGGAGGCCGAACGCGAGCTGCTGACGGCCGCGGACGACGAGGCCCGGGCCGGGCACGCGCGCGGCCGGGCGACGGCGGTCGAGTCGCTGGGGCTGCTGCGGCTGCGCCAGTGGCGCTTCCGGCCGGCCCTGGAGTGCTTCGAGGAGGCGGACGGGCTGCTGGACGGGATCGGCCCGGCCGACGACGGCGCCGCCGATGTGCCGCGGGCCCGTGCGCTGCTGCACCGGCACCGGGGACGGGCGCTACGAGGCCTCGGCCGGTTCGACGAGGCGGAGCAACGGCTCACCACGGCACGGGAGTTCTTCCGCGAAAGCGGCGAGCGCTACAACACCGCCCGGGTGCTGACGGACCTCGCGGAGCTCCGCCTCGACGCGGCCGACCACACTGGGGCGCTACCCCTGATCGAGGAGGCCGTCGCGCTGCTGAGCCAGGAGAACGCCACCATCCACCTCAACTACCTGGCCGGGCTGCGCGCCCAGTGCCTTCCCGAACAACCGTGACGAGCACCCGCGCGAGGTGGCTGCCGGTCCTGACGGTCAGGGTGGTGGGCGCCGGTGCCACAACCGCCGGATCGGTGTGCAGCCGTGCGAGCAGCGCCGACGCGTGTGCGGCCGGATCTCCGGCGGTGTCGGAGGTCAGCCGGCACCGCAGTCCGCCGCGGTGCAGCACCTCGCACTCACGAGGGCCGGTGACGTAGGCCGCGAGCGAGGCGGAGCGGTACCGGTCGAGGACCTCGGCCGCCCACTCGTGGGGCGAGCCGAACCGGGGGTCGTCGGGCTCGCCGTACCGGAAGATGACGTCGGCCGACTCCAGCACACCGGGATCGAGGGTGTCCTCGTGCACGGCGAGGTGACCCTCGCCCTCGGCGCCGTCGGGTTCGTACCGGGGCTCGGCGAAGCGCCGTACGGCGATGGTGCCGTCCGCGGTGGTGAGGGTGAGTACGCGCAGGGGAGCGGTGCGGAGCGGTGGCTCGTACGGCGGTAGCGGCAGCGGGTCGAGCACCGCCGGGGCGGTCGGCTCGGGGATGCCGATCATCCGGTAGAAGAGGCTGCGCAGCAGGGCCGCCGACTGTCCCGGAACGGAGCTGGTCAGCGTGGCCGGCCCTTCGAGGGGACGGTGTTCGGCCAGCAGCTTGTCCAGCTGGGGCAGCAGCGCGCTGTACGGATCGAGGTGGGGCGCGTCCCGGACGAACTCAGCCACGGGCGACCCAGCTCCGAGGGCCTCTGGGTCCGTGGCGCCCAGCAGCACGGGGGTGCCGCAGGCAGCGGCGTAGTAGCTGACCGAACCGAAGTCGCCCAGGACCACGTCTGCGGCGAGCAGGGCCTGGCGCCAGCCTTCGAGCGGGTCGACGAGGGCGAGCCCGGCCCGCCGGGCCTTGTCCAGCCAGAGGCGGATCTGGCCGGGGCCGTGGCCGTGCCAGATGTTCGGGTGGAGGACCGCTGCCACCCGATACTCGTCGGCGGGAAGCTCGGACGTCAGCCGGGGCAGCAGGAGCGGGAGGACGTCCTCGGGGCCGGAGTCACCGAAGAGCGAGGTCGGATTCCAGGTGGAGTTCAGCAGGACGAGGCGCTGCCCGGGACGCACCCCCAGGGCCCGCCGGTACCGGTCGCGGTGGTGCCGGGTGGCGAGGATGCGGTCGAAGCAGGGATCGCCGGCCAGTACGGCGGTCGGCACGGCCTCGGGGCAGGATTCGGCGAGCCGGCTGATCTGCTCGGGGTGTGAGAAGACCATGGCGTCCGCGATCGGGACGCCTTCGGCGGTGAGGATCCACTCCGGCCCGAGCCCGAACACGGCGTCCGGCGTCCGGCGTCCGGCGTCCGGCGTCCGGCGTCCGGCGTCCGGCGTCCGGCGTCCGGCGTCCGGCGTCGCCAGCTTTTTATTGTATCCGACGCCATGAGAGAGGACTGTCAATTTGCCTTTGACGGCATCGAGTTGGCCGCCGAAGCTCGCCGATATCGCCAGGTCCACGGGAACGGTGAGGGCCTGTTCCCAAGGCAGGACCGGCACGCCCATCGAAGCCAGCAGCTCCTCGACGCCCGACTGGAAGGGCGACGAGCCGGTGCAGGTCGCCAGTACCTGGAGGCGCAGATCATCGCGGAATAGTGGAAGCACATCGAGCAACCGCGTCGCCGCTGTCACGTTGTGGATGACCAGCAGGACTCGTCGACACCGCCCGCGGGTGGCCCATCGGGCCGCATCGGGCCCCACCGGTACGCGAACCCAGTGCTTCAGGTCCTCGACCACGTTGCCACCCCAGCCCTTCCACTTCGAGGCCTCTGCGGCCACCGTTTCCGATCTTGGAGTCGGAAGTGCCAACGTATCGCGTTGAGGAGTGAAGCCTCGGCTGTCCTGCCTCCAGAGCCCGAGTGCCGTTGGTGTTCGGCGCGCAGCGGTTGCGCGAGGCTTGGTCCCCGGCGCGAGGTGGTTGTCTCTGTTGGTGCTGATGGGGTACGACGGCAGCATGCTTCGTTGGTCACCTCTCAATGAGCGTCAGCTCGCTCTTCTTGACCGCATCGGTGGGGGCGAGAGCCCGGTCACTTCTGGTGAGCCCGAGTTCGCCCTTACAGCTCGTGCCTTCAAGGGGCGCGGCCTCATCTCCATGCCGAAGGGCGAAGGGGTGAAGTGGCAGGCTGAGATCACCGATGCAGGCCGGTTCTATTTGGAACACGGGCATCACCCGGACCGTCCGGGCATGGCTCCCAAGCCCTTGACCAAGCCCAAGGCGAAGGGTTCCATCGGTCCGGCGCCACAGAGCAGGCCCGCGGATACGGGTCGGCCGGAAGCCAGGGCAGGCACTCCGACACCAACAGTGCGACAGCAGCCGAAAGCGCCGAAGGAATCCGGGGCGGCGAGCGGTCAGGCATTGATCGAACAGGTCCGGCAGGCAGGGGGAATCCTGAGGATTCCCGATCCGTCGCCGGAGGAACGAGGCAGGCTGCGCCGGGCCTTCGATGCGGCTCGCAGGTGCGCGCCTGACGGCTACCAGCTGAAGTACAGCGGTCGGGAGAAGGGTGACTTCTTCCTCGGTCTGCTGCGCGACAACGGGCTGGACGAGACCGAGTGGAACCGGATCCGGCTCCAGCGTAGCCGGGTCATCACGGACGTGGATGATGTGATCGCAGCGTTGGCGGCAGACCACAGTGCCTTCGAGATCTCCGAGGAGGTGCTCCCCCGCGTCCTGTCGATCGTCCGACTCATCGCTCAGGAAGCGCTGGCACGCCATGGTGACGTGACGATCTCCAAGAAGCGGAAACAGCCGCGGCCACTGCTCTCCGTCCACGGCAGGACATGGGAGTTGAGCTTCAAGGAGCGACAGAAGCTGGTCCAGTTCGTGCCCCGGACCAGCGGACGGCGCAAGACCTACGACTGGCAGCGGGTGACTCCGGCCTACCGGTCCGAGCCGTCCGGCGAGCTCGACCTTCAGCTGGTCGAGGCGCACGGTGGCGGCTACGGATACGGCGCCGGCTGGAAGAAGGACTGTGCCGACTCGCCGAAGCGACTGTTGGAGGAGCAGATCACTTCGCTCTTCCGGGCGTTGAAGGTACGTGCCGAGGAACAGGAGCGCCTTCGGCTGGAACGCGAGGCTGAACAACGCCGACTGCGGGAGGAGCGGGAGAGGGCCGAAGCCGAGCGGCAGCGGCTGGCCGCCGAGGAGAGGGCGTGCCGGCAGCGGGACTGGGAGGCCGCTGTCGCTGCAGCCCGGGTCAAGGCCGCCGAGGCATCACGCCTTGAGAGGTTCGGGTCGGCTCTGGAACGCTGGCAAGGCGCGCGGGAGATCCGGGAGTTCTGCGCTGCGCTGGACGAGGCCGCCGGCCGGGCCGACGACGCGGCAGAGGCGCAGCGATTCCGGGAATGGTCCGTCTGGGGGAAGGCCCAGGCCAATCGGATCGACCCGACGGCTTCCCGAAGCGGGCTCGGCGTAGAAGTCTTCGACACCGAGCCTACGCCTGATGAGCTCCGCCCCTTCCTCGACGGGTGGAACCCGCACCGGCCGGAGAAGGAGTCAGTGCCGGCAGAGCCGACCCCGTCACGGCAGCAGACCGATGTGTGGCGCGGTGTCAGCGCCGTACCTCGGGACCAAGGGTGGAAACCCGGACCCCGAGGTCGCGCTCAATGGTGGAGGCTATGACACCGTGTCCCCGGTCGCGCAGGGCTTTCAACGCCCGTTCGACGATCGTGCCGAGTCGCTCGACTTCGGCCCGCAGCGCGAGCAACTCGTCGAAGCGCTCCACCTGCTCATGGCCGCACCACTCTCGGACGGTCCCGAGCACGTCGGCCTCGGCCTGCAGCTTTCGGTCGTCGCGGCGGTTCCACGACTGCCATGAGGGCTGCGCGCGTTCTCGGTCAAGAACCTCCTGCCTGCGCTCGACCTCCGGGAGGATGTCCTCGGCCAGGACCTCTGCGGCGCGCCGGGCGATCCGCTCGGTGACTGGCCAGCCTGCCAGGAACAGGCCGGTCCGGTTCTCATGGAGCATCGGGTCGGCCCGAAGCGCATCAGCGTCGAGCCCGAACTGCTCAGCGGTGGCGTCCAGAGCGGTGAGTTCCAGAACGCCGGCATCGGCCACGGTTGTGCGCAGTCGCAGCCGGCTCTTGGGTCGGGCGAAGCCGAGAACCATCCGGGCCGTCTCGAACTCCGCGGTCTTCCGCACCTGTCGGGACGCCTCGGCGAGGGCGAGTTCGGCGTCGTCGTCGGCCCGGAAGGCCGCGACGTCGTCCCACAGCGCGACCAGGGACGCCGGAGCGACCCAGTCCTGCAGGCCGGCGTCCTCGCCTTCGAGGAACCGGACATGCACCTGCGAGGTCCGGCGAGGGCCGCCGACACGGACGATCTCCACCTGGCGGACTGCGCCGCCGAGCAAATTGGGCTGGGCTCGGTAGGCCCACCTCTCGCCGATCTCCATCCTGCTATTGAGCCAGGTCAGGGTGGATTCCCGCTACCACTTCCCTGGCAGTTCGTCATGGTCGGGACGGCGACATCGGAGGGAACGGCGGACAGCAGCGGTCTGCGCCGGGTGTCCGACAGGCTGGATGCGCAGGTATCGGTGCGGGTCAGGGGGGCTTTGTGGTCCGAAGGGCCAAAGATTCCCAAAGCTTAGAGCGCGAGTTCGATTCTCGTCGCCCGCTCCAGTAGTAGAAAGCCGCAGGTCATACGACCTGCGGCTTTCGCGTTGTCCGGGCCCGGTTCGCCGCCCGGGCCTGCCCCGGGACGCCCGCCGTCTGCCCGTCGGGCCAGGGCCGGGGTGGCCCTGGCCGGGGGTGGGGTCAGGGGGTGGTGGTGAGGGCTTCGAGGGTGGGGACGAGGGCGGTGGGGGTGGGGAGGGCGGCGTTGTCGGCCTGGAGGCGGTCGGCGGCGGCGCGGAGGTCGGGGTCGGTGATGAGGCGGTCGAGGAGGGCGGTGTCGACGGCGTCGGAGGTGGAGCGCAGGGCGGCGCCGGTGGCGGTGAGGGCGTCGGCGTTGATGTAGTGGTCCGCGCCCTGGGGGAGGAGCAGCTGGGGCAGTCCGGCCTGGAGGGCGGTCAGCATGGTGCCGGAGCCGCCGTGGTGGACCAATGCGTCGGCGCGGCTGAGCAGTTCGTTGAGCGGGACCCACGGCAGCCCGCGGACGTTGGCGGGCAGGGTGCCCAGCGGGGCGAGGTCGGCGCCGCCGACGGCGAGCAGGAAGTCGGCGTCGACCTCGGCGGCCGACTCGACCAGCCGGACGACCGCGCGGACGCCGTCGATCTCGGCGAGGACGGTGCCCAGGGTGACGACGATCCGCGGGCGGTCGGCCGGGTGGAGGAATTCCGTCGGGACCACGCCTCCGCCGTTGTAGGGGACGTAGCGCATCGACAGGCCGTCCGGGTCGCCGCCGAGCGGGCCGACGTTGAGCGCGGTGGCGCCGGCCGGGCCGGTCAGGCCGTGCTGCTCGTAGACGTCGGCGAAGTGGGAGGCGATCAGCTTGGCCATGGGGAGGCCGGGTGTGACCCCGAAGTTGTGGACCACCGACGGGATCTTGAGCAGGGCCGCCACCAGCGCGGGAGCGGCGTGGAAGGGGTCGTGGACGACCAGGTCGGCGCCCCAGCCGGTGGCGGCCGCCAGCAGGCCGTCGACGTCCGGGCGGGAGGCGTGCGCGAAGATCGCGGCCGCCATGTCGAAGATCTCTTCCTGCGTCTTGTCCCGGTTGACGTATTCGACCTCGCCGCCGAGACGCTCCGCGAACATCTCCCGCAGGGTCCGGCCGTCGCCGATCTCGACGACCGGGAAGCCCGCGCTCCGGAGCTGGTCGAGCGGCTGCCCGCTGGCGAACAGGACCTCGTGTCCGGCGGCGCGCAGCGCCTGGGCGGTCGGCACCATCGGGAAGAGGTGGCCGGCCGCGGCGGGGCCGGCGAAGAGTATGCGCATGGTCTGCTCCTTACCAAGTCAACTGACATGGCAGTCTCACCTCCGAAGTTGACGTCCAGTCAATTTTATTGGGATCACCATGCGCGGTAATCGGCCTTTCTGAGCAGGGACTTGTTACCGGGGCGATGGTGTGCTCCACCCCGCGCTCCGCGCCGTGCTCCGTCCGGTGCTCCGGTGCCGACGGGTCGGGTGGGCGGAGGGGGCGCGCAGCCGGGCGTCAGGCGGCGGCGAGGAAGTCGCGGACGGCCCTGGTGAACGCCTCGGGCTGCTCGGCGAGCACGATGTGGCCGGTGTCGAACTCGGCGTAGGCGCTGCCCGGGAGTGCGGCGTGCAGGCGGCGCGTGTTCTCCACGGGGACGGTGGCGTCCTGGGTGCAGCCGATCACCAGGGCCGGGGCCTGGACGCGGGGGAGCAGTGGGGTGAGGTCCAGGCTGAGGTCCAGGGCGATGTGCCGCAGGGTGCCGGGAGTTGGCTGCATGTAGGCGGTGTTGGCCTCGACGGCCGCGCGGCCGATCCGGTTGAGGAAGCCGCGGCTGAAGGCGGTGAGGGTGGCGTAGTCGCCGAAGGCGCCGGGGTGTTCGGCGAGCGACAGCCAGGTGGCCATGGAGAGGCGCAGGTACTCGTCCTGCTCGGCGCTGATCCAGCCGGCGGCGGCGACCAGCCGGCGGACCTGGTCGGGGCGCAGGGCGGCGGCCGCGGTGGCGACGACGGCGCCGAGCGAGAAGCCGAGGACGTCGGCGGGGCCGCGGCCGGCGTCGTCGATCACGGCGTTGACCTGGGCGGCGAGGGTTTCCAGGGTGAGCGCGGCGCCGTCGTCCTCGGCGGCCTCGCTGCCGGAGAGGTCGGGCAGCAGCACGGTGTAGCGGTCGGTGAAGGCGTCCAGCAGTCCGTCCCACATGCCGGAGCCGGGGCCGGTGCCGTGGACCAGGACGAGGGTGTCGGGGCCGTCGCCGACGACGCGGTAGGGGATGCGGGCGGTGCCGACGGTGATGGTGGGCATGGCGGGGTCCTCTCGAAGTGGTTGGCGGCCCGGGGTGCGGTGGCTCCGGCCGCGGTGGCGTTCCGGGCGGGTGGCGTTCCGGGGCGGGGTGGCCGGGCGGGGCGGGCCCGTCGGCGGCACGAGAAGTAAACTACACGGTGCAGATCAGTGATTCAACTGCACCGTGCAGTGCAATTCGCCTCGTGAAGGAGTGGCGTGGGAGTGGTGGGGGTGGAACTGTCCGTACCCGCTCGCCGTCCCAGCAGTGATGGAATCCCCGCCCGGGTTGAATACCGGGAGGAGTACGGAGGGCCCTGTGCAGTCAGGTGGTGCCGAACTGAACACCGGATGCCCGGGCGGTCGCCCCGATCGTGGGTCGGCCGCGCCCGCCCGGTGGCCTGAGGCGGAGTCGGGGGCTGGGCCGGAGCCGGGGGTGGCGGTCGATCAACTCGGCGCCGCCGAACGCTGCGAGACGTTGCTCCAGGACACCCTGGACGCCATCGCCCCGACGCCGGCCTGGCAGGAGGCGGTGCCCCGGGCGGGCGCGCGGCTGTCCCAGCCGGGGCGCGGGTCGGCGGGGTGCGAGTCGGAGCTGCACTGGTACGTCACCCGGGGGCGGGACATCCTCACCGTCGTCTCGCTGCCCCGGCGGGCGGTGCTGGTGGACGTGGTGGAGCGGCACTGGCGGCGGCGCGGCTGGACGATCACGTCACTCAACGCCGACTGGGACCGTCAAGGGGTCACCGCGACCACCCCGGACGGCTACCGACTGGCGCTCCGCTTCGGGGAGTTGGGCGAGGCCGGGCTGACCGCGAGCTCGCCCGGGGTGGCCCGGTCGGAGCGGCTCCCGGCGCTGTCGGCGGACGGCGGTCGCGACTCGGCGCCGCTGCCGTACGTGTGCTGCCCGTACTGGAGCGCGCTGGCGTAACGGCCCGACGGCATGACGGCATGACGGCGTAACGGCGAAGCGGGGAGCGCGGAAGCCGGTGGCGGCAGGAGGGCGGAAGGGGACCGGGGGAGGCGTGGAGCGAATCCCCCCGGACTCGCTCCACGCCGCCTCCTCGCGCGGCTTCGGCGCTGCCGCTCCCCCCGACACCCCGGCAAGCCCCGCCGTTCCCCCCCTGGCGACACCCTCCGGCGAGAGCGGTCCGCACAGGCCCCGGCGAGCCCCCACCCCCGGGGACGTCGTGATCTCACGCTAACAAACCGCGTGGTTGGTTTGTCAATAGCGAGATCCACGAAACATCCACATTGTGATGACCGGTCGGTACGCCCGTGAAGGGCGCCGGACCAGGCAGTTGTGGGCCGATCACGGCGCCCGGCGGCCGGGCCGCGCACACCGGGCCGGGCGGTGCGCCCTTCCGCGCGCCGGCCCGGAACCCGACATTCCCAGCATCATGACAGCACGCAGTGACACGGCACGACCGCCCAGTGCAGCCGACGGCCGGTCCAGGCGGGCCCGCGGCGGCCCGGCCGCCGCGGACTCAGCGCAGCAGCCGGCGCTCCTTCGCCACCGCCACCGCGCCCGCCCGGGTGTCCACGCCCAACTTGTCGTAGATCCGCCCGAGATGCGTCTTCACCGTCGCCTCGCTGATGAACAGCGCCCGCGCGATCTCCCGGTTGCCCAGCCCCTGCGCCAGCTGTTCGAGGATGTCCTGCTCGCGTTCGGTGAGCTGCGGCGAGGGCGCCCGCATCTGCGCCATCACCCGGGAGGCGACCGGCGGCGAGAGCACCGTACGACCCTGCGCGGCCGCGTGGACGGCGGCGAAGAACTCCTCCGGCCGCTCGGCCTTCAGCAGGTAGCCGGTGGCGCCCGCGGCGATCGCCCGGGTGATGTCGGCGTCGGTGTCGTACGTGGTGAGCACCAGGACGTACGGCCCGCCCGGGGCGGCGGTGATCCGCCGGGTGGCCTCCACGCCGTCGATGCCGTCGCCGAGTTGGAGGTCCATCAGCACGACCTGCGGCGCCAGCCGGGCGGCCAGGGCGACGGCCTCCTCCCCGGTGCTGGCCTCGCCGACCACCTCGATGTCGCCCGCGCTGGCGAGCAGGGCCAGCAGGCCGGCCCGGACCACCGCGTGGTCGTCGCAGACCAGCAGCCGGACGGGAGGCGTCCGGTCGGTGGCCGTGCGCGCGGGGGTCGGGTTCATCGGTGCTCCAGGGGGATCGCGGCGGAGACGACGGTGCCCTCGCCGGGGGCGCTCTCCACGGTCAGCGTGCCGCCCAGCTGCCGCAGCCGGGCGCGCATCGCGGGCAGTCCGTGGCCGCGGACGCCCCCGGATCCGGCGGCGTCCGGGTCGAAGCCCTGCCCGTCGTCGGCGATGTCCAGGACGATCTGGTCGCCGAGGAAGGACAGCGTGATCGCCGCCGTCGACGCCCCGGCGTGCTCGCGGACGTTGGCCAGCGCGCCCTGGGCGATCCGCAGCAGCGCGGACTGCGCGGCGGCGGGCAGCGGTACGGGCACGCCGTCCAGGTGGAAGCGGACCGGCAGCCCGCTCTCGGCGGACTCCCGCCCGGCCAGCGCCCGCAGCGCCTGGTCGAGCGTCCGGCCGTCGGCCAGCTCGGCCGGCGCGAGGTCGTGGACGAAGCGGCGGGCCTCGGCCAGGTTCCGGGCGGCCACCTCGGCGGCGGTACGGACGTGGGTGCGGGCGGTCGTCGGGTCGGCGTCCCAGGTGCGCTCGGCGGCCTGCAGCAGCATCTGCTGGCTGGACAGGCCCTGCGCCAGGGTGTCGTGGATCTCCATCGCCAGCCGCTCGCGCTCGGCCAGGGTGCCCTCCCGCCGCTCGGTGGCGGCGAGTTCGCGCCGGGTGCGGACCAGGTCGGTGATCAGCGCGCGCTGCCGGGCGGCCTGCCGGGCCATGAAGAGGAAGACGCCGGTGGCGAGCGCGGCCACCGCGGGCGGCAGCAGGACGAGCGTGGCGTCCACCCCGCCGGGCAGCCGGATCTCGGCGATCACCACCAGCAGGGTCAGGGCGCCCACCAGCGGGATCGCCGCCTTCGCGGGCAGCGCCCGCAGCGCGGTGTAGATCAGCGGGACGGCGCACCAGGCGAAGCTCGGCGCGAGCAGCACCAGCACCACCCAGAGCACGACCACCAGCGCCGGCGGCCACCGTCGCCGCCGGCCCGACGAGGTCGGCCGGTGGTGGTCGAGCCAGGAGCCGGCCGGCTGGGCGACGGCGAGGGCGGCGCTCAGCCCGACCACCCAGGGGGCCTGGGCGCTGCCGGAGTGGTGGCTGAGGTAGCGGTTGAGCGAGGCGGCGAGCAGCACCACGAAGGCGGAGTCCAGCAGCAGCGCCAGGCGGCCCGCGTCCGGGTCCCCGGCGTCGCGACCGGCGGCGGGGCCGGTGGCGGGGTCGGTGGTGCGGGGCGGTGGCACGGGTGGCTCCTGGTCGAACGGGCGACGCGCGGGCGGTTCGCGGGCGGGGCGCGCACGCACGGGGCACGCACGGGCAGGGCACGAGTCGGGCGTCCGCACTGACCTGCGCCGATCCCTCGATGGTGGCCCGTCCGGCCCGGTGCCGCATCAGCCGATCGGTTGACGCGGCCGTCCCCCATCGTGCCCGGACGCTCGCGCCGGACCGTCGATGTGGCGGCGCCGTCCTCGGCCGGAGGATCGAAGCATGCCGCCGGGCGCCCCCCCCTTGGCCCGGCGGCCCCCGATCCCCCCGCACCACCCCGCTGACCTGCTGACCTGCCGACCTGCTGAGGAGCTGGACCATGAAGAAGACCTCCGTGCGCACCCGGGTGCTGACCGGCACCGTCGCCGCCGCCGCGCTCGCCGCCGCCACCGTGGGAGCCGTCTCGGCGAGCGCCGACACCTCCGAGACCCCGGCCGCCCCGGCCGCCGTGAAGGTCGACACCCAGCACAAGAACCTCGCCCAGAGCACCGGCCTGACCATCGACGCCGCCACCCGCGCCGCCCAGGCCGCCCTGGACGCGGCGGACAAGGCCGGTCAGCACGTCTCGGTCGCGGTCGTCGACCGGGACGGCGTCACCCGGGTGCTGCTGAAGGGCGACGGCTCCGGCCCGCAGTCCCCCGAGTCGGCCGAGCGCAAGGCCTTCACCGCGGTCTCCTGGAACGCGCCGACCTCCGAGCTGGCCAAGCGGCTGGCCCAGGCCCCGAACCTCAAGGACATCCCGGGCACGCTGTTCCTGGCCGGCGGCGCCCCGGTGCAGTCCAAGGGCGCTCCGGTCGCGGCCATCGGTGTCGCGGGCGCGCCCAGCGGGGACCTGGACGAGCAGTTCGCGCAGGCTGGCGTCGCCGCCCTGGCCAAGTGAGGCGGACCCGGTCGGTCGGTCCGTCCCGTGCGACGGGACGCCCGGCCGGCCGGGCCGTTGACTCGTTCGGGTGAACGGCGGGAGGGTCGCCGCAGAACACGGGGTGACCCTTCGAAAAGCCGGTGCCGCTGTCAGTGCCGCGTGGCAGGCTTCCCGGTATGACGGCGTGGACCCTCAACGACATCGAACGTGCGATCCGCTCCTCCTGGGGTGTCGACACCTGTGCGCCCGAGGACCTGGCCCACTGGCATCCCGACAATCCCGCCCGCGGCCAGTGCGGGGTCACCGCGATGGTGGTGCACGACCTGCTCGGCGGTGAGCTGATGATGGGCGAGGTGCACGTCGACGGCGTCCGGACGGACCTCCACTGGTGGAACCGCTTCGCCACCGGCTTCGAGATCGACCTCACCCGCGAGCAGTTCGGCCCCGACGAGCTGGTCGGCCCCGGCCGCCCGGTCGCCCGCCCGGCCCGCCCCGGCCGGCTGCAGGCTCAGTACGAGCTGCTGCGCAGCCGGGTGGTCGCCGAGCTGGAGCGCGGAGCGGCCGTGCACCGCACCCGGCTCCCGGCGCACGCCTGCGCCTGAGCAGCCCGCGCGCCCTGAACGGCCCGCGCAGCCTGAGCGCCCGGTACGGCCCGAGCACCCTGGGGCCCCGGGCGGTTCGCGTCCTGACGTACAGTCGGCCGCAGTGATCGACGGCGGCGATGGGAGTGCGCGGATGACCGGGACGACGGTCGGCTTCGTGGGGCTGGGTGCGATGGGCCGGGGCATGGCCGGGAGCCTGCTGCGGGCCGGTCACACCGTACGGGTCTGGAACCGCTCTCCCGAGTCGGTGGCCGCCATGGTGGCCGAGGGCGCGGAGGCGGCCGACTCGCTCGCCGAGGTGTTCGCCGCCGACACCGTCGTCTCCATGCTCGCGAACGACGAGGCGGTCGAACGGCTGCTGCTCGACCCCGCCCTGCTGGCCGGCGCCACGGCGACCCTGCACGTCAACATGGCCACCGTTTCGCTCGCCCTCGCCGAACGGGCCGAGGCGCTGCACGCCGAGCACGGCATCGGCTACGTCGCCGCGCCCGTCCTCGGCCGGCCGCCGGTCGCCGCGGAGGGCCTGCTGAACATCCTGGCCGCGGGCCAGGCGGACCTGCTGGCCCGGGCCGAGCCGCTGTTCGCCGCGATGGGGCAGCGCACCTGGCACTTCGGCGACAGCCCCCGGCAGGCCAACACCGCCAAGATCAGCACCAACTTCCTGCTGGCCTGCGCGATCGAGTCGATGGCCGAGGCGTGCAGCCTGGCCGACGCCAACGGTGTCCGGCCGACCGACCTGATCGAGATGCTCACCGGCACGCTCTTCCCCGGGCCGGTCTACTCCGGTTACGGCGCGATGGTGGCCGAACGGCGCTACGAGCCGGCCGGGTTCCGACTGCCGCTCGGGCTCAAGGACGTCGGTCTCGCGCTGGACGCGGGGGCCGCGCGCCACGTGCCGCTGCCGTTCGGCAGCATCCTGCGGGACGCCTTCCTGGACGCGCTGGCGCACGGCGACGGGGACAAGGACTGGGCGGCGGTCGCTGCGGTCGCCCGTCGCCGGGCCGGGCTGCCCGAATGACGGCCGTCCGGGGCGCGGGCGCGGAATAACCGGCACGCGGCGGCTGCTCGCACCTCCGTCCGCAGTACTTCACGGGGGAGTTCCGATGTCCGACCAGCGTGCCGTGCAGCCGTCCGGCCTGCAGCCCGAGCAGCCGTCCGATCCGCAGCCCCACGCCGAAGCGCCGCGTCGCTTCCTGTTCCTCGACGCCAGCGCCCGCGCCGACGGCAACTCCGCGCGCCTGGCCCGGCTGGCCGCCGAGGCGAGCCTGCCCGACGGGGCGGAGCAGCGCTGGCTGCGGCTGAGCGAGCACCCGCTGCCGCCGTTCCAGGATCTGCGGCACACCGGCGACGGCCGCTACCCCGAGCCGGTCGGCCACGAGCGGACCCTGCTGGACGCCACCCTGGCCGCCACCGATCTGGTCTTCGTGGCACCGCTCTACTGGTACTCGCTGCCGACCAGCGCCAAGCTCTACCTCGACTACTGGTCCGCCTGGTTCCGGGTGCCCGGGGTGGACTTCCGCGCCGGGATGCGCGGCGGCACCATCTGGGGCGTCACCGCCCTCGCCACCGGCGACGACATGGCCGATCCGCTGATCGGCACGCTCCGGCTGACCGCCGAGTACATGGGCATGCGCTGGGGCGGCGCGCTGCTCGGCAACGGCACCCGCCCGGGGGACGTCCTGCGCGACGAGCGGGCGCTGGTCGCGGCCAAGTCCTTCTTCGCGGGCTGACGCTCCGCCCCGACGGCTGACGCCCAGTCCGGGCGGCCGACCCGCCCGGGCCGGCGCCCGGCACCACGCCCGTGCGTACGGTACGGTCCTTCGGGCGTGTACCCGTCACTCTCCGGTCATCATTTGGCAAAGCACAAAAGCCTTACCACCGGACGGAGTTGGACGAACCGGGCGCCCCCCGGCCAAGCCGCGGTCACAGTGCGGCACCCGCCTTCCGGAGCGGCCGGGTCGTTCGGTACTCTCCGTCGCACTTTCAGCTTCGCGGGGGGACGCGGCGTCTTCGGCCGCCCCTCGCGCCCGGGCCTCGCCCGGAAACGTCCGTGAGGTCTCCCTTGTCCATACGTCGCAGTCTTGCCCTCGCCGGTGCCGCCGCGCTCGCGTCCTCGCTCGTGCTGGCCGGCGCCCAGGGCGCCATGGCCGTCGGCACCACCGGCTCCCCGACCGCCGCCGCCCCGGCCGAGAAGGCGGGCCACCAGGCCCTCGACCTCTCGGTGCGCGGTGTTCCGGGCACCTTCTTCGCCGGTGGTGACGCCCGCGAGTTCACCTACCGGATCGACAACTCGACGAAGACCGACTTCGTCGCCTACCCGATGCTGAAGTTCAAGAACAAGGCGGGCTCGCTCGCGGCGAAGGACCTCAAGCTGGAGTACCAGCTGCCGGCCTCGCTCCCCGGGGGCGGCACCTGGAAGACCGCCGTCATCGCCCCCGGTGGCGGCGACGGTGACGACAGCGCCGTGCTGATGTTCCTCGGCGGCGTCACCGGCGGCGGCGACGCCGCCGACGACGCGCTGCTCTTCGTCGCCCAGGGCAAGAGCCTCGACATCAAGGTCCGCGCCTCCTTCACCAAGGACGCCCCGCTGGGCAAGGCCGGTGTCGTGCCGGTGGTCTTCTCGGCCGACGCCAACGACGAGCACGACAACGGCCGCTTCAGCTGCGACGGGATCAAGGGCGCCGGCTTCACCATCAAGGCCGGCGGCGGCAAGCCCAGCCCGACCCCCACCCCGACCAAGACCGGCAAGCCGAGCCCGACGCCGAGCCACTCGGCGACCTCCAGCGCGTCGCCGAGCGGCACCGCGACGACCACGTCGACGCCCACCACCGGGCCGACGACGCCGACCACGGCGCCGACCACCCCGGCCACCGGCACCGCCTCGCCGTCCGCGTCGCCGTCCGCCTCGCCGTCCGACTCCGGTGCGACGACCGCCCCGGTCCCGTCCGGCGACAGCGGCAGCGACGCCCCGCAGCCGATCGACTTCCCGGTGCAGAACCCGACCGTCACCCCGCCGAAGATCACCCCGGGCGGCGTCACCAAGGCCAAGACCTCCGCGGCCACCGCGGACAAGGCCCTGGCCACCACCGGTGGCGGCGATCACACCACGGCGATCGCGGCCACCGGCGGTGCCGTCCTGGTCGCCGGTGTCGGCACCCTCGTGGTGCTGCGTCGCCGCAAGGCGGGCCAGCAGGGCTGACCCGCAGGGGGCACTCGCCGAGTACCCCGTGCCGCCCGCACCCGTCCACCGGACGGACCTGCGGGCGGCACGGACGGTACTCCTCCGTCACATAGGATGTCCGGCCGGAGGGGGGCGGAACCGGCGGGGAGAGGACAGGTGCGGGAAGTACGCACGGCACGGGCCACCACCGACTACGAGGCGGCGACCGGGCGCATCGCGGGACTGCCGTTCCGTCGGCACCACGTTCTGCTGGTCGCCTGGACGGTGCTCTGGTTCTTCCTGGTCGAACCGAGCGGCGGCTTCTCCTGGCACTACCTGCGCCAGGGCGAGCAGCTGCTCTTCAGCGGTCAGGCCGACGGCGGCCTGTCGCTCTACGCCCATCACCCGGAGCTGCAGATCGGCCCGGTCAGCCTGGCCGCGGCCCGGCTCACCGCCCCGTTCTCGCCGCACACCGGCCAGCTGATCGCCGAGGCGGCGAGCGCCGCGCTCGGCCTGGTGATGCTGGTCGTGGTCGGCCGCACCGCGGCCCTCTACTACCTGGGCACCGGCACCAACCACCGCCGGCTCCAGCAGCGCCTGCTGATCGCCGGGCTGGCCTTCATCCCGATGTGGGTCGAGGTGTCGGTCCGCTTCGCGCACCTGGACGACGTCCTCGCGCTGTTCTTCACCACCCTGGCCGCACACGCCCTGGCCCGCGGCAAGCCGACCCAGGTCGCCATCTTCCTGGCGCTGGCGGTGGACTCCAAGCCCTGGGCGATCGCCTTCGCCCCGCTGATCCTGGCGCTGCCCCGGCCCGCCTGGCTGCGCACCGCGCTCTGGTTCGCCGCCCTGGTGGCGGTCGCCTGGCTGCCGTTCTACCTGGGCAACCTGGACACCATGGCGGCCGCCAAGTTCACCATCCCCAACCAGCCCGCCTCCGCGCTGCGCTGGTTCGGGGTGACCGACCCCGCCACCCCCTGGTGGGACCGCCCGACCCAGTTCGCGCTCGGCCTCGGCCTCGGCAGCATCGCGGTGTGGCGCGGCCGCTGGCCGGCCGTGGTGCTGCTCGGCGCGGACGCCCGGATCCTGCTCGACCCGAGCGTCTACACCTACTACACGGCCTCGATCCTGCTCGGCACCCTGCTCTGGGACGCGGTCGGGCAGAAGCGGCTCGTCCCGTGGTGGAGCTGGATCGCGCTGGCCGCGCTGTACGGCGGCACGCTGCTCCTCCCGTCGGACTCGGCCCGGGGCTTCGTCCGGCTCGCCTTCGTGGTGGTCTCGGCCGCGTACGTGCTGCTCTGGCCCACCCAGCAGCCCCGCCGTCCGCGAGCCACCGGTCAGGGCGACGGCGGGCGCCGGTCGGCCCGGCGGCGCGAGCGGGTGCTGGTCGGCGCCGGGTCCTGAGGGCTTGACCCTCACGCGACGTGAGAGCCGAGGGTGGTGGTCAGCACCAGGGAGGAACTCCGATGACCAGTGAGGGCTACTCGGTCGGCGCCGTGGCGAAGACCGCCAAGGTGACCGTCCGCACCCTGCACCACTACGACGAGATCGGCCTGCTGTCCCCCGCCGGCCGTACCCGGTCCGGCTACCGCCGGTACGTGGACGCCGACCTCGACCGGCTGCAGCAGATCCTCTTCTACCGAGAACTCGGATTCCCCCTGGAGGAGATCGCGGCGATCCTGGACGACGACTCGGTCAGCCCGAGCGAACACCTCCGGCGGCAGCACCGGCTGCTGACCGACCGGATCAGTCACCTCCAGGAGCTCGCCGCAGCCGTCGAACACGCCATGGAGGCACGGAGAATGGGCATTCAGCTGACCCCGGAGGAGAAGTTCGAGATCTTCGGCGAGGGCTACCAGGAGGAGTGGGAGCAGGAGGCCGAGCAGCGCTGGGGCGACACCGCCGCCTGGGCCGAGTCCCAGCGCCGCACCGGCGACTACACCAAGGCCGACTGGCAGCGGATCCAAGCCGAGATGACCGAGCTCAACACCCGCCTGGCCGAGGCGATCACCGCCGGCGAGCCCGCCGACGGCACGGTGGCCACGGACCTGGCCGAGGAGCACCGGCAGCACATCTGCCGGAACTTCTACGACTGCACGTTCACCATCCACCGGGGCCTGGCCTGCCTGTACGTCTCGGACCCGCGCTGGACGAGCACGTACGAGACCATCGCCCCGGGCCTGGCGCAGTGGCTGCACGACGCCATCGTCGCCAACGCGGACCGGCGCGAGAACGCGTAACCGCGTCACGCCGCCCCGCACCGGCGAGTCGCGTCACGCCACCCGCGTCACGCCACCCGCGTCACGCCACCCCGCGCCCGAAGGAGCGCCGGTACGCGGTCGGCGAGGTGCGCATCACCCGGCCGAAGTGGTGGCGGAAGGTCGCCGAGCTCTCGAAACCGACCGCCGCGGCGATCTCCTCCACCGTCCCGTCCGGCGACTCCAGCAGCGGCAGGCTGGCCGCGATGCGCTGGGTGACGACCCAGCGCATCGGGCTGGTCCCGTTGCGGGCGGTGAAGTGCCGCAGGTAGGAGCGGTCCGACATCCGGGCGGCGCGGGCCAGCACGGGGACGGTCAGCGGGGACGACAGGTGGTCCAGCGCCCACTGCATGCTGCGGCCGATCCCGTCGTCCTCCTCCTCGACCGGGCGGACCGCCGCCTCGATGAACTGGGCCTGCCCGCCGTCCCGGTGCGGTGCCACCACGAAGCGGCGGGCCACGCTGTTGGCCACCTTGGCGCCGTGGTCCCGCCGGACGAGGTGCAGGCAGAGGTCGATCCCGGCGGCGCTGCCCGCGCTGGTCAGCACGGACCCGTTGTCCACGTACAGCACGTCCGGGTTGACCCGCACCGCCGGGTGGCGCTGTTGGAGCAGCTCGGCGTACCGCCAGTGGGTGGTCGCCTCCCCGCCGTCCAGCAGCCCGGCGGCGGCCAGCGCGAAGGCGCCCGAGCAGATCGACACGATCCGGGCGCCGCGCTCGTGCGCGGTGCGCAGCGCCGCGACCAGCCCGGGGGAGACGTCGCCGCCGAAGGCGTTCGGCACTCCGGGCACCACCACGGTGTCGGCCGCCGCCAGCTCGTCCAGCCCGTGCCGGGCGGTCAGCGCGAAGCCGCCGACCGTGTCCAGTGCTGTCCCGGGGCGGTCGGCACACACCTTGAGGCCGTACCAGGGGGCCGCCAGCAGCCCGGTCAGCTCGGGCCGCGCCAGCCCGAACACCTCGACCACCACGCCGAGTTCGAACGGTGTCATGCCGTCGAAGGCGTACACCGCGACGTCGTGCACGGGCTCGGGGCGCCGGCCGATGGCGATGTCCACCGGCCGCGGCCGAAACCGGGGGCCGACCTCCGTACCGATGCCGACCGGGCCCTCGACGTTCTGCTCGGTCATGCGAACCCCCTGCTCACGGGTGGCGGAATGCCGGTGAGTGTAGCCGCCCCGGCCGGCTCGGAAATTTCTTCGAACCCGCCTGCAACCTCCACGCCGGCCACACGTCCATTGCTACGGGGGCGGAGGGGACCGGGCCGAGAGCAGCTGGGAGGATCCCCCCGATCACGATCTTGATCAGGTGTCCTGACGGTCCGGCGAACGCCGTCACCGTCCCGGGGGAAAGCGGAAGCGCACATGTCCATGGCCATCGGGCCGACCGTCGCGCCGGCAGCGAGGCGGGGTTTCTCCGTCCGTGGCGCGATCGCCGTGCTGTTCGGCGCGCAGGAGGTCGGCGAGCCGCTCGCCGGCCCCGTCACCGAGCAGCAGGCGAAGCAGCGCCGTTCCGGCTTCCGGCTGCTGCGAGGCGGCCGAAAGCCGGCGGACGACCGGCCCACCCTGACCGACCTGTACCACGCCCACCGGCTCGGCCTGGTCCGGATGGCAGTACTGCTGGTCGACCACCAGGACCTGGCCGAGGACGTCGTCCAGGAGGCCTTCACCCAGCTCTACCAGCGGTACGGCGAGGACCTGGACGACCTCGACAACGCCCTCGGCTACCTGCGGACCTCGGTGGTCAACGGTGCCCGGTCGATGCTGCGCCGCCGCAAGACCGCCCGCGAGTACGTGCCGCCGCACGAGGCCGACGCGCCGTCCGCCGAGGACCACGCGGTGCTCAACGACGAGCACCGGCGGGTGCTCGTGGCCCTGCAGGAGTTGACTCCCCGCCAGCGCGAGGTGCTGGTGCTGCGCTACTGGTCCGACATGTCGGAGGCGCAGATAGCCGAGACCCTGGGACTGTCCCGGGGCGCCGTGAAGTCCACGGCCAGTCGTGCCCTGGACGCCTTGGAAAAGCACCTGGAGAAGGTTCGATGACCGACAAGCTCCCCCGCCGGATCGGCGGCGACGGCGACGGGCCGGCCGAGACTCCGACCGAACGGCTGCTCCGCGAGGCGATGGGTGCCCGCGCCTCCCTGGTCACGGCGAACAGCCTGCGCCCGGCCGCGCCCCCGAAGACCCGGATCCGCCGACTGCGCCCGGTGTACGCCGTCACCGTGCCGCTCGGCCTGGCCGCCGCGATGGCGCTCGGCGTGCTCACCTTCCACGGTGAGCCGGTCGCCCACGACCAGGTCGTCCCGCCGCCGGCCGCCACCGGGACGACCTCCCCCAGCCCGACCGCGGAGCCGACCACCGCCCCCAGTCCGACGGCCACCCCCACCGACACCGGCTCCCCGACGGGCGAACCCGAGACCGAGCTCCCGCTGGCCGACGGCCCGTCCTCCGCGCCGTCGTCCACCATCACCACCCCGCCGGCCGGCTCGGCGACCCCGTACTCCTTCCGCGGCGTCAAGTTCAAGGTCCCGGCGGGCTGGAAGGCGGTGCCGGTCTCGGAGAGCCAGGTCTGCGTCCTGAGCCCGGGCGCGCCGACGGACCCGCAGCAGGGCTGGGCGCCGGCGAAGTGCGAGCCGTACGGCGTCCTGGTCGTGGCGTACAACAGCCCGGACGAGCTCGACGGTGGCGCCTGGCCCACGATGGCCGACCTGAGCGCGGAGAGCGGCTGGGGCCACCAGCCGAACTGCCCGATCTGGGGCCGCCCCTACTTCCCCGCCAACGGCTACTCCTCGATCGGCTCGCCCGTGCGGAGCCGTCCGACGACGGCGGGGAAGACGGTCGACAAGACGCAGTGGAAGGTCACCTGCAAGCCCGGCGACACCTTCACGGCCCAGCTGTGGGGGATGAGTACGGACCAGGTGTTCGTGGTGGCGAACGGGCTGAAGGACGACTACCAGGCGGGTCTGGCGTCGATCGTCAACAGCCTGGACGTGAGCGGCCACAAGGCGCCTGCGTCGGGTTCCTCGTCGAGCAGCAGCAACAGCAGCAACGACATCGCCGTCACGGTCGACGGCGGCCTGGGTGCCGGGCAGCAGATCCACGCCAACGGCACCCCGGTGACCTTCACCGTGACGTACCGGAACACCGGCCAGAAGACCTACGACCAGGTCCAGCCGCTGGTGTTCACCAAGGAGTACGCGGGGACGCCGCCGAGCTCGGTCCTGCTGATGAACGCCGGCACGCTGGAGCGCCAGGACGGCGGCGGCTGGACCCAGGTGCCGCTCTCGATCGGGGGCGGCATGGACTACGCGATGGTGAGCAAGGCGGCCTGGTTCCCGCTGGCGCCGGGGTCGACCCGCAAGGTGACGTACCGGATGACCCTGGACCCGGCGGACGGGCCCGGGACGATGCCGCTGGCCGTCCAGGCCACGCTGCCGTACCCGCCGGGGCCGCTGACCGTCCTGGGTGAGCAGAACGTTCCGGTGGCGGTCGTCAAGTAGCCTGCGGCGGGCCGTCCTTGAGGCGCCGTGACGAGGGGTTTCCCCTGGTCGCGGCGCCTTTCGGCGTTCCGGGGAGAGCTCGCGAGAAATATTCGGAACCCGGCTGCAACCCCCCGGCGGGATGGACGTCTATCAGGGTGAGAGGCGGGGAGAGCGAGCCGGCGGAGCCGGGGCTCGGGCCGGCTCCTCGGGGCGCGAGGGAAGGCGCCCGTTCATCCGACCACCACCATCACCAGGTCTCTGGGGGGACTGTCACATGAGCGCGTCCGTTATCGCCCGTATTGCGAAGGTTGTTCCGCTGGCCGTCATCGCCGCCGTCGGCGTCACGGCCTGCGGTCCGGCGGACAACGGCGCCCCGGCCGCCGCCTCCGCCCCGGTCTCCACCCCGGCGGCCGTCTCGGTGACGCCCGGCGCCGGCGCCGTCCCCGCCCTGCCGGCCGCCCCCACCCCCGAGGCGCCCAGCACC